>NZGC01000073.1 GCA_002689445.1 Gammaproteobacteria bacterium
CGGAGAGATACAAAGCCCCATTTGCCCGGCTTGTGGGGGTGATTTAAAACCAAGAGTGGTTTTTTTTGGAGGTACCGTTGATGCTGATCTGGTCGAAAAAATTTACTCCTTCATCAGAACTGCCGATGCCCTACTGGTCGTTGGTAGTTCGCTCAAACTATTTTCAGGGTATCGGTTCTGTCGTTATGCGGTAAACCACCGTAAACCCTTATTGATCATTAACCCAGGATGGACACGTGCAGATGATCTCGCCACCCTTAAACTATCAACTCCCGCAGAACTTGCCATTCCTCGGCTTTGCGCTGCGCTGGGCCTCTCCTGATCGTCAGTCGGCCCGCTGACCGCCACCTACTTATCGACAAGGCTTAAAATCCAGAACGCACCTTTTTTCGCCCGCACTGGGTTCACAGGCGACCCTCAGTGTTTCCCTTCGGCATTGCAATCCCTTTTAACGCCAGATGTAAGATCAGGGCTACAGGATTTGCTGTCGCGAGAAGCCGGTTGCTCGTATGACAGCGCTTCTTGCGGCAACGACATTCGCCGTCAAGCCCAAAAAACACCGGTTAACCCCCTGACCCCGTCCTCTGCCTGCTACCCGATCCAATACCGACTCCCTTCGATTCCCTTCGATGACCTTGGGTCACCGGATGGCTACGGGTTGCGCAAGCTGAGTCACAAAACACCCAGACCGCGGACAAAACCCTCGGAGGGACAAGGGTTACGCCACCGATTCAGCGACCCGTTTTAACATCACATCAAGGGGCGTCAGTGTCAGTTCTAGCTCGGAAGGCACTGGTTCATCGAAATGATCGTCGTGATCCAACACTCCCAGCATTGCACGGGTCACCGGTGGAGACCTCATCAACCTCTCAAGCACAAAGGCAATTCCTAAGCCAAGTGCCATAGGCAATGAAACGACTCGGTTCGCATCGTTTTCAATCAATGCTGCACACCGCGTGATCAGCTGCTTGCGAGGCAACGATTCAGGACCTGCCAAGGTGATAATCCCCCGCACTGGGCTGCCAAGAAGCTGCTCGATTGCGGCAATGACATCCCCGGCGTAAATCGGCTGTTCCAAACTACTCGCTCGAAAGGTGAACGCTAGGCGACTGGCGGCATTTCGAATCAACGCCGCACTGGCAAAATCGCCTTCACCCAGCACCATCGGAACCCGCAAAATGACCGCATCCTGACTACCCTCGAGCTGGATGCGTTCACAGGCTGCTCGCGATCGAAAACAAGCATTCGCTGCCTCCTCATCGGATCCGCAGATACCGAGCGCTATCAGCCGCTCGACCCCTGCCCTTTGGCAAGCGGCGACCAATCCACGGGCGACCTCTTCATGAGCTTTGACATACGTATTCAAACGCGATGCTTTGATGATTCCCGTGAGGTTAATCAGGACGTCAAAATCTTCGATTAAAGCAGACAATCGCTCGACATCTTGATAGCCGACTATGGCAACTTGGCAAGGCAACGCTATCAAGTGTTCAGCTGCGGCTGGTGAGCGAACCAACGCCAAAACTTGGTGAGCGTTGCCGAGTGCGCCGATTAACCGCCGACCTAAATTACCATTTGCACCCGCAACGACAACTTTCATCGTGATACCACTCGGTATAGCCAATAGCCCTCCGGAACCTGGGGCAGAGGCGGCTCACGCTTTAGATGCGACCACCGGGCCGACCAGGCATCTAACATTTCGACTTCTGACTCAACGCGTTGCAAAGCAACAGGATAGACCGATCCGGAGATCCTGACTCGTGCCGCGGGATTATCCGAAATATACGATGACCAAACCTTTCCCTCGCAGGCCATGCAACCAATAAACAATCGTCCTTGACTATGCCAACAATTAACCGTCACGGAATGAGGATACTCTGGCCGAACCTCCAGTGCGCAACGCCCCGCATGCTCAACGAACTGCCAATCGTCGACAGGTGTACCTACCACCGGTCCGGTTACCTTTCCCCCCGGCAATCGTTCAAAAGGGCCTAATCCCATCATCAAACCGAGACTCAGCAACACTAGGCCATACGGCACTCGCCGCTGCCAGTGCCTCGGTTTGCGCCCGCCCTGTGTTAGACGCGCAAAATTGTCTCGCAACACGTTCGACTTTGGCACGCTGATGGTTTTTTGAGGAGCAAACCGCTTAATTTCTGTTACAGTCATCCCTTGCATCCGGACTTCATAAAGGGATCTATCATAAGCCGTTTGACCTATTTACCCAACGCTTTGAGCCTGAGTCGCGTCGGCTGGGCGCTTGCTCTTGCGATGTCTATCAGTCATGACCTCTGGACTTTGGCACTGGTGCTATATCTTGCGGCTGTGATCACCGATATGGTGGACGGCCCGGTCGCCAGGCACCTTGACATTGACTCTGCTTGGGGCGGACTGTTAGATCATGGGAGTGACGCGTTTTTTGTCATTGTGGGTCTCACGGCTCTCAGCTTACATCTTGAGGTTACCTTGATATTGCCGGTACTGATCGGTCTCGCGTTTCTTCAATACGTGTTCGATTCGGGTGCTCACCTCGGAGAGCACCTGATTGCCAGCCAGTTAGGTCGGTATAATGGGATTGCCTACTTTGCCCTCATTGGTCTCATGTTGGGCGCAGAGGGCTTACCGATGCTTGAGCCGATCAAGGGCCCGATGATCATTGTTTACTGGCTTTTGAGCCTTTCTACCTTGTTATCGATTTTCGATCGTTGGCGGGGTCGAACAAAACTGCGTAAGTTGAACTCCTGATAACCCAAGCAGGGCCGCAAACCGCTGAGGATCGCGAATGACAGCCATTGTCGAACGCTATCCTTGCCACTCATTGCAGCCAGAACGGCATCATCAAACCCGTTGACGCTCGGTTTCGGACTCAGACGGCTTAGGGTTTATCAGCCGATCCTTCACCTCGTCATTCGTTCAGTGTTGTGTGCGGCGTGAGCAAGAACCTATTGCGAACCAGGTGATGATTGCAAGAAAGGTCCATGACCGCCTAATAGGTGCCGAGCATTCCACCGCAATCATCACTGTGCTGCTTGACTTAGGACTCGAGATTCGCCGGAATCACTTGGTCTCTTCCGGCATCCTTTGCCGCGTAAAGATGATCATCCGCTTTTTTGAGAATGTCCTCTGCTGAAGTTTCTCGATCTTTGCCATCCCACCAAAAGTAACCAATGCTGGCTGTGAGTTGGCTGCGAATACCAATATGATTAAAGACATGCTCACGTACATCGCTACAAATACGATGCGCCAACTCGTGTACAGCCTGCTGGGACTCCTCTCGGACCATGAAGACAAATTCCTCTCCACCATAGCGCGCCAATAGGTCGTAACCCCGAATTTTGGTGGTTAGCAGAGAAGCCAGCTCTTTAAGGACAAAATCCCCGTAGGCATGACCAAATCGATCGTTGACCAACTTGAAATGATCGATATCCATAAACAGAAGCGCCAACGATGATTGCTTACGAAAACTATATTCGTGCTCTTTTTGAAGCGCATCTGCAAAAAAGCGAACGTTGTATAGATCGGTTAAGCCGTCTCGAATAGCGAGCTGACGTAACGCAGCATGATAGCGCAAGTCCTCTTGGTCGAAGACCCGAAACTTAAGTTTCACATTTCCGAGTTCGATACCGTCACCGTCGGATAACGATATCGGTGCCTGAACAAGCTTGTCCTTGTGCAGGGTTAGGTGGTCGTCACAGCTGGATAACAACCACTGCTGATCATTTTCGCTCAGCTCGGCATGAAAGGCGCCGACGCCGCGCATCGGTAGATAAATATCAGCCTGCTTATCACTGCCTAAACACACGTGATTTTGATCAAGCCGGTGCACCGTGCCTAGCGCCTCCTCGCTCGTTACCACAAGACAGGGAAATTTATCGTCATCCCAAGTAGCGTTCACCTTTCGTCCTTCTTATTCTCCGAATGCTAATTTATATCAGGTCCAAGGCGATTCACAGCCCTCAGTGAACCGAATGCTACATCGGGATTACTTGCCAAAACGTCGCTCTCTCTGCTGGTAGACCCTAATTGCTCTCCAGAAGTCAATCATTCTAAAGGCTGGCCAAAATACTTCGGTGAAATAGAGTTCGGAATAAGCGCTTTGCCACAGCAAGAACCCCGAAAGTCTTTCTTCCCCTGACGTTCGAATAATCAAATCCGGGTCTGGAACTCCAACCGTATAGAGATAGTCCGCAAATCGCTGTTCGGTAATGGCGTCGACCGTGAGACTACCCGCTTGCACCTCAGTCGCGATATTTTTTACCGCATCAATAATTTCAGCTCGCCCTCCATAGCTCAACGCAATATTGAGCAAAAATCGATCATGGTCAGCAGTCATCGATTCGACAAGATCGATCTCGGCGTTCATCTCATCACTCAGATCTTCTCGCCGACCAATAACCTTGACCCTGACACGCTCTGCCTTGATTGCCGGGTCCGTTTGAAATTGCTTCAGTTTTGACATAATCAGATCCATGAGGTAGTCAACCTCATCCTCTGATCGATTGAAATTTTCGGTGGAGAATCCGTATAACGTGACCACTTTGATCTCCAAACGCCAGCACCAACGCAGAAATTCCTCAACCCGACTCGAACCCTCCTCATGTCCCAAATTCTGGGAGAGTCCTCTACCTCGAGCAAAGCGACGGTTGCCATCAACAATCAGACCTATGTGATTGGGACTTGGACCGTTCTTGACCTGCGACCACAATATTCGCTCGTACAATCGATACAGAAAGCGTCCCATCAGTCGCTCCCCGATCCGTAACTTTGGCCCCAAGTATCCTGGAATACCATTTTTCCCGCTGGCCGCCGCGAGATCGGCCCATACCCTTTCAACACCGGATATCCGATTGGCACTGCTGCACAAGTCCCCCACTCTTCTGGTATTCCCAGTAATGATTTCATCTCCTGCTCTCTAAAACACAATAACGTCGTTAAAACACAGCCCAATCCTTCGGCTCTGCAGGCTAACATGAGATTTTGGACGGCCGTGTAAACTGAGCCGCCGCCAACGATGGAGGGTCGATTAAGGCCAGCATCCGTGATGGCCATCAACGCAGGGTTAAAGCAAACAACCATTAACACCGGTACCTCGCTCATATGAGCCGCCAAATAATCCCCTGCTCGCATCATACGCTGACGGGCTTCTGGTAACTGATCTCCTGCGGCTCGCATGGCCTTGGTGTATTCGCTCCACTCCTGCTGATAAAGCGTTTGAATCGTCGATAACTTGGTCGAGTCCGATACCGCCAACAACCGAAATGGCTGGACATTCCCCCCGGTGGGCGCCCACATCGCTGCCGTTAATACCCGTTGAAGCACCTCCTCAGGTATTGCATCCGGTTTTAAACGTCGAACCGCCCGCTGGGTACTCATCGCCTCATATAAATCCAAAATCATCTCCTTACCTGATCAATACTGGCCTGCTTACTCAGGGCACCGCACAAGACGCCTTTCTAGCACACCCGCATCACGATTCCTACCTTCGCTCCGATGCCCGCGATCGAGGGCCTTTAAGCTTCGATCGACCTCAGAAAACCCTCAACAACGGCCCTAACGCTGACTCTGGTCCTGCTCCNTGGNTTACCGGTCGGCANCCATCCTGATGAGCTCGGCCTCATCCAAAAATGTCTGAATAGCGATCACTGAACCGGTTAGTCAGGTCTTCAAGGCAGACCNAGGTCTGCGATACTGATCTCCTCAAGCAACGCTGGTGCCTCGGGCGCAAACATCCGGTTAAGATGAGCGATCTCGATTTTTCAGCCCTCGCGCCTAGCCAACTGATCAGGACCTAGCTGAGTGTCAACCTCTACCAACCCTGCACTCGGACGGGCATAGCGAAAACCTCATTGACCATTTCATCAGAAAACGTCTGGTTTGGTTTACATTTCTGTCGAAGTCGCTACAATTGGTACAACCAATTTGGTATAACCAAATTGGCCCTTCCATAGCGGTAGGTCCGAAATGGTGTGACCAGAATGGTAGTACCTAAATGGCAAGGGCAATTAGGTCGTGCCAATTCGGTAGAACCAAAGTCGAATCTGCTGCGTAGAAGTTCTATATCATGCTGCAAGGACGATGATAACAGCCTCATAAGGATGCGATTCTCGATGAACGAGACAGCCAAACAAGCAAGCGAGCCGGTAAAGTCTAGGGCCAGCGATATCTCTGATCTCCTGCGTGACGAGATCCTGCTGGGTCAGTATCGGCCCGGAGAGCGACTACCCTCGGAGAGAGACCTCGCTGCGCGATTTCAGGTCAATCGTGGCGCCGTGCGCGAAGCCATCAAGACTCTGGCCGAATTAGGCATCGTTCAAGTCCTTCCCGGGGGCGTTAGAATCAGCCCGATCGAGCAGGCGAGTTTGAGTGTGTTAGGTCCGCTACTCGATCTAAAGGATCAGGCAAGACCGACACTGATCTCTGAACTGGTCGCCGTTTTTGGTGCCCTGCTCGCGCTCTCGAGTCGGCTGGCCTTGGCGCGGGCAACCCCCGAAGAAAAAGACAGGTTGCTGACGATACTCTCCCCAGAAACGGCCAATTCTGGGCACGCCAATACACCGGCAACCTATGAGCAACCCCTCGCGCAGTTTGCGGCGGCATTGATTGATATCAATAACAATTTGGTCTTGCGGCTAATTGGTAATGGTCTACGAGCCCAAATGATGGGGCGCATCGATCGCAATGAACCCTCCCCCGTCGACGCGAGGGGTCTTTTACACAACATGGCGAACGCGATTGAGGCTGATAATCCAGCCCGATTGGCCTTTGTAATTTCTGAGCACTTTGACCACTTGTCAGCAACGCTGGCTGCTGGCGAAGCGCCCCAGATGAACCCTAATGCGAGTCACAGGACAACCCAACATGCCTAACACCCTAATTAAAGTCCTTTTAACCTTAGCCGTATTGGTCACAGCCGTCGCCGCTGCCGCCAGTATCTTAATGACTCGCCCCCAACCGGAACGATTACAACCTGCCGAGGCTGTGAGCGCAATCCGGGCCATTACCGTCGTTGAAGAACCTTTGACGCTAACGGTGCAATCAGAGGGTACCGTCGTTCCCAAAACGACGACCGAACTGATTCCAGAGGTTAGTGGAAAAATTCAATGGCGGTCGCCTAACCTTGTAGTCGGAGGCTATTTCAAAGCGGGTGAACCGCTACTCGAAATCGACGCTTCGGATTACGAGGCGCAAGCGGGCCTGGCACGCGCCCGACTCATTCGAGCCAAGGCAGATCTTGAGCACAGTAGTTATGAGCTCAAGCGCTTGCAGACCTTGGTTAAAGGGCAATTAATCAGCCAATCCAATCTTGAAAATGCCGTCCGAGCACACAAAATTGCGGAGGCCACGCATTTAGAGGCTACCATTAACTTGAGCTTGGCCGATCGAAATCTTAAACGAACGGTATTGACCGCCCCGTTTGAAGGCTTGGTCCGCGCTGAGAATATTGACGTCGGACAATTCATCCGCGAAGGTGTATCGGTAGCAACGCTCTACAGCAGCGACGCGGTCGAAATTCGCCTACCCATTGCAAACCATCAACTGGCGTTTTTGGATTTGCCTGCATCCGCTCGGGGCGAACTTAGCATCGACATCGCCCCACGAATCGCACTCTATGCCGATTATGCCGGAGAGCGATTCGAATGGTCCGGGCACCTCGCCCGAACTGAGGCCCAAATCGATCCTGAGAGTCGAATGGTGACTGCCGTCGCTCGGATTAATCAAAATCAGCAGCTTCCTGGCACCCCAGCGTTGCAGCTTGGCCTTTTTGTTGTCGCCGTGGTCGAAGGTAAGCGCTATGACAAAGTCGTTAGACTGCCAAGAGCTGCGTTGAGGAACCAAAACCAAGTGTTGATCATTGATGATCAGGAGCGATTGAGATATCGAACGATTGATATCCTTAGGCTTGAACAAGAGACAGTCATCGTTCAAGGCGGTCTAGAGGCTGGCGAACGGGTCAACATTTCTCCTATTCAAACCGTGGTTGATGGCATGCGCGTTGCCGTTTCCCTTACGACGCCGAACCAACAAGGCTAATCTCGATGCAAAAGACGATCGCTTGGTTTACCGATAATCCGGTTGCCGCCAACCTGCTTATGCTCATTTTATTGGTGGGGGGAGCCTTCTCCCTATCATCAATGCACAAGGAAGAATTCCCCAGTATCGAGCCTGGCATCATTCAAATTACGATCCCCTATCTTGGCGCTGCCCCAATCGAGGCAGAGAAAGCCGTTTGCATTCGAGTTGAAGAGGCCATTGAAGGCCTAGATGGGATCGAGCGAATGACGGCAACAGCCTCCGAGGGTGCTTGCACCGTGTTTCTCGAAGTGTTCGCTGATGCAGACTTGACTGTGACCCTCAATGAAGTCAAAAGCCGAGTTGATGCGATCAATACCTTTCCGGCAGAGACCGAAAAGCCCATCGTTTCGTCGCTGCAATTTCGAGGCAAAAGTATTTCCGTCGTTGTCTCTGGCAAAACGGATGAAGCGACACTCAAAATTATTGCTGAGTCGATGCGAGATGAAATTGCGAGTCTTGAGGGTATCTCACAGGTCAGTGTCAACTATGCTCGGCCTTGGGAAATATCGATTGAGGTATCCGAACAGGCCTTGCGTCAATATGGGCTGAATCTGACTGACGTATCAACTGCGATTCGGCGGGCCTCACTCGATTTACCCGGTGGATCGATCAAAGCAGACGGTGGCGAAGTGCTCATCCGCAGTCAAGGGCAAGCTTATCTCGGACGAGACTTTGAGCGTATCGAAGTTTTATCCCGGCGTGACGGCACCAGTCTAACCATCGGCGACATCGCGACCGTCAAGGATGACTTCCAAGAAGGTTTTTTGCAGGCCAAGTTCAATGGCGAGCGCGCCGTGACTATCTCTGTCTATCGAGTCGGTGACGAGGATACGATCACCTCTGCCAACTCGGTCAAAGCTTACATTGCCGATAAAGCCTCGACCTTTCCTGAGGGGCTTGAGGTTGATGTCTGGATCGACGAATCAGTCCCCTTGACCCGCCGCATCGACGCCCTGACCAAAAACGCTTATGCCGGCCTGGTGCTCGTGCTACTTATTTTGACGGTCTTTTTAAGATTCAAGGTGGCTTTGTGGGTGGCCGCAGGAATTCCCATTGCCGTTTTAGGCGCTATCTGGATGTTCCCGGCCGCGGGCCTCAACATTTCCTCGTTAACCGTCCTCGCCTTCATTTTGGTTCTTGGGATCGTCGTCGATGATGCCATCGTGGTGGGCGAACGTATCTTCTCATTCGAAGGTCCCAACATCTCAAAACGCGATGCGGCGATTCAAGGAGCCAGTGAAGTGGTAACCCCGGTCATCTTTGGTGTTTTGACGACCATGGCGGCTTTCCTTCCGATCCTTATCATGGATGGACGAATGGGATCGTTTTTTTCCTTAATTGGCTGGGTTGTGGTCATTTGCCTCATCTTTAGCATCGTCGAATGCATGTTGATCTTACCGGCCCACCTATCGCATCGAAACACCGAATCGCACTGGTTTAAAGATACTCGATTCGTGAAGGATTGGATAAAGTTTCAAGGTTTCTTTGCCCATCATCTTAAGCACTTTGCAGAAACTCGCTACCGACCCTTTTTGGTCAAAACCCTCGAATGGCGATGGGTCACCTGGGCCATCGGTACGGGGGTGCTGCTGATGGCCTTAGCACTGGTTGCGAGCGGGCGGGTTATTTTCCAATTTTTCCCTGCCATTGAGGGCGACCGGATTTATGCAACCCTGCTCATGCCAGAAGGCACGAACGTCGAACTGACAAAAGTGGGAGCGGCCCAAATAGAGCAGTCGGTTGATGTGCTTCGCCAAGAGATTGCGACAGATCTTGGGCAAAGTGTCGCCAACAGCCCCATTCGTAATGTTTTTGCATCCATTGGCTCTAATGCCGCGCGCAGTTCGGGTCCGCCCAGTCGGACAGCAGGTGGTAGTCATTTAGCCGAAGTTGTGCTGGATCTTGCGCCCATAGAAGACAGACCTGGCTGGACTTCGAGCAGGATTGCCAGTCGGTGGCGGGAACTGACCGGCCCAGTAACCGACGCGATAGATCTGCAGTTTAATGCCGACTCGTTCAGTGCAGGAGACCCCATCTCCTTACAAATAAGAGGTCGCGACGTTGAAGAACTCAAACTTGCTGCAGCCCATCTTCGCCAAGAGCTGGAACAGTTTCCGGGCGTGCTCGATCTGTCAGACTCCTTCCGAGCAGGCAAGCAAGAATTACAACTCGATATCAAACCTGAGGCTAAGTCTCTGGGGTTAACGCTCAACGATCTGGCTAGACAGGTGCGGCAGGCTTTTTACGGCGAGGAAGCTCAGAGGATTCAGCGAGGCACGGACGATGTTAGGGTCATGGTTCGCTACCCTGAAGATGAGCGAGAGTCTCTTGCAAACCTAGAAAGTATGCGAATACGCAGCAATTCAGGGGCAGAGATTCCATTTGGCACTGTCGCTAGCGTTACTTATGGCAATAGTTATTCAACGATTAACCGCGAGAATCAGCAGCGAGTCGTCAGTGTTCGCGGTGACATCGATCGCAGCCTAATGACACCCGAGGCGCTTCTACCCAGTTTGCAAGATGTCATTTGTGAGAAGGGCACCCGTTTCTCCAGTGTTGATCAACCCTGTGAGAACGCCCTATTCCCCGGGGTTCGATACCGCTTGGGCGGAGAACAACTAGAGCGAAGTAAAGTCACTGAAAGTCTCGGTAAGAATATCTTGCTCGCCCTTTTGATCATTTATGCACTCTTGGCGATTCCATTAAAATCTTATTTGCAGCCGATGATCATCATGAGTGTTATCCCTTTTGGTGCCGTCGGAGCCATCATTGGGCACTATGTGATGGGATGGAATCTTATCTTTTTCTCCCTGCTCGGGATCATCGCTTTATCTGGGGTCGTGGTAAACGCCTCGCTAATTCTGGTTGACTTCATTAATCGCCAGAGGGCTCGAGGCGTGCCACTTTTTGAGGCCGTCACCGAGGCGGGCGTCGTCCGGTTTAGGCCCATTATCCTAACCTCGGTTACGACTTTTGTCGGCCTCATCCCGCTCATGACGAACGAGGATCCTGAGACATTTATGTTCATTCCAATGGCGATTTCTCTGGCATTTGGGGTGCTATTTGCGACGGTCATCACCTTGTTCTTGGTTCCTAGTCTCTATCTCATGCAGCACGATTTTCTGCGTTTCATTGGCGTCGTTAAAGCCGAAGAACGAAACGACACTAGGACGGGGGATGTCCCGATCAATAAGCTCGCGACAGAGTTTTAGCGACTTTAGGGCCTATGTAGAACCAGCGCCGATGAATCTTTGGACGGCTCCACAAAAAGCTTCTGGGGCATCGTAATGCACCATATGGCCGGCTCCCTTGAGTACCACGTTCAGGACGGGTACCGAGAACAATGCGATTCGGCGTTGTAATTCGCGCTGGTAGTGCAGGTCTTGTCCCGCTAACTCCGGATGCATTCTTAACCAATAGGCAAGCCCCTCAGATCCGGTGATTACGCAGGTCTCGGACCGTATACAACTCAACAGCGATTCGCTATCGGCATGTGAAAAAGTACTCCAAACCTGCTGAACCCTCGGATCCCAGCGCCAACCCACATCACCGGTTGGCAACTCTCGAGTACCTTCTTGAACCAAGTGCGCAATCCTCGCCTGGCTCAAGTTAGGGTTGTTATGCTGATAGCGCTCTCTGGCTACCGTCAGGTTTTGCATGGGCCGGGAACCACGCCCCATGGACCATAAAGTTTCCACCTGCTCCCGCAAGCCAAGAGCCAATCCCGCTGTATCTGGCGGATCTTTAGGTCTTGGCGGACCAAACCCATCGGCAATGATCAAACGATCCACTCGCTCAGGAAACATACCGCTGAATCGAGAAACAATATGCCCTCCCAGGCTGTGCCCAAGTAAATGCACCGAGGCTAATCCAAAAAAACGGTAAACCGCGAGTAAGTCGGCGACAAAATGAGTCATGCTGTAGACACCTGGATGATCACTTCGTCCGTGACCCCTGAGATCTGGAATGATCAACCGTACCTCAGGCATCGCTTCTGCCAGAAGCCGAAAACTCTCGCCTTGGTCTCGCATACCATGCAACGCGATCATCGTGGCTGAGCTTTGCTCATTGAGCACCTGTGCTGACAACCTGGTATCCGCGCCTAAAAAGCTATATCTCATCATTCTTTCCGAATCTGACTTCAGACACTCACTAATCCTCAGGTTCTAGCACACTCACTTGCGTGCTTACTGGGCCTCGTTAGCCCTACCCCCTGTGACGAGCGGTCACCAATATCTCCACGATCTTACTGCCGACCCATCAGATAAAACTCAGGGTTTGGCTTCACTGCAGCAACGTTGGCGATACGATTACTCATTGCAAAAAATGCCGTAATCGCCGTGATATCCCAAACATCTTCACGAGAAAAACCCTGCTCTAGGAGGACAGCAATATCAGCGTCTGAAACTTCTGACGAGCGCTCAGCAACTCGACAGGCAAAATCAAGCATTGCTCGTTGCGCCTCGGTAATCTCCGCCTTGCGATAGTTCACCGCGACCTGGTCAGCAATTAACGGGTTTTTGGCACGAATGCGTAGAATCGCGCCGTGCGCAATCACACAATACTGACAATCATTCAGGGCAGAGGTTGTTACCACAATCATCTCTTTGTCAGCTTTCGTTAACCGCCCATTTCCTTGCCCCAACAAGACATCGTGATAAGCGAAGAATGCTCGAAACTCATCGGGCCGTCGGGCTAGAGCGACGAAAATATTCGGTAAAAACCCAGATTTTTCCTGCACACTGATCAAGCGCAACCGAATGTCCTCCGGCAAATCGTCTAATGCCGGTACGTCAAACCCTTCCCTCATCACATGCTCTGTCATCACTTTTTCCACCCTACGTCAAAGTCTCCCTCGCACATTAAAACAGAATCACGACGCTCCCGTCACACCCTTACTTCGTACTGCTTGTTTACTACTTCTTACTCCTTCCCGGTGCCGCCGCCTTCATCCCACCCTCAAGATCCGCCCCATAAAAGCTGGCGATGGCTAAACCCGCTGCAACGCTGGTAAAGGGATCATGGGACACCACCTTATTAGGAAATCGGTGATCCAGAAGCTGCCTGATGGCATCAATCAGACTGGATCCCCCGGTTCGGATAACGATATCAACTGAGGCTGCAGACAAGTTGGCGCTATCAAGTGCGCTATCGAGTAGGTCGTTGACCTCAACAAGCAAATCCGCCATGAGATCCTCGAACAACGATCGACTGAGCGAGATATCAAGATCCAATTCTGGAATATCAATTGAGGTGGTTTCAGCGGTCGTGAGTGCGGCCTTTGCAGCCTTAATCGCCTGAAACACGAGATAACCTTGATTATGAACAATCAGGTCCTCGAGACGCTGGAATTTCTCTGACGCAGCACCGCCTTGCTTGATGCCATCCCGGATCTTTGCTCGATACTTATTTTGATTCAACGTGTAGGTGACAGGCCAATTAAGCAGCAACGACTCATACTCATCAAATGGGAACTCTGTCTCAATCAATGCGCCATCAACTCGACGTACCCAGCGTTCGCCCTGCCCCAAATGCGGTGAAACGAGACGTTTGAACAGGAGCTGATCGATATAATCACCGCCTTTTGCCAAACCCTTCGTCGCGAGCACTTCTAGCTGAGTATCCTGAAAACGAACCAAACTGAGATCGAGGGTCCCACCACCAAAATCAAAGGTCAATGCAATGCCAGAGCTGGCGAGCGTATTGCCGCCTTTTTGAGCGACCAAATAAGAGAGCGTGGCCGCAAGTGGCTCTGGATAAAACCGGTTGGACTGCAGACCCGCATAATCTGCGGCTTCGCTCAGCCGCTCTAGCGCCACTTGGTTTGCATCTTCTTGGCCTTCAAACTCAACCGGTCGACCGATCACAATCTGATTAGATTCGAGACTGGTGTAGCTTTCGATGCTTTGACGGATAGCTCTTAAGATCGGAGTGACCAACGCAACCAAACGGAAGGGATGATCGAATACCATCAGCCTTTTCAAGTCAGGATTACCGATTAATCGTTTAACACCTCGAAATAGGCGACCAGGCAAACCTCGGTCGATTACTGCTGCACCATAGACAGCAGAGGTAGACACTTCGGGTTTAGCAAAAGGGTCTTCGCTGGCAGCTTCTGCCGTCAACAACGATGAATGTGCGACAACCTCAGGCGTTAATTCCACCACGCGGTCCCGATTTTCATCGACATACTGGGCAATTGCGCTGCGGCCGGTCTTCGCCTGCAACTCGCGATTTAAGTGTACGGCCGTGGGCATCACCTCTGCCCGGTGATCTAATTCGATCATCACCACGCGCTCACCATCAAAGCAGGCGGCTGCAGAATTTGAGGTGCCAAAGTCTAGACCAATGCCGGTTGTAAGGGGGCGTGACATGGGAGCATCTTCTGGTTAGGGTTTGACGCGGAAATTATAGCTCAGAGGCAGACTTATCTGAGATTTCAATGAGGCTTTAGCGAGGCGACAGTGCGCTAGGGAGTTGGGTTTAATCCAAAATTGGCCAGAAACTGTCCGCCTGTCGCAAGCAATCGATATTCCGCTAGCCGCAATTGAAATTCAGCAGAGACTAAGCCCGAACGTGCTCTAAACAGCTCGTTTTGAATATCCAGCACGTCCAACAAGGTCCTTTTGCCGATGGCCAATTGCTCCAAGTAGACTTCCAGCACCTCTTCTGTCGAAGTCACGTGCAATTGCAAGTATTCAATTCTCAGCGTGAGATCTTCAACATCATTCCAAAGGAAACTGACGTCTTGGGTAATCGATCGGCGTAACGCAACCAACGCTTGCTCCGCGGCATTGATCCGCGCGGCGGCCTCCTTTAATCGCGCTCGATCAGCCCCCCCACGATAGAGGTTATAGCTCATTTTTAACACGGCGGTTTCATCATTGTTAGCACCTGGCGATCCATCCATGTCGTCGTTACGGGTCGCACCAAGCGCTAGATCAATTCTCGGCTGAAACCCTCCGAGAATCTGCTTTCGAGCTGCCCTAGAAGCGTTAATATCCTCTTCAGCCGCCTTGACCTGGGGATTTTCTCGGAATGCCAATTGAACGGCCTCGGTCAGTGTATCGGGCAGACTAGCGGGCCTTTTGGGCAAAACCAGCGATCTCGGACTCTCGCCAACGACTCGATAAAAACCCGCTCGCGCATTCTCAGTATCTTTCTCACTCAACAGCAAAGCGCTCTTAGATTGTGCTCGACGGCCTTTAGTTTGAACCACATCAACCTTCGTGCCGACCCCACTTTCGAATCGCTCTTCAATCTTGACCAGGGTTTCATCGTGTTGCTTAAGATTGGTATTCGCCAACTCAACGAGCCGTTCCCGCTTTAGGACCTCCAAATAAGCTTGAGCCGCTCCTAGCGACGTATTTTCTTGAGTGCTGATCAATCGAGAGACTGTTGCTTGGAGGACTGCCTCTTGCTGCCGAACAAAATTGGCTGTCGCAAAACCGTCATACAACATCTGATTAATGGTCAGCGATCGCTCAAATCGATCGAACTGCCGATTAACCTCTTCAGCAGCACGCGTCGTGGTGTTGTCGGAGCGCTCAAGCCCTCTGGCTAAGAAAAGATCAACCGAGGGCAGATAACCCGAGGCTGCCTGCCGGCGCAACGCTTCTGCAGCGGTAACGTTGTAAGCGGTTGATTGAATGTTGGGGTTGGTTGCTAGCGTCTGTTCCAAGACTTCGACCAGGCTTTGTGCGCCCACGCCGACTGTTCCCATCACGCCAATGATCAAAATTAGAAATTTAGCCTTCACGGTATTGCTCTATCCCGCCTTGTAATGATTGCTGGTTGAACCCAATTTTAGCGCCTCATAGCGACCAAGTTGCTTAATTTTTATAGTGTAACCAAGATCAGCTATCGGTGATACCCGCTGATTCGTAACTGCCAACCATCATAAAAGCAGACCAGATATAAGGTTGTCCCCACAAGGCTGACGCTTTGAGATCGAGTTGCGATTCTCGCAAGGCTTGCCGCGCTGGTATGCCCGCTAAAATCCGCTGATAAAACTTCACCATCAGGGCCTGAGTACCGGCATCGCTGACTTCCCATAAAGAATTAACCACCTCAGAGACCCCGGCTTCCTGAAAAGCTCGCCGCAATCCGTAAACGCCCTCTCCCTCATGGATCTCTCCTAAACCCGTCTCACAAGCACTCAACACCACGAGTTTCGTTCCAGATAATTTCAGGTCAAGCACTTCAATCGCCGTTAAAACGCCATCATTACGGGTGTCGATGTCACCAAGCAATGGCGCATTTTGATTGATTCCCGCGAAAGCCAAGCCCGCTCTCAGCAAAGGGTTGTCTCCCGGAGGAGGCACCTGAAGGTCAGCGCCGCGCTGCAGTTTGAGCAATCGCTTCCTGAGGTTTTCATCGGCTTTCAGAAAAAAGCCATGCGTAGCGATATGCAAAATCTGAGGTACTTCTGCTAGCTCACTGATCACCCGTTCTTCCGCCTTTTGCTGACTGAAGACTGCCTTATCCTCTTGCTGAGCATCAACTTGTTCAACAATCATCTCACCCTCTTTTTGGGCGCCCGGTAGTGGCAAGAAATTCAGTCCTCGAAGGCCACTGCCCGCGCCTCGGAGCATATCGGATTGGGCCGATCGACGCGCGGCGGCTTGTTGTAAAATCGACGCATCGACGACCCCTGAAGCATCATAATCCGGCCCTGCAACAATCATATAAGGCCCCTCAGACAAGCTCACAAAGCTGGGTAAAAGATCTCTGCCTGACGTCAAAAAATGAAAATCGATGTAATCCACAAGATAAATGTCATCATCGTCAACCAGTGCCGCAAAGGGCAATAGGTTGAGTAAGCCGTCGGGTATGAGATAAATGTACTCGGTATCACCCAGCACATTGGCAATAGGCCTCCAGATTTCCTGGTAGGCGATATTACCTACCTCAATGAAATCAATATCTTCCATTGCAGGATCCTGAATCGTCTCGCGATATTCCGTAATGAGATCATCGACCTCATCGGCCTGTCTATAATCGATTAAGTCGTACTCGAGACCCGACGCCGTCCTTCTGACGACTGACGCCAGATACTTCAGCCTACCCTCGTCCGAATACGACTGGAAATCAATCAATGCTCGATCTAGGGGAATCTCGGCCTCTAAGGCGGCAACATCGATGGTTGCGATCGAGGTTCGGTATTGGGCGCTGGCTCGGCCCAGCTGTCCCTGCAACTCGTTAACGGTTTGCTCAAGCTCATAGAGGGCCAGCGGATGCCGCCCAACGGTCGCGGGCGTTGGCCCACTCAGCGTGAGCTTGGCCAAGGCCTCGCGGCTTTCCCTCAACTGCTCAGCAAGATTGGCCAGCTCAGCATTTTCGGTCATCCGTCCAATCTGCTGAATCTCGGAAGTAATTTTAAGTAGTAGACCTTTCCGGTGCAGACTGGCTTCCAAGGCAAGCCGTGCACTCGCGGCATCGCCTACTTGCGCCAATAACCTCAAATACGACATCAACTCTGGTCGATACAAGCGCATGTATCCTTCCCGCGCGTTCTCACCGGTGACCCACAACATGCGATCTAGGAAAGTGCTTCGTCGCAAGAAGCCTTGGCGTTTTAAGGCGATCGCCTCACTAAGCTCACCGGCACTCACCAACACATCTGATAGACCGTTCAAAGCTTCAAACGTATACGGGTGCTGCTCACCCAGGATCGTTTCACCTTTGGCCAAGGCATCCGCTAGCGTAGCTCGCGCTTCAGACAAACGTCCTTGGGCAAGATAAGCCAGACCAAGATCAATCAGTGAACGAATAACATCAGGATGGTCTTGACCCAGCTTCGATCGTCGCAGGTTGAGCGCGAGCAGCAGGGTTTGTTCAGCCTCATCTAGCGTACCGAGTTTCAACTGTGCGCGTCCTAAATTGTTCAGAGCCTTCAGTCGATTCGGGTGGTCCTCACCAAGGGTTCGCGTCCAGCGCGACAGCACATCAGAAAACGCGGGCGCTGCTCTCTCATATTGATTCATCATGAAGTACAAAAACGCCAGATTGTTTTTCAAAGCGACAGTCTCAATATGATTCTCTCCGAACAGTCGCTCCAGTACCTCAATGGCATTCTGGTATAAGGGTTCTGCCTCACGAAAGCTACCTTGACTCTCGTATAACAGGGCGAGGTTGTTACTTTGACGAGCCATCTCCGGATCTTCGGGGCCGCGAACGCGCTCGACCAACGTTAACGCCTGCTTCATTAGCGGCTCTGCCTGATCGTATAACCCCATCATTTCGTACAGGTTTGCCAGATTATTCATCATGACCAGGGTGAGCGGATTGCGCTCCCCGAGTGTTTCTGCCGCCCCTTGAAGGGCTTGCTGAAAATAAACTTCTGCGGCGCCATAGTCGCCCAAGCGCTGCAGGAGCTCGCCTCGCTTTGCGACCAAGCTATAACGCCGTCCAGGATCGTTCTGCCAAATCCCGGCAGCAGCACCTTCCATCTGATCCAGCAAATCTCCTGCGGCCGCAAACGCTGCACGTTCCAGCAGCACGTCAACCTGATAGCTGCTGGCACGCAACCAAGCCTCTGAGCGTTGAGGGAGAGTCTGCTTCAGAGTGTCCAGCAGACGTCCCGCTTTATCTAGGTCTCCAGCTCTTCGAATGACCTCCGCCAACTGCATGGTGATATCGACGGCACGCCCAGATTGAGGCCCATCAATCTCGCGGGCAAGCGTTGATGCGTTTTTCAAATCCGCCTCAGCGTCACTCAACAACCCTCGCCCCACTCTCAATAGACCCAGTTGATTCAAACAAGCGATGTATCTTGGATGCCACTGGGAAACGGCTTCGGCTAACACCTCGCAATAGCGGGCTTGTTGATCGAGGGCATTTTCTGTCTGCCCAGTTTGATTCAAAATCCGAATTTGATCCTCGTTAATCAAGGCGACAAACTCATGGGCCGTGGGTAGGACTGCGCGCATTTGAGTTTTCGCGGCATCTAAGACGCCAAGGGCAGTCGCAGTATCACCCGCTAACAAGTAAACCCAGTGACTTTGTCCAAAAACCTGAACGGCACTGGGATGGTCAAGGCCTAACGTGCTGCTGTAGATCGCGTAAGCGCCATCCACCATGGCCTCAGCATAAGGTTGCGCACCGGCTTCTAATAACTTTTGAAAGAGTCGAAATTGCGCCTCGCCGGTTAAAAAATGGTCAGCGCCCAACAGATCCGTAGAAAACATCAGCAGGCTTTCTTGAGCTTCAATGCCCGCGGTAAGATCGCCTTCCTCAAACAGTGTCTCAGCCTCAATCGATAAAGCCTGGTACGCCTCTCCAATCTCTTCCATCCCCTCCGGCAGCAGCCGAGCCGATTCCAGCGCAGCCTCATAACCTGCTGGCAAATCAGCAAAGGGCCGGCCAAAATCTTCGACCAAGATCTGAGCCTCAAAAAACTGTTGGGCATCAATTGCGGCTTCGATCGCACTGGTCTGAGTACCATGGGTAAGATCGGCAACCCAAAACCAGCCAGCAGCAATCAGCCAAACCGTCCACAATCGCTTACCTAACGCTCCTCCGCTCGTCCTTGTCAGGCTTATTTGCATTTAGATTAATCTCAAGACCATTGGCATTGGTTTAATCCATCTAGGCGTTAACGTCAACGCTCTTTTCTGTAGCATCCATGGTATAACTCCCGCTCACGGTCGGGAATCAACTCGAGCGACAGGAAAGGTTTGAACGCTGATGCATGACCAGACTCATTCGAAGACGGCCCGAGTGCTGGGTCGACTGACCATGAAATTATTAGGCTGGAAGATTCAAGGATGTTATCCCACTTCCCGACAGTCGGTCATCATTGCAGCGCCTCACACCAGCAATTGGGATTTCGTGTACTTAATCGCTGCCATGGCCGCACTTGGCGTACGGATTCACTGGCTGGGTAAAGCCTCACTTTTCAATCATCCTTTAGGGTTCATCATGCGCTGGCTGGGGGGTATTCCCGTGGACCGGAGTCGCCGCAATCAACTGGTCAGCCAAATCGCCCAGCGCTTTGAAACGCTCTCCAGCCTGCACATTGTTGTGCCACCGGCGGGCACTCGGTCCCACACCGATCGTTGGCGCTCAGGGTTTTATCACATCGCCAAAGCCGCCAATGTTCCCATCATCTATGGTTTTTTGGATTATCCCAGTAAAACCGCCGGCCTCAGTCAACCCAAAGCCCTCTCTGATGACCTGCGCCACGACATGGATGAAATCCGAACCTTTTACGCGGATAAACGAGGCAAATTTCCTGATCGGTCGAGTATGATTCGTTTGGCTGAGGAGAGCGAACTGCCCGAACCACCCCAGCCTTCGCCCTAATCCGCGAGCGCTTAAGCCACACCGTCAAATACGATCACGCTGCGAGCCACAGACCCCGACTTCATGTCGGTAAAGGCTTGATTAATTTCGTCTAGACTGATCCTTTTGGAGACCATCTCATCTAGGTGTAATTTACCCGATAAATAAAAGTCCACGAACCGAGGCATATCCACTCTAAATCGATTCGAGCCCATAAAAGACCCTTGAATTCGCTTTTCCTGCAGAAACGCAGCACCCATTAATTCAATTTTTACGCCAACGGGAATCATCCCAATAACCGTCGCAGTGCCGCCGGCACGTAACATCCCAAAGGCTTGCTCAGCTGTGGCCTTCAACCCAATCGCTTCAAACGAGTAATGTACACCCCCACCCGTCATTTCCATGATTTGCGCAACGGGATCGCCATCAGCAGCATTCACCGTGTCGGTCGCTCCAAACGTTTTCGCCATTTCCAATTTACTTGCCATAGTGTCAATGGCAATGATTCTCCCAGCTCCCGCTAAGGCGGCACCATTGATACAAGACAAGCCTACTCCGCCACACCCGATCACTGCCACAGTAGTACCCGGTTCTACGGCTGCGGTGTGAAAGACACTTCCTACTCCGGTGGTCACAGCGCACCCAATCAGAGCAGCGCGATCAAGCGGCATATCGTCCCGAATTTTTACGATGGCATGCTCATGGACCAGCATCATTTCCGCAAAAGAGGACAAATTCGCAAATTGCTGGACCGGGGCGGCGTCCTGCGCAAGCCTTGGCTCATCCTCTGGCCCTCTTTTCGTCTCGGGATTTTGGCAAAGCGACAGATGTCCGGTTAAGCATTCTTCGCAATGCCCACAAAATACCGATAAACAAGTAATAACGTGATCACCAGGCTTTACGTAGGTCACATCGCTGCCCACCGCCTCGACCACGCCTGCCGACTCATGCCCCAAAACCATCGGTGTCACCGCAGGATATAAGCCCTCAATAAAATGCAAGTCGCTGTGGCAGACCCCAGCGGCGGCGGTTCGAACCAAAACTTCTCGCGGACCCGGCTTTGAAATCGAAATTTCTTCGATACTCAGGGGTGCTCCTACTTCTCTAAAAATCGCCGCTTTCATACCGTCTCCTTATCAACCATTGATTAGCCCATCACTGGGTTTGTGTTGGGCATCGACCGCGCTCATCCAAGCAGCGCACCGTCTTCGTCACTGAATCACTATGCCCGGAATTTAAAAACAGGGAAACCCTTACGGCAGAGACGGCAACTCCCCCTCCTCTGCACGCTCAACGCTCAGGATTAGTGGGAGCCGCCATCGACGGCTAGGATAGCGCCGGTGGTAAACGATGCGCCCTCTCCAGCGAAATAGAGGGCTGCGGCGACGATTTCATTGGCCTGCCCCCCCCGTTGCATCGGGATGGTCGTCCTTGCCCTTTCATTAAAGGCCTCCATATCCCAGGCATCACTGATATCGGTAAGAAAGGGACCCGCCATAATGCAATTAACCCGCACTTTTGGCCCGTAGGCTGCGGCAAATGACCGTGTTAGAGCATTCAGACCCGACTTTGCTGCACCGTAGGGCTCTGCATGGGGACTCTTGGTTACCGATGCTGAGCTACTGATATTAACAATCGCCCCGCCTCCGTCTTTTTGCATACGCTCACCCACATTGGCCATTAGCCGGAAAGGCCCTTTTAAATTGACACTAACCACCTTATCGAACAGCGCCTCGGATATATCGGATAGACTTGGGTAAAGCGGCGACATTCCAGCATTATTGATCAGCACATCAATCTGACCAAAGTGTTCAATCACCTCATCGACCATGGCATCAAGGTCGTCCCAATTTCCAACGTGCGTTGATCGAGTCATCACCTCGCTACCATAAGCGGTTCTCAAAGCCTCAGCGGTTTCATCACAAGCCTCTAGCTTACGACTGACAATCGCCAACTTAGCGCCCTCTTTTGCAAATCCCTCGGCCATTGCGCGACCCAACCC
>NZGC01000074.1 GCA_002689445.1 Gammaproteobacteria bacterium
GTGAGGGACCGCCCTGCGATCTCAAAAAGCGAGGGCCTTATCATGTCAAGCTATCAAAGGGAGCCCCGGAGGGGGCTTAGACATTGACCGTGATGGTACGTTTGAAACCCGGGCGGGGGCTTATTGCCGATTCTGTGGCCGTTCAGTGCCAGCAAGGAGTCTGTCTTTTCTCAGCCGCTGCATCGGTAGTGGGTCTAAAAATCAGTGAGCAAGGCTCCTCGGAGAAATAAAACAGCGAAACAGAAAATGTCCCGCAATCTGAGCGATCTTATGCTTGCTGACACTTCCTGGCATAATGATGGGCTCTTCCGCTAGGTGCAGAGGGGGCTATGCGTTTTCTTTATCTCGACATCGATACACTCCGTCCTGATCACTTGGGGTGTTACGGTTATCATCGCTCGACCAGTCCAAACATCGATGCGCTCGCGGAACGCAGCGCGGTATTCGAAAATGTCCATGCCTCGGATGTGCCATGTTTGCCAAGTCGGACAGCATTGCTCACCGGTCGCTTCGGTATCCACAATGGTGTGGTTAACCACGGCGGTACAGATGCTGACCCGGTATTTGATGGTGCGGGTCGCGAGTTCTGGTCATCTCTGCAGCTCAATTCTCTGCCAACTAACCTGAAAGGTCGTGGTGGCCGGCAGGGCGGAGCTCGGATGCGTACGGTGTCGATCAGTTCATTCGCCCAACGTCACTCCGCCTTTCATTGGTATGCGGGCTTTGATGAGGCTTATAACGTTGGCAAGTTTGGCCTTGAGTCCGCAGACGAGGTTTATGCAATCGCTGAGGACTGGTTGCGGCGTAAGGGCGGAGAAGACGATTGGTTCCTCCATGTGCATATGTGGGACCCCCATACCCCCTATCGGGCCCCTGCTTCTTTGGGCGAACCCTTTGCTGATAGCCCGCTGCCAGCGTGGTACACAGAGGATGTCCGGGCTAGTCACTGGCAGTCTTGCGGCCCCCATAGCGCGCGCGAAAACTATGGGTTTGCGCCTAATAGGGCGATGCTACCGGTGTATCCGCGTCAGCCCCAGGAGACGCCAGATATGCTGGCTGCGCGAAAATTGTTTGATGGCTACGATTGTGGGGTATTGGTTGCTGATGACTATGTCGGGCGGATTCTAAATCTCTTAGCTGATCTGGGTATTGATGATGAGACTGTCGTCATGGTGAGCAGTGATCATGGTGAAAATCTCGGTGAGATGAATGTTTACGGTGACCACCAAACTGCTGACCAGATCACAACGCGTATTCCGATGATTTTGCATTGGCCGGGATTGTTGGAAGGCGGGCGCTATTCCGCCATGCACTATCACGTGGATGTCTTTGCCACGGTGCTGGAATTGCTGGAGAAAAAAGTGCCAGAGGCTTGGGATGGGGAAAGTTTCGCCAAAGAATTAAAAGATGGATCCGATCAGGGGCGCAACTTTCTCGTGGTGTCTCAAGCCGCATGGGCGTGTCAGCGAGGTGTGCGGTTTGGTGACTATCTTTATTTGAATACTCGTCACGACGCTTTCCATCTTTGGGAAGATGAGCTGCTGTTCGACCTTAGGACCGATCCCCATCAACAGCATAACCTAGCACCCACGGCGCTCACTGAGTTATCGAAAGGGCGTGATCTGTTGGGCGAGTGGTTGGGTGATATGATTGTGGATGCCGCCCGTGGCCGGGACCCTCATGACAACGTAATGCAAGAGGGGGGGCCTTATCATGTTCGAGGCAAACTCGAGTCTTATCTGCGGCGTTTGCATAAAACAGAGCGTGGCCATCTGGCGGATCAGTTGGCTGAGAAATACGCCAGCGAGCTTTAAACAGCAATTTTACGAAACAATTCTCATTAGGTGCAGTTCGAAAGAGAACATTAATGGTTAGATTAAGCGATCTCCCAGACTATGAGCGCGAGCATTTGCTTGCGAAGAGTTTGCCCCCATTAGGGCCGCCTGTTTGGGTGACGACTCAAAAGCCGCTTAACGATATGCGAGTCGCCCTCATCACTACGGCAGGGCTCCACTATCGTGATGACGCTGCGTTTGCCTTCGTCGATGTGACTTTCAGACCGATCGATAATGAAGAAGATACTGGCAATCTAGTGATGTCGCACAGCTCGGTTAACTTTGATCGCACGGGTTTTGCTGAAGACGTCAATATTGTATTTCCTCTCGACCGTTTTAAAGAGCTTGAGCGGCAGGGGAAGGTGGGCAGCCTTGCGGCTGTCCACTACAGCTTTATGGGCGCGGGCTTGCCGCCTGCTGCCTATGAGCAAGGCGCAGAGCAGGTCGCTGGTTTGCTCAAGCAAGATGAGGTTGATGCCGTTTTCTTGACTCCAGTCTGACCCAACTGCACGCTCGCCGTTGGCGCGCTGAGTTACTTCTTTGAGCGAGAAGGGATTATGACTACCGGAATTAGTCTTGTTCGGGAAAATACCGAAAGTATGCAGCCTCCTCGCGCATTGTGGGTGCCATTTCCCCTTGGTCGTCCGCTAGGAAAGGCAGGGGATGCGAGTTTTCAGCATCAGGTTATTCAGCATGGACTTGAATTGTTGAGCAGACCTGAAGGCCCGGTACTAGAGGATTTTCCGCTCGAGGTGCTACGCACTGATCAAGAGGTCGTGCAGGCTTGCCCCGTCTCCTTTCCCCCAAAGCAGCTGGGTAAGGGCGCTTGGGAGGCTCGCTTGCTTGCCGAATTCAATTTACTGCAACCTTGGTATCAATTGTCACTTCGCAGNAGAAAAGGCCGGACGCTGGTGGGCATCGCGCCCGATCCGCTGGAGGAGAATTTAAAGCAGTTGGCATCGCANTTGGACACTGCCAATCTGCCGCAAACGATCGATTGGCTNAAGCCAGCAACGGACGACTTGAAGGCGTTTTATATCGAGGCGATGACGGCTCAGCCGGGTCAGTATGATGGTGCTGAGATTAGCNNTCAGTTTTGGCAGGCAACGGANTTGGGCGCCGCGTTGNTCGTTATCTGTAAGCACTTNCAAAATGCTGAGGNCAACCANCTCAAACTCTTTGCTCGAATCCTAGCGCCCCGCGAGGCAGTTAGCAGGGCTAACGGTACTAATGGGGCTGACCATGCTTGAAGTGAGCCCTATCAGCGGCGCATTCGCGGCTCAGATCAACCACGTCGATCTTGCCAACTTATCGGATGCCCAATTTGAAGCGATTTATGCGGCTTGGCTGGATCATGGGGGACTGCGTATTAGAGGGCAAAAGCTTGATGAAGCGGGTTTGCAGCAATTCAGTGCGAGGTTTGGGCCTCTGGAAGAAGCACCGACCGGGCGAATGTCGGCTGCTCAAAAAGCGAAGATCAAGAATCCGTACGTTACGCAGCTCTCGAACATTCTCGTCAATGGCAAACCCATCGGAGGCCTGGGTAATTCTGAAGCTAGCTGGCACTCGGACATGACCTATATCGAGATGCCGCCGCCTGCGAGTGTTCTGCTCGGCGTAGAGATACCAGAGTTTGGCGGCGATACGCACTTTGCCAATCAGTATGCTGCCTATGAGGCATTGCCTAGTAAACTCAAAGATCGGGCCGAGGGGCTTACCATTAAACACGACGCAGCGCACACGAGTGTGGGTTCGCTGCGGCCGGGTTATGAGCCTTTTGATGATCCGCGTGACGCGCCAGGCGCTATTCATCACATTGTTCAAATCCACGAGGAAACTCATCGCAAGGTGCTCTACCTTGGGAGGAGAGAGTGGGCCTACATCCCAGGGTTGGAGTTAGTGGAAAGCGAACGATTACTCGATGAGCTCTGGTCGTATGCGGCCTTGCCAGCCAATGTATGGCGACAAAAATGGCACCCTGGGGACGTCGTCATTTGGGATAACCGCTCGATACTTCACCGCCGGGATGACTTCCCAGCTGGGTCGCGGAGACTGATGAAGCGCTGTCAGGTCTTGGCAAGGGCGAGCTAAAGCGACGGCTGGTTTGTCTCAGTTAGTACTCGTGAGTGGGGCTATAGGATCTAATGCTACGCGTAATACCGCGGAGGCTATTGAGACCTGCATCAAAGAGTGTGTTCCGGCTCATTAGTTGATAGGGTAAAAAAACTCCCAAAATTCCCACCGCCTGTTACCTAAGGGGAGGGGTGCATGGCCCCCTGCGTACCTTCCAAAGTTTCAATCAGACGCAATCTGGAGTCTCAAGAAGTGGGCAAGACAACAGTGAACCTTGAGTAACTTGAAACTGTTAGAGCTGTTGTTGGGCAAGTTTCTCCAGCTTAGTTGTCCATCGCCTCTAGAATTTCAAGGAGTAAGTTGATGATATCAAGGTAAAGGCTCACGGCTATTCTGAGCGCTGCCTCCCAATTGTTTACGCCCTGGTTATTCATCGCAGCTAAGCGGTTAAAGTCGTATAGCAAGAATAAGGTGAATAGGATTGCCCCCCCAATAGCTATCAAGCGCCTTTGACCGCTAGCAAATTTAGTAAAAAGCATCACTAGCCTTAGTAGTATCAGGCCGATGAGCGCATAGAATAGGTATATACCTAGCCCAGAGAAGTCTAATCCAGAATAGAGACCGATTGCGCCAGCCCCGAAGGTGATCAGAATGGTTAACCGAAGAGCTCTTAGGCCGTCATTTTCGTCCATATTGAGCATGATCATTCCCAGCACTGGCCCAAGCGACAGGCTTGAAATTGTCATCGTGATGAGGCCCCAAGTGAGGCTGAAACTCTGCGTATAGACCATTGCGAACATTGATGCGATCCACACCCAGGTTAGAACCTGGAATCCAGCGCTTGTATCGTCAGGTTGGAGGTCTAACTCTCCCCTTGAATTAGTCCGCTCGCTAAAGGTTATACCCATGAACTGCGATCCTTTGGATGCGGCCGTGCGAGACATCTTTATCACGAAGAGACAAATGCCGAAGACTAGGGTTAGTTGAAAGCCAAGGATCACAAATGTTTTGAAAATAAGAGAAGTCTCCATCCTCAAAGCTCCTGCTTTCTACCTTTTGCAGAAATATAGTCCTGCGTGGTCACTGGAACGGCAAAAATCGATATAGCGCCAAAAATCATGGTTTGTGGTGCGGTCCGAAAATATTAATTCTCCTCAATCTTGTTAGATAGGCCCTTTCACTTTATGTCTGAATATTCGGCAGGACCTTCAAAGACATGCTCTTATTGCTGTGGGACAGACCCCCGCGTTAAAACCTAGCGTCCGCTATCACGAAATAACGGAAGGGGAAGGATGACTCGCGACGTATTTATCGATCAAGTGCTTATCATTTCTTGCGGCTACAACTTCCTCTGCCGTAGGTATGCTGTAACCCTTTTGAACTATAGATTTGTATTCCTTAATGGATAGCCTAAGTACAAACAGCAGTACTAACTGGATAAGTAATAGAGGGTAAGCGACCAAGCCTACAGGATAGATCATAATCTCAAATGCTCTGTCACTAACAGAGGCAAACCATACTGCTATCAGCAATAGAACGCTCGGTATAAAACAAGCCAGCACACGGCCTGTCATGCTGTTTACGTACTGCCACTCAGAATACTTTCTAGCAAATTGAAGTAGACGGCCAGAAGCTGCGGTATGTTTGGATGACCATTGGCGATCTTTATTCCAGCGCTCTACTGATCTGGAAAATTTATTACCCATCAGGCTTACTCGCGACGTAATCAGTTTAAATATCGATCATATTGAATCGTATTTACAGCGTATTTCGACTAGTCTGGTTTCTCTTTTCAATCGCATACTCGCGATGAGGCCCCATCTGGAGCCTTCTGAGCCTTAGAGAAAAGATTTTTACTCAGCAGTGTAAATGACTTGGCACTGCTCAAAATTGTCTGACACGACTTCGTCAACCAAGGCAGTTGCCTCCGCCCATATGGACATCCACTCTGCTCCGCCAAAGGCGTCGTCCAGAATTTTTCCCGACTCAGCATAGGTGGGGCTCACTGCGCGCAAATGAATTGTTTCATGACTCCCGCCGCCAATCGGCTGAAACACGCCAATATTGACGTTATGGCCGTCCTCTCTCATGACCGACTCTAACTGCACAATCTTTTTCACGAAGCCATTTAGATTGGACGGGGAAATTTTCAATCTCCACAACCTCTCTGAATTAGGCGCTAAGTCAAAAGCCTTCAGAGGCTTAAACATAACGTTGTATTGCACTTCTCTTATCGCAGAAAGTTCGGCCGTCGCTTTATTGGCATCGTACTTATCAGTTGCTGCCATGGCTTGTTCCATAGAATCAAAACCATTCCATATGAACATCTGTCCGGGATAGTCTGCGCCAGTCTTAGTGACACACGCTCCAGCAACTGATGAACCAATCGCCTTAAACGGAGCTGGGTTATCTTTAAGCATCTGAATGTAAGCATCAGTGTCAGATGCTTTCACCATTAAGGCGACAAATGCTCCGTCTCCTGCTGGGACTTGTCCGTGATGATCCCCAAAGACAAAAGGTGAAGACGTTCCAAAAACCAAAGCTACAAGAATGACTAAAATTATATTTTTCATTTCAGTAAAACCTCTTTTTTCGACCTTGTGACTCTTAAAAAGCTATAACGACTGGCGCTGCTTAGCAAATTTAGTTCGACTTTGGTTTCTATAGATGCACAGTGGAAGGATGGCCGCCTGCTCCCCCTTGCATAAAAATACGTATGAGCTAAGCAGCGACAGCATATTGTTCATGCGGTTATGACCAACCGGTTAGGCTGGGCGGCGTTCGCAGCAACCGCCTATCTGTTTCCGGCTTTCCGTATGCTTGTCACGAGTGTGAGTCAGTATTCATCGGTTATCTCTTTGAATCATCCAGCAGGTGCACGCATTGCAAAAGTACCGATTCCAGTCTCTACGAAGATCGATCTTTACGACAATACACCTCAACTTGGGCTCAATCTGGACCTAAAGCATCCGTTGAATTCTAAAAGTTGACAAAATTTCACGCACATATCTGATTCGTATCAAAGGATAGTTCGAGCTCCAAAATTGGTCTAGACGTCCTTATGCCGAGAAAACAGCCCACTTGGAAAGAGCTTGGATGTCCTGAGCCAGTTAACTAAGCTGTATTCCATTGTATTGGCTTTAACTAGAGGGAGTCTTACCGTCGTATGGAGCTAGAAATTTTAATTTTAACTGCTGAAATCGCCGTCGCACTAGCGGGTTTCTCCGCAATCGTATCGAATTTTTCAAGAGATTGGACTGTTGAAAAAAGCTCGCAGTTGGCGAACCTCTTGATTCACAGCGGCATTGCCTTATTCGCGTCTATGGTTCCGTTGATCATGTCACAGCGTCCGAGTGCAGACTTATCGTCAGCAGAGACCCTATGGTCCATAAGTAGCGCGGCGTACATATTTTTTGCCACCTCTTACTCAGTTGTCTCACTGTTTCGCTCACGAAAGGTTGTCGAGAAAAACCAGCGATTAGATAGAATTTTCATTGCTACCTTTATCATCGCTGTTGTAGCACAGTTATATAATCTTTGGGCAGGTGCTGAAGCATGGATTTATTTGCTAGCATTACTAGTCAATGTCGCTTACGCGTTCGTTTCGTTCACCATGCTAATTAAACCTCTAGTTCAAAATAAAGCGGCTAGTAATTTATGAAATACATCATCACAGCTTTGGTAGCCGTAACCTGTGCGGTGCTGCGAAGACGTTACACGGACGCGAGACACGCGCTATCCGCGCTAAACGTCAGCAGGCACTGGCTGGGTTGAAGCTGATCAAGCGTATGGGTAAGGGGGTAGGTGTGGTAGGTCGTGGAGAAGTTAGGAAATTGATCACTCGCGGTTGCTACGGTATCTCCTATCGCATGGAACCTGATTTATCTGTCTCCGATGGTTTTGGATATTAATTGAGCACGCCCAAGAGAAAAGTTAGCATAGATAATTATGACTTTTCGACATATTGAAATTCAAGATGATCTGCTCGCGGCCATTGACTACTGTTACGAGCAAGGTTGGACCGATGGTTTGCCAGTCGTACCACCGGAGCTCTCTCGCGTAGAGGCTATGTGCGCTATGGAGGGGCGTCCGATCGAAACCGTATTGGCTACTCACCCGGCCACTGGACTTAAGCTAACGGTGCAAGCGCTTGGCGTAAACGCAGTGATGGCGGGGTGTTTGCCGGAATATTTTCCTATCATTGTCGCTGCGTTTGAAGCCATGAATAAAGAGCTCTTTAACTTCCATGGTTCAACAGCCAGCACAGGTGGGTCAGCTCCCTTGCTCATTGTTAGCGGTCCTTTGGTTGATGAAATAGGTATGAACGCTGGAGTGAATTTGTTTGGTCCTGGCAATCGAGCGAACGCCACCATTGGAAGGGCTGTTCGATTGACTTTGTTGAATGTGTTCAAGATGACGCCTGGAATATCGGATAAATCCACGCAAGGCAATCCAGGTAAATACAGCTTTTGTATTGCCGAGAGAGCAGATTGTAATCCCTGGCCTTCGCTTGCGTTGGAGCAAGGTTATCCGGAGGAAGTCAGCTCGGTCACTGTATTCGCAGGGGCTGGCTTTTGTAATGTGGAAAATCATGGCGGTAATACACCTGAGGCTGTGCTGAGTTCTATGGCTGATGCTATGGCAAATTATGGTTGTATTAGTCTTGGTCAAAGTGTCGTGGTGCTCTCTCCTGAGCACGTTCGTATTGTCGCGCGGGACGGTTGGCTAAAATCAGATGTGCAGACCTATTTGTTTGACCATGCAAAACGCTCCGTCGCAGGGATGAAAAACGTCGGAAAATTTGTTCAGGGCGAATATACGAAGCAGGGCATGACAGATGTCCATCGCGGATTGAAGCCGTCAGATATTTTGGTTACCGTCGGTGGTGGTGATGCAGGTGGCCATTCAGCATTTATTCCTTCTTGGAGTCGTTCTCGCGGTTCCATCATGCAGCATCAATCGATAGGAGTTTGTATTGACTGTTAATTTTGAGGAGAAACTACAATGATCATTGTCGATCCTACTGTGACAAACACCGATCAAAATAATTGCCGAGCACCCGCCATCAATACACTCAAAGGCAAGACGATTGGTGTGCTTTCAAATCGCAAACTTAATGCTGATCTGTTGTTGGAGGAAACAGCGCGTTATCTGGTTAGTCGTCATGGGGGTAAGGTCCTGCCAATGGTCCATAAGTTGAATCCCAGTGCGCCGTCCCCTGGCAATACGCTGACGGATTTGTCCCCTCAATGCGATTATCTTTTGACGGCAATAGGTGACTGAGGGAGCTGCTCAACGTGCAGTTTGCATGACGGCATCACTTTCGAACAAACAGGTAAGCGTGCAGTGGTTTTATGCACTGAGCCTTTCATTGTCACCGCAAAAAATATTGCAAGAGTCATGGGGCTGCCTGACTATCCCTTTGTGGTGCTTGATCATCCGATTGGCAGTCGTACCCCAAGAGAAATTGAGCAGAAGGCTGAGCAAGCGGCGGATCAAGCTGAGCGGATATTGCTAAGAGATTGATCGTGGTGTCTGGATCAACAGAGAACAATGAATAGACGCAGATTTTTAAAGCGTAGTGTTGCCATATCGACAGTAGCAGCAATTGCCGCGACGGGTGGCTGTATGAGAGAACCTCGAAAATTGACTCCTATAATCAAAACTAGCGCCGGCCACTTACAAGGCGAAGTCCTTGGCAGCGTTCACAGGTTCTTAGGGATCCCTTACGCAGACCCTCCCTTCGGTCAACTAAGGTGGAAACCTCCAGTGCATAGAACGCCCTGGAAAGGTGTGTTAAATGCGACGGAATTTGGGGCTATATGTCCTCAAACCGGCGGGATTCGCGCCGGTTTGCCGGATGAAGGAGAGGATTGTCTCAACCTGAATGTTTGGACGTCGGATCTGTCAAATACCGCTAACTTGCCCGTGATGGTCTGGTTACATGGCGGCGGCCAGATGTCAGGGTCTGGGGCCAGCAGACTCTACGATGGCACTCACTTTGCCAGTGATGGCGTTGTGCTTGTCACTTGTAATCGGCGTCTTGGTGCGGAGGGCTACTTATACCTTGAGGAAGTTTTTGGGGAAGGAGTCGGGCCTGGGAATCTCGGTATCCAAGACGTCATATGTGTTCTTGAATGGGTGGCGGAAAATATCAACCAATTTGGAGGCAACCCCGATAATGTCACTTTGTTTGGTGAGTCCGGCGGCGGGGCGGCGACCCAGGCGGTTATTGCGACGCCAGGTTCAGAGGGCCTCGTTCGACGTGCCATCATACAAAGTGGCGGGCACGCTGCTCAACGGGTTGAAACTGCGAGTGAAATCGCACAGCAGACACTCAAACATTTGTCTATTAGGTCTGGAGACCTGAATGCTTTGAGCCAGACAAGTTGGGCTCAGTTTGTGGGCGCTTACGAAATGTTGCAACAACTCGAAAATGTTGGTCAGCCTCAGGTTTATTTGCCAGTGCTAAATCATCACATGCCGATACATCCAGTTGATGCTCCCTTTAAAGGCAAAGGATTAGATGTTGATTATTTGATTGGAACTTGCCGCGATGAAGCGAATTTCTTCTCTGTGCTACTTCCAGAAATGGAAGGCAGTGTTTTTCATCAACGTGCAACAAAGGTAATCGAGTCAGCGGGTTTAAGCTGGCAACAGGTGAATGAACTCTATATGCGTGGTCGTCCGCAATCAGAACCAGGTGAGATTTTTGACGCGATTCTCGGTGACATGTGGTTTCGAATTCCGGCGATTCGCATTGCCGAAGGTCATGCGCGACATGCTTCAGCCAGTACTTACATGTATTTGTTTGAATGGGAGTCACCCCTGATTGGCGCTGCACATGCGATGGATTTGATGGTGTTCGGTAATGGCCTGCCAATCCCCGGTATGACTGCGCTTCGCGGATATGAGGAAACAGCTAAATTGATGCGAAGAGCATGGATTAGCTTTGCGACTTCAGGCATGCCTTCAACATCATCTGATCTGGAATGGGATTCATACGGTGTGCAGCGTTCAACGATGAGCCTTAACGAGCAGCCTAAGTTGCTTGCTGACCCTTACGGGGGTGAGATTGACCTATTTGGAAAAGTTATTCAGCAGACATGGGATACCCTCGGGCTATAGTTGACGCTGGCCGTAGCGTTCTCGATAGTGAGTTAAGTGTTCCGCACCTCAATGTTCCTAAGAAGCTCATCAACCACCACGATTCGCTCTAGATCCGCTTTACCCCTCCACATTAGTAATACCTACCAATACTAGGAGTCCCTTCTGGTGAGGTGGGGGTGCCCCCAGGGTGGGGTGCTGGTGTGTAGAAAGTGGATGGTGGGTAGGGTGGAAAAAGAACTAGGACTAAAAATAATTATGGGTACCAGTGCGGGTACCAAAAGAGCGTTTTGCTCTAAAATTTATTTAAGGTATTGATTTTTAACGATTTTTTAAGGATAAATGGCGGAGGGACAGGGATTCGAACCCTGGATAGGCTATTAACCTATGCCGGTTTTCAAGACCGGTGCATTCAACCGCTCTGCCATCCCTCCGCGGCGTAGTTTACGGAAATCCCTGCCCAATGTTAAGCGTTCATGACCAACTATTTGTAATGCGTTAGGCTAGGGCTATGTCTGAGATATTTTTGTTACTGCTATTAGGCGCGTTGGTACTGCTATGGCAGTCTGGTGCCCGAAGCAAGGAACAGGCAGTGGCGATTGCCAAACGTGAATGCCTGCGTAAGCAACTGCAGCTGCTTGACCAGACTGTGGTGTTGGATCATCTGCGTTTGCACCGTGGTGCTGAGGGCTGGTTGGTGATTTGGCGTCATTATCGGTTTGATTACACAGATACCGGCGAGGTTCGGTATCAAGGGCAGTTGTCATTGAGCGGGCGCCGCTTAGTCCGGATTGATTTGGAAGATGATCAGGTCATCATCCATTAGGAACCTCTACCGATCGTCTTCTAGAAACTGTCGGTAGGTTTTTAAATGTGCCAGCGCAAGTTCGTGTTGCCCGAGAAGTTCGTACAACCTCGACAGGTTGTAATGGGCGTCCGCGAAATCCTCCGCCAGTTTGTAGGCCTCGATGGCTGCTTCAAGCTGTTGTAAGTCTTCAAGTAAGGTGCCCAGGTTAAACGCCGCAAGAACATTATCGGGTTCGATATCCAGTGCTGCGCGATAGTGTTTCTCTGCGAGGGCGGGTTCGTGTCGCTCTTGTAGCATTCTCCCAAGATTGACGTGGGCATCAGCGTGATAGGGATCGAGCTCAAGCGCTCGTCGGTAAGCAGCAGGCGCATCGTCGGGCGAGACGGCCTCTAGGTCAACGCCCAAGTCGAACCAGTCATCGCTGGAAAGGTGCTCCTGGTCTGTGGGTTTTTCTCGTCGGGCGAGTTGCGCTACCACCGCTGGGTTGGTGGTTAGGTCGAAATTAAGCAGTAACTGGCCGTTTTCTGCATTGAAGATTTGATCATGGTCTCGCACGACAACATCATTGCCTTCACGAGATAAACGCAGGGAAGAGAGCGGTCGGTTCGACGGTAGCTGTTGCTTAATTTTTGCCAGAGCCCGATTTAAGCGACTTTTCCGAACCCCCTCTTGAATTAATTCCTTCGCGGTTCGAAGAATCAAAATGTCTTGGAAGGAGAATTGGTATTGCGCTGTTGTGCGGTCGGGTTCGAGTACCCCTGCGCGGGTCAATTCCCAGATGGTTTCTCGAGGCAGATCAACCAGGTCAGCGACTTCTTTGGTGGAATATCCTGTCATCGATTTTGCTGCCTGAGGTACGAACCTGTTTTAACGCTAGCCTGCAAGGATGCTACCGCGATGCATGGTCGTTTGCCTAGATTTATTTGCATTGCGATTAAATCAGCGTCGAGTGGTCGCTAGCTATAGCGTTTGATCAAATCCTTGGCAATCACGGTTTGCTGGATTTGCGAGGTGCCCTCATAAATCCTGAACAAACGGACGTCCCGATAGAATCGTTCGATGCCGTAATCTTCAATGTAGCCGGCGCCACCAAATATCTGGACAGCTCGGTCCGCGACTCGACCCACCATTTCGGTGGCGAACAATTTACAGCTTGCGGCAAGCGCATTAACGGACTCGCCCGCATCCCGCCTGCGGGCGGTTTCCTCCACCATACAAGCAGCTGCATACATTTCAGTTTGACTGTCGGCGAGCATGCCTTGGACCAATTGAAAGTCAGCAATCGCTTGCTTGAATTGTTTGCGCTCGATGGCATAACGGGTGGCGTCTTCAATTAAGCGCTCGGCGACCCCTACGCTGATGGCGCTAATGTGTAAGCGGCCTTTGTCGAGCACTTTCATAGCAGTGATAAAGCCCAGGTTTTCTCTACCGCCGACCAATTGGTCTGCCGAGACTCGTACGTCATCAAAAATCACATCGCAAACAGGCGCCCCTTGTTGACCCATCTTTTTATAAGGCTGGCCCAACGATACGCCTTGGGTATTCCGCTCAACCAAAAAAGCAGACACCCCTCGAGCGCCAGGCACATCAGGATCTGTGCGCGCAAATACGGTAAAAAGGTTCGCTGTAGGCGCGTTGGTGATATAGCGTTTGGTGCCATTGATAACGTAACTGTCACCATCTTTGCGGGCAGTGGTCCGGACGGACGCTGCATCAGAACCCGCCTCAGGTTCACTCAGGCAAAAGGATCCGACGATTTCACCGGTTGCCATTTTGGGCAGGTAATGCTGTTTCTGGGTTTCGGTACCGTCAATAACCAGAGACTGAGATCCGATACCGACATTGGTGCCAAAGGCGCTACGAAACGCAGGCGATGTTTTGCCGAAGACTCGGGCTACCGCCACCTCCTCTTGCATGTTCAGACCCAGTCCTCCGTAGGCCTCTGGGATGGTTAAGCCATACAGCCCTAACGCTTTCATGTCTTCGATAACAGGGTCGGGAATTTTGTCCTCCGCGGCGATTTGTGATTCCAACGGTTTAAGCCTCTCCTCAACAAAACGAGCCAGCGTAGTCAGGAGTTGTTGCAAGGTATCTGTATCGA
>NZGC01000103.1 GCA_002689445.1 Gammaproteobacteria bacterium
GGGATCCTAAGCCTCCGATTTCCTGAGCCATCTAATCCCTTTCACGCTACTCCTTTGATGTGGCTTTCATGCGGCTCACTTCAGGATACTCTTAACGCGACTCCTTTAACGCGACGCTCTTAACGCGACTCCTTTACTGCGACGCTCTTAACGACGCTGCCATCCTAGAGCGTTATTAACCTCTCAAACAGAAAATTTTGCACCTATCAAACCTTTTAGGACTCCGGCTTCTACTACCCCAGCTTCGCAGCGCATATGAACGCTTGCTATCAACTCGGTTAACGCTTTATTTAACGCTCATTACGGGAGAAAAACAAACGCTATTGATCAGTAACCAGTGGCATTAAAATCTGCGCTCGTCTGACATGACGATTGACCTGCCGAGAAGCACCCTGATCTCGGGAATATTGATCTAGCGATCACGCTAACCACTTTGTCGCAGTTGTCGGATGGCTTGTTTATAGCGGCGACTCGTCTTAACCACATCGCCCGTTGCCAGGGTGATACGATACTCTCCATTGGCATAACTCGCGATGGCTTTAATCTGCTTAACATTGATCAAAGCACTGCGGTGCACACGCACAAATTGCTGGGGATCAAACTGCTGCACCAGCTTTCGCATCGTTGATCGCAACACATGGGTTTCTCCGGCTGTATGTACGCACATGTAATCACCTGCAGCCTCAACCCAATCAATCGCCTCGACCTCAACCCTTACCGTTTGACCTCGATCCTTGATCGCTAACACCTTGTTGTAACGCACCTTGTTCTCGCCGAGCCGTGCTTGCTCAGCCTCGTACAACGCCGATCTCAAAGCTCGATTCTCTTGTTCTAAATCAGTTCGCTCGCGTCTGGTTGCCGCCATTGCAACCACGGATCGCAAGCGCTCGACGTCTACTGGCTTTAACAAGTAATCGATTGCCTGATGCCGGAAAGCCTCTATTGCATACTGGTCAAAGGCCGTGACGAAAGCGACTGCAGGTAACGGATCGGCAAGCTTTTCAACCAGCACCATCCCGGTCATACCCGGCATTTCAATATCGACTAACAGCAGATCGGGCCGCTCTGTCTGCAGATAATTCAAAGCTCGTTGCGAATCACCGAACTCAGCAATAATTTCAACACCTTCGATTTCACGTAAATGATGTCGAAGCCCTTGCCGTGCCAAACTTTCGTCATCGACAATTACGATCGTCAACGGCTTCATCTTGCCACCTCCTGCGGACTGGACGTAAACCTCAACATCACCTCGGCACCACCCATCTTGAGGTCATCACACGTTAACGACCACGCCTGAGGGTAGTGTAAAGCGAGTCGTCGCTCTGTGTTGCGCAAGCCAACTCCAGACGCCGCAGATCGATCTCCAAAGCCAGGCCCATTGTCCCTCACCTTTAACACAACATCTTCGTCCTGTAGCTCACCGACAATCTGTAGCAGGCCGTTCCGACTCGACTTAGAGAGACCGTGTTTGAAGGCGTTCTCTACCAGTGGTTGGAGAATTAGACTTGGCACCGCGCAATTAGAGGCTTCTTGAGAGACTGATATTTGAAATTGAAGTCGATCACCAAATCTGACCGATTCTATGGCCAAATATGACCTAATCGCATCCAGTTCCTTATTCAGCGGCACCAATGTTTCACCTTCCGATTGAAGGGTGTACCTAAGAAACTCACTCAATCGCTGCAGCATTGCATGTGCTCGATGGGATTCTGATGTCAGCACCAAGGTGCTGATCGCGTTAAGCGTGTTAAACAGAAAGTGGGGATTGACCTGATAGCGCAACATTTGCAACTGCGATTCAATGGCCATCGCTTCGGCAGTGGTTCTAAATCGCCGCTCTTCTTCTAGCTGTAGATACGACTTAAGGCCGAAATACAAAAAACTCCAACCCAGTAACACAACAAAAGAGTAACTCAATACGCCAGCAAAATAGGCACTCAAACCAAATTCGTACAGGGCTTGAACTTCATTAAAGTAAGCTATTTGGGGGTAGTTCTTGATCGGCTGCCAAATTACCGCAGCTAAGGCTGATCCCAAAAACAGCATGGTTAGACGGGTCGTGAGATGGCTTCGCCAAATTTTTTGATACAGCCATCTAAGGCAAGTGGTAAGGCAAAAGCCAGCACTGGCATCAAGGAGCAAGTGGTCAATGCCACCGATCGCCTGCTGTGAAAACACATCCCTCATACCAAAGACTACCAACCAGCCTAACCAACCGGATATCTGGAGCAACCAGAAAAATTGCGTGCGACTGACTGTCAAATCATCTTTCATCTCACCGATACCAGTTCTAATTCAGTCCAATCGCTGAGCATCCAAACCGACTGGACCAAGACTGGCACCCTCACAACCCAGGATCATCAAACAAAGAGGCATACTCAGGCTGAGCATTGCTCCGCCGACACTGGGCAATACACTCAGCCAAAACGGGAATTCCAAGATCAATTTGCTCATCGGGCACGTGACCAAAAGCAAGACGCAAATAATGAACGGGTAATCCCTCGACATTGAAGTCTTGACCATCGGCATAGTAGAAACCACGTTCGGCTGCCGTGGCTTTTAAGGTCACCAGATCAATATCGGGAGGCAACCGCAACCAAAGAAACAGCCCTCCCGTCGGTTCAGACCAAACGCATACATCCTTTAAGCTCTGCTCAAGCGCAGTCAAGAGCCGATCTCGTTTTTGCTTAAGCACTTGGTTCGCGGCTACACAGTGTCCCCACAAATCGTTTTTGTAAAATTCTGCTAGCACAGCGGCAGCAAAATAGTTACTCCCTGCATCATGACGCCGAGAGACAATTTGCTCGAAAAAGGGTGACTCCGCCAGCAGATACCCAAGACGCATCCCTGGTGCAAAAATCTTTGACAACGAGCCAATGTAAATATGCCTGGGATCTGGGTCTAGTGCATACAGTGCAGGCTCGACCTCGCCCTCAAAGTGAACATCACCGTAACAGTTATCTTCAACCACAGGCAGATCATACTCGCGAGCAACTTCAATCAACGCCAATCGACGCGCCCTAGACATCGTGACGCCGGTCGGGTTTTGGTAAGACGTTAAGGTATAGATAAACTTAGGTTTCTGAGGCAACGCCGCTAAATGCGTCGCCAGAAAATCCACCTTCATCCCTTCTTCATCAACGGGCATACCGTGCATTGCTAAGCCAAGGCTTCTGTAAGCGGCAATGGTCCCCGAGTAAGTGTATTTTTCAGTGATGACAATATCGCCAGGCCCGTTCGTCAAGGCTTGCCCCGCGAGGGTCACGGCCTGCATGGATCCATTCATGAGCGCAATGTTTTCCGGATTCACGTCAACGCTCTCGCGTTCGGATTCGCGCTCCGCCATCAACCGCCTCAAGCCTGCGTGTCCTTTCCCGCCGGGGTATCGGTTTAAAGCCTCTGCTTCGGCAGCGATCGCTGCGACTGCAGCCTGTTGAAGCGCAGCGGTGGGAAACGTTTCAGGGTTGGTCTGTCCAACAGCAAAATCAAAAATCGGCATGCATGGCCTCCCAATGCCTGACAAGATGGCGTTAGCTTAGCAAGGAATTCAACTCAACCGTTATTTTGAGACAGCGCATCAGAGGTCTCGGCCTGCGCGCCTTGAAAAATGAACATCCCTTTCTGCCAGCGAATGGGATGAGTAGTATAAGCGGGAGCCGAAGCTCGATTAATTGGCAGAGCTGGGGTTATTCCAAATATCTCGGGTCAATAACCATTGCCCATCGGAATTCTCAGCGAACAACCACAAATGCCTACTGACAGATCGAATGGGTGGCGCGGATACGTCTCGTTTCGCAATCAAGTAGCCATCAAAACTCAGCCTAGCAAAGCCTCGGTGCTCAAAAACTTGTACCTCGTCAATGGTAACTTGTTGCTCAAAACGGAACTTATCGGTAAAGCGATAGAACTGCTTGGCCTCTGATAATGTTACATCATGACGTTTAGCCGGCATCATCCACACCGCATCTGGCGTGAAATGATCAAAATACTGATAAAAATCGTCGCTCTGGGTACAGTTGATGGCATCGAGTAGTAGCCGTTGAACCCGTCGCTCTGCAACCGACTGGCTCGTACTGAGTCGTTCAATGAATGTCACTTTCTACTCCTCGATTTTAACCCTTGTATCAGAACCAGAGATCCTGAACCTCTGAGGTCTGGTCGGACCGCTATCCTAGATGACCCATCAGCGCTTTCAATCGGGTTGGCTGGCGGCCTATACCCCTAGAGGGAAAGAAACAGAGGCTCAGCCGGCTCAACCCTCGGTTAGCCAAAATCCACCCACAACCTTGTCAAAACCTAGTCACAACCGAGCCATCACGTCCCTCGCGGAAAGCCGACTTTTTGGCTAATCCTGCACCCGGTCCATCGGGCACCCCAAGAATAGTACCCCAACTGACCCTAAAGTTCGATTCGGGCGATTGAGCACAGTTGGCTTAGAGGCGCGGTTGATCTCAAAAAATGCCAGGTCCTCAACCTTAAATTGGGCTAGCCTTCATGAGCCACCGACCGAAACAATCAGATCCGAACAACCCTGCAAGCTCCCTCAGCCTGCTATGACCATCCCTCAAAAAGCCTTTCACCCCTCGTTGGGAGGCTGCGAGAAATTTCAATGCCATGTCCGGGTTTAACTGAGTCCTCTGCACTGAAGGACTGAAAGAACGTCAACTCAAGCGTAACTGCTTCGCATTTCGAGCCCGCAGGTACGATCTATGACTTATGCTGTTGACACTGGCAGGCCCAAACTGTCACCTTTGCTTTATGCACGTCTCAGCCCGACCGATCACGAAGCTCTCTCTCCAAAATAATGGCACCCTAGATTTGGTTTGCCTTGGAGTCGGTTCTGCTTTCTCGAAAGCCCTCAATCAAACAAATTTATTCTTGGTTAAAGGCGATACCCACCTTTTAATTGATTGCGGCACTTTGTGCCCACATACCCTTTATCATCACTATCAAACCAGAATCACTGATCTCGACAATTTTCTGATTACCCATAGCCACGCTGACCACATTGGGGGGCTAGAGGAAGTCCAGCTTTCAAACCGATATGTGACGCATCGAAAACCCAACATCATCATTACTAAGGCCTATGAGAAAATTCTCTGGGACCAATCGCTTCGAGGCGGCGCAGAAGCCTCTGAGGGCACGCCTTTAACCTTCAAGGATTTTTGGCACATCATTCGGCCCAAAAAACTTAAGCATTACGACCGCGATGTTTATGAAACCAATCTAGGAGCAATGAATCTCAAGCTATTTCGTACTAAGCACTTCCCGGACACTACAGCTTCGTGGCGCACTTCCGCTTGGAGCTGCGGCGTGTTAATCGACGAGCGCATTATGTTCACCAGCGACACACGATTCGACCCCCCACTCCTGAACGAATTCGAAGCAAAATTTTCGCCAGAATTGATCTTTCACGACTGTCAGTTGTTTACAGGCGGCGTTCACACCGGCATCGAAGAACTCGCTACCCTGCCCGCCGAAATGAAGCGAAAGATCGTTCTAATACACTACGGTGATCAGTGGAAAACCTTTCGAAAATTTGCTGAACAAGCCGGATTCCATTCCTGGGCGAAGCAAGGTTATCGCTACCGATTCAACTAGTTCGCTCTCAAACGCTGAACCGACCGGTTCATGATCCGCTACTGGCGATGATCCCAGCAGTATGATTTACTGCTGGACGTTTAGTCGATCAAATATTGAGGGGAGGATCACCGAATGGGATTATTGGATGGGAAGGTAGCACTGGTCACAGGCGCAGGCGGCGGCCTGGGAGAAACACATGCGTTGTTGCTTGCAAAAGAAGGCGCGGCAGTCGTTGTCAATGATTTAGGGGGCAGTCGGGATGGCGCCGGCGGCGGTAGTGCGATGGCCGATACGGTTGTCGAAAAGATCAAGGCCATGGGAGGGCAAGCCATTGCTGATTACGGCAATGTTGCCAAGGAAGAAGATGCGGTTGCGATGGTCCAAAAAGCGGTTGATACCTTTGGCAAGCTTGATTTTCTGATTGCCAATGCTGGCATCCTGCGAGACAAATCCTTTAAAAATATGACCAACGAAATGTGGGATATCGTGATCGAAGTACACCTGAGGGGCACTTATCTCACGGTCAAGGCGGCTTACAATCAAATGATGAATCAAGAAGACGGCGGCAGCATCGTTGTCACCTCATCAACTTCTGGGCTTCTCGGTAATTTCGGACAGTCTAACTATGGCGCCGCCAAAGCAGGCATCGCAGGTTTCGCACGGTGTCTTTTCCAAGAAGGCTTAAAGTACGGCATTCGAGTCAACATATTAGCGCCCGCCGCCTGGTCGCGACTCACAGAGGATATCTTCCCTCAGGGCCAAAACATGGAGGAGCTATTGTCTCCAGATAAAGTCTCTCCCCTGGTTGTTTGGCTTGGTTCTGACGAGGCTAAAGATGTCACAGGTAGAACGTTTCTGGCCACTGGAAATACCGTGCAACTCTTGTCGTGGCAGTCACACGTTATCTGCCAAAAAGACAATACGGAGGGCCCTTGGGAAGTTGCTGAAATTGGGGATGCTGTCCGGGAACACATTGGCCAGTGGCCTAAGGGCATTCAACCAACGCCCAGAGCCTTTGAGTAAGCAGATCCACTGAAAAATATTGGGAGCAGCAAGCTACACCCAAGGTTGGAGACAAACTATGCATGAGCAATTTGGTGATGTGAAGGTCACGGTCAGCGATAATTACGTCGCTGTCTGTGAGATCAATAGAGCACCCAACAATTTTTTTGATCAAGTCTTAATCCGTGATCTAGCCGATGCCTTTGCAGCCATCGACAAAAACCCGAGTGCGCGCGCCATTGTGCTGTGTTCCGATGGCAAACACTTTTGCGCGGGAGCGAATTTTTCAAGCGCTGACCGCAACAGTGAGGGACCGAGGGATCCAGAAGCTCCCAACCCCCTCTATACAGAGGCTGTTAGATTATTTCGGAATCAAACGCCCGTGATCGCTGCAGTACAAGGTGCCGCTGTCGGCGGCGGATTTGGCCTCGCCGTGATGGCAGATTTTCGAGTCGTCAGTGCAGATACTCGGATGACCGCCAATTTTGTTAAGCTCGGCTTTACTCCTGGGTTTGGCCTGACGCATACCCTATCGAGAATTATAGGCCACCAAAAAGCCAATCTATTGTTTTTTACCGGGCGGCGCATCACAGGTGAGACCGCCTACGAATGGGGCTTAGCGGACCTACTCGTCAGCAACGAAGTTCTTCGAGACTCAGCCATTGAGCTCGCCGCTGAAATCGCCGAAAACGCGCCCCTAGCAGTGGTCTCATTGCGGGAACAAGTAAGAGGTGAATTAGCCGATGCGGTCAAACGGACGACTGACGTTGAGGGTAAGGCTCAGTTCATCTTGCAACAGACCAATGATCATAAAGAAGGGATCCGCGCGGTGGCTGAGCGCCGAGCCGGCAACTTTACGGGCACCTAAGCTGACTCGGATCAACGCTTTGCTTAGATTAATTCAATACTTGAACATCTCCTGGTGTAGTTCGCGCAGGCGCTCGTGTCCTCTCCGGACAAATAAGGATAATGCGGCACCCGCTGATACTGTGCTGTCGGATAGAAAGTGTTAACCGCACCCTCAATTCAAAGGTTTGATAATCTCAATGATTAAAGCACCCTCGAAGGCAACTGGCGGCGCCTCGCTAAAACACTCACCGATGATACTCGTCCTGGCCTTCGGCCGAGTTTCAGAATTATCGGTATCATCTTTAACACAACATTCGTTAGGCTGAGGACAATCGTTATGCGCTGGAACTTTGGTGATATTTTAGATGCAGTAACCACAATTACCGATCCAGAGCAGCCGGCGCTCATTCACGGTGACCGAGTTTTCAGTCGGGCACAGTTCGATGCGCGATCGAATAGTTTGGCTCGATCGCTCCTTGAGGGCGGTGCCCAACCTGGCGATAAGATCGCGTTTTACATGCGCAACTGCGCTGAATATTCCGAAGGCATTGCAGCGGCCTTTAAGGCTGCCCTGACTCACGTCAATGTTAACTATCGATATATTGATCACGAGTTAATTTACCTACTCGATAACGCCGACGCGACCATCGTGATCTACCAAACCGAATTTCAGGATTCGGTTGACCGGATTAGAGACAAGCTACCTCTCGTGAAGCAGTGGATAGAGGTGCAAGACGCAACCATCGCAGACACAACCCTCGACACCGAATACGAGCATCGTGCAACCACATTTGACCCCTCGCCAATAAGCATCCCCAGAGCACCTGAGGATTTACTGTTTTTATACACTGGCGGGACCACTGGAATGCCCAAGGGCGTCATGTGGCAACACGATGACCTCTTTAAAGTTATGGGTGCCGGTGGGAATCCGCGTCTTAACATTCCGCCCAGCGAAAGTCTCGAGGCGCTTCTTGAACGCATCAAGGCTCAAGCACCACCCGTTAACCTGCCTTTACCACCAATGATGCATGGTACCGGTTTGTTGTCAGCAATCGGAGCAATGGCCATGGGCGGTACTTGCGTTACGCTTCCTGGGAAACACTTCAGCGCGCCGGAGGCTCTGTTGGCTATGCAAAAAAACAAGGTTACCGCNGTGACCATTGTGGGTGATGCTTTTGCGCGCCCGATGCTCGANACCCTCAATGAAAATCCAGGTGAATTCGATATTTCTTCGGTCAATGTCATCTCATCTTCGGGTGTTATGTGGACGAGAGATATCAAAGCGGGATTGCTCGAGCACAACGAAAACCTGTTGTTGGTCGATGGTTTTTCGTCCTCGGAAGCGATCGGCCTTGGTAGCTCTGTCATGACCAAAGATCAAACCATCGACGTTGCTCAGTTCAGCATTGGGCCCAATTGCAGAGTCTTCACCGACGACCACCGTGAGGTATTACCGGGTGACAGCGAGGCTGGGATGGTCGCTGTACGCGGGAACTTACCGCTCGGTTATTACAAAGACGAGGAGAAGACCGCAAAAACTTTTCAAATCATCCGAGGCGAACGCTATTCAATTCCTGGAGATTGGGTTCAGGTTGAGGCAGATGGATCTTTGACCTTACTGGGGAGAGGTAGCAACTGCATCAATACGGCGGGAGAAAAAGTATTCCCCGAGGAAGTTGAGGAGGCCCTTAAGCATCATGAAGCGATCGAAGATGCGCTGGTTGTAGGCTTAGACGATCCTAAATGGGGGCAAGCCATTACAGCAGTCATCCAAACCAAGGGCGATCGAGATATCGAGGCCGGTGCACTGAAGGCCTGGTGCAGAAATCACCTAGCGGCTTACAAACTCCCCAAACACATTTTCAAAAAAGAGAACTTAGGCCGAGCACCCAACGGTAAAGCCGACTATAAAAGCATCAGACTCTTCGCCGAAAACGCTTTAGAAGAATCCTCCTAACCTAACGCAAAGCCCTATGCCCGCGCCATAAATTTGGCGTTCGTTGTATTGATCTTTATCACCTCTCCGCTGGTGATGTACTCCGGTACTTGAACGATTAATCCTGTCTCGAGAGTCGCAGGTTTCGTTCTAGCACTTGCACTTGCACCTTTGACTGCAGGGGTTGTTTCAACAATCTTCAACGCAACTGATTGCGGGAGTTCGATTGCTGCGATCTGATCATTAATCAGTAGCGCAGTGATGTCCTCTAGTCCATCGATCAGATAAGCCATTTGATCTTCGATATCCTGTCGTTGAAGACTGTATTGGCTGAAGTCAGTTACATCCATAAAGTTAACATCGTCACCATCCACAAAAGACAATTGCACGAGAACTCGCTGACAATCAATGGCCGAGAAATTTTCTTCGCCTTTGGCTGAGACCTCGCGTTTCACCCCAGTGATCAAATTTTTGAATCGAAATTTATACAGGGTTGCAGCGCCTCGAGAGGATGGGCTTTTGGCCTCAACAGTTTTGGCAACATGCGGCTCACCGTTGATTTCAACGACATCTCCGCGCTTGATTTCACTCGCTTTTGGCATCACTCTCTCCTTTTCCCCTAGATTATACGTGTCATGCAATTTGAACCCAAAGACCTCATCGCCGTTGCAAATTGGGTTATGCCTTTCGGTAAATATAAAGGACGGCGCATTGCCGAACTCCCTGAGGCCTATTTACTTTGGTTTCAAGGCAGAGGCTTTCCCACCGGCGATCTTGGAAGGGTCATGGCACTCGCGTTAACGCTAAAAGAAAACGACCTAGAGTCTCTCGTTCGCCCCCTTACACAGCCTCCGGTCAACGATTGACACCAGGGATCCCTCCTCTCACACTGGTCTCTTTTAAATCAGGAATTCTTTATGGCGATCGGTATTATTGCGACACTTGAAATCAAACCTGGAGAGCAGGACGCTTTTGAAGCCATATTTAAAGAACTGGCTGCCGAAGTCACAACAAACGAACCTGGCAATCACTTTTACGCGCTTCACAAAAGTCGTACCAGCGATACAACCTATGTAGTCCTCGAGCAATATGAGAATGAACAGGCCTTGGCCGCTCACAATGGTACCGAGTATTTTAAGCGCCTGGGCGCGGCTATGGGGCCTCATATGGCTGGACGCCCTAAAATCGAAATGTTAGACGCGGTCTGAAGCAAAAGACGCAGTCGCCTCAAAGAGAGTCGATACTAGCCAAGG
>NZGC01000104.1 GCA_002689445.1 Gammaproteobacteria bacterium
TGCTGACCCGCTCTTCCGATCTCTACCAAGGCTATCGGCGGCATATGCATCGAGTCATAATCAAGGGCGATGAGCCGCGCTAACGCGCTCAGCAACTTCGCCCTGGTGTCAGCCGGATAGCGTTTTAGACAGGCTGGACTGTCTGAAGGGTGGGCGATTGCCAGATTACGCCAGAGAATCAAGAATTAAGCGCAAATCCTCTTGAGAGGTATTAGGGTTCACCACACAAAAGCGCAGCACCGTCTCCCCCAAATGCTTGGTTGGCATGACGAAACCGGTTCCCTCCTCGAGCAGATTCTCGCTCCAAGCCTGATAGTCTTCCGCCGTCCAGCCCTCCCGCCGAAAGACAACGACGGACAGGTTTGGGGGCATCAACAGCGTTAAGTAGTCTGTTTGGTTGATTAAGTCGGCGGCGGTTTGGGCAAGTTGCAGCGTGGTTTCGACGGCCCTGGAGTAGGCTTCGGTGCCATGCGTTGCCAGGCTGAACCAAAAAGGTAACCCGCGTGCGCGTCGGGAAAGATGATGAGCATAGTCTGAGGGATTCCAAACGCCGTCGTAGAGAACTTCTAAATAATCGCCGTGTTGCCGATGGGCAACACGGGCATGCATAGGATCTCGGTAGAGCAAAGCACAGCAGTCGAAGGGTGAGAACAACCACTTGTGCGGATCAACGATGAAACTATTCGCGCGTTCAATGCCCGAGAACAGTGCTCTAATACTCGGGGCGGCCAGTCCAGCTCCGCCATAGGCGCCATCAACATGTAACCAGATTTGTTCAGCCTCACAAACCTCGGCAATACCCTCAAGATCGTCAATGATGCCTAAATTGGTGGTGCCGCTGGTAGCGACCACCGCGAATACACGGCTTTGATCTTGAGCCGTGAGCTGCTTTAAAAACTGCTCGAGGTCAGTGCCCAGCAAGCGGCTTCCGCAGGGCACGGATAAAATTTCCGCATCCATGACAAATGCGGCTTGCGCAAACGAAGGAAGAGCGCCTTCAGAGGTCACAATGAGCCCCCGAGTCTGCTGACCGGTATGCCGATTTCGCCATTCGCTTCGAGCCGCGACCAGGGCGCTGAGATTACCTGCGGTTCCGCCGGCTACAAATACGCCTCCCGCTGAATCAGGAAAGCCCGCGAGGTCTGCTAGCCAGCGTAACGCTTCATTTTCAGCAAAGACGGCCCCAGCGGCCTCAAGCCAGGAAGTTCCACAAATACTTGAAGCCCCGACCACAAGATCAAACAAGGTTGCGGCTTCCGTTGGAGCAGCAGGTACGAAAGAAAGAAATCTGGGGTGATCGACAGAGATACAAGCAGGAGCGAGGACATCGGTGAAGATGCGCAATGCCTCGAGTCCCCCCATACCTTCGGTTGTAATGGTTTTACCCGTCATCGCGCGTAAGGTAGCCTCCGGCTTTGGGCCATCGAGCGTTGGAGGATCCATTCGAATGCGTTCGACGGCGTAGCGAAGAATGGCTTGGGTCAGAATTTCGGTACTGGTATCTTGTTGATGCATCAAGAAACAACCCTCGAGAATGGTCAAAAGTAGTATAGGATGAAAAAACAAAGAGGCCTAACACTCGGTTAGCGGCCCCTAGGGCTTAGGCATTAAATCTGCGGTTAAGAGAGGTAATGATGAAAATCCAAGATGCGGTGTGCGTGATTACCGGAGGCAGTGGTGGTATCGGCAAGGCGATGGCAGCCGCTTTTTTAGAGGCGGGCGCTGAAGCTGTTGTGTTGGCTGACCTCGATGCCAGTGCGGTGCAGCATGCTGCCACAGAGCTCAATTGCGAAGGCCGAGTTTGCAATGTCACCGATGAATCCGACATTGTCGATCTCGTAAGGCACTGTGAATCTCGGTATGGGCGTATCGACTTACTTTGCTCCAATGCCGGTGCGGGCGGCGAGGGGGTTTTAACCGACGCTGAAAATGCCGTTTGGCAATTGCAGTGGGAGTTGCACGTGATGAGCCATGTTTATGCGGCCAGAGCGGTACTGCCTGGCATGTTAGAGCGGGGTCAAGGCTACTTATTGAATACAGCGTCAGCAGCCGGTCTATTGGCCGCTCTCGGGTCAGGTCCCTACTCGGTGACCAAGGCTGCAGCGGTTAAGTTGGCAGAATTTATTGCGATCACACACGGCGATGACGGTATTGGTGTATCGGTGCTTTGCCCACAAGGCGTTAACACGGCAATGGCACCAAGAAGCCTCGGTGATGGACAGACCGATGGGATAATCGAGCCGGAAGCCTTAGCCCAGACTGTGCTGGAGGCTCTAGAAGCAGAAAGGTTTTATGTGTTGCCGCATCCTGAAGTCGAGGATTATGTGCGCCGCAAGGGTGACGATATCGACCGGTGGTTACATGGCATGCGCAGACTCAAGCGACAATCACAAACCCAATAGGTTCAAGCCAGATCTTTGATCGGCTTTTTGTTGCGCAGAATGGTCAACGGAAGCATAAACAAAGGCATTAATTTATCGTAATGCATTGGCGAGATCCGTTGGGCGAGGTCTAAAAGTTTGGCATCGAGTCCTACGAAGATTCTTCGTTTTCCACGGCTGATACCCTTAAGAATAATGCCGGCGGCGCGACTGGGGTGCATGCCATGGTCCCGAAAAAGATTGGCCATCTCAGTATGGTTGCCCGCAAAACCTGATGGGCTGTTATCGGGTTCAGTTTCTATCTCGGTAAATCGAGAGTTGGCAACGATGTTGGTCCCGATATGGCCGGGATGCACACAATGCACCGACAGGTTGGTATCCTTAAACTCTCTAATCAAACCCTCTGTAAAGCCTCGCACGGCAAACTTAGTGGCATGATAAGAAGATTGCTTGGCAACAGCGATCATGCCAAATATTGATGACGTGTTAATCAGCGCTGCTTCCGGCTGCGCTCTTAAATGCGGTAAAAATGCTCGAGTGGCATTGACCACTCCGTTCAAATTGATATTCATGACCCAGTCCCAATCGGCCTCGGACATGTTTTCAAAATCGGCGCCGACGGTAACGCCAGCATTATTGAACAATAAATCTACTTTTCCATGTCGAGCAATCACCTGTTCCGGTAGTGCCGTGACTTGAGCTTTGTCACCCATATCCACCGCAATTGACGTGACCGCAACGTTGTAGCGCCTGAGCATCGCCTCCGTTTCGGCCAGTGTGTCCGGGTTGATATCGCAGATCACGACATCCGCACCAGCCCGAGCGAGTAATACGGCCAAATAACGGCCAATGCCAGAACCGGCCCCCGTGACCACCGCGACCTTTTGCGCAAAATTTTTCATGTGGACCCCTGTTTTCAAACAGTAAAGCGCATCTGTTGAGGGTGAGCAAGTCACTCAGACAGCCCGAGCGAGGAGGGTTGACCTGCACTCGAAATCGATCTTCGTTAAGGAGTAGCGCTGAAGTGAATAGACAGAACCCAGGTGACAAAGGCACCGAATGTCCGAATGGCGGCGATGGTAAGCGCTAGCGGGAAATCGGACTTGAACTGGGGGATTGTGGTAGCGTATCGGCTTTTAAGAGGCGCTTATGGCACCGATTTTTCATCTGGCTGAGACGAAGCGATGGCAGGCCGCGATCAGTCGTCGGCAGCTGTATTATCCGCCGACTTTTGATCAAGATGGTTTGACCCACGCGGCTCCAACGATCGAGGCTCTGGTTAAAGTGGCGAATCAATTTTATCAGCGGTTGGCGGGGCCCTGGCTGGTGTTGACGATGGATCCTGAACATTTGATTGAATTGGGGGTTGATCTTCGGTTTGAAGCAGCGTCGAAGGTAGGTGATCAAGATCATCACTATCTCGGAAGTGAAGAGGTGCTGTTTCCGCATATTTATGGAGGTATTTCGGCGGAAATGGTGCTGCGTGAAGATCCGATGCCCCAGGCGGCATCGGGGCAATTTCAGGTTCCTGACCTAAAGCGGGTCTAGTGGTGCGATGGCAGTCCGTCCAATGCGTAGGCTGGAGAGATCTGAGGCATGCCGTGCTGTTAAGATGCGTCGCCTTTTTTGAGGAGTTGGGCATTTTTGATGTATGGGTTGAGCCGATATTGTCTGGCATTAAAACTGGTTGTGAAGCGGAAAGGCGCTAACAAGCTAAGGACCGAAATGCCTGAAGCCGAGATCGTTTGCGATTTGACGGGTGCTATGATGGAGTCACCGAAGCGGAGCGGGTTGACAGGGCTGCGCCTAAAATGCCCTGTTTTCCAGTTTCTGAGGCGATCCAGCTGAGATCGGCTGTTTCGCCTAGGTTGACGGAATAACACGCTGCCGGCAATGGATGGCGCAGAAACAGAGGCTAATCGAAGGGATTTGAATGAAGATTGTCAATCAACAGCAGTATCAATACTGGGATGGCGAGGCAGGCGCGATCTGGGTGAGGCTGCAGCAGCGTCTCGACGCCTTACTAGCGCCCTTCACCGAAGCCTCTATCGCCTCTTTGGGTAGCATTTCGGGTAAGCGGGTACTAGACCTCGGGTGTGGTTGCGGCGATTCCGCCGTACAATTGGCGTCCTTAGGGGCGGATGTGCTGGGTATCGATCTTTCTCGTCCTATGCTGGCACAAGCGAATGCGCGGCGTCGATTACCTGACAACCCTAGGTTCGAGCATGCCGATGGCGCCCTGTTCAGCACGCAGCAGCCATTCGATCTGATGTACTCGCGGTTTGGCGCTATGTTTTTTGAGGAGCCAATCAAAGCCTTTGAGAACTTGCTGCAAGTTTTGCGCCCTGGGGGCGAGTTGAGATTGGTTTGTTGGCAGGCGCCCAAGTACAACCCTTGGATGTCGGTGGCGGGGCAAGCCATTGCGCCATGGGCCGTGGAAGTGGAGCCGCCTCGCGATCCGCGCGGGCCTGGTCCCTTTGCGTTCAGCGATCAGCAGTACGTGCAGAGTCTTCTCGAGCAGAGCGGGTTTGCCGATCTTACTTTCACCGAGATCAAGAAATCATTGCAGGTCGCATCAAATTTAGAGGATGCGGTCGCCTTTCAGCAATCGATTGGTCCTGCCGCCAGGGTCTTTAAGTCATTGCCAGATGCCTCACTTGACGCAGCCATCGCGGCGATGAGTGAGGCTTTATTGCCATTCGTGACGGCAACTGGAGTGGTCATGGAGGGTGCGGTTTGGTTGATCGCGGGTAAAAGAAATTGAGGCGTGGATTGGCCATGGATCACTTTTAGCTGGCATCATGCGAGCAGGTATTGATTAGGTAAGGGAGCAAGCAAGTGGATTTAAAACAAGCAGTCGGCATCGTTACAGGCTCATCCTCTGGCGTTGGGGCCTCAACGGCCAGACAACTGGCGGCCCGGGGTACCAATGTTGTGATCAATTATTCGCGTAGCGTCGACGCTGCCGAGCGGGTTGCCGAGGAGTGTCGGGAATTAGGTGCGGAAGTATTGGTGTGCCAGGCAGACGTAAGCAAAGATTCGGATTGCCAGCGTATGGTTGAAGACACGCTATCCCGATGGGGTCGCCTTGATATCCTGGTGAATAATGCAGGAACCACCAAATTTGTCACCCACAGTGATCTTGCTGGTTTGGACCATCAAGACTTTCAGGATATTTATGCGGTGAATGTCATCGGCGCATTTCAGATGGTGCGAGCAGCGCAAGATGCGCTCACGGCTTCCGGAGATGCTTCGATCGTTAATGTGGCCTCTATCGCTGGCGTAAAGGGGGTTGGATCTTCGATTGCCTACGCCGCGTCAAAGGGCGCGTTGATTACCATGACCAAATCGCTTGCCAGGGTGATGGGGCCTTCCATCCGGGTGAATGCCGTCTGCCCTGGGTTTATCGAAGGTGACTGGTTGGCGGAGGGTATGGGGCAAGCTGTTTACGAGCAGACACTGAGTTTTTTAAGAGCGAAAACGCCCTTGCAAACAACGTGCACCGCTGATTCCGTAGCTGAGTCAATTTTGTCCTTTATTGATGGTCACTCGGTTGTGACCGGGCAGCATTTGATCTTAGACGGTGGTCATTTGTTGCTATAGCCCGTTAGCCCAGTCAGATCTTATGCCAAAGGGTTGATGCCGTAGAAAACCAGAATCGCGGCGAACTCCCTCTACCCTTTGGTGTGATGGCGATCGTGCTATCCCCTAGATGCTATCCCAATAGCGTTTATCCTAAGAAAGGGGTGCGTGCAGAATCATTCAGCCAAGCCTCGGCGCTCCTGGGTTGAACACCCAGTGAATGTCGTAGTGAATGTCATAACGGGTTGATGAGTTGTGGCGCGCCGAGTTGGCGTGAAACCGAGGCTTATCCAAAAAGTTCTTGCGTCAATCTGATCGGGACAGGGGTTGGACAGGCTTCCCTCACAAAGGTTGTAGAGTCGGGATTGCGGGTTTGACCTGAGCAAGCGGTTGCCAAATGGGCCCGAAACGGAGGAAAGGCTAGCGCGGCACAAAGATCCGATGGCGATTATGAGGACCGGGATCGTCTCGGCCGGAAGCGTCGTTTTGGTTTCTTTTGGTCGTCTGATTCGACAAACGTTTTGAGATTGCCATTGACATCAGGTTGTTGCGCCTGGGGGCGAAGTTGGTTGCCGTTGACGTTTTCGGGTGGTTTCGTTCGCTGACTTTGACGCCTTCGATGGGTTTTCGGCTTGGACTTGGCTTTGGGCTTTGTTTTCGGCTTCGTCGGGATAGGGCCAGCAGCGGGGAGTTGGTGGTTAGGCTCAAATCCCTCGATTTCGATCCTGGGTAAGCGTCTTTGAATGAGTCTTTCGATATCGCGCAGCTGCTTGATTTCGTCCGCGGCCACTAACGACACCGCTACCCCGGTGCTTCCTGCTCTTGCAGTACGACCAATTCGATGGACATAGTCTTCAGGTACGTTCGGTAAATCGAAATTAACCACCCGGGGAAGCGCTTGAATGTCGATACCGCGGGCCGCAATGTCCGTTGCAACAAGGATATCGACTCGACCTTCTTTGAACCCTGATAGGGCACGGGTTCGTGCGCCTTGACTTTTATTGCCGTGAATAGCCTCTGCCTCGATGCCTGCATTCAGCAAATTTTTAACCAATTTGTTGGCGCCATGCTTAGTGCGACTAAACACAAGGACTTGATGCCATGCCTCGCTTCTGATGAGGTGAACCAAGAGTGCTGACTTGGCTTGCTTATCGACTGGGTGCACGGTTTGCTCAATGTTTTGCGCTGTGGTGTTTCGAGGAGCGACATCGATTTCACTGGGCTGATGCAACATGGTTTTGGCCAACGCTCGGATCGGGTCGGAAAACGTTGCTGAAAACATCAGATTATGGCGGCGCTTCGGTAGCTTAGCCTGAATGCGTTTTACATCAGGAACGAAACCCATGTCGAGCATGCGATCCGCTTCATCGAGCACGAAGGTCGAGACGTCATCGAGTTGGACAGCATTTTGTTGAACAAGATCAAGTAGTCGCCCGGGGGTTGCTACCAAGATATCAATTCCGCCTCGCAATTTTTTCATTTGTGGATTGATTTTTACGCCACCGAAAACGACAGCTGAGCTGATGCTCAAGTACCGACTGTAAGTGACAATGTTGTCATGGATCTGAGCGGCGAGCTCACGGGTCGGTGTGATAATCAACGCCTGGGTCCGGTTGCTCTTGGTTTTGATATCAGAGGCAACCAGTCTCTGGAGGATGGGCAACACGAAGGCGGCGGTCTTACCGGTGCCTGTTTGAGCCGAAGCCATTAGATCTTTGCCCGCAAGCACAACAGGAATGGCGGCCGCTTGTATGGCGGTAGGGGTTTGATAATTTTTTTCTGCCAAGGCCCGCTGCAAAGGTGCAATGAGGCCGAGCTCGTTAAAGTGGGTCATAAAAATCCTACGATGGGCAAGCGACAAGGGTTCTAAGGCGGTAGTGAGCTAGGGTTCGGGCAGCTTTTTGGATGAAAGCGTAATTAAAAAGGGCGCTACCCTGTTAGCGAATCGCACGATACGGGCTAAGGCCTCGAAAAGCAACTGTTACCCGGTGCTCTGACCGCGATTTAAAGGCGATAGGATTAAACGGTTTCGTCAATTAGGGCGCCAACCATGTTGTTCGTGGCCTTTGCGACTTCGCGGGCGGCCTCTATGGATTGAACGACGGCCATACGCTCGACAACCAGGTCCTCCACGGATCGCTCAGATGGCTCATCGATTCGTCCCTTGGCGTCATAGACTCTCCGAGTGGCTGCATCCAGATCTGAGGTCCTAGACTTGTCATCGAAAACCTCTTTGCCATAGTGCACGGCAGTAGGCGTTTCCTGAGGGGTGGTGAGGCTCGCAACTTCGTGTGCAAGCCGTCCCAATTTCTGGGTGGCGACAGGGATTGCAGCATGAGCGTTGGCATTGATATCCATGGGAGAGAGTATAAACCTTTAGGCAATTAGGGCAACAAAACCGTAACATTCAGAAATCTTCAATCAAAAGATGCGAGAATATTGCGAAGCATCGCTGCAGGGTGCAACAGGATTGTTTGGAAAAGAGTTTATCGGTCATGTGGTGTGTGCTGAGAAATGAGACGAATAGCGACTGGGAAGTATTTAATGATCCCAAGGCAATTCTGGTCGCAAGAACCCTAGATGACGTCGAAGGCGTGCTAAAGGCGGCAGAGGCGGCGGCTGAGCAGCATCGGGTTGTCGGTTATGTTGCCTATGAGGCCGCTGGTGCTTTTGACCCCGCTTTAGTTGCTTACAGGAGTCATCAGCCCTTGGCGGTTTTCGGAGTTTTTGACAAAGTCTCTGCGCTATCGCCATCGGATCAGGATCAAGCAGAGGCACCCAGGGTTTTGCTCAAACCAAAGATTGAGTATTCAAAATACGCCCAGCAAATTGGGCGAGTTAAGAAGGCATTGCAGGCAGGCGATAGTTATCAAGTCAATTTAACGTATCCTCTGTCTGGGCAATTTGAAGGTGATCCGTTGCAGATATTGCTCAAGATGTACGAGGCTCAACCAACGCCTTTTGCAGCGCTCTGTTGCTTTGAAGATAGTGCCATTGTGTCCGTATCGCCTGAACTGTTCTTCCGCCTAGAAGGCAATCACATTGCTACCGAACCGATGAAAGGTACCGCCGCTCGCTTCCTGGAGCCCGCCGCTGATCAGCAAAGTCAGGAGCAACTGGTTTGCTCAGCCAAGGACAGAGCTGAAAACTTGATGATCACAGATATGATTCGCAACGATCTTGGGAGAATTTGTGAACCCGGTAGTATTCGGGTTGAAGATCTTTTTCAAGTTCAGGCATTGCCAACCGTTTGGCAACAAACATCCAAGGTCCAGGGACGAACCCAAGCCGGATTTTACCAAATCATGGCCGCTTTATTCCCGTGTGCATCGATTACGGGTGCGCCCAAGCCCCAAACCATGGCCATCATCCACGACCTCGAAACCGGGCCAAGAGGCGTTTATACCGGTGCGATTGGTATTCTAAGGTCCCCTAGACAAATGCAGTTCAGTGTGGCGATTCGCACGCTGACTCTGTCTAAAAGTGCCAACAGCGCGAGCTATGGCGTAGGGGGTGGCATCGTATGGGACTCGCAGGCTGAGCTCGAGTGGGAGGAAACAAAACAAAAGACTGCGGTGTTGAATGGCGTTGCCCCGGCGCTAATCGAAACCATGCACTTCGATCCTGAAGAAGGTGTGGCCCTCTGGCCTTTCCATCTTAACCGTCTAAAGAGGTCCGCAAAGGATCTTGGTTTCGCGTTTTCTCAGGGACAGGCCACGGAAATCGTTAAGCAATTTCATCATCCCCAGCGGGTCAAATTGCGCTTATTGCTAGCGCGCAGCGGTAATCTGGCATTGGAGTCAAGCCCCTTACCCGAAGTGAACGGTCCGGTAAAGCTTGCACTTGCCGATGCGCCTGTCCCAGACGAGGATTTAAGGTTCAGGCATAAAACAACGGCTCGATCAGGGTATGTACAAATGCGTGGAGCCCGTTCAGACATCGATGATGTGATTTTATGGGATCAGCGAGAGTTGGTGATTGAATCATCGATTTACAATATTTGGATTGGGCAAGGCAGTGTCCTTAAGACTCCGCGACTTGAGAGGAGCGGGCTTCCAGGAGTCTACCGAGATTATCTACTGCACTCGGGCAAAGGCGAGATTGCTGACATTACGGTTTCAGATCTGAAAGCTGCGGACCAAATTTTCGTGTCCAACGCGGTCCGGGGCCTTTTACCCGCCACATTGATTAGTGCTGAGCCTCAAAGTGATCGGCTGTGAGCCCAGTCGCCCTTAAACTGTATTCCCACAATTGTTGCCTTAGGACGAGGTTGTTGGCATCGGTCGTTGGCGAAGCCTCCTTGCATTGATCAAAGTAGGTGCCGGTTGTCTGCGTTAGCGTCGGATCTGCCCCGAGCATGACAGTGGTTTTCGCACCCTTTTCGGGACTGATAAAAATCAGTCCCAATAATGCGCGAATCAGCCACGGCATATCCCGAACGATATCGGTAGCGACGCCACCCGGATGTAGGACATTGGATGTCACCTGAGTGTGCGCTAACCGCTCCGCCAATTCGTAGGCAAATAGAACGTTCGCCAGTTTAGACTGGCCGTAGGCTTTTTGGGCGTTATATTGGCTATCGCCCTTGAAGGAGTTGAAGTCCAACTTGGCTTTTTTGTGCAGCATCGAGGAGACCGTTACGACCCGAGCAGGACCTTGTTGGATCATCATGGGCAAGAGGAGTTGGGTCAGCAGGAAGTGGCTCAAGTGATTCACGCCAAATTGCATTTCAAAGCCCTGTTCAGTGACCTGTTGTTTGGCGGGAAATAGCCCAGCGTTATTGACCAATACATCGAGAGTTTCATGTCGCTCAAGGTAAGTGGTTGCTAGCTGTCGCACGCTAGTCAGGTCGGCCAAGTCGACAGGGATATGGCTGGCTGAAGAGCCGAGTGCATGCAATGCCATCTCAGTCTTGTGGGAGGGCCGTGCAGCGATAATGACTTGCGCACCCAGCGCGATGAAGGCTTTGGCCGCCTCAAAACCAATACCGCTGTTTCCGCCGGTGATTAGGATCTTTTGTCCCTCAAGTGACATTGTCATGCTCGGTACCTGTCGTGTCTTTCAAGAGAGTGTAGCACCTGTGACGGTAGGTGTTCGATTGACTTTGAGGTCTCTCACTACTATGTTGGCCCTCAAATGAATCCCTAAAATGAGAGAAGCAATGAGCCAAGGTGTCAAAGTAGCCGGTGTCGGCATGATTCCATTCACCAAGCCTGGTGCCAGTGACGATTACCCTCAAATGGGTGAGACAGCTGCGCGCCTAGCCCTTGAAGATGCAGGGCTAGATTACCGGGACGTTCAGCAAGCTTACGTCGGGTATGTTTACGGCGATTCTACCTCCGGTCAGGCAGCATTGTATGGATTAGGACTAACCGGAATTCCGGTCGTCAATGTGAATAACAACTGTGCCACAGGATCCTCAGCCTTGTATTTGGCTCGTCAAGCCGTTGCTGCTGGCGTAGTCGATTGTGCGCTTGCGCTTGGCTTTGAACAGATGAATCCGGGTGCCCTCGGTGCATCGTTTGCTGATCGTCCTAGCCCTCTGAAACGATTTTTCAAAGTCCGTAAATCCATGCAGGGCGTCGATAAGCAAGCGCCAGACGCCGCTCAGTACTTTGGTGGCGCTGGCAAAGAATATGCTGAGGAATACGGCACTCGAGATGAAACTTTTGCAAAAATTTCGGCAAAAGCACGTACCCACGCGGCGAATAATCCCTATGCGGTTTTTCGAGATTTGTTGAGCGTTGAAGAGATTATGGCCTCGCCTCATATTTACGGCCCGCTCACCCGGTATCAATGCTGTCCTCCTACCTGTGGAGCGGCTGCGGCGATTGTGTGCAGTGAAGCCTTTGCTAAAAAGCACGGTTTGAACCAGGCCATCACTATCAAGGCCCAGGCAATGACGACCGATTTTGAATCAACATTGCAAGGCTCGTCACTGCGAAAGTTGGTGGGTGTTGATATGGCCAAGGCAGCGGCTGATGCAGTGTATGAGGAAGCAGGGGTAGGCCCCGAAGATGTCCAGGTGGTAGAGCTCCATGACTGCTTCACGGCCAATGAGCTGTTAACTTACGAGGCACTGGGTTTAACGACGCCAGGAACAGCAGAAAAGTTTATTTGGGATGGTGACAATACCTACGGGGGTAGGGTTGTGACCAATCCGTCGGGCGGTTTGCTCTCGAAAGGTCATCCTCTAGGTGCCACTGGGTTGGCCCAATGCACTGAACTGGTGTGGCAGCTCAGGGGTGATGCGGGCCCAAGACAAGTCAGTGGCGCAAGACACGCACTACAGCACAATCTCGGTCTTGGGGGTGCCTGCGTTGTAACCCTCTATAGCGCAGATTGAACACCGATAATTCACCCATTTGCCGGTTAAAGGACTATGCCTAAACTGTCTGATTCCGAAGGCTTTGATTTCCTGAATGAGCAAGGCGTGCTCATGCGCATTGCGGTTGTTCAAAGCGACGGTGCGCCGATGGTGACCCCAATCTGGTTTCTTCACCGCGAGGGCGAACTCTTGTTCACCCCGAGGATAAAGTCTAGCTGGTATCATGCTTTGCAGCTGGACCCTAGAGTATCATTATGCATTGATGAGGAAGCGTTACCCTATCGCAAGATCTTGGTGCAGGGGCAAGCGCAGTGCCTTTTTGAAGTGGGTTGCGATGCAGACTGGCGGAGCCTTTATCTCGAGATGGCAACGAAGTATGTCGGGCCTCGCGGCGCAGAAAAATATGTTGCCGATACGCTTGAGCAACCTCGTACGCTGTATCGCGTACTTTTATCTGAATCTAAGGTGACGAGTTGGCGGATGCCGTTATCGGGAGAACCGAGTATGGGGATCTGGGCAAAAAAATATTATCAGCCAGGCACCGAGTTTTAGTCGCCCACAATCTGACCCAACAGCGGGCTGGTAAAGTTCGACAGCGGGGACTGGTTGCCAATCATCGGATTCTTCAACAAGTGCAGTTGCCTCGAAGATAGATGACAAGCCGCAATGGCGGCGGCGTAGTGTCGGCTGAACAGCGACCACAATAAGCCCTGCTGCTCAAAGGCCTTGAATCCGCGCTCAAGTTGCTTTGCAAGGGCTTGCTGTCTTGGGTGGCAGTAAATTTGGAGCGGCATCGGATAATACAAAAGATGATCGGGTTCAAGTATCAGATTGGGGTGGCGTTTCGCGTGCGTCTCGAGAAGGGCGGTCACCTCGTTAATACCGAGGGGTAGCGCATCGGCCCGATTTTCAGCAACGCAAGCTAGCGCATGTTCAAGGCTGGGGGTGGTCGTGAGGTTGAAACCGTTGCTGCGATAAATTGGGTAATCCGCCCATTGCTCTGGAAGCACCCACCGGCGCTGCATGAATGATTGATCGGACGTCTGGATGGCGTTGATTGATTGCTCAGTCGTTAACGCAACTCGGCATCCAAGCACGCCATAGTCGACGACACCGGGTAGCACGATCTTGTCGACGTGACGGAACTTTGGGTTCTCTGTCAGCGTCACCGTAAGGTCGAAGTCTTCACTAAAAATGTTGCCCTCGGCGGCCGCAGAAGGACGAGGCGAGGAGTCGATAGCAATATCCTGTTTTGACGGAGCAACGCCGATAAAGAGCAGTAGCTCGATGAGTAAATCTGCCTCAAAAACCGCTCGAATCGGTGACCGGTTGCCATTCCAGATATGCCAGCTGGGGGAGTGTGTCATTGCCCCTCCCTAAGTGAGAATGCCGGGGTTTGCACGCCAAAGAACCAGATTCAGCATCGCGGCAAAACAAACCCAAAAAAAATAAGGAACGAACAAGAGCGTAATGATGCGACTTAACCTAAGACTGTCTTTCACAAGCCAGGCAATGACAACCAGTAAGGCGGCAATGTTGATCAGCGCAAAGCCACCGAGTTGTCCATAAAAGAAAACCCAAGACCAGGCGCCATTGAGACCCAGTTGGGCGTAGTAGAGAATCAAAGTGGGGTGTCGCAAGGTCTGCAGTTGTCTCCAGAGAAGACAAGCTGCCACAGCCATCGCGGAATAGAGGAAGGTCCAAACCGGTCCAAAGAGCCAGGCAGGGGGGGCCCAAATTGGTTTAGCGAGGTCGAGGTAAAAAGCGCCGGCTTGAATCGAACCCAAGCTGCCAAGAGCCGCTGTGACAAAGGTCAGGCCAGTGAGGACGATATAGGCAAACCACGGTTGTCGAGAAAGGGGGAGGCGTGTCATCGCTGGGTTAGCCTGGGTAGTAACATAGGCGTGTTCTTTTGATAGTGGGCGTAGGCAGGTTTCTCCGCCAGAAGTTTCGTCTCGATCATCGGGATGCTGATGACGACAAAGAGCACAATCATGGCAAGCGGACCGAGGGTCGCCAACTGCCAGACTGATGTCGTAGCAGCGACACTGAACAACCACAATCCAAACCAAAACCCCACTTCACCTAAGTAGTTGGGATGCCGACATCGAGCCCATAAACCTCGATTAATCACCTCGGTTGGCGTCGCTCGCTGGGTACGAAACTGGTGGAGTTCACGATCGGCCTGATACTCAATCCAGATGCTTGCGCTGGTGACCAAGACTGCCAAAAGGTCCCAATAATTTAAGCCAGTGAGAGGGCGATCAGCGACGACAAAGAGACTGATACAACCCAAAAATACCAGTACCGTCGGAAACAAATGAATGCCAAACAATGAAACCAGTCCATACCAGCGTCCACTCTTCGCTTGGAGAGCTTGATATCGCCAATCTTCTGCTTCTAGGCCATGCCAGGTTTTCAGCCAATTGGCGGTGAGTCGAATGCCCCAAATCCCAACGAACAGCAGCATCAACAACAGCCTCAAATTTTCGAATTGAGTGAGCCAAAGCCCGAGGGCGATGATCGGTGGCACTAGGCTCCAAAAAGGGTCGTACAGACTGGCGTTACGGTAGTAAAGACGCGCGAGAAAAACCACGAGGGTCGCGACGAGATCGGCAATAAAGACACGGAGCATCCAGTCTACCGTCAGAGAAAAGGCGAAAGTGGCCAAGCCCGCTACAAGGGCCAGGGAATAGATGTTAATGACGAGTAAGCGTGGTCGATTCATGATGCGTTTACCTGATGCCCGTAACGGTACCGCAATTGCCTGCAACGAACCAGTATTGGGCATTGAAAATCGACAGGAGTTGACCCTTGGTAGGGTTGGGTGCTTTAGTAGAAATTAAAGGTGGTGCCAAAGCGTTAGCTTGTCTGGCTCCCTTCGAGTCCGTCGATTGACGGCCATCGATGGACTGAAGGGGCTTGGCTGAGGGAGGAGGCACAACTAAGGGGGGTGACTGAGAAGCGGTGTTGAATCCGGCTCAGTTAAGTGTGGGGCGGTGATTCAGCGCGGTCGAACCTTAATCAATCGCTAGGCGACTCAGACTTGTCCCTAGGGCATCATCAACCGGTGAACACAGTAGCGACATCGATCGCTGAACAAGGTTAAAAGGAGGGTTGAGTGAAACCGTCATTCCCTGGGGTGTTTCAGTATGCGTATTTTGTTGACAACATAGAGCAAGCGGCGACGCAGTTTTCGACTTTGTTAGGCGCGGGTCCGTTCTTCGTTGCCAAACATCATAAAACCGAGCAATTTTGGTATAGAAATGAACCGATCGAGGCTGATGTGTCCTATGCCTTTGCCTATGCGGGTGATGCTCAAATTCAGTTGATCGAGCAGCATGATGAAACCCCGTCGATCTATCGAGATATGTTTGCCCCCGGTACCTTTGGTTTGCATCATGTGGCTCGGCTGGTAGAGGACTACGCATCGGCTAAAGGCGAGCTATCATCGGCAGGCTTCGAGCTCGCGTGCGAGTTGCATGCCGATGGTGTTTGGGCTGCCTATTTTGACACTCGGTCCGCAATCCACTGTTATACCGAGGTCCATTCGATTTCTGACAATATTTTAGCCACGTTTGACCGTTGGCGTACCGCAAATCGAGACTTTGAACCCGGCCAGTCTGCGCTATTTGGAACGTCGCGGAGTAATTAACTCGGTTGTTGTGCAAAAGGATAGAAAACCCATGGCGCGTTGCAGCGCGCAAATGAACCCAATGAGGCGATAATGAAGATACCTGGAGACGACGACACCTTACGCCAAGCGCTAGAGGACGTGAACTTACCCAATTTGTTGTTGGTGTTGGCAACGATTACAGGAGATGACAGTTGGTTGGGCGAGGAGTTTGCGCCGGCGCCGATTGTTGCGCCGGAGGGCAGTTTATTTCCAGACGATTCGGGTGGCTATTCTACCTCCCAGCGAGCCCGAATCCTTGAGGCTGCGGTCAAGATCATCGGTGAGGTCCGAGCGGGCCATCAAGACCTCGGAGCGACGCCGAACCTTGAACGGTTCCACCGGATGTTGCAATTCTCTACCGGAGAGGTTATCGATCAAGAAATGGCCGCCATGCTGTTGGAAGAGACCCGCTTTGTCGATCGGGACGAGCAGTGGTTACCCGCGCTTGAAAAGCTTAACCGAGAAAGGTCGGGTGAGGCGCTGCATGTGGTTATCATCGGCGCGGGTATGTCTGGGTTGGGCACGGCGGCTAAACTCAAGAGAGCCGGAATCGGGTTCACCATTTTGGAGAAAAATGCAGCGGTTGGAGGCACTTGGTATGAAAATCGATATCCTGATTGTGGTGTTGATACCCCGAATCACTTTTACTCCTATTCGTTTCATCGTAACGCCAAATGGTCGAGTTACTTTTCGAAACGTGATGAGTTGTATACGTATTTTGAACAATGCGCTGACGAATTTGGCGTGCGAGAACACATTCGATTCAATTGCACGGTTACCGAAATGTGTTTTGACCCAGCCCGTCTCTGCTGGGACGTGACTTTTGAGGATCAGACGGGTGGTACCCAGCATCTTCAAGCGAGTGCCGTCGTCAGTGCTGTGGGTCAGCTCAACCGGCCTTCGCGGCCCGACATAGAGGGCCTTGACGACTTCCAAGGCGCCATGTGGCATTCTGCTCGTTGGCAGGACGAGGACCTATCGGGTAAGCGCGTGGGTGTTATCGGCACAGGCTGCAGTTGCGTTCAGCTGTTGCCAAAAACCGCAGCGCAAGCAGCACACACGGTTGTATTTCAACGCACCCCACATTGGGTGGCGCCGGCTCGCGACTATTATAAACCGGTGGAACCTGGGTTGCTGTGGGCGCTGCAGTACATTCCCTATTACGCGGAGTTCCATCGGGCAAGAATGATACTAGTGTTTGGCGATCGGTCTTGGCCTGCGGTCGTCGCCGATCCCGATTGGCAGGATCAGTCAGTGTCGGTAAACGAGGCCAATCATGCGATGCGATCGGTACTGATCGAGTTCATCAAAGAAGGTTTGGGCGCAAAACAGTCCTATGTAGAGCACTGCATTCCGAAGTTTCCGGTTTGGGGTAAGCGACTGATTGTCGACAATGGTTGGTATGAAACGCTCGCAAGGGAGGATGTGACGCTAGTGCCCCAAGGGATCGATCGCGTTACCGCAACCGGTATTGTCAGCGCCGACGGAGAGCATCACGATCTAGATGTGCTTATCTTGGCGACGGGTTTTGAGTCCAACCGCCTTTTGAGTCCGATGCGGGTTTTGGGTCTTGGCGGTCAGGAATTGTCAGAGGTGTGGGGAGATGCTGCTAATGCGTACAAAGGCACTACGGTACCGGGCTTCCCAAATTTGTTCTGTTTGTATGGTCCCAATACAAACATCGTTCACGGGGGCAGTATTATCTATCAGATAGAGTGTCAGATCCATTATGTGATGCAATGTTTGACGGTGCTCGCAGCGGGTGAAGGCAGGGCTCTAGATGTGCGATCGGAGGTTAACAGCGCCTACAACGAAAGCGTACAAAGCCTCAGTGCTGGTTTGGCCTGGGGTCATCCAAGTGTGGATAGCTGGTATAAAAATAAAGCCGGTCAAGTGGTCAATAATTCTCCCTTCAGTTTGCAAAAGTTTTGGGCGGTCACCCATGATTTTGATGAGAGCGATTACCGTCTATTGAGTCATGGGGCGAATGAGTGACGCTATAATAGATTGAGCAGGACGGGCAGAATACTCAGTAGTAACGCCATTGCCGCGCCGCGATTAAACCACCGCAAGCGAGTTGGGTGACGTAAGGATTTTGCGATGATTGCCCCAGCATAACTCCAGAGCGCAACTGACCCTGCGGTAACGACGAAAAATAGTGAGATGAGAATAACGACCTCAGACCATACGATGGTTGCGGGGGTGGTGTAGGCTGAGATGGCCGAAACAATGACAACCACACCCTTGGGATTGATCCACTGAAATAGCACGGCCTCGAAAAAACGCATTGGACGCGGACTGTGTTTGCGGTCAAGGCTGTGGCTGTTTGCAAGTCGGTAAGCGATGTTCAGGATCATCACCAGGCCTAAAAGCCTCAAAATCCACTGCAGGCTGGGTATAACCGACAGCAGCCAGCCAAGACCGAAGGCTGCTAGGGTGACCAATAAGGTGAAGCCAACGATCACACCGAGCATGTGAGGCAGGGTCGCATGCCAGCCGAAGTTAGCACTCGATGCGGCAAGCAGCAGATTGTTGGGTCCGGGGGTAAACGCAGCAACCGTGGCAAAGGTTGTCAGTGAAATTAAGGTGGCCGTATCCAATGTCACACCCTCCAAATGGGCCGCAGTATAAAGCATTGGGCTACCGCTTTTACACTGGAGGGAGGCTATTTAAAAGTACCGTACTACTCGTCCCAAAGTTGAGCGCGGGCGATACTCACTTCTAACGCTGTGATCCGTCCTTCCCGCGACATAATGCTGCCGGTTTGCTCGGCAGTGAGAGCGTCGCCATGGATGAGAAAGCTGGTGTCGGTGTCATGGACCGTAATCGAGAACCCTTCCGGCACGATTTTATAGACAATTGGAATTTGGCACCAGGTGAAGGCAAGGCTTGCTTCGGGTAGCGAGCGTTCCTGCCATGCGCCTTGCAGGTCGAGATATTTGAAGGTCGATGCAGCTTGGGTGAACTCTCGAATGCGCAGCAGATGGGGTGAAAAAACCACCACACCGTTTTCGATTCGAAGTCCGAGCTCCCCATACCGGGCAAGAATCTCTTCCTTGACTTGACCCGTCATACCCGGTTGCTGAGCGCCAGCATGGCTAGGCGTGTGAGAGTAAGGGTCAAATGGGATAGCCCCGAAAGCCTCCGGGGTTTGATTAAATCCTAAGCCCTCGTGAATTTGGTAGTAATAGTTGCGAAGAGCGTCGGTCGTCTCTGCGGAGGCCTTTGCGTCGACAGCATCAAAAAGTGTTTCCTGCACGGCAAGAAGCAGCTTGCCGACCATATGCCAATAAACGCAACCCAGCCCTTCAAATCCAAACATGCCTCCCGATCGGCCGGTGAATGCCAGATGGTTGAAAACCTCCTCATAGGCGGCTTCTACAGCTTGTTGTGCATCAACGTGATCATGCGCGGGATAATCTGGTAATACCTGCGATAGTATCGAGGCTAGGGCATCGGTGTTGGTGCAGTCTGGATGGAAGCGAAGGTGGCCATTATGATCGCGTCCAACCAAGCGATAGTCACCGGCTGCCAGCATGTCGTGGTAAAGGGATGTGGCCGATGCAGTAGCCTCGGAGAGGATATTCTTTTCCATGAAACCGGTTAGGGCTCTATCGGGATAAAGCATAAATGTGCCAGCATCGGGTCGATAAATGTCGCTAGCAAACAGGGCTTTAAGTACTGCGACAGATTGCTCAGACGTCAAGGCTTTGGCGCTGAGAGCAGCGACCTGCCCCTCTAGCATAGGATACAAGCGAACGAGACTGGCCGACTCAGGCTCGAGTTTCAGCAGATTATAGGTGTGAAACAAGCCATCTTCTCGCTGGTTAGCGGCAATCGTTAGATCAAACAGTTCAACCGCGGTATCTAACAGGGTTGAAATGTCTTGTCGGTTCAAGGTGGCCGTCGCCAGGACAGGGCTTGCATAAATTTCGCTTCGATAGTCGCTGCCGGCTTGCCCGAGTGCCTTGAGCGCATTCCAACGTTGATGTGAGTCAAACAGACCGGCCTTTCGGTCCTTGGCGATGACCAGCAGCGCATCTCGGCTGGCGATCAAGTGTTTACCTACGGCTTGGGTAAAAGCGATCGATTCTGGGCAAGCCTCAATCAACGACTTAAGGAAACGGGTATAACGGCGAAGATAGCAGAGCGTAACAGCCGACACCCCATAGCCAACCAATGCATTGTTGCCATCATTCCATTCCGGACGCTGGGTGTTCAACCAGATTCCCCCATCGACGACAAAGTTGGACAGTTTGCTGAGCAATGGTACCAAGAGCTTTTCAAGCAAAGTAACAAGATAGACTTGACCGGTCTCATCCAATAGGAGTTTGCCATCGCTGCCTCTTGCATCAACACGTGCCTGAATGAGGCTCGCCGCTGCTTCGTCAAAAACAACGGTGTTTTTGGGATCATCGGTCAGCTCGTCGAAAGACCGCACTTTATAAGGGACATTTGCATAGGCAAACTGCGGTTTGAGCAAAAGGTTCGCAAGCTCGCCGGGATGCACGGCATGGGATTGTTCTAAAAATTTCAAAAGGTAGATGATTTGATGATCACCCCAATACCCAATATAACTCCAAGGGTCCTCCGGGTCTTCGATTTCCCAGTCGATGCCGGCATCGGTGATTCGGTAGGGGTTGTAACCGTCAAGGGTCGAAGCATTGACAAATTTTGCAATCATATTCTCAACGAAGACGGGAAAACTCAGGCTCAATGCCTCCCAATTTTGAAAAATGTCTCGCCAGTTTCCTTCATAAGCTAAACGTCGATTGCCATTAGCATCTGTAAGGTTGATGTCGAAGTGGTTCCATGGTCGCGACGGATCGCCGTGCCTGCGACCAAAGCTGATGGGTAGGTATTCTTGGGCGAGGCGATTCAATTGCGGGTTGTTTTGATGGCCCAGGGTCTGAGTCAGGGTAGTTAATTCAAAGGTGTCGGGAAGAGAGGTCAGGGCCTGTTCGGCGGCGGGTTCAAGTTGACGATCAAACTGGTTGATTGAGCTTAAAAAGTCCTGCTTACGGATCATCCCGCCGTCGACAAACGTACCGCCTCGCATGATGTTGAACAGCGTATTGGCGTAGTGATGCACCGACACGGCTTCGTGCTGCGTCCTTTGTAATCCGTCAGCACCCGCAACCAGCTCGACCAATTTTTGCTCTGTGTCGGTGACATCTTGCGCGATCGTCTCCCAAAGGTTGGCTTTGGCTAGCAGCGTGGCTTGTAACTTAGCGATGTCGAGTTGGCTTTGCTGCACGTTTGCGACAATCGCCCACCGCGCGATTTCGCGAGGGGCCAAGGTCATTTCAGTGGTTACCAGAAAAGCACCCCTTATCCCTCTGGCGCTTTCTTGCGGCGTCAGTGTTTGATCGAGAAGAAAGGTCTCAATGTGGCGTGGGTCGAGGGTTACCTGCGGATTGTCAAGACCAACCAAAAACGCCGTATTGGCTCGAAGGGACTCATTGGCTTGAGCCCGATCAGAAATCGCTGAATAGAGGGTAAACAGTCCAAGGTTTGTCCTCGGATCGAGTTCGCTCCGTTTGTAGGCATCAACTAGGTTGCTAGAGGTTTCTTGAATAGGCCTTGGCGTATTGGCCGGCAAAATGTTTTGTAACCCACTCAGCAGGTCAAAGGAGATGTCTTGCCGTCCGAGATTGATGATATCGCTGCTAACTACAAAGCCATATTCCTCACTGGTCGAAATGATTAACCGATAGCTCAATTGCAGGGTGTGGTGGATTTCCTCGAAGCAAATTTTGGTTCCGTTCACGCTTTTGTACAGATTACGTGTGCAGTGACCTTTCCACGCCCTTCCGTGGAACAAAGGGGACCAAAGTTGATGCTCGCTCCCCACTCGGACTTTAAAATGGTTAACAGGGCCTGTATGTGGATGGCTTTCGTGAATCCTGTCTACCGGAAGATAGGGAAACAGCGCATCTTCAGGCGCGCGACGACCCGCGGTGAGGCCGCCGGTGGATGAGATGAATAACCAGTGATCGGCTCCCGAAGCGAGAGTGATGAAAAAAGGCGGTAAATGATCCGAATCGGTTATTTGATACCAGCGCTCCTGATTCATGGTGACATAGACGCCAGATTCGGAGTTGCTTAGGTCAGGTTGGACTTTTAATTGTTGCATAATAGGTTACCTGATGACGCTTTCTTATGGGGCGACGTGTTACACGATTTCACTGGCCAGAACTTTCGTTTTCGCCCGCTCGGAACAAGGGGCGACTGAGTCGGCATGAAACTTGTTTCGATGATCAGTTGTGATCCCCTTTTAGGCCCCTGGCAGGGCACTGCACTTCGGCCCATAAGACGTGAGGGACCGTGCTGAGTCAATGTTAAATGCGTTGAAATGGCTAGCTACTGCGGGCAATGCGGCCACCCGAACAAGGAAGGTCCAAAGTTAGAAACTGATCTCTTACTGGGAGCGCTGCCTTGAGTTTAAATCCGTCAGATGAGCTGGGTTGCGACGATGCCTGATTTGACCCTCAGCCCGAACCAATGGAATAATGACAGCGTTGTCATTAAGCCGTCTCGCCGATAAGCCGTCCCGCCGATGTTTTTTTTCGGGGGCCAAGCGAAGCGTGTGCCCACACGCGCTGTGATTGGCACTCGCGAGATGCGCCAAGGTCACAGCAGAGAACCTGATGAATCGATCAACGGGGTGATCACCTTGAGTGCAGGAACTGAATGCAGACTCAGGGCCAAATCCGACAGCTGTCTAGGTGGATTTGCTTGATGGGATGGCTTGTATCGGCAAGGTATCGAAAGTTAAGGTGTCTGAAATACTCAGAGATCAATCAGAAGGGTTAGCTTCAGAGTGAATGACATGAATGATCATCGACCTCCGCACGACGGTAAGTTGGATAAGCCAGCGACTATCTTTGATGTTGCCAAAGCCGCTGGAGTCTCGATTAAAACCGTGTCTCGGGTCATCAATCTAGAAGCGAATGTTCGGCAAACAACTCGCGACAAAGTGAACGCAGCGATTGAAGCGTTGAGCTACTTACCCAATGCGGCGGCTCGTGTGCTATCAGGAAAGCGTTTTTACGTGATCGGACTCATTTATGAGAATCCGAGTGAATTCAGTTACATGCAAAAAGTGCTCAATGGTGCGCTTAAGGCCTGCGAGGCAGGGGGCTATACTTTATTGCTGTTACCCTTGACCTTACCCAATCCTGACTTGATTGCCGATGTTCGGCGCTTTGTTTCCCAGTCTCGACTTGACGGCGTTGTTTTGCCTGCCCCGATTGGCGACTTTAAGGACATTCAACAGCTGCTTGCCGAGTTGTTGATTCCTTTTGCACGGATCGCGCCCAAAACCGAGGTCCATGAGGATTTAAACATTCGGTGTAATGATGAGCAGGCGAGCTTCGAGCTGACTCAATACTTGATTGGACAGGGACACCGTCAGTTAGGCTTTATCAAAGGTGATCCTATTCACAGTGCAACTGATCATCGTTTTAAAGGGTATTTGCGGGCGCTAGCACAAGCCGAGATCCCGGCACATTCAGAGTATGTAGAAGATGGCATGTTCTCTTTCGAATCGGGAAAGGCTGCTGCAAGAGCATTGCTTGACCTCAAAGACCCTCCAACGGCCATCATTGCGAGCAACGACGACATGGCAGCGGGGACCATATTTGAGGCCAGAGAAAGAGGCTTGGCGATTCCGGATACCCTGTCGGTAGCGGGTTTTGATGACACCCCCATCGCCTCACGCATTTGGCCACCCCTGACCACTGTCCGCCAGCCAATTGTCGAGATGGCGGAGGCCGTTACGACGTTATTGATTCGCCGGTTAAGAGGCGAAAAAGTAGCCTCGACGGAGGAAGCTTTTACTTGTCACATTGTTACCCGGAATTCAACCGGACCCACCCGGCGATGAGGGCAGAGAGATTAGGGGCCATCGGTTGTCAAAAGCCCTGGGAACGGACCGGTCCCGTGGGTTTTTTGTCGTCGTCCTTGGACATATCAGAGCGCTGGGCATTCATGAAAGGCTGGGTTGCTTTGCTGATCTTGGTTGTGATGTCGGTGGATGGCCATGGAGAAGAGGCTTGGTCTGAATTTGACGGTGTGAGCCAAGTGGAGATTCGAGGATCGGCAGGCGATTACGGCTTGTACCGTAACGGCAAGGCGTATTACCCGCTGGGTGCCGGTGCGGTTCCGGGGTCGTTAGTCAGCCTAAAGGCTTATGGTGCCAATTCGTTACGCACCTGGCATATCGATGAAGCCATGCTTGATGAGGCGGCGCTCCTTGGTCTTACGGTTTCGGTGTGTCTTGACGTGGGGCGTGAGCGACAAGGGTTTGACTACAGCGATGCCGAGGCCGTTGCCGAGCAATTGGCGCGCCTGGAAGCAGACGTCTTGAGAGTCAAAGATCACCCAGCATTGTTGACCTGGATTATCGGTAATGAACTCAATCTTGAGGCGAGCAACCCTTTAGTTTGGGATGCGGTGAATGCGATTGCCGAAATGATTCATCGGGTAGATCCGAATCACCCAGTGACTACAGCGCTCGCTGGCTTATCAGCCAGGGATGTGGCGCTATTGCAAACTCGAGCACCGGCGCTAGATTTCATAAGCACTCAAGTTTATGGAGGCATCATGGGGCTTGGCGAAGCGATCATTCGGCTAGATATCAAAAAACCCATCATGGTGACCGAATGGGGAACTGTTGGGCACTGGGAGGTGACCTCGACAAGCTGGGGTGCTCCGATAGAGTTGAGTAGTGCTGACAAGGCGCGTCACTATCTACAAGGTTATCAGCGAGCGATTGCCTCGCACCGCGGCAAGGTCATTGGGTCGTACGCGTTTTTATGGGGTCAAAAACAGGAGCGAACGCCGACCTGGTATGGCACGTTGATGCCGGATGGCGCGCCGACGGCGGCAGCGGATGTCTTAGCGAAAATATGGACTGGGCGGTGGCCAGAAAACCAAGCCCCCGAAGTCCGCCTTTTAAAAGTGAACGACCGTCTACCATCGACCAACTTGCAATTAGAGCCTGGTAGTCTGGCTCAGGCCTTCGTAGAGGCGGCCGATCCTGAGGGCTCAGCCCTGGCTTATCGCTGGCTCCTGCGGCCGGAAAGTCAAAGTAAGGCCATTGGCGGTGATGCCGAATTACTGCCCGAGGCGCTGCCAGACAGCATGATTACAGGTGATTCGGAAGGGGTAATGATTCGGGTGCCCTCGGAGATTGGACCTTATCGACTCTTTGTTGAGGTATCAGATTCGGCCGGTTTTGTTGGGCATGCTAACTTTCCGTTTTACGTCGCAGAGCCCTTGAATTGATTGAGATGAAAGAGAGCGGTGATCAGGGGTTCGAGAGGCTGAATAGGGGCAGATGCTAGCTACGCTCAGCAACCAGCGCCCCAGGCAATAGGACATCGGCAAATCGAGGGTCAGTAAATGTCGAGTGTCGATAAATTAATGGTCGGCGTATCAAGCATCAGTTAATGCAGAAAGGATGGATAGATGAACAAACTAGAACAGCTTAAAGCCATGACTCAGGTGGTCGCTGATACGGGAGACGTCGAAGCCATTGCGAAATATCAACCAATAGACGCCACAACCAATCCATCCTTGATTCTCAAAGCCGTCGAGTTACCGGCTTATCAACCGTTTTTGCAAGCTGCAAAAGCGACTATCGCCAAATTGCCGAGAGCATTGCCCGAGGCTTGCCAACAGCTGGCGGTGGACATTGGCGGTGAGATCGTCAAGCTGGTACCCGGGCGAGTGTCTTCTGAAGTCGATGCCCGATTGTCTTTCGATGCTGATGCAACGGAGCGTTATGCGAGGGAGATGGTTGATCGATATGCCAAGAAGGGGATATCTCCAGAGCGGATTTTGATCAAAATCGCGAGTACCTGGGAGGGCATTGAGGCAGCTAGGCGGCTAGAGCGAGATGGCATCCAGTGTAATTTGACCCTGCTGTTTGGATTTGGCCAGGCGGTGGCTTGCGCGGATGCAGGGGGTTATTTGATCTCGCCGTTTGTCGGCCGGATATTGGATTGGCATATGGCCCAGACGGGAGAGGTCTATGAGGGCGATACCGACCCAGGGGTGCAATCGGTTCGTCGCATTTATGAATACTACAAAGCCCACGATTACCGAACCGTTGTGATGGGCGCGAGTTTTAGAAATCTGAGTGAAATAGAAGCCCTAGCAGGATGTGATCGACTCACGATCAGTCCTGATCTTTTGAGCCAGTTAGCACAAGACTTCGGAGATCTGAGCAGGCGATTGAACCCTGATCAAGGTGCAGCCACTGAGCGTGAGACCTGTCCCGAAGCCCGATTTCGATGGCTTTTGAATGAGGACGCAATGGCCACGGAAAAGTTAGCCGAAGGCATTCGTAAATTTGCGTTGGACCAAGTAAAGCTTGAAAGCTTGTTGACCGGAGCTGTTTGATTCTGATGCTCGAAGCGAAACCCCATCGGGCCGCCTACCCTTACCGAAGATGAGTTTGCAGTTGGTCGGTCAGTGCTTTGGCCGATAAAAAGGCCGCTTCAACCCCTTCATTACCTCCCCAATCACCACAGCCGCCGAGCTGTTGAGATCCCTCTAGCCAGAAGCGCTCAGTATGAGGTTGTAAAACCTTGGCGTAGCGCCATCGGTGCACTGCATGAGGGTTCACTCGCTGGTCCAATAGCGATTCCACGGCAGCCTGCATCTTGGCTTTGATGGCTTCGTGGGGCTGGTCGAATTGATCCCGAGACCAAGCCGGTTGAGCTGTGGCGACCAGAGTGGGGGGGCTGGCTCTCTCTGGTTTCGACGAATTAATCGTCAGGCGTTCGATAATGGAATCTTTCGCGAGCGCCAGCGACCAGGATGGGGCTTGCTCCAGCCGCGCCAGAAGGGCCCATTGACACAAGTACTCAGCGTGAGGCATCTCGGCGAGTCGCTGAAAAATTGCCTGGGATTGATCCAAAGGGACGGTTGAAATGACCCACTTGAAAGGACCGAAGCGATGACCATTGGCATGGAGAAACCAAGCACCAGATTGGCCGGTGATCCCGTCGATTTGCGTGTTGAGGGTGAGTCTGGCTCTATCGAATCGTGGTTTGAGCCAGTCTTTCATCGTCGGAACCCCAATATAGTGGGGCTCAAACCAACTGCGTTTATAGGCAGGCTGACCGAATTCGAGGGGTGTTTGTCTGGGGATCCAAGTTTGTAATTGGCCCGATGCTATCGCTGGCTGAAGAAACGCCTGAAAAACCTTTGAGCGTGCGGTGAAGTAAGGTGCGCCATGATCCCATTCAGCGTCTTCATGCCGACGGGTCGCCAATCGGCCGCCAATGCCGCGAGATTTTTCGAAAACTCTACAATCGACTTGATCTCTTAAGGTATGAGCGCAGGTGGCACCCGCGACACCTGCTCCAATGATGGCAATGGTCATGATGAATCTTACTGAGTGGAACGTTGACCAAGAATATCGTGGATGACGCCAAGGGCCTAGGCTTGGTGCACCGATAGGCGTTTACGATGTCAGTACCTAATCCGCTCGTGTCGGACGTTTTATCAAGGCGTAGACAGGCATGGCTGACATGAGCAAGATGAAACCGTAAAAGACGGTTTCTTGACCGGCGCCAATAATCACCAGAAGCGCGTAACAAAAAGCGAGGCCGGCGGTCGCGAGTTTCCGTCCCGCTTTTGGGTGGCCGCGAAAAATGATCAAGGCTGTGATCGCGGCAAAAGCCATGGGAATTAGGGTTGTTAATGTCGAGAGCAAAATCATCATGTTGAAGGCTTCAACCAGGCCCTTGGTATAGTTGGTCAGTACCAGCACACTCGCGAATACCCCAGACAGTATCATGGCTTTAGCCGGTGTCCCGCCGCTATTTAATTGGTCAAGGCGTCCCGGGAAGAGGCCGTCAAGGGCAATGGCTCGGACGAGCTGACCCGATAGCAGTATTTGGGCGTTGAGCGCACCAAAAGTGGCCATGATGGCACCCGCAGCAATAAGCCCTGCACCTGGTCTACCGAGACTGGCAACTGAGGCATCAGCAAAAGGCGCGGATGAGGCGCTCAATAAATCCGCTGGCAGTAGCAAAATGACGCCGAAATAGGCAACCAGGTAGACCGCGAGCACCGTCAGAGTGCCTGCAATTAAGATTCTGGGAATGAGCCGATCAGGATCCTTCATGTCGTTGGCTGGCACCGTGCCGCCTTCCAACCCAACGAAAGCCCACATCACGAGGGTCACGCTGGTTGCAATGACGGCAAGATAATTACCTCCGGAGGGATTCAAAGGGGGTACGTGATCATAATTGCCGCCGATCAAGCCTAAGGTCCCGACCAACAACAGAGGCAATATTTTGAGGAAAGTGGTGACCAGTTGAACATTCCCTGAGGCTGAAATCGAGCGACTATTGATGGCGATCAGACTCCAGATGAGCGCCAGCGTCAGCGCTGCGGAGGCGAGTGCGTTGGTATTCAGAATAGGAAAGAAAAAGCTGAGGTAACCAACGCAGGCCACAGCGATTGCCGCCGTAGCGGCCCAGATCGCAATCCAGTAGCCCCAGCCGACCCAAAAACCGATAAAGTCGCCCATTCCCCTGCGAGCATAGGCATAAGGACCGCCAATCAAGGGAAATGACCGGGACAAATCTGCGAGCATCAATGACAAGACGAGAGCCCCTGCGCCCGCCACTAACCAACCTGCTATGCCGAGCAAGCCAAAGGGCGCAAGCAGGGCAGGCAGCATAAAAATACCGGAGCCAATAGTGGCGCCGACGACGAGAGACCAACCTCGCCAAAATCCGATGGGTTTTGGTGCAGCAGGCATCGAAATGTCTGTGTTACCGGTGTTGGCATCTGAGTGGTTAATGGGAAACTCCTACAGACCTGAGGGTATAACGGTATCTTAGCAGCAACCTAAGCAATATGGATTTCGATGAAGCTAGGCTTCTCACTGAAGCCTAGGATAGGATGTATAGGTGCACTATGGGAATGCGAGCACCGTGTAACGGTCTGGCTGCTAAGCCGATAGCCAATCATTCCGGTTGTAAAAGAGGCCAATAATTTGGGTCGTAAAGTTTGTAGCGTCAAAGGAGAATCCAGTGATCAAGCAAGTGGTTTTTTTAAAAAAGAGGGCAGATCTCGATACCGCGGCTTTTAGAGCGTACTACGAGGAACACCACCGAAAAATTGGCGAACGGGTGTTGGCGGGCTTTGTTGAAAAGTATGTTCGACGCTATGTTGAGCAACCACAACCGGTGTCGGGTGAACCGCCTTTCGATGTAATCACAGAGATGTGGTTTGCGGATCAAGACCGACAGATGGCGTGCATGAAACACCTTCGTGAGCCGTCGATTGCTGAAGAGATTGCCGTAGATGAGGCGCGTTTGTTCGATGGCAGCGCCAAATGGGGTTGCACACTGTCAGAGATCGAAAGTGATCTGTAAAGACTGCGTCGTGAGGACAGGCCAGAGGGGTCCGGGGGTTATATCGGACGATAGGTCAAGCGACGCTTCTGGTTAAGCTTGACTTCAAGTCCAGACCAGCGGCCAAGAGCGTCGTAAGCGATGTCGAGCTTTTGTTCAGCGGTTTGGAGTTGGACTCGAGTGGTCGATAAATCCTTCGTTGGNGTGAAGCTGACCGACGTGATCTCTCCGGTTTGGCCGTTGATCAGGGCTGTTTGTTGNTGTAACCCCGTTTCCCAATAGGCGTAACTCCAGAGGCAGTTGGGCACATTGTGCTCGATAATCGATGACACATCATTCTGAACAACGGTCAGGGCGTCAGGTTCGTGCTGAACGTCGAGGGTTGAGGTCTTGTCCTGAGAGTAGGTGGTCGAACGTAGGGACTTAAGACAACCTGCTTGCCAAACCTCTTGATGCCGATGATCGTAGTCGAAGACGACAAATCCTAGGATCTTGACCTGGTAGCGTGCATGACCTTGCACGCGCTTTTCCCCATTACCCGCATCGGTCACTGTGACCCGGTGTTCTCCAATGGGTTTATCGTTTAACAAGACTTGAAAATTGTAAGATTCGGCGTTGGCCGCGTAGGGCAGCAAAAAGACGATAAGACAGATAAGTTGGCGGCGGAGCATAGGCAAGGGAGCTGTTTGAGTTTTAAGGAGTTACGAGGGTGCTGACAGAAGGGATTAAAGCAGTGGCGAACGAGCTGCTGTCATCCGCTTCTTTGCCGCTAGGAAGTCGGGTCCGCGAACTAACAGGATAATTGCATCGGTGCGGGGGAATAGGTCAAGAGAGGGAAAATCCCGAGCTGCAACACATCAAAAACATCGAAGGCGATTGGCGAAAAGAGGACGGAGTTGAGCGGCGGTCTGTTCTTCTGCTAGCGATCGCGAGGCGTAACGGCCAGTGTTAAAAGGTTTGTAGTAAAGGGCCTGCGTTAATACAGGTATTCGATCTCGTCATTGACGAAAGTATAACGGGGATGTTTGTACCAGCCGTACAGTAGCGAGTGTCTAGGCTCTTTGTGGACTTTGGTTTGGTACACAATGAGTTGGCCATCTCGCGGCTCGAGCCAAAAATCCATGTCATACACTTGTTCAGGCGATTGATGATCATGAAAGTCGGTGCAGGCAAAGTACACCTCACGGCTGATCTGACGGACAGGGTCATGAATCTGGAGGAATCGAAGGGTTAGAGGGGCACCGGTCTGATCGTCAACGGTATGCCAATTCCCATCCTGACGAGTCAGCATTTCGATGTGTGAGTTCATCGCAGCTTTAATATCTTCAACATAGAACTGCGTGATGGTTTCGTCAGCGTTTTCGCTGTGGGCTTTACTGGCCAGCAAAACTCCAGTACAGATCAAGGCAGTGCCTAGAGCTTTGAAACCACTGTAGCCAACAAAACGCTCAGGGTCCCGTCGCCAAAGTGCGAGGGCCTTGTGCAGGCTGCTCAATCTTGGCGACAAGACCTGACTCAAAGAGTCTGAGGTGCTGATTCTGCAGCTCTGCCACCATGTTCTTGACTGGGTTTGGGTTTTGCAGCTTTGCCGCCGTGCTCTTGACTGGGTTTTGCTTTTGCCGCCTTGCCGCCGTGCTCTTGGCTGGGTTTTGCCTGTGCGGCTGAGCCGCCATGCTCTTGTTGGGGCTTTTCGGGCGCGGCGTTACCCCCGTGCTCTTGAGAGGGTTTATCCCGGGCGGGGCTTCCGCCGTGCTCCGCGGCGCCAACTAAGATGGGGAATACAAACAACAGGCCTAGCAATAAATGACGCATCAGGTTCTCCTTATGTCTATGAGGGGCTCAGCATGCCCGGTTAGGTTAACCCTAACAGATACACAGCAAAACACAGAATTCACAGGGAAGTGCCGTTATCCCTGCGAACCAAATGTAAGTTCGATGGTTGTAAGGGCTCCTTAAGCCAATACACAAGGGAATTTGCATGCTGCCGACCTTCTGGCAGACCGATGTCTAGATTTTGCATCTGCGCCTGTGAAAGGTTGCTCGCCGTTGTGTTGAAAATGAGGTCCCAAAAACTAAAAATTGTAGAAAAATTTGCATCGCCGAATGATCGATCGATGCCGTGATGTTTTGCATGAAATCGAGGGGTTACCCATAGTTTGCTGATCCGTTGTTCGATGCTATCGGGCAGGTCAACATTACTGTGATGCGCTTGGGAGCAGAAGCTGACTAGGGCTTCAAATAAAAACCAAGCAAAGGTCGAGGGTCCCCATAGCAGCACCCAAACTGCTTTTGCGAGCATAGACAGCAACAGTTCTCCTGGGTGGAAGCGCAGAGCAGTGGTGACATCGATGGCCGTGTCGCTGTGATGGGCCTTGTGAAAGCGCCAGAGAAACGTCACTCGATGATTGGCTCGATGCCACCAGTAGTCAAACAAGTCGAGGACAATAATCGAAAGCGCGAATTCTATCGGTCCCGATAAGCCTAACCAACGAACGATGCCGAATCCTTGCTGTTCGATGTAGACGAGCCAGCCGAGCATTGGCACGAAGGTCAGTACTCGAATAAGGCTGGTGTTGAAGGTTGCCATTAGGCCGTGCCGAAAAAGTCGACTCAGTTTACTTTGTGGGATGACCCGGGTGGGGCCCAGTGCTTCAAGGCCGAAAAAAAGACAAAGGCCGCCTACAAATACCAGTAATTTTCCTGTATCTAAGTCGATATCCATCAGAGTATGTTAGTCAATTGTCTTCACGAAACAAATGCTTCGAGGTTGAGAGAGGATGACTCGGCACTGGTGGCTGATTCGAGGGTGCTGGTTCGGGCGATACGGTTTGGTTCAAGGCTTAGCAAGGCGTCAATTGCGCGGTTTGAGCAATCTTAGTAACATTCGCGGCGAGAAAATCTGAGGAGAAAGTGGTGCAAAAAATTGGCGTATTAGGTGCTGGGACCATGGGTGCGGGGATCGCACAAGCTTTTGCCAGCGCAGGGCTGACGGTGGTGTTAAGAGATGTCAGTGATGCCTTGGTTGCATCGGGTGTAGCAACGATCCAGAAGAATCTAGACCGGCAAGTCAGTAAAGGGACCTTGAGCGAGATTGAGCATCAGGCAATTTTGGGACGAGTAGAAAGAGCCACTGATCTAGAAGCGGTCGCCGAATGTGATCTCATCGTCGAGGCCATTATCGAGCAAATGGATATCAAGAAGACGGTGTTTGAGGCGCTTGATAAGACCTGCAAAGCGGAGACCATCTTCGTTTCAAATACATCTTCTTTATCAATCACTGAAATCGCCAGTGCGACCAATCGGCCAGACCGGGTTATGGGCATGCACTTTTTCAACCCGGCGTCGATTATGAAGCTGGTCGAATTAATCCGTGGTATCGCAACGTCACAGGAAACGGTCGATGCGGTACAAGCCGTCGCGATGGAAATCGGCAAACAACCGATCGAAGTGGCTGAGGCACCGGGTTTTGTTGTGAATCGAATTTTGGTGCCGATGATCAATGAAGCCGTAGGCATTTTAGCGGAAGGCCTTGCGTCTCCCCAAGATATTGATGCCGCAATGAAACTCGGTGCGAACCATCCAATGGGACCGCTAACATTGGCCGATATGATCGGCCTCGATGTTTGCTTGGCGGTGATGGATGTCTTCCATCAAGAGTTTGGGGATTCTAAGTACCGGACGCACCCGTTACTACGGAAGTATGTTCGAGCTGGATGGTTGGGTAGGAAGTCCGGAAAAGGGTTCTATGACTACAGTTGATCGATCTCCGGAAAATGCCTCAAAAGAGAAACTGACTGCTGGTTGAGAAAAGCTCATCACGCCGACGCTCGAGCAAAACAGAGTGAGTGGCGTTGGCTAAGACGGTCAAATGCTTGTCTAGGTTGGGTGCTAACCGCTGAAAAACGGTCATGGCCTGAAGGGGCGTGGTTTCAATGTCATAGGATCCTACTATGATCAGGGTCGGAGCTGTAATGGCGCCGGGTTCATACCAGGCCTCACCCGTAGCCGCGCAGCGCTGAAAATCTGCAATAACCCCAGTGGGTGCCCTAAGATAGTTGTGTTGCTGAGGGTCGAACCTGGGATCTTGTTCGATGGCTTGTTGACACCAGATTTCAGCAAGCCTTGGATCGATGATTTGGGCGAATGTTGCCTTCGACAAACCGGTTGACCAGCGTTGCAAAGCGGCGTCGGCGGTCACGGTCCGATAAGCGGGTAAGGGCGCCATGACCGCTTTCGGCTGCGGTTCGACCCAAAGCGCACCGAGGAGTATCAAACGGTTAATTCGGCTAGGTTCACGTCCTGCGTAGGTCCCGCATAGGACCGTACCCCAACTGTAACCGATGAGTGAGATGGCTGAAGCTTGGGATTCAGCGAGGATAAAATCCACCGCGAGTCCAACCTCGGTGACCGCCTCTTCAGTGGTCATTAGCGGCGGGTGTTGGTGGGCGGGTTCGTTCATCACAAACGGACGCTCAGCGAGACCATAACCCGTGAGATCAAGACACCAGACATCAAAGCCACTGCGAGCTAAATGATCCATCCAAGAGCGATCACCGACGGGATAATCAAAGGTATGCGTCGCGCCATAGGTCGCGCCATGGACACACAAAACCACGCCTTGAGCAGTCGCTGATGGCGCTAAATTTGATTTTCGTCGCAGGTACATCCTGGCATCAGAGTGACTACCGTTTAATAAAAATTCTTGGATTGTCATGGGTTGGGTGGCTCAGCTAGGTCGATCGACGGGTTGAGCCGAATGCATGAGGGTTGCGATCAGTTTTTGGTCCGCATCATAGAGTCTGCCTTCGCAGGTCGCACTACGCCGTCCCAATTTTATCAGTTGAACCCTAATGTGAGCCGCGCCCAGCTGAAGGGGACGGTGAAAGAGTATGTGCAGATCCGTAGAAAGTGGGGCTTTTTCTCCGTTGTAACCATCAATCATGGCGACCGATGTTGCGTCGTCGAGTGCGGCCGCCATCATTCCTCCTTGAACCATCCCCATTGGATTGGCGGATTCAGGGGGAAAAATCACATCGAACGTCACGGATTCTTCGGTCTTTTCGATGAGGTTAAGCGAAAAAAAAGCAGTACTTGGGCTCAGGGTTCGGGTGGTTAGCCTATCGAAAACGCCAGACATTGTCGTCACTCTTGAAAAGGTTTCTCGAGACTAACAAATTTAGCGCGTTAGTGAGGATTTTTGTAAGGCTAGCAGAAGGTGCCAACTTTGGTTAATTTAATGATTTGGGGGTGAAAATGAAGGTAAAACCGCTCAATCAACACGCTTTTGGGGCCTGTGTCACCGATCTTGATCTGGCGTCGATCGATGCAGAGACTTTGGATGCTGTGTATCAAGCGCTACTGCGTTACGGCTTGCTTGTGTTTCCCCAGCAAAACTTGGACGAGGCGAATCAAGCGGCGTTTGGGGAAAAACTCGGTACCTTAGAGTTTGGTGGGCTGTTACTGGCCAATCAAGTAAAACAGGAAGGTGGGTCGTTCAGCGACGTCCTGCCCACGTCGAGTCATCGGATGAAAACCAACATCGGCAATGAAGCGTGGCATACCGATTCTACTTATTGGCCAATCAGCAGTAAGTGTGCTCTGTTGAGCGCCGTCAGGGTTCCTGCGGTTGGCGGAGAAACGGAATTTGCGGATATGCGAGCGGCCTATGCGGCATTAACCCCTGAAACCCAGCAAAAGATCGCAGGCCTGAGTGCCTATCATTCGACAGAATATTCTCAAGCGAACGATTTGGGCCACTTTCCACAGCGTCGACCAGATAGCCTGTATCATGGCGAGGCTTATTTGCGACCCTTGGTTAAGATTCATCCAGAAACTCAAATACCAAGTCTTTTCGTTGGGCGTCACGCCTTTGGCATTCCAGGTTTGTCTCGGCGTGACAGTCGCGCCTTGTTACAGCAGTTGGTGAGTGATGCCGTGTCGGACCCTGCACGGATTTATCGCCACCATTGGCAGGTTGGAGACACGGTTTTGTGGGATAACCGAGCGTTGTTACACAGAGCGTGTCCGTATGACTATTCAGTACCCCGAGTGCTAATTGGCACTCGAGTTGCTGGAGAACCCGCCTCCGAGTTGGCCTATTACCCAGAGGATCCTGCCGCAGCGGGGGGGCGAGTTGCCTTGGATGAGGAGCTCAAGCATTTGCGCAGGGAAAACGCCGAGTAAGCATTCTCACCTCGCCGCCAGTGCCTCGAAACCCCTCCCAGCGGCGAAAGGCAGCTCGAACACAGAAGCACGGGTTAAATGTGGTCGATGATGAAGCTTAAGCGAGGCTTTTGGGGGAGGGCGGCTGGTCTTCTCAAGCGTATGAGGGTGACCCGTCAGTTCGTGCCTTGAAGCGCTACTGGGTGACGGTCCCCGGCGTTTGTAACCAGCGTTAGCGGCTCGAATGCCGGTCAGCAGTGTCTCGCGTTCAGAAAGGTTGTACAGCCAGTTGCATGAGGGTCAGGGCGCCTGGATTGATGCCACCGAAGCTTCCCAATTTTGGCCGTCAAAAGGAACAATATCGAAGTGGTCACAGCCGCCATCAAGGCATCTGGCATTTACGTCATAGGCGCCGGGGTGGGATCGAGGTCGACTGAATGGGTGGATGCCACAACGATTGCAGAATTGATGTTCTGCAACGCCGGTGTTGAATTGATAGGTGGTTAGGTTCGGTTGACCGTCGATAAGTTCAAAGTGCTCCGGAGGGACAATTAAATTGACGACACCTTTCTTGGCGCAGATCGAACAGTTGCAGGCAATCGCCTTCAGCTCTGAATAATACACCCGAAACCGAATGGCGCCGCAGTGGCAGCTTCCTTGATGCCAAGACGCTTTATCATCTTTCATAGCCGAGGTCTCCGAGGATCGTAGCAGCCAGCATGACATCTGCTCAAAGCGGCGGCAATATCGCGTTTCGTTCGATGTGAGGCTAGGAAGACACAATGCTTGGACTGGCTTGGCACGGATAAGACTTGGGATCCGTTGATCGGGCAACGGACCCGAGGCGCGCCCATGTTATTCGGGCATTGGTAGCGGTGCAAAATAGTGCCAAGCCTCCTGCAAACGGATGAAGTAGCTCAATTCGTGCAGGGTTTGCTCACGGCCATCCTGCAGATAGGTGGCGATGAACTCCACCTGACCTTCTTGTTCCCCAAGCCCTCCTTTGCTCGACAAAATTTCAAGGTGCTGCCATTGAATGTCAGGGTCGATCATCAGCTGCGGGGGGCGGGTCGCGGGGTGCCAACTGCGGATCAGAAAAGAGGACTCTCTGCGCACATAGGCAGAAAATCGGGCGCGCATGAGATGTTCACAGGTTATCGCCTGACGCTCACCACGAATAATAGGCAGACAACAATTAACCCACAATTTCCGATGACCACATTCGCAGGATTGCATGGGATCGATAGCACCTTGATAAAGGCATGATATTCGCAGCTTCTTACCACAACTGCCAGAGCAAGGGGTCTTCGATCAAGCATCGATGCCTTACCCGGGTCCTAATGCATGGCGCCCGATGCCGATTGAGTTGGGTCGATCGGCCCGAGCACCCAGTATTTTTTCCTGCAAAAACCGCAAGCGTTGCGGTGCGCGTGCGAAGTCCTTTGAGACAATTGTGTTGCTGCATCGAGGTTGTTTTAATGCGGATAACCCATCCATGATCGAGAGTCCTTATGTCACCACTGATACTTTACGGCGTGCCTTTTTCGCAACCGGTCCGAGCGGTTATTTGGTTGTTACTGCTTAAACGACATTCCTTTGAACTGGTTTTAACCAACCCTGGCTCCAAGGGAGCAAATGGCAGCCGGCATCCAGACTTTCTCAGGAAGAATCCGATGGGGACGATTCCCTGCATTGAGGAACCGGTCTCGGGTTTCACATTAGGCGAGGCTCACGCCATCATGACGTATCTTGCCGATCTTAATGAATGGCATGATGTGTATCCAACGGACCTTCAAAACCGTGGCCGTATCAACGCCTACTTACATTATCATCATCGATCATTGCGAGAGGCCTCTACTGGGCTGGTGGCGCCTAAAGTACGCAAGGACCTCAATATTCCTGAGGCAATGCAGGCTGCGGCAAAGCGGAATCTCACGGGTGCCATACAGGTCCTAGAGAACGACTTTTTGGGAGAACACGCCTTCCTCTGTGGCGATAGCCTTACCTTGGCGGATATTGCTGCGTATGTTGAGGTGGGGCAGTTGCAAGCGGAGTTTACCAATCTCTTTGATTTCAGCGCTTATCCTAAGTTGATCGAATGGCTCAATCGAATGAAAGCGGTTGAGGGACACAATGAGGTTCATGCGGTATTGAGAGAATTGGGTGACATCAGTGCGACGGCGCCGACCATGGATCAGATACGATCAGCGAATGTTATTGCCTTAAAAGTGCTAAAGCAGGCGTTGCAGATGCTTTAAGAGATCTCCGTCAAGGGTTGTTCGCTAACTTTACGCTACCTGCGGCCTAGCCGCTCTGACGGTCAAGAATTTTAATAGCACTAAGCGAGACAGGAGGTGACGACTGCCGATGCGTTGGCAGGGGCCAATTCGCTGCGATAGCAGTGGCAGCTAACGGTGGGTTTTTCGGTGGATTGCGCTATCGGTGATCGCTGTTACAAGGTGTAAAGCGAGTGGGTAAAGGCTGCGTAAGCCTTTTTTGGAAACCCCGTACCGATTGAATTTGCAGACAGTGACTGATGGCTGAGAGGCGTGGTGACAACAGCGCGCAAGGTGTAGGGTGTGTAACACAGCTGTTGAAACACAGCTGTTCAAACACAGGTGTTGAAGCACAAATGTCAGAAACACAGCTGGCAGAAGAGAGGACGATAAGATGGCGGTAGGTGGCGGTTTAACGGTGACAAGTTTGATGCGGCAGTCAGCCCGTTACAACGCGCATAGGATAGCTGTGCGTTTTAAACATCAACAGTTGACCTATTCCCAAGCGTGGCAGCGCGGCGTTAAGCTCGCGAATTGGTTGTTAGCGCTGAATCTAAAAACCGGCGATCGGGTGGGAGTACTCGAAGATAACAGTCTGGAAGCTCAAGACTGTTTTCTAGGTTGTGCGATCGCTGGCCTGGTCCGGGTGCCACTGTATGCCAGAAATGCTGCAGCAAGTCATGTGCACATGTTGTCACATACGGATTGCCGCTTGGTCATCGTGGAAGCGCATTATGCCGATGAAATCGAGCAAATCTTTGATCAGTTACCCGCACTTGAAACAGTACTGATTCGCGATGAGACTTATGAACAGCATTTGATGGCATGTTCGGATAAGGACCCCGAAGTTATCCTGGATCCAGAGGATTGGTTTGTGATCCGACACACCGGAGGGACCACGGGCAATCCAAAAGGTGTGGCCTATAGCCATCGAAGTTGGTTGGCCGCCGGCCGCGATTGGTTTTATCACTTCCCACCAATGGAAGCGGGTGATGTTTGCCTCCATGTCGGTCCTATTTCCCATGGCAGTGGCTACTTATATACGCCGACCTGGCTGGCGGGTGGCACGAATGTGTTGGTTGATCATTTTGAGGCCGAAGCCACGCTAAAGTTGTTATCGTCAGCTCAAGTAGGGTACTTGTTCTTAGTGCCAGCGATGTTGAGCATGCTGGCCCGGCATCCCAAAGCCCGTGAGCTATCGTTTGAGCGTCTCAAGGTAATGCAAATCGGTGGCGCACCGATCGCAGATGATACGGCCTTACTGGCCCGTGAAGTCTTTGGCGATGTTCTGTACCAAGGTTATGGGCAAACCGAGGCAGTCCCAGTTTGCATGATGGGGCCAAAAGAATGGTTTTCTGAGGTCGAGGGCTCTAAGCCCTTGCGATCGGCAGGCAGGACCCTACCTTTCGCCCGGCTCGAGATTCGTGATCCTGATGCGCCTGAGATCGAAATGGCGTTAGGTGAAAGTGGAGAAATCGCGATTCTCTGTGACGGACAAATGACAGGGTTTTGGAATAATCCAGCCGCCACCGAAGAGCGGATGACGCAGGATGGATTTGTCTTAACAGGAGACATTGGCAGGTTGGATGCAAACGGATATTTGTATGTCCTAGATCGTAAGGACGACATGATCATTTCCGGTGGCTATAACATTTGGCCCGCGGAGCTTGAAAATACTTTGCTCAACCATCCGGCGGTCATTGAGGCGGCCGTTTATGCGATTCCTGATGCCAAGTGGGGTGAGACGCCGGCAGCAAGCTGTGTGCTGGCAGAGGGGGCAGTCGTATCGGAAACAGAGTTGATCGCTTTGTGTGCGCGGGAGTTGGGTTCCTACAAGAAGCCCACGAGCGTTTTTTTTCAAAAAACGCCGTTGCCTAAAAGCCCGGTAGGAAAAATTCAGCGCAAGACGTTACGAGAGCCGCATTGGGCAGGGCAATCACGCCGGGTAGCAGGTAATTGATGTGAGCTGAGCAGCGTCGAGATGAGGGCCTGCTTAAAGGTGTTTGAGTGGAGGGTGCATTTTCGGCCGATACGCGATAAAAAAGGGTGATGGCTGCGCCAAAACGTGTCAGCCGTATTGGGTTTTAGACTTGTAGTGAGGAGAGAAGTATGGGGTTGAACTTAGCAGCGCTGGAGAAAATTACAGCGGATGTACAAATGAATGATCTGGCCTGGGTCGAGGTGGGAGAAGGCTCCTATTTTAAAGTGTTGACAGTGCATGAGCCCACCAACACGGTCGCTTTTGGCTACAAAATGGATGCAGGTGCGCCGGACTTCCCATCACATTTTCATATTTGCCGTGCGATGGCGTGGACAGTTAAAGGCTGGTATGGCTATCGAGAATCGGAAAAGCCTGAGGAAAGCAGGATCACCACAGGCATGTTTTCTTATGAAGCCGCAGGCTCGTTTCATACCCCTTTCAGCGATTGTCCCGAAGGCTTTCAAACCGTCGGTATCTTCGAAGGAGATACCGAAATATTGCTTCAAAACCATGCTGAACCTGATCCCAATTCTGAGCGAATCGGGGATTTGACGGTGAGCGATTTCATCGGTTGGGCCAGTCCGGCAACCCATATCGTACATCGAGACGGTACCATCACCGGAGATCCGACGTTTAAGTACGACTTTACCTCGGGTGTGAATGCTTTCAAGGTTGATTAGCTTAGGCCAAGCTAATCAAAGCACCGGCGGCGAGTTCATGCGTGGGTTTCTCAATGAATCGATGCATTAAAAATCAAGGGTCGAATCGCGCGTTGCTGAAGCGACTACCTAGCTGATCGACGAAATGTATCAGCGAGACGAGATGCGTCAGTGAGACGAGATGTGTCAGTGTATAGCGTCATGACGTCAGTGAGTAGCGACATGAAGGGATTGAACCATCGCTGGATTGGATGGCATGTCTGCAGACGCTATGCAAAATCGGCTTCAGAATGGGCGGCGGGCCGGCTGGGTATTGATCCTGAGCTGAGAAGCCTTGGTAGGAATCGCAAGGCGTATAATCCCTTAAAACGCGCTCAAAGCGGCAAATCATGATAGGAAGGCCTCTAAGGATTGGGCCTGAGATAGGATGACCAATATGGATTCGACCCCCGCTTCGGTAACCACTTTAGATCTTGAAACGGTGATGTATACCAGTCGCGCGATGCGACGACTCGATACCCGCCCTGTCCCTGAATCGCTGCTGATCAAGCTGATTGAGGCTGCGAATCAGGCGCCGAGCGGCTCGAACGCTCAACAGACGCGTTGGATTGTGGTGCGTGACCCAGAACAAAAGCAAAAACTGGCGGATCTAAACCGCAAACACGGGGAGCCTCACATTCGAGGTGACGTGGCGCAGCCAAAAACCGAAAAACTGAAAAGAATGTTGGATGCAGTGGTGTGGCAAATGGAGCATCTGCATGAGGCGCCGGCTCTGATCGTTGCCTGTTACGACTATGAAGAGGTCAAAGATGGCATGGAGATTTACCGAAAAGCAGGATCCGTTTGGCCTGGCGTTCAAAATCTTCTCCTAATGGCACGTTCCCTGGGATTAGGCGCTGCGCCAACGACCCTGGCTCTGCGCAATCAGAGCGAAGTCCGTCAGGCGCTTCGATTGCCGGAGACCTTTGCAGCGTTGTGCTTGATTCCAGTGGGCTATCCCCTGGGCAAATTTGGTCCAGTCACTCGTCTACCGGTTAGCACCATTATGCGTTTCGACGCTTGGACTGACTAAGGTAAAGCTACGCGGTCGCTGTGCCCAGTGGCAGCGCCAAGCCATGATTGATGCGATCGCTCTAGCCGCTTCTCTACCGCGGCGAGCCCCTTGCTTTGACCCAAGGCAATAACGAACCTCGAGTGAGGCGAGTTGCTGGGATCGACGAGATAGCGCTCTGCGGGCTATCAGAACACGCTGGCTAGGCGTTAACCCGATTTCTGAAGGCCTTAAGCGCCGAGCTGCTTTGTGCCTTTAATCTTGCCGAAGGGCGAATGGATATCAAAGCCAAAAAATCCGAAGCGGCCATTCACCGATCGCTGAAAGTGAATGATCATCGTTTGTTCTCTCTTTTTAAAGGGCCAAAAGCCCGCCCCCGAATCGGATGCTGAATTTGGGTTTTGTACGGCCCCCCTTGCTGGATCGATGGACGGAGACACTTGAAGCCCTAAGGTGATTTTGCACGAGATAGTTGAGCGAATTTGAGCGTCAGATACTGTCGGCTGCGTTGATTTAGGTCTAGAAGGCTTGGTCTGAGTCGATTCGCTTAAGACCGTGTAACGTCGTTTTCCATCATAAACTCGGTATTCGGCAGCGCATTCCCGATCTGAATTCACCCGGCCTAGCATTTGCTGCAAAGCGGCGAGAGGATCGATTCGGCCTTGATCAACTTTGGGGTCAGGGGTCAGTGCTGACGCGGCGGTGCTGTCCAAAAAATCGTTGACCAGAGGTATGTGCTCAGTAGCCGGAAAGTAATCGATGTTGCGAGTTTCAGGTTGGCCACCGTCGATCGCCTCAACCCGATAGCGAACTCGATTGGGTGCGACGGCTTCTGAGCGAAAGGTTGCCTCGTAATCCTTAAACCAGTGAGCAGGGCCTCGGGTCTTCCCTTCCAGCCAAAATAGGTCCTGTCGATTCCGCGCATCCTGACTGGGCGGGGAGGGCGGATGCAAAGTCATCTGGCCCAATAAAATGCCGTGCAGCCTAAACTCAAAGGTTTCAGCAAGGGTTTCAATCGGCGCTATTGGTAAACCGAGTGCGAGCAACCCAACAGCGATCAGGCGATTGCGTGAAGGGCGCGAGGGCCATGGTGATGGCTCGGAGGTTTCAACAACCGAGGCTAAGCGCAAATCAGCCACCTGATGCCGAAACTGAGCGCTCGTAAGGTTGCGCAACCTAGCCTTAAATGGATCCTGAATGGATGACAAGTCGCGACCGAACTTGGGTGCCTGTTGGTACAGGCAAAGCCTCAACAGGAAATGCAGGATGTGGCTCATGGGACGATGGCCTCCTCATCTTGGAACGAGCCTACGGTAGAGTCGCTGAGTTTAACGAGTTGCGTAGCGGGTTGCGAGTGGGAGGGTTCCCTGGGTTGAAATAGCCTTTTTTAAGCGAGTCATCACATGATAGGGTTGAGCGATACTGTCCGAGAGCAAGAGCAGCTGGGTGAAGCAAAGGGATTCAGGCTGGCGGAAATTGCGCAAACCAGCGCCGAGTCGCGCTCGATAGGTTTCAAACTATCGCTTGGCATTGACGAGATCTATGCCGCTGACGGCGAGGCAAAAACTTGGTAGCGTTATTTGTCAGAAAAAAAAGAAGGTGAGAGGACTCATACCATGTACGATTTAATCATTAAAAATGGAACAGTGATCGACGGTTCCGGAGAGGAGCGTTTCGTCGCGGACATCGCTATCCAAGCTGGGAAAATCGTAAAGATTGGTGCGATCGATGGCGCTGCGCACCGAGAAATTGATGCGGAAGGCAAATTGGTCACGCCAGGCTGGGTAGACATCCACACGCATTATGACGGTCAAGCGACCTGGGACCCGCTATTGGCACCCTCAAGTTGGCACGGGGTGACAACCGTGGTGATGGGCAATTGTGGTGTAGGGTTCGCGCCCGTAAAACCGGCCGATCGTGAATTTTTGATCGAACTCATGGAGGGCGTGGAAGACATTCCCGGGGCGGCCCTGTCTGAGGGTATTGATTGGCAGTGGGAAAGCTTCCCAGAATATTTGGATGCGTTGGAGGCCTTCCCTCGGGCGATCGATGTTGCGACTCAAGTGCCTCATGGCGCTGTTCGGGCCTATGTGATGGGCGAGCGTTGTAATCAAGATTATGCGCCGAGCGAGGATGAGGTCGCGCAGATGGCTGACTTGGTTCGAGAGGGCGTTGCGGCGGGAGCTCTAGGTTTCTCCAGTTCAAAAACCTTGCTGCATAAAGATGTCCATGGAGAATATATGCCCGGTACGTTTTCGGGCCGTGATGAGATGTTGGCGTTAGGTCTAGGCATGAAGGGCCTTCCTAACGCGGTCTTTGAGTTGGTCTCTGATCATCTCGGAGATGATGATGAATGGTCTTGGGTAAAAGATTTTCAAGCGGAGACCGGGCTGGGTGTCACGCTGATCGCAACCACGGCACCAGCCTACCAAAACAACAAAATGTATAACTTGGCCGAGCAAGCGCGGCTTGAAGGGCATGAAATACGGCCGCAGGCTGCGGGACGTCCAACGGGTGTGTTGCATGGCTTACAGTCTAGTTTTCATGCTTTCGTTGGGCATCCTACCTGGCGTGATACTTTGGCCAAGTTGGCTCACGACGACCTAGTGGTAGCGTTATCGCAGCCCGGAATTAAGGCTCAATTGTTATCGGAAGAAAGCGTCATTCGGTCAGGGCCAATGCAGGACTTGGATAATCTGATGTCTATGGTGTTCCCGCTGGGAGAAACGCCCAACTATGAGCCGACGTTCGATGAAAGCGTGGCAGGGATAGCAAAGGCACAAGGAATGGCTCCGCTTGAAGTGATGTTTGATTTGTTGGTCGCCAATGACGGAAAAGAGTTGTTTTATCAGCCGTTGGGTGGGTACCAACATTATTCGCTGGATGCTCAGAAGAAATTGCTAGAGCACCCGAACGTGCTCTTCGGCTTGAGCGATGGTGGCGCTCACTGCGGTGTCATCGCAGACGCTGGCATGCCCACTTTTATTATGACGCATTGGGGGCGTGATCGGACGCGAGGCGACAAGATGAGCCTCGAATTTATTGTGAACCGGTTAACCGCGAGCACGGCCCAAGCGTTTGGCATGTTTGATCGGGGTCTGATCAAAGAGAATATGATGGCAGACATTAATATCATCGATTTTGAGGCGTTAACCTTATTTCGTCCTGAGGCAGTGTTTGATTTGCCTGCAGGGGGACGAAGGTTGGTTCAGCGAGCTAAGGGTTACGAGATGACCATCAAGGCAGGAGAAGTCATCTTTGAAGAAGGCGAACACACCGGTGCTCTCCCAGGTAAGTTGGTGCGACGCTCAGATGCGAGTCAACCAGCCTCGGCGGTTGGATAGGCCAATCAGGGGTTAGGCCTGGTTGAATTGGACGATCAAGAGTGGTCCGTGGCTTGATGCTTCGAGGGCCGAGGCAGGCAGGTGATGGTTGCCTCCAATGCCTTGCTTGCGTATCAGCAGCAGGAAGGACGCTGGGGTCTTGAGGTGCAAGTCAAGGTTGTGCGTAGCTTGACCTCGATCATCATTTGGGCCCCGAAGTGGACCCGATCTACTGGTTATCAAGGAGGCAATCGATGGTAAGTGCTCGTTTGGGGCTAAGTGTTGGCATTCTGCTGCTCTTGGGTTGTGCTGAACAGATACCCTTGGCGAGGGGCGAGTTGCAAGGCATCGAACAGCCCGCCTTGAGTTCCTGGAAAGCCGTGGCCGCTGACAATATCATTCAGTTCGAAACCCAGAGTGATGAAGGACCCTATTCAGTGAACCTCTGGACGGTCTTGGTAGACGACCGGTTACATGTGTTTGCTGGCGACAATTACGCCAGTTGGGTCGCGCATATTGAAAAAAATGCCTCGGTCCGAATGCAGAGCGGTGATGCGATTTATCGTTTCCAGGCAGAACGCGTGACCAGTAAGGCGGTCTTCCAGCGGTTTTCAGAAGCTTGGGAAGAAAAGTATGGCAATCCGCCAAGAAACAATCAGATTGATGAAACCTATTTGTTTGGTCTCACGCCGGTGCCCTAGTGCCAAGCCCTAGGGCTGACGACCGCTGGAAGGTGTTGAGCCGCGGTTGACCTAATATCCATGAATGCTCGATCCTGCCCGAGCTTGCCTAAGGAATTCCTATGTCGTTTCAGCCAACTTCGGTACAAAGTCAGTGGGTCGGCAGCTATCGCCGTCGTATGGCGGTGAGTGTTGAAAGGATGTATGAAAATGCACTGGATTGGGCTCATCTTCCCTATTTGCACAGTGATGCGTTCGCGAGCATAGAATTAGTCGAGGACGGTGACTGGGGTTGGCGAGCGATTTTGACGCAGTCGACGCCAGCAACGGCAAAGGTAGCCACCGAGCGACGTTATGGCCTCCAGTTAACGCTAGATCGTGAACATCGCCGTTGGATATCCAGCACCTTGGATGGACCTGCCGCGGGTAGTGAGATTTGGACTCATGTTTTCGAACACGCAGCTCGCGACATTGAAATTCAGGCTGATTTTTTTGTCCCCAATGTTCCGGAAGAGCACAAAAAAAAGCTCGGTCGCGCTTATCAAAAGCTTTACGCTCAACTTTATGACGAAGATGAAGCCATGATGTTGGCGCGACAAGCCGCTCTTGACCACGAATCTGAGCGAGAGGCGAGAGTGGGGCAGAGCTTAGATTTAGGCGCTGGTGAGCGATTGGCGAGTAGTGCCTATACAGATTTTGAGTTGGCAGGCAAACGCTGGCGGCTACTGAAATTAGAGGGCGATTGGCAAGTTTATGCTTTGTCCTGTCCGCATCAGCAGGGCCCTCTCGATAAAGCGAAAATGGTTGATGGCGTTGTCGCCTGTCCTTGGCATGGGTATCAGTTTGATATCCGCTCGGGCAAGTGTGTCAGTGGGCACCGGTGCCAATTGCCAACGCCGCCGAGCCTTCAATGGGACCAAGGGCATCTCATTGCGAGACTCTGACAGAGAACAGTCATTGTGTCGGGTGGATTGATGCCAGACAAAATGTTGTATCAAGGGTCTAGCTTCGGCCCAACGTATTGTTGACGTGATAAGCGTATAAAAATATAAAAAAACCTAAAAAAGAAAATACAAAGAAGAAAAACCAAGAAGTGAACGCGTAAAAGTTGAGGCGATGTGATCAATGAGCATAAAAGAAATGATGAACGTACTAACGGCACCCGCAGATCCAACCCTCAAGAAAGGTGAAGCTCGGTGCCCAGGTCCTTCGACGCAAGATTTACTCAGATCAGAACCTTCGAATGCGAGGGACCCCGCATTATTGATTGCTTCAGACGCTTTCTTGGGTGATGAGGATCTGCCTTTCTCGCGTTACACCAGTCAGACATTTTATGAACGTGAATTGACCCAGTTGTGGCCGAAAGTCTGGCAGTGGGCATGCCGAGAAGAACACATTCCCCATCCCGGTGACTTTTATACCTACGATATTGGCCCCTATAGCGCTTTGGTCATCAGGGGAGATGATGGAGAGATTCGAGCCTTTGTGAATGCTTGTCCACATCGTGGAATGGCCTTTACCGATGCTGGGAGTCAAGGGTCAGGCAAACAATTCATCCGTTGTCCTTTTCATGGCATGAGTTGGCATCTCGACGGCTCACTCAAAGAGGTGCCATGTCGATGGGATTTTCCGCACATCGAAGATACGGAATTCGGGCTCGATGAAATCCCCTGCGAGGAATGGGCGGGCTTTGTGTTCATCAACTTTGACCGACAGTGTGGGCCGCTATCAGAATATTTAGGCGTTCTCCCCGAACACTTTAAAGATTGGGGTTTGGAGGATCGCTTTGTGGCGGTCCATACCCAGAAAGTTCTGCCAGGAAACTGGAAGATGTGTCTGGAGGGGTTTTTAGAAGCTTTCCACGTTTTGGCGACGCACCCGGAGGTAATCCATACGGCCAGTTGGGCAAACACGCAATACGATCTGTTTGGGCCAACGGTGACTCGATTTTTGCAAACAGTCGCAACGGGTAATCCCAATATAGAGCAGAGTCAGCAGGAAATTTATCGCTTACTGGGTTATCAGGATGAGTTGCCGGCAGGCGTGTCTGCGCGTGAGCGGCATGCAGCAATTCAACGGGCTAAACTGGGTCAACAATGGGGTACCGATCTCAGCGAAGTCAGCACAAGCCTGATGTTGGATTCTATCGAATACCATTTGTTTCCCAACGCTTGCTTCTTCCCAGGGATACAAATTCCATTGATCTATCGTTTTCGACCCATGGGCTTAGATGCTTGTCTGCATGAAATCATGATGCTTCAGCCGGTCCCTGATCAGCAGCCTCGACCGCTCCCAGCCCAACCAATCAAGTTAGGGTTAGAAGATTCTTACACATCGGTTCCAGACTTCCCTTTGGCGAAGGTGCTGGATCAAGACACAGAAAATTTTCATCGGCAATGGGCGGGTATGAAGGCATCGCTAAAAAAGGGACAGACCTTGGCGAATTATCAAGAGGCCCGCATTCGTAGCTTTCATCGGACGCTAGATGGTTATATGGCTAGGGCGTGAGACCTCCCTCGGCAAAGCGACTTGTGTCGCTTTGCGGTCATCGCCAGAGTCTTATGCATCCAAACTTTCGGTGCCGCGCCAACAGATACGAGCGAGGTAAAGGGTCACTATTCACAGAGTAATTGATCTTTGCACGGACAATGGCTGATGCGCTCATCAAATCCTTGGGTGATGGGTGCGGTGCTCACAGGAGGCTGTGAGGCCACATCAGGAAAATACGGTCTGACTTGACCCCCAACGTCTGGATATCGCATGCTGCCTCGGTAAAAGCGACCGTATTGAGAGCGAAATTTCCTCATTAACCCAAGGAGTCAAAATGATTGTAGTCAATGCCGTGATTGAGTCGACCGCTGAAAATATAGCGAAAATGCAACCCGCAATCGCGGCAATGGAAGCGGCGAGTCGAGCAGAGCCAGGTTGTGGAGACTATACGTTTTCTGTCGAACTCAATAACCCAGAAAATCTCAGAATTACGGAAAAATGGGACTCCATGGACGCGCTAGTGAAGCATTTTTCTGAGCCGCATATGGTGGATTTCCAAGCTGCGATGGCCGCTCATCCCCCGAAATCTGTTTCCGCAACATTTTATGAAGCAGAAGAGGTGTCTCCACCGGGTCGCTAGCGGGAGCTCGAAGCGAACAGCTCAGCTGCGGCAATGACAGATGCCTGAGGTCGACCTTGAAACGGGGGTCAGCTGAGAAACGCGAGCATCAAAAAAGCGATCAACCCGGCAGCGCTGGTGATCAAGGTGCTGGGTCTTAGGGCCGACGAAGTCAAACCAAGCCACAAACCTGACAGTACGATAAGCAACAAGCCGAGCGCCATGACTTTTTGGAAGTCCTTCAATAACGTAGGTCCATGGCCCTTGTGAAGCTCGATCATGGATTTGATCCAGTCGGGCTCTATTCGCGTTAACATCGCCGAGTTTTGGAGGTTGACTTCATAGTAAGACCTTGAAGTAGGCCGGGTGATTAAGGTGCTGCCGCTGATTTTGAGATATTCGAAATCGTACTGAGGATCGATATCAGCAAGAAGAGCTTTAACACCCCCTTCGGTGGGGTTTGCAGCAATAGCAACCGCTAGGTCATCCGACAAGGGGATAGGGGTTTTCAGCGTTTGACCCTTTTGTCCCAGAAGGTAAAGGCCGCCGGATAAGGCCACCATTAATAAGATCGGGGCGAAAAAGGCAGCGATCATCAGATGCAATTTTACAATCAATCGACGCATAACGGTTCTCTATCGGTGTTCGATTGATTATTACCCAGACCTTGCTGAGATCATAGCCATAATCACTCAAGGATCCCCTCTGTGCCTTGGTAGGGTAACCTCAGTAGGATCGACGGGCGTAAAACTTGAGGTCAGAGCCGTTGGAGACAGCGAAGGAGGCTCTCAAGAAGATGCGTGGCCTAATGGATCGATGTGATTTCAGGTTCTCGGCTATGGTAAGATTCGGCGCTCAAATTTTAGGCAACAAAGAGGGTGGCCCAAATGGCGTCGAATACAGATGATGTCCGCATCGAAAGCATTACCGAATTGCTCGACCCCGAAGCGTTAATTGCGGACCTACCAGCCTCAGAGACCGCTCAGCAAACTGTTAATGCGGCTCGAACCGGTATCCATAACATCCTCCAAGGAGCGGATGATCGATTGGTGGTGGTGGTTGGGCCTTGCTCGATCCATGACCCGAAGGCGGCCCTGGACTATGCACAGCGCCTGAAGAGGGTCGCAGACGATCTTGCACAAGATTTGTTGGTCATAATGCGAGTTTATTTTGAAAAGCCTAGGACCATCGTGGGCTGGAAGGGACTGATTAATGATCCTGACCTCGATGATACCTTTCAAATCAACAAGGGCTTGCAACTGGCCCGAGGGCTTCTATCGACCCTTGCTGAATTGGGTTTGCCGGCCGGAACGGAGTATTTGGATTTAATCAGCCCCCAGTATTTGGCTGATTTGGTCTCCTGGGGGGCAATTGGTGCGAGAACCACAGAAAGCCAGACTCATCGAGAGTTGGCGTCGGGCTTGTCCTGTCCTGTGGGCTTTAAAAATGCCACCAATGGTGACATGCAGGTAGCGGTCGATGCGATAAGGTCAGCATCCAAGGCACACCACTTCTTATCAGTCACGAAACAGGGGCGTTCTGCGATCTTTCAAACGTCGGGTAACCCGGATTGCCACATCATCTTAAGGGGTGGCAAGCAGGCAAACTACGACATGTTTTCGGTACAGGATGCGTCTGACTTGTTACTGAAGTCCGGCCTTGATGCAAAGATAATGATCGATGCCAGCCATGCCAACAGCCGTAAAATTCCAGCACGTCAAATCGACGTGATCACGGATATTGCCACCCAAGTTGCCCGGGGAAATGCCGCGATATTTGGGGTCATGATTGAGTCAAATCTTGAGTCGGGCCGACAAGATGTTGTTGATAGGCAGAACCTCGTGTACGGGCAAAGTATCACAGACCCGTGTATCGATTGGGCGAAAACCGAAACTTCGCTGCACGCTTTAGCGGAGTCTGTCCGCGCGAGACGAAGTCGGTAAACGCCAATGGCCTTCGGGTATTGCTGAGGGGTGACGAGGACTCTGTAACCGCTGGAAGCGGCTACAGACTTCGGTGGTTTTTTCATCCAGCAGGAAGCTAGTACCCTTTCTCAATCCGCAGCCTGCTAGGAAAGGGTCTCCGCCCCAATGGAACCAGGCTCGCCAGCTTAGTCAGACGGCCAGTCAGCGTGGCATGGCTATTCGATGAAATCACCATCGCAAGAATCGAAGACGATATTGTCGAATGTTCAGCAATCCAGTGGGGCTGCCTATCCCTGATCAATAATGGCTGATCAAGACGGGGCTGACGCCATCCTACTCGTCGTCGGTTAGCGAGGCGAAGAGGTGACTGACGCTGGTCCAACCGTGATGGTGTGCCGTACACCCGAGTGTCTTGATAAGAGCGCGAGCCAGAAGGTTTGTGGTATGCCCTTGAAATCAATGACATCACCCCAATCGTAACAGCGAGCTTCAAAAGAGCTCAGTTCGCAACATGCAATAGGAGCAAATCGTGTCCAAAAGACGCCTCGTGTATATGACCTCAGCCTCATTAGAATTGACCCTTGTGGCAGCATCAACTTTAGTTGCTCTGCCCTTCTTCCTCGGATAGCCCGAAACCAGGTGTCGCGTCCTTAGGATCGGAAGCGACGGGTGCGTAAGTTCATCGCCCAGCGGCGACGCCCTGCCAATCAGCATCGTTTCGAGTCGGTCTGCGGGCCGACTCGAGCCGTGTTATGGGCGAGTGCCCAATAGGCCGGCGTAATGCATGAGATGCCTTTGCTGGAAGGAGAGGACGCGCGCCCGAGGGAAGCCAAAGGGCCCTGCAATCAAGGTTGAAAATCAGGCGAGGGCGAGGCATTCGGCGCGATAGGCATCGCTTTGATTCACCCGAGCGGCAGGGGCTGAATGAAAGCATCAGCTGGGTTATGCTGGTTCGGGTTGGATTGGCCGCCTTGAACGGCAGAACAATCGAAGCGCCCATGCTAGGGGAGAGTTGATTCTTGGAGGAAAGTAACAATGACAGTCGTGATTTCTGGTTATATTGAGTTTGAGGCACACGAGGATGTGCCGGAGATTATCCGTTCGGCCCGAGCGCACATTGAGGGCGCGTTGGCTGAAGAAGGCTGTATCGCCTACGCGTGGACGCAAGATCATCTCACTGAAGGCCGGGTTTGGGTCTACGAGGAGTGGACGTCATCCGATACACTATCGGCTCATCTCAATAGCCACTGGTATCGTGACATGGGCGGCCACTTAGCACAGTTCGCCCGTAAGGGGGGAACGCCACCCATCAAGAAATATCGCGTGGATCGTGAGGAACCTGTCTATGACAGTAGCGGTGTAGCCCAGGGTCAGTTTACAGACTGACTTGAGGATTCCAGCTTAAAGCGACAACGTTGGACGCTATCGGTCTGTGCGGTAGCCGTGCTTGATAGGCGGGAATCGCGGATGGGGTTCCCAGGGGATGGTATCAGCGGTCTCAAGCAGCCATGTCAGAATGTCATTCTTTAGCTTCTGTGCGATGGGTTCTAACTCAGGGCGAGAGACGAGATTGAATTGTTCATTGGGATCCCGCGATCGATCATAGAGTTCGTCCGTGTCGTAGAGTCGATGCACGTAGGTATATCGCTCGTTGCGCAGGCAAATCGCTCGTCCCACAAGATCAGGTTGATTTCTTTGCAGATCACCTTTGAGTTGATATTCACCGGTGGGTCGCTCGAAAAGATGCGTTTCTTGTCGGATGAATCCGCCCTCCGAAAATGCGCGATCGCGATGTGGAAGACTGGGTTCTTTTAAGACTGGCACCAAACTTCGACCGAAATGCGTATGTTTGGGTTCGATGTCGGCGATCTCGAGAAGCGTCGGTAAAATATCCACCATCTCCGCGAAGCTGTCGGCAACACGGTTGTCGGCGATACCTGGTCCGGCAAAAATAACGGGGTTTTGCAGTAGGCAACGATCCATGCCTGAGGGCCACTTTTCCACCAATCCAAAATCGCCTAAGTACTCGCCATGGTCGGTTAAGAACAAGACCAAAGTATCATCCAGTTGGCCGGTCAGTTCGAGTGCCCGCATTAATCGGCCCAGTTGATCATCGACTCGACTGACCATTGCGTAATAGATTCGGATAATGGCTTGCCAGAGATCAGGCGGAATGTCACCACAATAGGCGTCTCGCAAGGCTTGGTGAAATCGAGGTTTGTCTCTTCGAGGCGGAAGGGGAGCTGGAAATTCCTGGCCCTCGAAACGTCGATGCCAATGAGGCTCAACTTCGAAAGGTAGATGAGGGAAGATCAGTGGCACCCACAAACACCAAGGGCTGCTTGGACTCTGTTGTATCCAGTCCAGCGAGGTCCGTAGGCAGGCTTCGTCGAAATCAATCCACTGTTCTTGGTTCGAGCGTAGGCCATGCAAGAACAGGTGATACTCGAGTGACCCCTCAGGGTATTGTGGTCCCATACCCATTTGACCTTTTTGCGGTTTGACCGTCCATCCGCAGAAGTGGGTTGAGGCTTCCGTGACGCCAGGCGCAAAAACATCGCCTCTCGCCCCCGCCCAGGCCACGTGATAACCGTGATCTTTCAGATATTTCAAAAGATTCGGATCTTCTGGTCCGATCAGATGGGTCAGGGTTCGATGGCCCTGAGTATGAGGATACCAGCCTGTCATGAAATTGACCCGAGATGGGCTGCAAACGGGGTGATTCGCAAAAAATTGAGTAAATCGAGTGCCCCGAGCAGCTAAGGCATCGATATTGGGTGTGTGCGCTAAAGGATTACCGAAAGCACCGAGGGCATCGGCGCGTAATTGGTCGGGCATAAAAATTAAAATGTTGGGTCTTGTCATGCTATCCCGCGTCGACTAAATCCTGACCCTATCACGAACTCAATAGAAAATCGGTGTTTGCCGGGCTCTTGGCGCCATCACGAGCCCGACTCGCAGTGGGCCGATGGAGCGTGCAAAGAGGTAAGGTAATGAGGCAGAGCCGAAGACGCCTGAGTGATGGCTGCTCATCTTTATTCGGCGAAACCAAGCCATCATCACTCGGCTCAGAAGTCTGGGTGACCCTGAGCCGAATGATGATCTGCCAAAGACCAAGGGTTTCTCGATGTCTTGGTCATTGTTCCTAGATCCGCACTTGGTGAGACGTCGAAAGATCCCAGTGACAAGACATGGGTGCAGGCTGATCATTGAAGGCCATTTGTGCCTTCCTGGCGGCGCCAGTTCTTACCGCATCAAACAAGCCCATCATGTCCGTATCGGTGCCAGCGATAATTTGTAAAAAATCGAATTCAGGATTGAGGCCAAACCCGGGGGCCCACAACATCATACCGTTATTGAGGCCTAATGCCTTGTTCATAGCTTGCATCCTCGCATCCGATAAATACGTGGTTGCATCACTCATGGTGGCACCTTCATTGAGCTGGCAGACGCCGACGATCAGCGGTTTCTGTGGTGCACCGCTCGGCATTGAGGTAACAGGCTTTGATGTAGCAAAGACGGGCTTTTCGCAAGTTGTCATGGCTGCAATGGCCGCCGGATTTTTGGCATTTTCAGGTTTTGTCCAAGCTTTGTTGGCTTTGTGATAATCAGCCCAAGTCGGGAAATAGTTTATCCAGCGTAGCTCGGCCTCATGATAAGGAGGCGTAATGGCGACGGGCTCCCAGATAAAGGTCCTGGCATTAATATCCTCAGCCTCAGCCCAAGCATTAAAGTCTGACCGAGCGTAAGCGATTACGTCTTGCAGGCTGCTACCTTCATTCAACATACACTCGTAGATTTCTACCACCACATTTTCAGGCATTGCGTGGTGGTCTGCATAGGTCATAAACGGTAGCGATAAAAGGGTGGTCATGAGTAACCGTAACATGGGGGAGCTCCTCGATTGATGGTTTCCATCGAACCTTAGCGAGCGTCAGTCGGAGCGTCTAGAATAGTTCGATTTTGGGAGTTTTATCTGGCTTGAGGTGGTGGCAGGTCAACTGAGGGCGAAGACAGTAACTCTTTGGGTTAGCTTTGGACGAAGCCGCGAGAGACGAAATGAACGAAAGCCAACCAAAGTAAACCGTAAGCCAAGAGAAATCCCCAATCAAAGCCCAAGTAACCCAGTCCAATACCAAGAATGGGGGTCATTGCTAGGAAATGGCCTCTCACCCAGCTGTTGGTGCTCGCGCTGATTGCAACAGCGCTGACAAAAGTGATCAGCATCAGCGCCGAAAAAACCGTTGTCGCCCAAGGGTATAACTCAAGCACCATGATGCCGCCGACCAACAGGCATAAAATACCCGCGGTGCTGTGAATAATGACATCCCAAGGCAGGGACTTTGCTGGTGTGTCGTGATCGCTCATAAACTGGGCCTCATGGTTCAAGACTTTAGCTTAATCGAGGCTCGTACCTGCTGTAAAATGGAGATAGCCATGGCATGTCTAGGGATTAAGCGATGGCTGTAATCCAGGCCAGTCGTTCTAGCGCCTTTTCGATATTGTTCTAAAAACCATTGTCGTTGCGGCGTTTTTTGACGTAAAGACTTACGCTATAGTGCTGCCTTATTCAAACAGTTGGAATTGAGTTGGCAATGGATTTAGAAACGGTGGTAAGAGCGCGCAAATCGGTTCGGGGTTTTCTACCGGACACTGTACCGAGGGCAGTGATGCGCCGAGTTTTTGAACTGGCCCGATGGTCGCCTTCCGGCACAAATGTGCAGCCTTGGCGTGTTTGTGTTGCGTCAGGAGCAGTCAGGGATGCAATGCGCGCTGAGTTATTGTCGCGAGTAGAGGCCGGTGTTGCGGCAAGGCCCGATCATCGAGACAAAGGGCGCTTGGGAGAACCCTTTAAAGCACGCCGCCGAGCTTGCGCCAAAGTCCTTTATGATGCCATGGGGATTGATTGGGATGACAAAGCAGGTAGGGCCCGGGCTAGCCTTCGAAATTTCGAGTTGTTTGATGCGCCTCACGTCGCATTTTTTTGCATGGAGGATATATTTGGCGGCCAGTCAGCGGCGGATGTAGGCATGTACACTCAGACCCTAATGTTGGCATTAACCGCCAATGGTTTAGCTTCTTGTGCGCAAGGCACTATGGGCCATTATCCTGATTTGGTTCGCGAGACGTTTGATCTGCCAGAAACCATGACCGTGTTGTACGGTTTGAGTTTTGGTTATGAAGATACGTCGGTGCCGGCCAATGCTGCTCGCACAACGCGAGCTTCGATTGATGATGTGGTGACGTTTGCGGGTGGTGCTATCGATTATGCCGGTGCCTAACCTTTCGGCCAAGGCGGGTGAGCGCTTAGGGAATCGTTCTGACCTAGACCGCGGCGCTTTATCTGTCGAGACAGTTCGCTTCATAGACGGTGGTTCTGCACAGTTTTTCATGGCTGCTACAGGTGATATTGGTGGGCGCTAACTTGGTTTGAGGGCTTTAGAGCTGTTTAAGTTGCCGCAGCCGCTTTTCTTCGAAGGGCCTTTGAAAAAGGCCAAAATCGTGCCGAGGGACAGGCGCTCCATGGCCGTATAAATATTGTCTCGCTGCGCTCATGGCCTCGCCTGCTTTTGGCGCGCTCGTTTGGCGCTGAGGGGGTGGGGCGAGTGCTTCTCACCTGAAAAAGCCCTTGCTGGGCCGATCAGTAGCGCGCGGCCGCGTCATTTGAGCATCCATTGAGGGCCGGGCTAAAGGGACGATCATTGGATGACTCAAACAGAGCGGTAGCTTGAGAATGCGGGTAACACGAGTCTTACGACTCAATGCTACCCGAGCTCATTCAGCGGATTTAGATCGCGTTGTAGTAAACGGCGGTACCTAAATTTTCGATTTCATCTTTGTTGGCAACCATCCATTCAATGGTGGCTGCCCACCATTCCGATGCCATCATCGCATCGCTAAACTTGCCGTAAGCTTCATGTGATTCGAATTCGATGGAATAGTAAGCGCGTTCGTTATCACCTCCCGAGCTGGCACGCCAGAGTCTAGGGTTCTTCGCGCCCATGCTTTCATGAACAGGAGCAGATTGCTTTGCTCCAGCTTCGAGCAATTGCAGTCCTGCGACGGTACCTTCCCAGGTGGTTACAGCTTGTAGGGTCATGTGAGTCTCCTGATGATGCGTACGAATAGTCTAGAGTAGCCGAGGTAACCCTGAACAGGGTAGTTCGATTTTGGCTGAGGATTCGGCATCGATCTCAGGGCCCTAAAGCAGGCGTTAAACGCTGGGTATGAGGGGCTAACGAAGGTATGATGCGAACTTTGCTTGGGTAACCCGCGTGCGCTATCGAAATCCGTCAACCCTCTTATTGCTCATGTTGTCACTGGTCATTAACCCGACAAAATTACAGGCCGAGGAGGGCATAACGCCAGCATCCAAGTCTCAAAACGGGCAATACCAAAACAGAGTTGGTGACCTGAACACCGGCCCGCCGAGTGTTCGAGCCGCGTTTTTGATGCGTCGTTTGGGGACAATGTTTCGCAGCGGCGCGGGGGCAGCGCCATTGACCGATAAACCGCCGACGATTGACTCTTTTGACTCGACCGATTCGATCGGACGAGCGACTTGGATTGGTCACGCCACTGTGTTGCTGCAGCTGCCAGGGCTTAATCTGCTCACAGATCCAATCTGGTCGTCGACGCCGAGTCCCGTCCCCTTCCTCGGTCCGAGTCGTTTTGTTGAACCGGGTCTCTCGCTGGCCGAATTGCCCAGCATTGATGCGGTGGTGATTTCTCACAATCACTATGATCATTTGGACATTCCCACCTTAAAATCCCTGGCCAGGCTCAATACAAAGACACAGTTCTTGGTGCCTCTAGGAAACGAGAAGACGCTGTTGAACGCAGGTATTACCGGGGTGAAGGGGTTGAACTGGGGAGGGTCAGCGACGGTTAACGGGTATGAGATTGTTGCACTGCCAACCCAGCATTGGAGTAAGCGAAGTTTGCGGGATACCAATCGAGGATTGTGGTCATCCTGGGCTGTGATCGGGGCCGAGAAACGATTTTATTTTGCGGGAGATACGGGTTACTTTGAAGGATTCAAGGCTATTGGCAGGCTCTATGGCCCCTTTGATTTGGCGGCTGTGCCTATCGGTGCCTATGAGCCTGCTGTCATGATGAAGGCCACGCATATGAATCCTGAAGAGGCGATTGCTGCCGCGAGGGATGTCCGAGCCAAGCAGGTTTTGGCCATTCACTATGGTACGTTTGATTTATCGGATGAGCCGCTTGATGAGCCGCCTAAACGGTTTCGCAAAGCTGCCTTAGCCGCAGGGTTTGAAGCCAATCAAGCTTGGGTTCTCGATATTGGCGGCCAACAAACCTTTTGAAGGCCTAGGTTCTTTAGTGGCGTCGACGCTGGGCGCGCTGATGGTTGCTAGCCCTAGGTACTGGAAGCCAACGAGGTCACCGCGCGGAAGGCTTCTTCTATTGCCGTATGCGTATAAGCGCTCGCCCCCGCGTCCGAGTTCGCAAAAGCAATTTGACCATATCGTGCTCTAGCGATTTCATGTGGCGCCTGTCCGGCAGGATAGTCGTCATCCCAGAGGTCGAGGTATTCGTGTGAATAACCATGGGGCCACCGGTTAACGGTGATGGCCAGGATGTCGCGGTCAGCATCAAAGCCATGATTACCGAGCAGTCCATTGAGGACCTCTCTGACTTCAATTTCGTAGTCCTCAAAGGAAAGATCAAGCATACGTTGTCGTGATGCCCTCAGCTGGGACCGTAAATCGACGGCTGTTGAGGGCGGCGAAAGACTGCCCCAAAAGGCAACCACCGTCGCGCCAGGTTCAGTGAGGTGATGCCGGTAGCCCCCTGTGTTGATACCGTTCATCAAAAATAGTCCTGCATGCATACGGCCAGGGCAAGTTGTCCCATCGATACCCAGAAGATCAAAGGGCTGTCTTGATCGGATGAGCACATTGGTGAGCATTAATGGATATTTTATCTGATAAGCCTGAGCCTGCTTTTGTCGTTCGGGTAACTCAGGACAGATGTAAGGTATCACGCTGTGGTAGCAGGCCATGATGACATGGGTTGAGCGCACCTGACGCGGTTTGCCGTCGGCTATATAGGTCGTGCTTACGCTTTGGTCGGTATGCCGGACATCAGTCACGGTGCTCAGTAAACGAATGCGCACAGGATGACCGGGTTGATCCAAGTATTGATAATCGAAAGGCGCTGTAGCGATCGTGGTCGCATCGGCCTGATCGGTAATCTTGGGAATTAGGTGGGCAACCAGCAACCTCGCAATACTGGCGTTGCCATCGGGAAAGAAGGCAGCGGGGTAAGACCAGTCGCTCTCATCGGCTGATTCCCCGACCAGGTTAAGGCCGGGTAACCCTTCGTCAAGCGCTTCAGCAACAGACAAGCAAGCGGTTTCCAGTCCCCAAGAACCATGGCAGGCCTTGGCAAAAAGTTGTAGGGCTTCGTCGCCCAATCCCCCTTTGTCGCGCAGAAAATGGAAATAGGACGTGCTGTGAAGAAAATCAGACCGAGCATCCGCTGTCATATCGGCCAGGCAATCGGTTTTGGCTTCGTAAAATTGTCTGAGCTCCTGTCTGGCAGCAGCGCTAATGGGAAACTGATCGAGATAGGGCAAAGGTGATGCCGAGGGTGGACCCTTCAGGCTGCAGCCTTTGATTAACTGATCCCGTCCGTAAGTTTGTCGGTCAAACCAAATGGAATGAGCATGGCGACCAGTCCGCCCGTAATTGAATTCGGATTGAGCGCGAAGACTTTTAATGTCCACTCCCAGCAAACCCATGAGTTCATTCACGGTGTGACTGAATTGCCAATATTCAAGATTATGCGTGCCTCCAATAGCGAGGTGCAGGCGTCCACCTTGGTGAAATTCATTGCGCTTGGCGTGGCCGCCAAAATCATCGTGGTTATCAAGGATTAGAATTCGTTTGTCATTGCCAAACTGTTGGCGGTAATAATGGGCTGCAGCAAGACCTGATATACCCGCTCCAACGATGACGGCGTCAAAGTGATCAACATCTTGCTTAGGATTGGCCAAAGCCAAACCATCGCGCGCAAAGGCATGTGCCGCCTCAAAAGAGCCGGGATGCGAGCCACGAAGGCCAGTGAGCGAAGGAGGGTAGGTTGGAGGGTGCAAGACACCCTCTGTTGAGGACAATGCATGGCTCTCAAGGCCAAGTCCCAGTCCAAGTAGCCCTGAGCCGTGGATAAAATCTCGGCGCTCTATCGGAATATTTAGGCCGGAAGGTGTTTTAGGCGGCTTGGTCAAGACAGGGCCCTCAGTGAATTGAGGGCCTGACGATAGACGGGCGTGCCATTTAGGTGCCGGTCCAATTGGGGGCGCGTTTTTCAGCAAATGCAGCAGGGCCCTCTTTAGCATCATTAGAGCTGAAGACGGATTTTTGCAGCGGAATTTGCATTTCCCAGAGCTTATCTTCTTCGACCCCTGATGCTGCTGCACGAACGAGCTGTTTCGAAGCAGCGACAGCCAACGGAGCGTTTTCAGCGATACGCTCGGCGAGCGCAACCGCCGACTCTAGCAGATCCTCGGGCGCAGTCAGTCCGCTTAGCATACCCGCCTGCATAGCCTCTTCAGCTGTGATGGGCTCGCCGGTCAGCGCCATTTCCATGGCCTTGGCATAACCGACTCGCGCCGGGAGTCGGAAAACACCACCAGCGGCAGCAAACAATCCCACTTTAACTTCTCGAATGCCGATTTTTGCTGCGGTGGAGGCGACCAGCAGATCACACGTGAGGGCGACCTCGCAGCCTCCGGCAAGCGCAAAACCATTGATGGCACCGATCAGAGGTTTCTTGGCGCCTGATCGAACGAATTGATTCAACGGGCCAATGTCCTCGCCTCTGGCGAAGGCCTTAAGGTCCATGCCTGCGCAGAAGGCTCGACCATTACCGGTGATGACGCCGGCAGTGAGACCATCATCATTGTCCAATTCTTGAATGGCATTCCACAAGCCATTGGACAAGGCACCGTTGATGGCATTCATGGCGTCGGGTCGGTTTAAGGTAATGATCATCACCCGGTTGCGACGCTCGACTAAGACGGCTTGTTCTTCACTCATTCGATGTATCCTTCTTTTAAACATGTGTACAAGACAGCACCATAGCGCAATTGGCGATGAGGTAAAACCGGTCGAAGCCAGCCGTGTTGCTGGCAGGCGTAAAGGATGAGTAGTTTACTCTCGATTATCGTCTTTGAAGGTATGAAGGAGACGGCAATAAGATGGAGGGGTTGTCTGATGGTGGGGTGTGTTCGCAACTGATAGGCTGTCGAAGGGTAGGGATATTCTCGCGCAACGCTTCAGGTGGTTGTAGCCATTACCGATCTCGCTGTGAGTGTGAGCGCCCTAGCATCCGCCGCGATAGGGCCTTGTCACTGGGGGCACGCAGGGAAGAGAAGTGTTAGCTGAGCAGTGTGGAACGGAATCGGATTGAAGGTGCAGAGCTTCATCGATGCGACGCTTGTCAGTAGGATCATCAAAAGGTGGTTGAGCCTTTGGAGGTGTAATGTTAACGCGACAATATGGTTATTTGTGGGCAAATCCGCAGCAAGATGACGTATCGTCTGCTGCAAAAACCCTTGAGACCGAGGGCGCGTGTGTGCTGCGCGCCGCATTCACCCTGGCTGAAGTCGATGAGCTCCGTCGAGCCATCGATCAAGTGTTCAGCGATTATGCGCCCGATCAACGAAGCCCCTCTCGAACGGCAGCAGCGGACTCGGAATTTCGCTACGAAATGCTCAATCGCAGCCTTGCCTGCTTAGCGGCGGTGGCTAAACCCGAAATCCTCGCCGCGATTGAGCCCCTGCTGGGCGAAGATTGTCACATTATTGCCAATACGGCTTGGCGAAACCAGCCTAAACCTAATGATGCCTCGCAAGCCTGGCATGTTGATGGGGGGCCTCACATTCCATTACCCAAAGGCACGGCTTGGCCGAGCCATTTGCCTCATCCGGTGTTCGCCATCGGCTGTCACATTTTGTTACAAAATTGCACGTTAGCAGATGGACCCACGGGGTTTGTTCCAGGGAGCCATCGATCGGGTCGACCACCACCGGGTCGGCAGTTGTTTGATCCGGCGTTAACCTTCGAGGATCGAGGTGGCGTTGCGCTGACGGGCCAGGCCGGAGATGTTTTATTGTTTGTTTCAGATGTGTGGCATCGAAGAATGCCGACGGGTCCGACGGATCAGGGGCGCTATTTCTTACAAGTCCACTATGGGCGTCGAGATATCCAACAACGTCTTCGTACAACCTCTGATCATCATCAGTTAAGCGCCTCGGTGCTAGCAAGATTAGAACACGAGGATTCCCAGCGCTTAAGACAGTTGGTCGGGCAACACGAGCCGGGTTTTTATGACGGTTGAAAATATTGAGTTATCAGCATGGGCCAAAAAGAATGGCAATCAGTGGGGGCGTCGTTGAGCGGGCGCGGCGACTGAGGCGCCGTTTTCAGTCTGTATGAAAAGCAAACACTGTTCAGAATTGAAGTAAGGTGGCCGCGAGAACGGTACTCGCCCAAGTGGGTATTTGAGTCCTCGAGCCCAATAAGAAACCTGACGGTTTGTGGCCCCGAAAGGCCCAGAGAGACTCGGGAAGGCGCCAGCTCCGAGCATGGTCAAAACCCGATCTCAACAGGGCCAAAGCATGGTCAAAGCAAAATCAAGCGAAGGTTAAGGCACGTTCGATCAAGCAGACAAAACGGTTCTGGTCGTGCCAAAAGACTGGCGATGGGTCACTGATCGTTTTGTGCAGCGCTTTGCATTTTCGCCATTTCTTCCCAGCTAAGATAGTGCGTGAGGCCATCGTCGTCGAAAAAAATCACGGGTCCATTGCAAATGAACAAATACTCAGTGTCCTCAAGTGCAACGGTTGCACCGTGCAAAACGCCATTGGGTTCGTAGTCGTAGTCTCCTGCATTCAAAATGCCGTCTCTGACTTGCAATTGACCCTTGATCACGAAGGTATGAGCATCTGATAAGTGTTTGTGTGGGGAGGCGGTGTACCCTTTAGTCCAGCGGAATAGGGCAGCCCAAGCACCGGTCTCTGCGCCTGTCCACAATACTTTGATCCAAGCCATACCTGGTTCAGTTTCTAACCAAGGGGCATCTGAACGGACGATGATGTCTGCGAGTTGGTCGTTAATTGGGGTGATATCTTGTAAAGGCACTAGGGCTCCCTTTATCTGAAATGAGTAGGTATCAAGATAGTATGTTACAGCGAGCTTGTCTGCCTTAATTTAGTCGACGGATTTGCCCTGAGTATCGCGATCAAGGGCGGTGAATGTGCGTCTCAAGGTCCTCAATATCGGGCTCCCTTTTCGCGAGCATCATGACAGGGGAGCCGTCATCAAAGAGGGCATCATGGAAAGAGTAACCGCAGCAAAAGATCAAATCGTTGCAGAAAGAGCCCCTGATCGAAGGGGCAAGCATCGAACCTAAAACCATCGCCGAGCTAACCATCGAGGAGCTAACCAATAAAACGAGCTAACCGGTAAAACGCGTGACGGTGGCGAGAAAAGCATCACCGAAGAAACCATCAAAGAGAGCACTCTCAGAAAGCAGGCTTTGCCCTCAGGGAGAGCGGTTGAGCAACGGTTGTACCTGCTCGGCACAGTCCTGGGCTGGGCTCCAATACCAGCCTTTCGGATCCCAGGCGCGACCACAGCTCATATAGACACATTGACCGTAAGCGTCTCGAGCTAAACGTTTGTCTCCGAGACGATCGAGCGATCTTGCCTTCGCCCACAATGCTAAGGACACGTCGTTGATGAGATAGTTGGCTTCAATTTTTTTACGGGCCCGTTTAGACACTTTACCCGTCTTGGGGCATCGCTTGTTTCGATCATGCATCGCTTTTTGTTGCTGTCCGGCTGCAGGCCCCCAACGATCAAAGCACGCATTCACTGTGTCGACAGCAGCTTGATAGTCCAGGGCAGCGAATTGCTCCACGGCTAAAACCGCCCAATGAGCCGAATCACCAAGACTGGGGTCTGAAGAAACACAAGGATTTGTTGCTGCCAGGTCGCGAGCCAACGCGGGTTGGCTCACTCCTGAAAGTAGCACCCAAAAAGTGATGGCATAAAAAAGGGTTCGGTAAGATTGATTCATCCATACAGCCTATTAAAAAGAAAGAGTCTTGGCGTTACTGAGGGCCGGTTCCATGGCCAATCAGGGCAGGAATTTCCGGTGGGTCCGCCAAGGGTGGCCAGACTTGAGGTAAACCCATTCCGGCAACAGTGTCTCCGACCGCAACGCCAGCGCGATCCAGCGGGTAGCTTCGCCAAGGTTTTGTTCTGATTGCGTCAGCATCAAGGTATACGATAGTAAATGCGCGGCGTGTTTGCGTCGATTGATTGCCAGAGGCGAGGTGAACGGTCATACCGTGATGCCAAATGATGCTGCCCGGCGCCACTTCCACGATCTCTGGCTTCGCGCCATTGAGGGCAGGGTCTCGCAAGATGTCATAAGGGGAAGTGGAGTGAGTAATATCTACCACTTTGAGACGACCGGCTTTATGACTACCGGGTACATAAGCCATTGCCCCGCGCGCTGCGTCGACATGGTCAAATGGAATCCAGGCGCTGATTAAGGGAGAGGCTCCGATAGGCCAAAAGGGCTGATCTTGATGCGGTGTCGTCTCTTGTCCGCCGGCCTCCTTGTAGAGTGCTTGGTCTTGCCATAGGTTGAGCTTTTTGACGTTGAGGAGTTGAGCCGCGATGCCAGCAATGCTGGGATCGAGGGATAGGCTTGCCACCTTGGGATGAGTCTCCCATAGACGCATGCATTGGATAAAAGATTGTTCGTAACGGCTCTTATCTTTGAGGGCGCGGTGATCATTCGCTGTTCTATCCTTCACGGCCTGATCCACAGCCTCTTGGAAGACTGCAAGCGCGTCCAGGTTGATGACGTCAGGGGTGACGACAAAACCCTGGTCTTCAAAGGCAGTGATTTGCTCGGGAGCGATGGTGATGGGGTAAGTGGTGGGCATGGTCGTAAGGGCTCTTGTGGCGGTTAATGCAATAAGGACCAGTCGGGTTCAGATTCAGGATGACTTAGAGGTCCAAAAGCATTCTGAATCACTCGACGTTGATCATCTAGCCAGTGCTGCCAATCGGTACAGGCAACCAATTCATCTTGGCGACGGTTTTGGTGTTGCTGGAGTTGCTCAGCCATAAAAATTTCCTCTGGGTGACCCTTGCCGGCAAGATTGGTCATTTGCAACGGATCTTCGAAAAGGTCAAACAGCTCCGTTCGGCCATTAAGCCAGGTCGCGTAAGTAAATTGCTGGCTTCTGACACCGCGCCATTCGGCACCATCTTGCATCCAGTCGAACCACTTCGAGAAATTCATCAAAAAGGCGGTGTCAGCGTCATTGGGGTTGAGCCATCGCTGGGCGAGACTATGACCTTCGATACTTCTCGGGATCGGGATGCCGGCAAGCTCACAGAGCGACGGAAAGAAATCCACCATACTGGTAATTTGGTCGCTGGTGCCGGGCATGATTTTGCCCGGATAACGTAAAATCCCAGGGATTTTAATTGAGGCATCGTAGGGGTTTTTCTTCGACCAGGGGTTAACGCCTTGGGATCCGCCTTGGGTGCCATGATCCGAAGCAAACAGTACGATGGTGTTGTTGCTCTGGTTCGTCGAATCGAGGTAAGCAAGGAGTTTGCCGAGCATCTCGTCAATCGCAAGGATCATAGCAAGGTAGTGTCGGTACATATCGAGGGACGCTGCAACCTGATGATCGGGCACATTGGCAGGCAACGTCAGCACCTTCGGCAATTGTTGGTAGAAACGATCAGGGGCGAACTGAAACGGCGTGTAGTGTGGTGGATGTGGCGATAAGCAGAGTAAAAAGGGATCATTGCCTGTCTGGTCCATAAACTCGAAAGCGTAATCGAGCAGTCCTTCGGTCTCGTAGCCGCGCCAGCGTTCGTAGTTCCAATCGTCCTTGTGAACAAATCCATCAAAATACACCATGTGCTGGTTGTATCCTCGCCAGTAATCAAATCCAAGCCGATCGCGGCCCTTCGGCACCCAATCAGGATGTTGAGGTAGACGGTCGATGGCCGGCCAGAGACCGGTATGAAGATGCCACTTGCCAACCCAGGCCGTTCGGTAGCCAGCATGAGTAAAAGCATCGCCTATGGATAATTCCGAATGCCGGGTGCGGGTGGTATTGATGAGATGCCCAGTTGTTTGAGGGTACCGGCCGGTCAGTAGCATCGCTCGTGCCGGTGTGCACACGGGACAATTTGAGATGGCGTTATTGAGCACCAAACCTTCGCTTGCCAAGCGATTGATGTGAGGCGTGTCGATTTGGATTTCGCCATAGAGAGGTAAAGACAGCGCTCTGAGCTGATCAGGGTAGAGGATCACGACATTGGGTCGATCGTTTTGATGGTGATCCGATGCCGAGCTGATCATACGAGGCGATCGGTGACGAAGTCTAAGAACGCTTCTTTATCCCGCCAATCGGTGGCGCAGTGAACCGCATCGCCGGCATCATCAATGAGCGTTTTGCCATCTTCCGTGACTCGGATTGGCAGTGTTTCCATCTGGATAAAACGATCAGAAAAAGCGAGATACACAGCGACGATGTCGTAAAGAATTGAGCTTTGCTTCGATAGGTCCAATTCTTTGAGTAAAGGCCAATCCCTAACTGCGTGACCCCAGCCGTGGTGATTGGCGAGGACCGCTTGGGTTAGGACATCCTGACTAGCCGAAACGGCTTTGAATCGATCGCCATCAAGCAAAACCGTGCCGCAGGTATCCAGCGGTGTGATGGTTTTTCGCCAAGGTGCTTCGAATACAGCTTTGCAGGCAAGGGCATGTTGTTTGACGTTGAATTCGCGCATGGGTTTTGACGCGCCTAAATAGCCACGTCGCAGGCTCCCGTGCATGCCGACAAACTCGGCGTTCTCGGTAATGGTGGGCTGCCGATACAAAGCCGCAGCGATATTGGGAAGCGGGCCAATGCCGATCACTTTGACCCGCTCGGAGGATTCAGTGATGGTTCGACAGATCGCACCTACGCCATCGAGGAAGACCTCCCCCGGGAATTGGTCGAGGTTATAGTCACCCAGCCAGGCCTCATGGGTCCGAGCGTTGTGGTCGAGCGGTATACCGACCCCGATTGGAATATCGGCGCGGCCGGCAAGGTCAAGTATTTTGGCCACCAGGCCTGCTCGATACAGGGTATCGCCGGTGGTGGTCGTGATTAACCGGATGTCCAGCTCTTCGCATTTCAACAAAAATGCGAGTGCCCATACATCGTCGACGTCGAACCCGATATCGGTATCCAAAATAACCGGAATGGGCATAGTAAGGAGCCACCGTGTGAATGCTTGATCATAGTGACAGGTTAAAAATTAGCAGGCAAATGATCTCGCCAGCGCAATCGAGTCAGCTTGGGCCGTTGAGGTCCAAACTTATCGGTTAATGTGGGTTTGGCCTCGCCCAACTCGAATCTTGCAGGCTTACCGCATTCCCATTGAATTCCTGTGATAGATCAGCTTAAAGTCGAGGGCATGGGCAGGAGAAAGAAGCCTTTGAAACGGGTAAAGACTGGCTAAGGGAAGGAGGTAGAATGCCTCAAGAAAAATCATTTGATGCTTATCTCGATGAGCTCAAGACCCACGGGTTTACTGTGGTAGAAGGCGTTGTGCAGTCAGAGGCATTGGCCCGTATTCGTAAGGCAACCTATGCGCAAATTGCGAACCTAGACCCGCCACCTCCAGCAACGGATGATCGTTTTGGTGTGCCCGATGGCATTGCCTGGAGTGAAGATGTATGCCGGGCGGTGACCCATCCCATGGCGCTGGCACTCATTCGAGCTTATCTCGGGACAGAGGAGATCCATTTTTGCCATCAGCCGGCGATGACCGTACTCCGTCCGGCTAAAGCGTTGATCGGGCAATATCCCGAATCCGGTTGGCACAGCGATTACCCCTATCACCCTGATGTTTATCCAGACGATCGTTGGGAAGATGAGGCGGTTTATGGTGTTCAGTTCAATATTTGTATCGACCCTTTTCGACGGGATAACGCGGGAACCCAATATGTTCCGGGTTCACACGCCAACAAGCGTTTTCCTCCTCGCGCGCTGAACGAAGGTGGAACAAGAATGGGCAGGCCTCCTCATGAGGCAGTGCAGCAGATGCTTGCCCCAGCGGGCGCCGCTTTGATTTATGACTCTAGAATGTGGCATCGCGCGAGCCCAGAATTAAACGTGAGTGGTCAAGATCGGCTTGCGATTCTGAATGCCGTCTGTCCGAATTGGGTGAGGGCGATGGTCGATAAGAAACCGGGTACCGAGCGTTTTTTGAGTTCAGGAATGTCGGATCAGCTACCTGCATCCGTGTGTGATGAAATCAACCGGCTTTGTCATACGCCGAATCAAGCAGCGCCTGCGAGCGCGCCGGTGATTTTGGAAAAGCCAGCCGGCCCACGTCGGATTGCTATCTAAATCGACGATTCAATTCGATGCCTAAACACCGGTGCAAATCTTGAGAGCGGGTTGGGCGCATGGGGTTGATCGAAGGCTCTGCGCCGAGCCATGAGTCAGGCCACCAGTCTTAAAATGCTCAGTTTGATGGAGAAAAGCATCAAAATAATGGGGTCGCGTCTTAGCGCCCTTGGATTGAACAGGGGACGCGAAGGGCATGCCACCTGTGCCTTACGGGGTGAACATGACTTTAATGGCCGTCTCAGCCCGCAACTGTGTCTCGTAGGCCTCGCTGGCTTGTTCCAATGAAAATTCGTGACTGATTAAAGGTTGTCGATCGATCTCCCCCTTGCGGATTAAATCGGCGGCGATTTTAAATTCCTCCATTGACCAAGCCCAGGAGCCCATCAATTGGATCCCCTTACGTACGATTTGATTGTAGTCAAGGTTAGGTGATTGCTCGTAGACCGCGACGACCACAATTTTTCCGTTCTCTTTGACCACTGCCAGCGCTTGCTCCAAGACGCTGCTGCCTTGAAAGTGCTTGCTCATCCCGGCGCAGTCATAAACGGTATCAATGGTGCCGATGTTTGCATCGAGCAGCGTTTCTTCGGAAAAATTTGAGCCGCCGTCAAGGGCTTCAACCAGAGGCGTTGAGCGAACATCGATTAAGCGATCAGCGCCCAATTCTGCGGCTTTGGCCAATCGCTTTTCGGATAAATCCGCCACAATGACTTGGGCATTGCTGCTCGCTTTAATGCATTGCAGGATACCCAGTCCAATAATGCCGGCCCCCACAACCAAATGGATTTCGTTGTCCTGAGCATTAGCGAGGTTGGCGGCATGCAAAGAAGTGGCCAAGGGTTCCGTGGTGGCTGCTTCTGCATAGGAGATTTTATCCCCAATGGGCAGCAACATTGCGACTCGCTCCTTGGGAATACGGAGATATTCGGCATTGGCACCAACACCGATACTGGTTACGCGATCGCCGAGGTTAACTCCGGGAATTGGGCCTCCGGTAGCGATGACTTCTCCACTGAATTCGTGGCCGAGAACTCGGCCCTGCTCAATCGGATTGCCCAATTGTTGGAACATGCCGTGCTTATAGGTATGCAGATCTGAACCACAAATACCGCAAGCTTTTACCCGCAAAAGAACATCGCCGTCTGCCAGCGCGGGTGCATCAATTTCTTCAAATCGAACGTCCTGAGGACCGTGAAATACTGCGGCTTTCATGCGTATCTACTCGGGTAAAGAATGAACACAGAGTCTACCTAAAACCGTCGTGACTGACATACCCGTAGTGAGGATGCCGCATCGACCGGGAAGTGTAGTGCGCAGGTAGGGCGGTTCCAATTCTGGGCGAGTCGTGAGCCCCTTTTCTCTGGCTAGCTAAGGGCGCTATGCTTGGCTAACGAAAATGCTAGTCAAAGGGAAAGTGCTATGGAAGTTTTAGGGAGTTGTGGTGTCTTTGTAGGCGGGGCGTCGGGTATGTGTCGGGCGACTGCAATGAAATTTGCCGAGAAAGGCGGAAAGGTTGCTATTTTGGATTTAGAGCAGTCCGATGGGGCCAAAGTTGCTGAATCTTTAGGCGGGGTTTTCCAACCCTGTAATGTGATGGACTACGAGGGTATGGAAGCCTCCATCGATGCGGCAGTGGCTGCATTAGGCGGTATGCATTTTATGGTCAATACCGCAGGGGGAGGTGTCGCGCAGAGAACCATCAAGAAAGACGGCACCCGTCACGCCCTCGAAGACTTTAGGCGGATTATCGACTTAAACCTGATTGCCTCTTTCAACATTAACAGCATCGCGGCTCAGCACATGGCGAAAAATGAACCCAATGAGAATGGGGAGAGGGGGGTCATGATCAATACCGCCTCGATTGCTGCGTTCGAAGGTCAGATTGGTCAAGTCGCTTATACCGCTGCAAAAGGGGGAATTGCAGCCATGACCCTAACCATGGCTCGTGATTTAGGGACTCATGGGATCCGTTGTATGACCATCGCGCCATCACTGTTTGATACAGGATTAACCGCCGGTATTCCTGATGAAGGCGCCTTGCAGTTAACGAAGGACGCAGCTTTTCCGAAACGAATGGGGCGGCCGGATGAATTTGCTGTGATGGCGATCGCCATCTTTGAATCAGCGATGATGAACGGTTCAACGTTAAGGGTCGATGGCGGACAACGGTTTGCACCTCGTTAAGAGTTCGTTGCTAACCAACTGAAATCGTGAGGGAAGCCGGCCCTCCTTATGCTTGCGGGAGCCAGCGCTGTCCTCCGCAAGGCATCCGCGCTAAGCGCGATCGCGTAGGATAATCGTTGCAGGTTTCAACGGTCAGGAAGATGACTGCGTCGGTAATTGAGAAAAAGATCAACCCAAGCAGGGTTAAACGGTGGATGCAAAGGCTCGGATGCCTCGCGCTACTGCAGTCCAGTGCCGAGGCCCACGCCTTGGTCGAGTTGCGTTGCATAAACCAAGGCGGTGACGGAGAACTGTTGTTGAAGGTCAGGCCGAATGCCTTTTCCGTGGTGCAAGACCTTAAAGGCACGGAGTACCAAGTTTCTTGGAATGCAGATTTTATCATGATCTATTTTCGTCTTGGGGAAGACTCTGGATTCCCTAGAGACAACTATTTAAAGATAGACAGTGAGACACTGACCTTCGAGGGCCAACGAACAGGCGACAGGATGATTCAACCGGTTAAGGTACAGGGGCAGTGTATCGTTGTGCCTTAGAACCGCTTGTTGAGCCAATCCGCAAAATCAGTGGGGCGTGGGTAAGCTTCATGCGGTCACGACGGTGACCCCACCTAAGCGTTAGGCTAGCGCATCGGACTCGCTCAAGGCCAACTGTTCTGCGGCGAATAATCGATTGAGATCGTGAGTCAGGGTTTTTTCAATCGTCAATTGCATCATATGCCGATCGGGCGCATCGAACTTCTTCACCTCTTCAGCAAGGCGGGCGGGCGTGGGGGCTTCGCCATTTCGGAGGGTTAAAAACGATTCAGTAAACGCTCGCAATAGGGCGCTGTCTTGAATGATGCTAACGCTACCACGGAAGGTGATTTGTCGACCGATATTGCCAGGCTCCCAGATGCAAAAGCTGGCCGCGGGGTTCCTGCGCCAGGCATGGTATTTTGCCCGGTTGGTGGTTGACGTGATCGTGATCTTGCCGTCGATGACTCGGTACAGCATGACCGCGGAGACGGGTTTTTGGTCCTTTGTTACCCAAGACACGACGGCATGGCTCGCACGATTAACGATTTCGTCAATCTCGGCCGCTTCAAGGGTGAAAGACGAAATATGTCGGCGCGTGTGCCAGGCAGGCGGTTGGGTTACGTTACTCAAAGTCGTTCCTTCTTTGGCTTCATTGAATTTGAACTCGCCAACCTAGCATGCCGGTGGGCATGACGGCCAACGCAACGTGCTCAACACGGTCCCAAGCTGAAGGATAAGAGCGCCTTTTTGATGAACGATTGGGATCGACCATGCTGCATGGGCGAGGGCGATTCAGGTGATCAACGGCAGAGTCGGAGTGCCAATTTTTCATCGACGCTTTGGATTGATATTTTGGGCTCACTCATTGATGATTATGGATGAATTTGTCTGACTCTCGGTGGTAGGGATAGCATGATTCACTCGCTTCAAGTAGGGTAAGTTAAAATGTATTACTGTTGCATTCCATCGTGACAAAGATGTTCGTTTCAGATCTTAGGTGGTATTTCAATTGACTGAAAAGTATCAAATTGCGGTAGTTGGCGCCGGTCCTGGTGGCCTAAGTGCGGCGGCCCATGCTGCGACCCTAGAAGTACCCCACGTTTTGCTCGAAAAGTCGCCAGCTGTCGCCGACACGATCCAGAAGTACCAAAAAGGCAAGCATGTGATGGCCGAGCCTGGGATATTACCGTTGAGAAGTGAAGTCCCGTTTGCGCAAGGTACTCGGGAGCACATCTTATCGGAGTGGGACCAGTCCCTCGCCGATAACGGGGTCAACATCCAGTTTGGCGCAGAGGTGACCAGCATTGAAGGCGCAAAGGGCGACTTTCGAATTAGCCTATCGAACGGTCAACAGGTTCAAGCTGAAGCGGTGGTTCTCGGAATCGGGGTTCAAGGTAATCTGCGGACCCTAGGGGTCGAAGGAGAGTCCCCTGACTTTGTTGAGTACCAGCTCGATGATCCTGACGCGATTACAGACGAAACCATTTTGGTGGTCGGCGCAGGCGATGCGGCGATCGAAAATGCGGTAGCGTTGGCAGAACACAACAGAGTGACCATTGTGAATCGTCGCGACGAGTTTGCCCGTGCGAAAGACGGTAATATTGCATTGATTCAAGCGGCGATAGAGTCAGGAGAGATTACCTGTCTTTATAACTCGGTCCCAAGTGGCATCTCTCCTGCCTCAGACGAGCCGACGCGAATCGTCTCATTCTCGACGGCAGATGGTGAAGCAACCGTGGCGGCCAATCGGGTTATCGCTCGTTTGGGAGCCATTCCGCCTCGAAGTTTAGTGGAGTCATTCGGTGTCGAATTCCCGAATAAAGATCCAGCAAGTTTGCCGATATTATCGACCCGCTATGAAAGCTCAGTCGAAGGGCTTTACGTTATCGGAGCCTTAGCGGGTTATCCCCTGATCAAGCAGGCGATGAATCAAGGCTATGAAGTGGTCGAAACCATCCTTGGTCGGGAAGTGCAACCCGCCGATCATGACTTGCTTGAAGATAAATTTCGAACGCTTGGCACGAACGATAGCGTGGATGATGTGTTAGCGCGCATGCAGAGGGACATTCCGTTATTCAGCGAGGTCAACCCTCTGATGTTTCGAGAGTTAATCTTAGATTCCAAGGTCCATAAGCCCAGTCAGGGTGAGCTGATCTTCAGTAAAAATGACTACACCAACAGTTTCTATAGCATTCTTCAGGGTGATGTCAGGATTGAAGTCGATTCGGGAACACCCATTATCTCTGGGCAAGGGAATTTCTTCGGAGAATTGAGTCTGCTATCGGGTCGTCGACGATCAGCGACGGTCAGGGCTGGAGATCATTGTGAACTGATTGAGACCCCCCGTAAGAGCATGAATAAGCTGCTTAACTCGGTTGCTGCCGCGAAAAAAGTGCTGGATGAAACATTTGTCTTGCGGGTGATTCAAGGGCGGTTCGCACCCGAATTGAGCATCGAAGCCTTGCAACCGATTGCTTCGGCCGCAAAATTAAACGAGTACCAAGCCGGTGAGACGATTTTCAGCGAGGGAGATGATGCGGATGCGTTGCATCTGATTCGCTCCGGGTCGGTGAGTATTTTAAAGCAGTACGAGGGTAAAGATTTACCCATGTCTTATGTCTCTGCGGGTAATTACGTGGGCGAAATGGGTGTGCTCGGTGGATACAAACGTTCAGCAACTGTGCGAGCTTCGGTAAAAACTCAAACCGTCTCGATTGATGCAGACAATTTCAAAAAGCTGCTTGCGCTAAATGAGGATCTTCGAGCCCGTATTTCTGAAGTGGTCAGTGGCCGTTTGAAAGATAATATGAGCAATCAAAGCTCGGAGGAAGCGGGCGGCGTTCTCGATTTTCTGCTTCAGCAAGGGCTCGGAGAGGCCACCGACGTTCTGCTTATCAATAAGTCTCTTTGTATAAATTGTGACAACTGCGAGACCGCGTGTGCGCAGACCCACGATGGAACCTCTCGCTTGAATCGTCAGGGAGGCGCAATTTTTGCCGAAGTGCATGTGCCGACTTCCTGCCGACATTGTGAGGATCCGCATTGCATGAAGGATTGTCCACCCGATGCGATCCAGCGAGCCCCGGGTGGTGAAGTGTTTATTGGTGATAACTGCATTGGCTGTGGCAATTGCGAACGTAATTGCCCCTACGATGTTATCCAGATGGCGTACCCCGGTTCCGGAGAAAAAAGTTTCTGGCGAAACCTGTTTTTGGGTGAAGCTCAGCCTGTCTCCAATCCGGACCCCGTGAAATGGGTGACCCCCAACGACGCAGGTGCCAGCCCGCAAGCCAGTGCCATCAAAAAGGCGGTGAAGTGCGACATGTGTAAAGACCTGTCTGGCGGACCTGCTTGCGTGCGAGCGTGTCCTACTGGCGCAGCCAATCGACTATCGCCGGAGCAATTTGTACAAACCATCTCTGAGCGATTGGTGTGAGCATGAGAGCAAGCCAACGGTTACCTACAGGTGCTCAGTTGATTAATGGCGCTTTGAGAGGCCGTTATGTTTGAGTCTTTTTTGATCCATCGGTCAATGCGTTGGTTGCGCTGGTCTTTGGTGCTGATGCTGATTGCCTTGGTTGGGTATGTCGCGCAAGACTTGCCGGTACCTCGCAATGGGGGTACCGCAGTAGGGTATGCACTAGGAACTGTAGCGGCTCTATTGATGGTTTGGTTAACCTGGTTAGGGCGCAGAAAAAGAAACTATCGTTCCAGTTTTGGCACAGTAAAAGGTTGGACCAGTGCGCATGTATACCTAGGGGTCGCCCTGATTGTAGTCGCCACGCTACACACAGGTTTCCAGTTTGGCGCTAACGTCCATACGCTCGCCTTTGTCTTGATGATGCTCGTTTGTCTGAGCGGGATATACGGCGTTTGGGCGTATTCCCGTTATCCCTTCAAGATAAACGAAAACAGCAAAGGCAAAATGCGAGCGGCGTTATTCGAAGAACTCAAAGAAGAAGATCGTCAAATTGTTCGGCTGGTTGGCCAAGTTGATCAAGAGGTCGATAAAGTGGTTCGCGGAGCCCTCGAGCGTACTGAAATTGGAACCCGTTATATTGATCAATTATTGGGCAAAGACCGGTCTAGTGTGCAATTGCCTGACAAGGGCTTGTGTGACAATCGCGATATGAAGACGGTAGCAGACTATCTCGTCGGGGTCCTGGATACTTGCGATAATCCCAGTGAGGCCGAGGCCGTGCAGCGCCTTCTGACCCTAATGGGACGCAGGGCAAGATTGTTGTCGAGAATTCGAGAAGATGTTCGGTTGGCAGAATTGCTGCGAATTTGGTTGATCATTCACATTCCTTTTGCATTTGCAGCATTGGCGGCGGTTGCCATTCACGTTGTTGCTGTTTTTATCTATTGGTGAGTTTCTTTGCGACTTTTAATCAGAACAAAGTTAGGTAACGACGAGGATTTTCAAGAACGCGATTTCTTGGGCGCGGTACTCCGGCTGGGGCGGGCCACGGACCAAGATGTTGTCGTTGATGACGTTGCGGTACCCCTCAGTTGCTGCGAGTTTTTGATCGAGGATCAAGGGCTGCACCTGTCGGTACTCGATGACGCCGTGGTGTTTGTCAACAATAAGAGAAGTAAAGGGGCAATGCTGGCCTCGGGCGATGTCATCAACGTGGGGTCGTGTCGATTGACAGTGATGGATCCTGTTGCGGGTTACGACGCTGTTTTGATGGTGTTGACCGAACGGCGTGGTCGTAAAACCGTCGAACTGCAAGACAACCTCAAAGCCTCACTGGCCACCACAGGCGTGTCCAAGCGAAAGTTGTCTTGGTTGCTGGTCCTGGGAATAGTCGCCTCTTGCTTGATATTACCGTTGCTTGTGCTGCTCGAGCCTAGCCTGCGCGAGCCCATTCGAACGTCAGCCGTGCTACCTGATGATAGCCTTTGGGATTCAGGGCCACTGCACCAGGCGCATCGGATGATTGGCGACGATTGTTCGGCCTGTCACGAAGCCCCATTTGTTAGGGTCCAGGATGATACCTGCTTGAATTGCCATCAGAAGATGACCCATCACGCAGACAGTGTTCAGTTTCCAGAGGCTGGCTTAACCGAGGCCCGCTGCGCAACCTGCCATGTGGAACACAATGATCCCTCTGTTTTAGTGCAGAGAGACAGTCGGGGCTGTATTGACTGTCACGAAAATATTGAGGTGCTGACCGCAGCGACGACAACCTTAGTGCCGGTTTCTGACTTCGAATCGGCGCATCCAGAATTTAAAGTCTCGCTCAAGACTTATGATGTTGGTGCTGCTTTTTGGCGTACCGAGCGGGTCTCACTGAGTGACGCGAGCCTCGTGGACGGCTCACAACTGCTATTTCCTCACGATGTCCATCTGAACCCTGAGGGCATTGAAGGGGCCGAGGCCCGAGTTGTCCTGTCGTGTAACAGTTGTCATCAGCTTGAGTCGGGCGGTGCGAGCTATCTGCCGGTGACCATGGAAAAAGATTGTGCAAGCTGCCATCAATTGACCTTTGATTCGGATTTCCCAGAACGGCAATTGCCTCACGGTGAAGCGAATTTGTTGGTGCCGATTCTTGAGGAGTTTTATGCTCGCAGGACGCTGCTGGGGGCGGACCTGGAAGCGGGAAGGCCGGCTTTTCCCGCGGAGCGACCCGGTAAAGAAACGCGCATGGAAGCCGCACTCAGGGAGCAAGCGTTGGTGTTGGCAAGACGGCAGGCTTTATCAACTGCCGAGACGATTTTCGAGGAAACCACCTGCGCGATCTGTCACGAGGTAACCCGGTCGAAGTCGCCAGATGGCCAACCGTCCTGGACGGTGTTACCCGTACAATTGGTGGACACTTGGATGCCAAAAAGTGTTTTCGATCATAAGCCCCACGTCGAGCAGACCTGCGATAGCTGTCATCAGGCAGAACAATCGGAGGTTGCCACGGATGTGTTGATGCCGAAAATTGAAAGTTGTCAAACCTGTCATGGCGGCGAGCACTCGGAGAACAAATTGTATTCCGAGTGTATTGATTGCCATCGTTTTCATAACCCAAACCAGAGTTTGATGGGGCAAGGCGATGTATCGGCTTATCATTTTGGTTTTCTTGAGATGGATCCTTGAGTACTCGGTGCTGCGATCTAATGGGTCGTTGCGGCTTGCTGTTAATCGTCGCCTGCCTCAGCGCCTGTGGTGGTGGCTCGGGTGATTCTCGCGCAGCCGAAGCCGCCGCGGTAGATGATCGGGGTGGGGCTGCCCAGGGCGCTGACTGTTCAGGGTTCTGCGCAGACAACGCGACCCGGTTAACGCCAGCAGAGGTGCAACAGGTGTTGGCGCAGGTTGTCGCTGAAGCTGAGGTTAGAAATCAGCCTGGAACGGCCGCGGTTGTCGATCGAGTAGGTAATGTACTTGCCGTGTATCAAATGCAGGACGCAGATCCTCTGGTGACGGTGACCTCAACCGAGGAGTTTGGTGCGCCGATCTCGGGTGGACTTGAAGGGGTTAATGTTGTCCCTGCATCGCTTGCCGCTATTGCTAAAGCCCAAACGGGTGCTTATTTGTCGACCGAGGGCAATGCCTTCACCACGCGAACTGCGTCGCAAATTGTTCAAGAAAACTTTAACCCAGGTGAGATCAATCAACCCTCGGGACCTTTATTTGGTGTCCAGTTTAGCCAATTACCTTGTGGGGATTTCTCCCAAAAAGCAGATCCTAGCGCAGGACCGGGTCCGGGTCCCTTCCGTTCCCCTTTGGGTCTCTCTGCTGACCCCGGCGGTTTTCCGCTATACAAGTCAGGGACACCAGTGGGGGGCGTAGGCTTTATAGGGGACGGCAATTATGGTCTGGATAAACAAATTAGCGGCTTTGATCAAAACCTCGATGAGGTTATAGCCCTGGCTGGAACGGTAACTTTTGCTGCGCCCCTTGATCGTCGCGGTGATGTCATCACGGCGGCAGGTAAGACCTTCCGATATTCGGACTGGTCAATCGATGAGCTGCTGGCTGACAGTGCGGCGGCGAGGTCGAACGCGGAGCAAAGGCTCGCAGCACAAGGCGCCTTGATTGAAGTGACGGGTTATTACGATGGCTTAACCATCCATACCGGTACCGCCTTTGGCCACGCCGACTCAGGCATCATGCCGGCGCCTCAAGGGCAATTCCAAGCTGCTGATGGTGAGTCGCTAGATGCCTTCGTTTTTGTTGATGCCGATGGCAATAATCGATATCCAGCACAGTCAGCCGCCGACCTGCCAGACGGTCTCGAGAGCAATGCATTAACCCAGACTGAAGTCGAAACAATATTAAGGGAAGCGCTAACGCTGGCAAACAGAAGTCGCGCTCAAATTCGGCGTCCTCTGGGCACTCAGGCAAGAGTGACCGTGACCGTGGTTGACTCGATGGGCACGATTCTGGGCATGGTGAGGACTCGAGATGGCCCGGTGTTTGGCGCAGATGTCTCGATTCAAAAGGCGAGAACGGCGGTGTTTTTTTCCAGTACCGGGCAAACCGTTGACCCATCGCCGGCTGCGCTGCTTAGGAGCTTGCCGCCGCCACAGTACCTAGCGCCAGTTTCGGACCCCGCTGGTTTAGCTGAAGACGTTTCGGGCGGGTTCGTTGAGGCGCTGCTTGAAACGTCGCCCTTGGTCTCACCGAGGCCAGCCTTTTCAGCCTATCTCGACGATTTACAAAGATTTTTGGGTCTGCCTTTAGCGCTGGAGGCCAGTGGCACCCGGAGTGCTTTTGCGGACCGTTCCGGGGGCAACCTTTCTCGCCCGCACTACCCTGATGGCGTGGCAGCGAATCCCAATGGTCCTTTATCCAAGGGGCGTGGTGAATGGAGTGTTTTTTCAGTGGGTTTGCAGAGTGATTTGATCTACAACGGTCTGGTGCAACATGTGGCGCATGTCGCCTTGGAAGGGGCGATTCCAGATGTTGGTAACAGTTGTATTGGTAACACCGGTTTTGATCCTACTGCTTTGTTTGAAACACCGGTCTCGGTCCCTCAGTTGGCCAACGGTATTCAGATATTTCCGGGTAGTGTGCCAATTTTTAGAGGCGACACCCTGGTTGGAGGGATTGGTGTCTCAGGCGATGGGGTCGATCAGGACGATATGATCTCTTTCTTGGGCGTCCATCAGGCCTCAGAAGCTTTATCGGGGGCCTTTGGCAATGCGCCACAAGCGATTCGGGCGGATCGCATAGAACTCCCGGGTAATCTTCAGCGGCTGCGTTACGTTTCGTGTCCTCAGAGCCCTTATATTGATTCCGAGGAGGATAATGTCTGTGACGGGATCTAAGGCGGCGTGTGCAAGGCCTTATTGGCTCGGTCTCCTGGCGACTTGTTTGTTACAAGGTTATGCGGTTGCGCAACCAGCAGAGGCGGTCCTTGAGTCTGACCTTTGTGCTGGACCACCCGCTGCGATCCGACTCGCCCGCCCAGGGAAACCTGCGGTCGCTTTTGATGATGCAGCCCCTTGTGATCGGAGACGAATCGCGGCCTACACAGCCCCGATCGAACTGGGACCCGCGGTACCAGACCGGTGGCGTATTGTTCAGGCGCTCGGCTATAAAGAACAAATACTCAATCCGTATGCGGCCCACAATCCGTTAAAAGGCGATCTGCCGATTTGGGGAGACGATTGGTTTTTCTCGCTGACTGCTATCTCTGACACCTTGATTGAACCCAGACGATTTCCCTTGCCGGTGGGTGTCGCAACAACCCTTGATCCTGGTCGCTATGATCTGATTTCGGAATCCCGATCATTGATTTTGAATCAGCAGATTTTGACAGAGTTCGTGGTCTACAAAGGTGACACTACGTTCAAGCCGCCAGACTGGGAGTTTCGATTCATTCCTGTTTTGAATTTTCAGCGAGTGACCGCAGAAGAAGTGGGCGTGTTAAAGGTGGTGCCTGATCGGGGAGGACGGGGTGAGTCGCTGCGGATTGAGTCGACTTTAGGCATTCAGGGCCTGTTTGCGGACAAGCACTTATGGAATGTCTCTGATCGCTATGATTTTGACTCTTTGAGAGTGGGTATCCAGCCCTTTACGGCGGATTTTCGTGGATTCTTATTTCAAGACCAACAGCCGGGAATAAGACTCTTTGGAACCCGCCACAACAACCGTATTCAATACAATGTCGCCTGGTTTCGTCGGCTGGAAAAATATACCAACAACGGCCTCAACAAAATTGATTTTGATTTGAGGCCAGATGATGTTTTTGCTGCGAATTTGTATTGGCAGGATGTTTTTGTGCTTGGGCATACCGCTCAGATAACCGCAGTCTACAATCGAAACCGAGAGAAAGACCGGATTAAGTTCGATGACAATGGTTTTATCGCTAGACCGGCCTCTTTATTTGCCGAGCGATTTGCCCGAGATTACGACGTGACTTATTTAGGCTTTAACACCGACGGTCACATCGGACGCATCAATGTGACGACCAGCGCCTACTATGCGCTGGGAGAACAAACCAGTGAACAATTTCGTGATGCGAAAGATGAAATTAGCGCGTACTTCGGTGCCTTCGAAGTCGGTTTCGATGACAATTGGGTGCGCTACCGCTTGTCGGGTCTTTTCGCCAGCGGTGATAAAGATCCCTTCGATGATCGCGCGGAGGGATTTGACGCGATTTTTGAAAATCCGCTGTTTGCAGGCGCCGATACCAGCTTCTGGATTCGCCAACCGGTTCCACTGATCGGTGGCGGTGCGGTCGGATTATCAGGTCGAAACGGTGTTTTAAACAGTTTGCGCTCTTCAAAGGAGCAGGGGCAATCGAACTTCATTAACCCCGGGACTCGGTTGTTGGGCGTGGGTGTAGATGCTGATATTTCGCCGGAGACTCGTTTGACGTTAAATGTGAATGAGCTCTGGTTTGACAATACCAACACGTTGCGGGCAGCGCGTAACCAGGGGCCAATCGATACGAGCATTGGCACGGATGTTTCGCTGGCCCTGACTTGGCGACCCTTGATGATTCAAAATATCGTGTTTAGAGCCTCCGGCGCAATGCTCATACCCGGCAAAGGCTATGAGCAACTCATGGGTCAAGACGAAAACCCAGCCTATTCAATATTATTGAATGTGGTGCTGAGCTACTGAGTGCAGGCAACGATTATTGAGCTTGGTTGCGGTTGACCGCCGACAAGCTAGGCCGAGAAAGAAAGGTTAGATTGGATGAGTGAGAGCAACACAAACAAAGCGGTCGACGTGTTAAAGGTCCGGCGACTCATGCTTTATTTGACGATCGGAATGGGCATTGCCCTAGGTATTGCATCGCCGCAATTGATGGCCGCCGATGCACCGAAAAAGGTCGAGCGTACTTACCCGTTTTATCCACCGGCGCCTGCTGTCCAATCGACTCAAGCCGCGGCGCTGAAAACTGAAGGTTGCCAGAGCTGCCACCTTGAAACCGATGCCAAGACGATGCACATGAACCCTGGGGTGGTGCTGGGTTGCACCGATTGTCATGGCGGCGATGCTTCAGTCGTTCTGGCTGAAGGGGTGATGGCGGATTCAAAGCGATATAAAGCCGCCCTCGAGGCCGCGCACGTTTTGCCTTTGTATCCCGATGATTGGCACTTCCCGCATTCAGAGAACCCTGAGGGTAGCTACACCTTACTCAACCGAGAAAGCCCTGAATTCGTGCGATTCGTAAATCCCTCAGATTATCGAATTGTTGAAGAGGCCTGTGGCGCCTGCCACCTCAGTACGATTCAAGCGGCAAAGCGCAGCATCATGGCGACCGGGGCGATGTTGTGGGGCGGTGCTTCTTACAACAACGGTATTTTGCCGTTCAAAAACTATATTTTGGGTGAGGCCTACACCCGAGAAGGTGAACCGGCTGCGATTCAAGGCCCGCCACTTAAAGACTCCCTAATTGCGCAGCAAGCTTACGGCGTTCAACCGTATCTTTCACCATTGCCGGCCTGGGAAACCGTGAAGCCTGGAGATATCTTTCGGGTCTTTGAAAGAGGTGGACGAAATATTCTCAATACCTTCCCTGAGGTTGGGCTGCCGAACTCTCTCGGACTGATCCAGCGTCTTGAAGAGCCTGGGCGGCCAGATATACGTCAATCAAATCGAGGGCCAGGAACCGGCCAGCGCATTTCTGTGCCGCTGATCAATATCACCAAAACGCGCTTAAATGATCCGCTGATGTGGTTTTTGGGCACCAATGAGCAACCGGGCGATTATCGGACTTCAGGGTGTGGCTCCTGTCATGTGGTTTATGCCAATGATCGCGATCCGAGGCATTCGGGTCAGTGGGCCAAGTACGGGCATGGTGGGCAAAGCGCCAGTGTCGATCCAACCATCGATAAAGATGCCGCAGGTCATCCAATTAAACACGTGTTTAGTCGAGCGATTCCCACCGCGCAGTGTATGTCCTGTCACATGCATCAACCCAACATGTTCCTAAACAGCTATCTGGGATACACCATGTGGGATTACGAATCAGACGCGGACAAAATGTGGCCCAAGGAGCAGCGATACCCCACTGATCACGAGATTCGAGAGGTGAACGAACGTAATCCAGAGGGTGCTGCGCCTCGGGGGCTTTGGTCTGATCCAGAGTTTCTGGCCTCTGTGTGGGAAAAGAATGACGAAATGGAGAACACTCAATTTGCTGATTATCATGGCCACGGCTGGAATTTTAGAGCCATTTTTAGGAAAGACCGGCGCGGGAACTTGTTGGATGCAGCGGGTTCAGTTGTAGAGCACGATGACCCAGAAAAGTTTGATAAAGCGGTGCATATGTCATCGATTCACGTGGATGTTGGGATGCATTGTGTTGACTGTCATTTCTCACAGGATTCGCATGGGAATGGTCATTTATACACCCAGGTGGCCGATGCCGTAGAGATTGACTGTCAAGATTGTCATGGCACGGCCGATGCTTATCCAAGCCTGGTGACATCTGGCCCAGCATCGCCGCCGGGTGGCACCGATTTAGCCTTGCTGCGTAATCCTGATGGCCAACCTCGTTTCGAATGGGTGGGTAGCAAGCTCATCCAGCGAAGCCTGTTGAACCCAGACTTGGAATGGACGTTGAGTTTGGTGAAGGATTCGGTATCCCCGGGCCACGCGGAGTTTAATGAAAAATCAGCCCGTGCAAAATTAATGTCGACGAACACGGAGACGCAAGACTGGGGCAGCGATGTGCCTTATGAACAACGTGCGCACAGTTACGAAAAAATGGAATGCTATACCTGCCACACATCCTGGACGACAAGTTGTGGTGGTTGTCACTTACCGATTGAAGCGAATTGGAAGACGAAGCGCCATCATTACGAAGGAGGAGAAACCCGAAATTACGCGACTTATAATCCTCAGGTTGCACGGGACCAGGTGTTCATGTTGGGTCGTCGGGGAGACATAAATGGGGGTAGGATTGCGCCCATTCGGTCTACCTCTGCGTTAGTACTCTCATCGACCAACGCCAATCGAGAGAAACTGTATATTCAACAGCCCCCCATTTCGGCTGCAGGCTACAGTTCGCAGGCAATGAATCCGCATTTCGCGCACACCGTGAGGAAGACGGAAACACGCAATTGTAGCGATTG
>NZGC01000105.1 GCA_002689445.1 Gammaproteobacteria bacterium
GCCTGCCATAGGGCCTAGGCCACCTACCTGCCAAAATAACCACTGCAAAACTTGCCAATACTGGTTAGGGTCAGATGGCAGCAATCGTTTCTGCCATTCCGCCAGGTACAGCAAAATCGCGCCGGATTCCATCAATACCCGATCAACAACGCCTTCGCCTCGGTGGTGGATCAATCCGGGAATTTTGCGTGATGGGAACTTAGCAACAAAATCCGGCTCGTGCTGTTGACCCTCAGTGATGTTGATCGGCACCAGCTGATAGTCAAGACCCAGGATTTCTAACAGCACCGAAACCTTGTAGCCGTTGGGGGTCGGCCAAAAGTAGAGCTTAAGCTCGCTCGGCTCAGTCGACATGCTGCTGAAAAAATTCCAACGTTTTGGCTAAGGCGTCAACTGCCGCGGCCTCGTCGTAGGAAGCACGGTGATTACAATTGAAACCATGGTCTGCCGCGTAGATCTGCACCGGCGCATTGGGTAACGCGTTTTTAACCACATCCACATCATCGAGGGAGATATGCGCATCTTCGCTCGCGAAGTGGAACATAACTGGCACTTTGGGGCTGCGATGCATTTCGAGCGACACGCCACCACCATAATAACTGACGGCCGCCGAGAGCCCATCGAGCTCGCAAGCGGTCAAATAGGCCATCAAGCCACCGAAACAGTAGCCCACAACGCCAACCGATGCGCCCCGATCGCCAGCGGCCGAAAGCGTTGTTTGCAAATCAACCAAAGCATCTTCCCGTTTTAACTTCCCCCGGGCAAGTTCTACGCCTGCCATCATATCCGCCCCGCTGTACCCCAAAGAAACATTACGCTCAACCCGGTCAAATAAAGCAGGCGCCAAAGCTCGATACCCTGCTTTGGCATAGCCTTCTGCCACCTCTCGAATGTGAGCGTTAACACCGAATATTTCCTGGATGATCACAATCGTGCCCTTGGCAACACCGTCCGGCTCGACTTCGTACACATCAAATTCATGACCATCCGGACTGGTCAACTGTAATTGCTTCCCCATGCAAGCTTCTCCTTTTACTTAACTTCGCTACGGTTCCTAACGCTCGATAATTTACCCGCATATCCCACCCGCGCGTCAACAACCTTTCGACCCTTCCCGAAATCCCGTAGAAGCTTCTTCTATCCCTTACTCTATCCCTTCATCGATCCCACTCATCGAACGATCTCGAAACCCTTGATTGACGTTAATCGCTGAATTTAGGGTTTCCCATTCTGGTTTCTAGGTTCTAGGTTCTAGGTTCTAGGTTCTAGTTTTTGGATTCTGGGTTCTGGGTTCTCGACGGGATGATATCGACTCTCGGTCTCTGATGATCAGTTCTACGACCCAGCAATTGCCTGAACGACCTCACAAGGATGGGGTGGGTGACGCCACGCTCTGGATCAGCGAGGCCGCTTGATTCACCGGAAGCCGGCGAAATCTCACTGGCTTTGGTCAGCCTGTTGGTTGATCATCAAGCAGCGGTGTTTCAGCCGATCCGCTCATCCTTCTCATCAGCGGGTGGTTCCGCTCAAATTGAGCGCACGGTAAAACCATTCGGCAACGATTTTGCGCCTATCGAATCAGTCACTACCACCTGGCTAGAGGCTCCTGTCAGAACTCGCTGAGCGACTCGCTGCACGTCCATGGGAGTTACCTCGACGATCGCTTGACGTAAAGCACGACGCCGCTCAGGACTCCGACCTTGCAGCCGCTGGTAACAATCGTCTCGCGCTTCGCCGGCGGGAGACCCAGGGGCGTCAATGGAACTGACAAGACCGAGAACTGCCTCTTCGACCATTGCCTCGTTCACGGCCAGATCATTAAAAGCAATTAGCGCGCGCTCGAAAACCCTAAGGGTCGAAAGCAGCTCTGGGTCTCTAAACGAATACATTCTAAACACCCCATGGGCCGCATCAAAGCTGGCGCCAGCACCATAAGCGCCGCCTTTCTCTCTGACCTCTGAATGCAGATACTGGTTTCTTAAGACTGCGGCCAGCACGTGTATGGCCGCCGCATCTCCGCTGGATTCATTATCACAACGGTAGGCTGCGGCANAAAAATTGNCCTGAGTATCCACAACATAAGCCAAGTTCGGCACTTCAAGAGCAACNGGTANTAATNTGGGCTCCAAATCAATCGCCGNNGTNATTCCGCTCGACCTGATCTCACTGACAAGACTTTGCAACTCCCTCTCATCGGCAATCACTACCGCCGTTGCGGGTTCCCGTTTGATCCGATCAAACAGCGCTGCAAGTTGATTTGATACTTTCTCAGGTCCGTTCTGCTCGCAATCTGCCACCAGCTGTTTGAGGGTCGCTAAGGAGCCCAACCCAGTAAGCTGATGGCTGAGCGCCGCGGCCGGACTGAAGGCAGCCGTCGCGGCCAACATTGCTAAAGCATGGGCTTGGTTGACAACGCCCAACTGCCGGCGGGTACTAAACTGGCGCAGCAACTCGGTGATTCGGTGATGCTCATCAAAACGCAGCTCAGCGAAATAGTTTTGAACCAACGCCATCATTGAAGTCTTATTTTTAACTAGGGATCGACTCGAAACCGCATGATAGGCCCGAACCCTTTGAGGATCTTGGTGATCAGGCCGTAAACTGATAAAGGCATTAATCCCGGCGGTCACTTGCTGCTGACGTAATTGCGCTTCTTCGTAAGTTAGATCCCCAAAGCCCAGCTCACCAAACACTTGATTCAGCAATGGCACAAGACGCCACTCCTCAAGGGTCATGCTCGGCATCCGGCGCACCCACTGGTGGTAGACCAAACCATTACATCCTGCAGCGTAAGCGATGAGGTCCTTCAACACCTCGGGCTCCGGATAGATTCTAGCGAGCGGCACATCTGCTCGAGTTACCTTGGGTAATAACTCAAGATCATCCTGCTCGTTCTGCCGCCTCTGCAGCGCATCGCCGGCGGCCTTTAACCGTTGACGATCATCCATCGAAAAACTGGCGCTCAGCGCGTCGAGCTTGGCCTGCTCATCAGCAGCCTGCTGAGCCCCCAACTGAGGGTCAGGGGCCATTACCAAACTGACTCTGTGAGGGTTGTTTTTCAGCAAATTGCGCGCAAGGTCTTTGATAAATTGAGGGTCTACTATGTCCTCTCGCAAGCTTTCTAGCACAGCATCGAGCTGGAGCAGCCCAACCGGATCCCCTCGATGCAATGCACTGGGCAAACAGGTGAACATTAACTGCAGCCCATAAGGCATCCCATCGCCGCCAATTTCTCGCTGGGACAATTCAATCTGGTGCAGCACGCCCTCTAGATGATCGAGGGGCACTCCCTGTTCACAGACTTGGTCGATGACGTCTAGGACCGCCAATTCAAACTCTCGCATCGCACCGGCACTCGCGCCTTCAACGCCGATGCGAAAACTCATTTCACGGTGACTGTCTTCAAGGCCCGTCAGCGGCGAGACAGCTTCAGCGTCAGGGAAGGATTCCAAAACTCGTCGCAAAGGAGAACCACTGTGGTCCAAAAGCACATCCGATAACAACGTCGCCTCGAGCTGAGCACGTAAATTCGTTGACTCACCTAACAACCAAGCCATCATTAAATGCGCCTGTCCCTTGTCATCCTCTTTGTCGGTTGCGGGAAACAATGTCTCTACTTGAATGGGTGCCGTGTATCGTCGTTCTAGCTCGACACCAACCGCCTCGTCGGCAGCGCCGAACCTAGTCAAGACAGCGCTGCTTAATTTGGCGTGAAAGGCTTGCTCATCTAGGGTTCCAAACGTCATAAAAATCGCATTTGAGGGATGGTAATGACGCTGGTGAAAAGATTTTAACTGTTCATGGGTGAGGTCGGGAATATGCACTGGATCCCCGCCTGAATTGTGCCTGTAGGTCGTGGTTGGGTAGAGAGCTCTGTTGAGCGACTCCCACAATTGCGCCCGAGGGGAGCTCATATCCCCTTTCATCTCGTTGTACACAACGCCCTTGTAGATAAGCGAAGAAAACAAATCCTTCGGATCTGCGAATGCCAAACGATGACCCTCTTGCGCAAAATCTAAGGGATCCAAGTTGGGGAAAAAGACCGCATCGAGATACACGTCAAGTAAGTTATTGAAGTCTTTGTGACTGATGCTGGCGAAGGGATAAGCCGTATAATCGCCCGCCGTAAAAGCATTCATAAAGCTGTTCAGCGATCGCCGTAACATTAAAAAAAAGGGATCGCGAACAGGATATTTGATACTCCCACACAGCGTAGTGTGTTCAAGTACATGGGCGACCCCTGTTGAATCCTCAGGTACCGTGCGCAGCGCTACCATAAAGGCAGACTCGGGATGATTCGCCGCTAAGTGAATGTGTTTGGCACCAGTTGGCTTATGATCGAATTCGATCACCTCTAGCGAGAGGTTGGGCACCTTGGTTCTCTGGACTGCTTCAAACCCGTGATCCATTGACGTCACCTCGCTCATCAACTAGCGAGGCTCTTCGAGTCTGCGCCAGTAATCTGCAACTGAGTCTTTCATTTCTCGCCGCAATAACAATATCGCCACTAAGTTGGGAATCGTCATAAAGGCGACTGTGATTGCTGCGATGAGCCAAATCAGTGAGGTATCCGCGATCGCAGCAAAGAAAAAACCGGCCACATAAAGCAGACGATAGGCCGTTAGCCATTGGGTGCCACCACCCGTCAAATAGACGACCGCCCGATCGCCGTAGTAGCTCCAGGCTACCGCCGTTGAGAACGCAAACAGCAATAACACCAGCGCAACGACATAACGTCCATAAGACCCAAATGCACTGTGCGTAAACGCTTCTGAGGTTAAGGCCGCTGAATGGATTAAAGACCGACCAGAAAGCTCCACCGGCGTTTCCAGTTTGCCGCTGTTAACCACCAACGTCCCGGTAAACAATCGATTCTCCTGCCCCACGGTTACCGCCTCGGCAATCGAGCGGTTGTGCAGCAGGGTGTACTCACCGGGCTGTAACCTGCCGGACACAACCTCAATGTCACCTGAAAAGCTCGTGATAGTGCCAGCACCATTATTGATATACTCAAACAAGGCTTGTCGATCGGTCGCATTTTGATCCGACCAGGTGCCCGCAATGATCTCGGTATCAAATGCCTGAAACACGTTTTGATGCTTTGCTGTCCAAACTCCTGAGGACAAAATCACTAGCCCGGTCAAGGTGCAAATAATAATCGTGTCAATAAAGGGTTCCAAAATAGACACCATGCCCTCGGACACGGGCTCATCGGTTCTGGCTGCCGCATGCGCGATGGGCGCGCTGCCCTGGCCAGCTTCGTTTGAGTAGAGACCTCGACCTACACCTTTATTGAAAGCGTAAGCAAAGGTTGCACCCAAAAACCCACCAACCGCGGCCGACCCAGTAAAAGCATCGCTGAACACGCTCACAAGCGCCGGACCGACTTGCTCGATATTTGCAAAAACCACCGCGAGTCCGGCGACAAAATAGGTGAGAGCCATCACCGGTACAATTTTCTCTGCCACTTTAATAATGCGGGTTACTCCGCCGAGGATCACCAGCGCGAGTAACACCGCAAGAAAACCCCCACTCGCCCAAGTCGGAATGCCAAAAGTGCCTTGCAAACCAATGGCAATATTATTGCTCTGGGGCATATTGCCAGAGCCAAAACTGCTGACTACCGTCGCAATTGCAAAGATGACCCCGAGCCATTTCATATTTAAGCCCTTTTCCATCACGTACATCGGACCACCGACGATATGCCCAGCATCATCTTTCTGACGGTATTTGTGGCTCAGAGTCACTTCCACGAACTTGGTGGTCATTCCAAAAAAAGCCGTCATCCACATCCAAAATAAGGCTGCAGGGCCCCCTAAAAATATGGCGAAGGCAACTCCTCCGATATTTCCCGTTCCCACGGTGCCAGAAATGGCGGTCGTCAGCGCTTGAAAGTGGGAAGCATCGCCCTCTGAATTGGGCTTATCGTAGTGACCTCGAAGCACTCTCCAAGCGTGCCGAAAATAAAAAATCTGTGGCACCTTAAGATAGAGGGTGAAAAATATCCCCGTGCCCAATAACAAATAGGGAAAATACCAAGCGGATTGCAACAATCCATCGGCAAACGTCAAAATCTGTTCAAATTCGGCCATTCTTTCTTTCTCATCTAGGGCAGCGCTTGGGGGCTTACCGTAGCAAATATCATTGCGCGGCGATATGGGAACCTATGTTAGAACGCCTGGGATGGCTGTTGCGCTCCCTTGGGGACTCGGAAGTTAATCAAAATGCCTTGTTCATCTCGTTTCGTGTTCGACAAATACGGGACGGAGCCATTCACAGCGACCCAAAATAAGACTGCAGCATCTAAAACGTCGTCAATGGCGACCTCTGATTTTCGGTAATGTGCTTGCACCGCCGCTACGAGTTCCAAAGCCTTGCAACCCTTAGACTCGAGGATTTGAATCCTTGCCGCCTGCCCTTCTCGTGTTTTCTTGGTCGTTTCAAGCGGCGCCCCATGGAGCAGCCTAAACAGAAGTTCAGGATGGGCCTCGAAGACTCGCTGCTGGAGCCGAATGTCCTCGTTAAGCAGTTTGTCCACTTCTTGCATTTTGGCGCACAGATACCAGGCTTGCTTTGAGATCTTCTTACCTTGAGCAACCACATTTTTGGCACAAGCTTCTAAGTAATCAGCTGCATACACGGCTGATCGAGCGGGAACGGTAAAGATACTGCTGGCCCTCGGCCCCAATACACGGCGTGCAGCACGCTCAATGCCTCGCTCGTCTCCTTCGGGCAAGCCGATCGGCATATCCACCAGCACCTCACCTGCTGCCCCTATCTGTAGCACCTCGGCGAAGGTTTTACACACTGTCGCCTCGGGGGTCTTTTTCGAACCTCGCACCACCAACCAACCAGCTCGGCAGCCATCAACACCTGCTGCTATTCTCAAGCGTCGACCTTGGTGCGCATCGTGACAAATTCTTCTGCTGCCGTGGGATGAATACCCACCGTTTCATCGAACATCGTCTTGGTTGCCCCGGCTTTCATCGCGACTGCGAGCCCCTGAATAATCTCCCCGGCCTCGCTGCCGACCATATGAATACCCACTACCCGATCCGTTTCATCATCAACAATCAATTTCATTAGTGTCTGTTCTTGGCTTCCGCTAAGCGTCGTTTTTAATGCTCGAAACGAAGAACGGTAAATTGACACAGCAGCATACTGCGCCCGTGCCTCTTCCTCCGTGAGCCCCACGGTTGCCACATTGGGCTGGCAGAAAACCGCGGTCGCGATACCGTCGTAATTCATCACCTTGCGAACTCCGGCGAATTGCGTGCTCGCGAAGCACATCGCTTCTTCAATGGCGACCGGGGTGAGTTGAATTCTGTCGGTCACGTCTCCTAGCGCAAAAATGTTCTCCACACTGGTTCGATAGTCTTCATCAACAATGATCGCACCATTCTCACGCTGGGCAATTTGCACGTTTTCTAAACCCAAATCGGCAACCGCTGGTTTTCGTCCGGTCGCCGCTAGTATCAGGCCCGTTGACACAGATCGACCTTCTTCGAAGGTGGCAAGAAAATCCCCTTCTGCACGTTTTTCTACCGCCGACAAGGTGGAGTGAAAGGACAGAGTAATCCCTTTTTTCTGTAATTCTTGCGCCACTTGTTGCCTGACATCGTCATCAAAACCCCGCAACAACATCGGACCTCGATAAGCTAATTCCGTGTCAACACCTAGGCCCGCGAAAATTCCTGCAAACTCAACAGCGATATATCCCCCGCCCAATACCAACGCTTTCTTAGGAAGCTGTTTCAGATAAAAAGCTTCATTGGAAGTCAACAAATGCTCGGCGCCCGGAATATCTTGTTTGGTTGGCCACCCCCCCGTCGCAATGAGTATTTTCTCAGTAGTGACCCTTTCCTCCCCCACTGTAATGGTATGCTCGTCTAGGATTCGAGCCCGACCGGTAAAGTGTGTCACCCCAGCGGCATCTAACAAGCCAGAGTAGATGCCGTTCAATCGAGCGATCTCTCTATCCTTATTGGTGACCAACGTTGCCCAGTCGAAAGCCGCGCCGCTGGGTTGCCAGCCATACCCTTGTGCGTCTTCAAAATCATCTTTGAAATGCGAGGCGTAAACAAACAACTTCTTTGGAATACAGCCCACGTTGACGCAGGTGCCCCCCATAAACTTATCCTCAGCTGTCGCGACTCTTGCGCCATACTGCGCGCTCATGCGGGCGGCTCTGACACCACCGGAACCGACGCCAATCACAAACAAGTCAAAGTCGAATGCAGGCATAAGCCTCTTCCTCTCGATTTCTGTAACCTGCTAGGATACACCATTCCCGTTGACTACCGACTAACCCGCATGCAAGTCGATCTCCGTGCTTTTAACTCTTGCGATGCCATTGACTTTCTGCGCTTTGACCTCGAGCGAGGCGCATCTAACCTACTACAACTCAGCTTCGAACTGTCCGGATCGATCCAGAGCCGATTCGCCACAATCGCCGAGCCTCGCGATCGAACCTTTGGTCTTTGGCAAGAAGATTGTTTCGAGCTCTTTTTACGGCCGCTGGATTGCAGGCAGTACTGGGAGCTCAATTTTGCGCCAAACGGTGATTGGAATTGCTTTTTGCTCAGCGATTATCGGCAAGGTCTTGAGGCATCCAATGACATTAAAATTAAGACGTTAAAAAGTCGCCATCTCACCCAACGCTACCAAATTTCTGCTACGCTCGAATTAGCCGGGGATGCGATGCAACTCAACAAAACTTTTTGGATGGGGCCCGCAGCGATCCTTGCGGCTGCAGGCTCGCGGCACTATTTCGCCCTTGAGCATGGCAACAAACCCGATTTTCATTGTCCCGATCATCAGCGCAGGTTTATCAACTAATGGCATTTGTACTCGGCATAGAGGCTCTTCTGACGGATGCCAAGGCTATCCAGCGCTTACGCAAGCAACGCGTTGGCTTGGTGGCACACCCGGCTTCCGTCACCCAGAACTTGACCCACTCCTTGGACGCATTGATCCAAGCGGGCGTAAAACCCCACTGTGTGTTTGGACCGCAACACGGAGCAAGGGGCGACAAGCAAGACAACATGATCGAATCAGAGGACTACTTCGATCCGGTGCACAAGATCCCAGTACTCAGCCTTTACGGTAAGCATCGCCGTCCGACGGCTGCCATGCTAGAAAATCTGGATGTCGTGATATTCGATCTTCAAGATCTTGGCTGCAGAATCTATACCTACATCACTACCCTCTATTACTTCATTGAGGCCTTATCAGGCACAGACACTCAGCTGTTCGTGCTGGATCGACCGAACCCTGCTGGCAGAGGTATCGATGGGACCCTTCTCGAGCAGGGTCAAGAGAGTTTTGTCGGAGCCGTGTCGATCCCCTGTCGCTATGGCCTCACGATCGGTGAACTGGCCCTGTGGATGAACGATCAGTGCAAAACCCCTGCCGAACTGAGCCTTGTGAAGATGCAAGATTATCCAGCACAGGGATCCCTTGATATCGGTTGGCCGGCTGACCAGGCCTGGGTCAACCCTAGCCCCAATGCAAGCTCCATCAATATGGCTCACTGCTTTTCAGGAACAGTGTTACTCGAGGGAACGACCTTATCGGAAGGACGAGGAACAACGACCCCGTTAGAACTGATCGGCAGCCCTGATTTCCCGACGGAGCAAGTCAAAGCAGCGATCGAATCTGATCTAGGAGATGCCTTGGCCGGCGCGGGCCTCAGAACTCATTTTTTCGAACCGACCTTTCACAAGTATCAGGGACAGTTCTGTCAGGGCTTGCAAATCCACACTGACCGACCTCACTTCCAGTCGCACAATTTTAAACCCTTTGCCCTGGTCGCCTACATGCTAAAGACAGTGCGTAAATTCCGGCCCGATTTAGATCTATGGCGAAATCACGCCTACGAGTATGAACTTGATCGATTGCCCATTGATGTCATTAACGGCGGTCCCTGGATGCGGCAATGGGTAGACGATGCCGATCAAGACTTATCCGACCTTATGACCAAGCTCTCCGAAGATGCCGATCATTGGCGAGCACAAGCTGCGCCCTATTACCGTTACTCGTTTTGAACATCTTTTAGGTGGCAGCTTGAGCTTAGGTTATAGCTTGATGGATGCCTGACAATAAAGTCAGCCAGAACTTGCCTGTGCGGAGGTTATCTCCAAGTCTCCCGAGACGATGAGGTTTCCCCTTAGGCAGGAAGTGCCTTTGCCATTACTGACTATGCACCCGAGATGCTGCCAACGACGCAATTGATCTTTTGGTGGTCCACCTCGACTTCGCCTTTTAGTGTGTTGATCTCAATGGCGGCAACAGCGTTTCGAATTGGCGCACCCACGAGGCTTCGCGTGTGTAACGGCCTCAACGTCTATGTTAGCATCACGTTTTTTTGGAGAGTCTGCTGTGGGTAATGCTTTTAAAATTGCTGTATTGGCTGGAGA
>NZGC01000065.1 GCA_002689445.1 Gammaproteobacteria bacterium
TTTTCAATTGATAGACGTAGGCCAACACTTGGGCCACTGCTTTGAACAAATCACCGGGAATCTCATGACCTATCTCAACCATGCCATGCAGGGCTCGGGCAAGAGGCGGGGCTTCAAATACCGGGACATCGTGCGCTTTCGCCAGTTCCCGAATTCTTTTTGCGACAAAATCCTGGCCCTTGGCGACCACTTTGGGTGCACCCGTCCCATCCTGATCGTACTTCAGCGCAACCGCGTAATGCGTTGGATTGGTAATGACCACATCTGCCATCGGCACGGCATCCATCATCCGGTTCTCTGACAATTGCCGTTGCATACGCCGCACTTGGCTTTTCACCTCTGGGCGGCCTTCGCTTTCTTTCATTTCATCTTTGACTTCTTGCAGCGTCATCATCAGTTGCTGCTTGTGATTCCACAATTGAAAAGGCACATCGATGCCAGCCACTAAAATCAACACAGCACTGAACCCAATAAAGGACCAAAGCAACAAATCTCCCGCGCTGGCGACAGCTGCAAAAATCGTTGTAAAGCCGAGCCCAATTAAGCTCTCCATGGAGTAATAAATAATGACAACAGCAGCCGCACCGACCAGTAGAAATTTACACAGGGCTTTGATCAGCTCCACTAAACTTTGCAGACCAAACATCCGCCCCAATCCTTTAATAGGATTTATTTTTTCTAGTTTCGGTGCCACAGCCTCAAAGCTAAAGACCATACCGCCCATGGCCAGAGGCCCCAGAAATGCCGCAACCACCAGTAGAGCGAGGAGTGGCACGATCGCGCCAATGCCCATGGCAGCCTGCTCCTGAATGACTTCAAACATCTGATCGGCATTGCGCATGCGCTGAGGCTCGAAGGCAAGCCCGTGGGTCATCAGCTGAAATAGGTCTGTCATCAAATACTGCCCCAAAAACACCATGCCGATGGCGGCTGCCATCAGGCTCAACAGCGTATTGAGTTCCTTTGAGCGCGCGGTTTGGCCCTTTTTGCGCGACTCTTGGAGCCGGCGCTCAGTGGGCTCTTCGGTTTTTTGTTGGGAATTATCTTCAGCCATGGGCTACTCCAAAATCACCAACATTTGCACAAAGCCGGCCTCGAGCAGGGTCGTAAATTGCGGCAAGAAAACCGGCAGACTCAGTAAAATCATGATGAAGCCAGCGATAATCGTGATCGGAAATCCCACGGCAAAAATATTGATTTGCGGCGCAGCCCGGGTCATAACGCCAAACGCTAAGTTGACCAACAAAATGGCCGCAACCGCCGGCAGTGCAATCAGCAATGCGCCCTTAAACACCGCCGAAATCCAAGTCACGGTTTGCATCGCGAGATTTTCGGGTAAGCCACCGCTGGCAATTGGCCACAAATAAAAACTCTCTACGATGGTTTCGATCAGCAGTAAGTGACCATTGAGCGCAAGAAACACCAGCGTCGCCAGAATCAAAAAATATTGACTAACAACCGGCACTTGGACGCCGTTTTGCGGATCGATGGTCGCGGCAAAACCGAGCCCCATACTGGTTGCGATGGTCTGTCCCGCAACCACCATGGCACCAAATACCATTTGCAGAATAAACCCCATTGCAACTCCTATCGCCACTTGTTCCGCGGTAATCAAGAACCCTTCAGCACTCAAGGCATGGACCATTGGAATCGGAGGGAGCAACGGCGCGATGAGGATGCTCACCAACAGCGCCAGTAAAACCCGTTGTCGAACCGGAAAGGTACGCGCCCCAAACAAAGGCGATGCCATCAGCAGGGCGCCAATACGAACGAAGGGCCAGAACACCATATTCACGAAACCGACGATTTGCTCGGGCGAAAGCGTCACGGCTTAGCCCACCAACATCGGTATGTCGTTAAAGAGCCTCGTGGTGAATTCAACGAGGGTTCGAATCATCCACGGCCCGCCAATCAGTAACGCAACCACTAAAGCGCCGAGCTTTGGGATAAAGCTTAAGGTCATTTCTTGAATTTGAGTGGCGGCTTGAAAAATACCGATCAACAACCCCACCCCCAGTGCTGCAAGCAGCAAAGGGCCAGCAAGCATCATGGTCATCATCAGCGCGTCTTGGCCTAAATTCATTACCACTTCAGGTGTCATCATGGTTTACGTCTCCGTTGGATCAGCCCTCATGCTGATCGCGATACTGACTAACTATAAAAACTCGCCGTGATCGTGCCGATAACCAAAGACCAGCCGTCCACCAGAACAAACAGCATGATCTTGAAAGGCAGCGAAATGAGCATGGGCGAAAGCATCATCATGCCCATCGACATCAACACGCTGGCAACGACCAGGTCGATAATCAAAAAAGGAATAAAAATCAGAAATCCGATTTGAAAAGCGGTCTTGAGCTCGCTGGTCACAAACGCTGGCAGCAAAACTGACAGCGGGATATCTGCTTCTGTTGGATAGCCTTCGGATTCAGACAAGCTGGTGAATAACAGCAAATCGGCTTCGCGGACTTGGCTCAACATGAAACTGCGAAAGGGTTCGATACCCGCGGTCATGGCTGCATCAAACGTCATCTCTTCCGCCATATAAGGCTCGACACCCGCCTCGTAGGCCCGCTCAAACACGGGCGACATGATAAAAAACGAGGTGAACAGCGCCAGACCAATCAAAATCTGGTTGGAAGGTGTCTGCATGGTACCCATGGCTTGTCGCAAAATCGCCAGGACCACAATAATCCGAGTGAAAGAGGTCATGGTCATTAAAATGGCTGGCAATAAGCTCAGCAACGTCATGATCAAAAGAATTTGTATGCTGGTGGAGTAGGTCTCCTCGCCACCCTCACCGGGTTGCATCGTCAATAAGGTTAAAGGCTGCTCAGCGGCAAAGCCGACCTGAGGCAAACCCATCAGCAGCAATAGAGCAATCAGACGGCTCATGATTCGTCTTTGCCTCGAGATTGTTTAAACAACGCCTGCCAAGGGGCAGACACGGGGTTATCTTGCCCTTGGGTGTTGGCCAGGGGCTCATCAAAGACCATCACGTGCTGCACACTGCCGGGCGCCACGCCGACCAAAATTTGTTTGTCTCCCACTTGCACGAGCACCAGGCGTTCTCTTTGGCCCACCGACAACCCGCCTAAAACTTTCATGTTCCCGGGTGCGCCCATTGCAGTATCACCAAAGCGTCGGAACAGCATCGCTAAAATCAAGATAAGACCGATCACGATGATCAGTCCCGCAAAAGACTGCAGCAAATAGGCTGGAGTGAAGATACCTTCTTTTGCAGCGTCGATCGGCGCAACCGCCGTCTCAGCCAGAGCAGGGGCTGCCAGAAGCAGGCCCATCATCAGTCCATAGCAGATCAATCGATTCATTCGAACGGCCTATTTCAATCGCTGAACACGTTCTGCAGGACTGACAATATCGGTAAACCGGATGCCAAACTGATCGTTAACCACAACGACTTCACCCTGAGCGATTAAGGTACCGTTGACCAAGACATCGTGGGGCTCGCCCACCATTCGTTCGAGTTCAATCACCGACCCTTGACCTAAACTTAACAGCTCTTTGATGGGTAATTGGGTGGCACCGATTTCAAGCGTTAAGGTCACCGGCACATCTAAAATGGCATCCAAGTTGGCTTCTCGAAGACCGCCGGCAGTTTGATCCGCTTGGACTTCTGGCGCCTCTACGCTTTGTGCCTCTGTTGAATCTTCTGACATGTTTGTTTCCTTTTTAAGCTTCGCTTGCGCGGGTTATTCAAATACAGATTGGGTAATCTTGACGGCGTTGTGACCCTCGGTGGTCCCAAATTTACCGAAAAACAAGACTTCACCTTCGGCTTTTACCGTCACGTTGTCGGGTGATTTGATCGGCAGCACGTCACCCGGTACTAAATCAAGAATTTGCCTTAGGGTTAAGTTCAATTCATCTAACTCTGCGGTAACTTTGAGGTTTGCTTGACGCAACCCCTGTCGAATTTTCGGCTGCCACTCGTCGTTATATTTCGGCGCTTTGGTCTCGCTTGCTAGGTTCAGTTTGTCTTTGATGGTTTCAAACATCGCATAGGGCAGAACGATGTGACACAAACCCGCATCCTCGACAAAACCAATGTTTAAGCTCAACTGAATGACAGGTTCATGACTCACTGGCAACGTAAGATGCTCAGGATTTTCCTCAATAGATTCGATCGCCGGCTCCAGCACGGCAACGTCTTCAAAGGCGAGCGCTAATTCTGTTAGCAGTAGATCGGTTACCTGACGTGCCAAACGTTGCTCGATCGGTGTAAATTGCTTGTTGCGATTTGCGCTCGGGGCAAGCCCCTTACCTCCGAAATAGCGATCAACCAAAATATAGAGCAGTCTTGTTTCCAGCGCTAAGATCCATCGTCCTTCCAATGGACTCATGGTGCAAACCGCCACATGGCAAAGACTTGATAGACTTTCGATAAAGTCTTGCTGGGCTCGAGTTGTCAGAGGATTGGGTTCAATTGCGGGGTCTGCGCGAAACATTTTTCCGATCGCATCGCTCGAGGCTTCGACAAATAATTCTGATACCGTTTGCAACCGTGGAAGACTATCGAGTAAGCGCAGTTCACGGCTGGCAAAGTTAAAAGCACGGGCTTCACTTGATCCAATGTCGGTTTGATCCGTGTCAACGTCGCCACTTTCAACGCCTTTGATTAAAGCGTCTTTTTCTTCCTGGCTGAGCAGGTCATCTTCGCTCATGTTTATCGCGCCACAGGTCCGGTGAGCACAGCCCGCGCTAGCTCAAGCACTTCAATATTCATCGGTTCGAATAAGATCATTTTTTCCACGCTAATCTCCTCACTGTTTCCTTAGGTTCAGCTTGTCGCTCTGCTTGTTAACCAGCAAGCAGAGCACCAGCGGCACGGAACGTTATTTACCCATTGATTAAAGCAACCAGCATGCCAACTAATAAAAGCCGATAAAACATAGAGTTATAGATATTATTGGCAGTTTTATTGATTTTTGCCAAATTTTTGACGTTCTGAGGAGGTATCTGCGTCAAATTTTGATGTTATTGAAAGCCTAGTTGGGCACAGCCGCGACGACAAGCCGGAGGAAGACAAATAACATGGGCATTGGGTTGATTTTTAGAGAGTTGCCTACAAAAAGAAGACCTGGTCAATCTCCTCGCTTACAAGTTCATTGCCGGGGAGATGTAGATAAACAGCAACTATTCCCCCGTTTTGGTAAGCACGAAAACACCAGCTCTAGGGCAGCTAGCAACGCTATTTTTCTGTAACCCTCTGTAGTCCCCTTAAGGCGACTAGCGAATCCCAAAAAGCGGCAGACACGCTTTAGAACGTAATGTTAACTTCAACTTTAAGCCCAGACATCAATCCGGTAATCATTCGCCGCTACAAGCAACTGCTCTGGGGCCGTAACATTTCGCTCTTGGCTCGGTAAAGAATCAGTCAACTCATTGTTGGCCGACTGGCCTTCCTGCTCGAAGCCATAATCATTCTGTTCTTTATGTTCCGCCAGCGATTGGTCCGAAACAAATGCTTGATCGAGGTCCAAGCCATCGTCACTGAAACTTTTTTGCAATCGCTGCAGCGTTGATTCTAGTGCTTCACGCACCAATGCATTTTTAGCGAAGAACATAAGCGTCGTTTGATCATCTTCTTGCTTCATGACTACCTCAACCGTCCCAAGGTTTGCAGGATTCAGCTTAAGCTCAACAAACCGAACCTGGTCTTGCACCATAAATTTTGTCTGTTGAGCCAACTCTTGAGCCCAAGCAGCGTGTTGAAAAGACGTGACCATTTGCCCTTGAGCGACTCCACTGGTCATCTCAAAACCCGAGGGCATGCGAAAAGCTGGCGTTGCGTTGAGTTCTATCGGAACACCCGTGGTTGGCAGTGGTACCAACGGCGCGCCTTTTAGGCTTGCCTCTCCCGCTACCACCTTAGGGCCGAACCGCAAGTCTGATGATGACGCTAATGACCGCGGTGCCAATAACCCGGCAAACAAATGCTGGCGCGGTGCGCCAATTTCAGTGCGATTCGACACCCCTAGATCCGATAGCTCAGCCTTGCTCGCCACACTGCTCGTTGATCCATCGCTTTTGACTTGCAGCCTTCGAGCGACTTCCGACACTGGTTCCGATTGCGGCAAGGCCACACTGCCCTCGTTATGGGTCAACGAGGAGGCCCCTGATTGACGCATGACTTGATGCAGAGCCTGTGATTGGATCTGCACCGTTTCTTGAGCCCGAGACATTAAGTCCTCCTGCCCCATCATCGAAGTCCCAATCGCCAGGCCTATTGCCTCAGAATGGCTGACCCGGTTGACTTGCGAGGTCGAAGCCATTAATGCTGGATTCAAAACTGCCTGATTCAATGGGGACACAGAAAAAGGATCTAATCCCCTATTTCCGGAATGTAACGATGTTCCCTCCGCAAGGTTGATTGAGAGAAGTCCAGACGACAGGGTGCTCACACCGGTTATGTCTGCAAGCGGTTTCGCCTCGAGGCTTGGCAATGGGCTGCCGGGAGGCGGCAATTGTTGCCCGGCGATCGGCTCAACTAAACCACGACTATCGTTAGATAACGGTTGGCCCGGTACGGTCTCGTCAGCCCAGATCTGACTCAGCTCAGACGACTGCAATCTGGCCTCGTTCTCGACTGCTTTGGACTGACTTGCTGAATTTCCAAGCCCAGCTTCAGCATTAATCGATGAAGTATCTTTCTGATTTATATGAGAATTTTGTCCATCTACCTGGGCGTCTGCAAGGGCACTGTGAAATTCCGAAGCGGTTGACGATCGCCCTCCAGACGCCGATTTCGGAGCGAGACGGGTCTCTCCTGCAATCGGCAGCGCCGGGTTATTGATCTCAACAACGTGGGTCATGGGTGAGCCTTTCGATTACTGCGCAAAACATCTGCATCAGATATTGCAGGAACCAGGCCAACTCTGAACTTCGCTCCGGCCGCCGTTGGAAACTTCGTTGCGAACTTTGTGGGAAGCTTCGTGATCAACGTCCTTGTTTTAGCCCTTCAACGCCGTCTTATTAACTGGTAAAAGCCTCCGACTGGCTCAGACCAAATCGATCCTCCAATTGGCGCTGAATGTGTTTCCTATCGGTTGCCCGCTCTTCCACTTCCGATTGTTCGGTGACCTTTTGCAAAGCATCAACCCGCTGTTGCGCTTGCTGCCAGGCACCTTTTGCGACTTGTAGTTGCTGCTCGACCAAGGCCAGCGCTTGTCGCTGTTGGGCGATGGCATCATCCAGTTTTTGCAGAAAACAGTGAAAATCCTGCATCTGAAAGCTCGACACCCCTGCACCACCGGTGGCTTTAAAGCGTGCTGAGTATTCATCGCGATAACCCAAGAGATCGTCGAGGGCTTGCTGCTGCTGTTGTCGGTTCACCTGTTCGGCTTTAAACGTCGACAGCAAGGGTTGCGTGACCTTCGTTTCAATATCGACCAACTTTTTCATTCGTTGACTGCGCTTCTGAGTCATCTGCTTTCATTCCTTTGATGGATTCTGTCTCAATCCTGTTGCGTAGGCTCTGCCTCGGCCTCATCGGTTGCGTTCAGCAACCGCTCCATCGACTGCAACGCCTGAAGGCTCTCTTCCAAGCTAAAGTGCTGGTCGAGCCCTTGCTGAATAAANGCTCGCAAGGCCGGGTANGCATNGATGGCNGCATCGATTCTCGGNTCACTACCGGCNGCATAGGCACCCNCGCTNATCAGGTCACGACTTTGCTCATAGATGGCACTCAAACTGCGGAAGCGTTGCGCGAGCTGTTGTTGGTCACTGTCGGTNATTTGCGTCATCAATCGGCTAACCGACGCCTCGAGATCNATCGCCGGATACAGCCCAGACTCCGCCAACTTACGAGACAACATAATATGGCCATCAAGAATCGCCCNGGANGCATCAGCAACCGGATCCTCNTTGTCATCACCCTCAACCAGCACCGTATANATCGCNGTGATCGAGCCACCGTTTGNNCCCATNCCAGCACGTTCAACCAGCTGNGGCAGTTTGGCAAACACNGAGGGTGGAAACCCNCGGGATACCGGTAGTTCTCCNATNGANAGNGCGATTTCTCGTTGAGCCTGGGCAAATCGAGTTAACGAGTCCATNAACANCAAGACATTCTTGCCTTGNTCACTGAAGTACTCGGCAATCGCTGTTGCTCGCAAAGCGCCATGGACCCGCATCAACGGCGGAGAGTCCGCTGGCGTGGCAACCACCACAGCCCGTTTAAGACCTGATTCTCCGAGGGTATGGGAGATGAATTCTTGAACCTCTCGCCCCCGCTCTCCGATTAACCCAACCACCACCACATCGGCTTCGGCGTACCGCGTCATCAGCCCAAGCAACGTACTTTTACCGACACCACTCCCCGCAAAAAGTCCCATGCGCTGGCCTCGACCGACGGTGAGTAGCGCGTTAACTGCCCGAATCCCAGAATCAAAGGTCTCTTTAATGGGCTGTCGATCCAACGGGTTTCGGGTCTCGCCTTCCAGGGCTCGAGATGCCTTGGTAAATATTGGACCCTTGCCATCTAGCGGTAAACCCGCGCCATCAATCACCCGCCCTAACAGGGCGCTATCCACCTCGACTCGATCGGTATCCGGTAACGGGATCACCCTGGCATTAGGCGTCAAGCCTCGGCTATCACCAATCGGCATCAAGTACAATTTATCGTCGGCGAAACCCACTACCTCAGCATCAACAGCGGGACCTTGGTCGGGAAGGATTCGACATCGACTACCGATGGCTGCCTGACAACCAACCGCTTCAAACGTCAGGCCCACCATGCGGACTAACCGCCCTTCTAAGACCGGCGCAGCAGGCGAGAGTCGATCACCGAGGGCTGCGATCTGGCTTGCAAGCGCCTGACTTCGCTCGATAGGGGTATTTGCTGCGCGTAATTCACTCACGCTGGCTCTCCGTTCAAGGCTCGCTTGACCATCTCTTTGGCCAGTTGTGTCAGATCCGCGTTCAGCGTTGAATCACGGCCTTGGAGACGACAATCACCCCGATCCAGTGAAGGCTCATCCAACAGTGCCCAGCCTTTGGCGGGATGCTCCTCTGGCAATTCGTTGATATAGGTCGCAATCAGTTCGCGATCGAGCGGGTGCAAAAATATTTTTGGCGGGTGTTGCAGACTAGGCAGTGCCTCGCTGATCCGCTGAAGGTGGACCAGAAGCAATGCTGGGTCTGTGGTGATCGCGGTTCTGGCCAATTCACCTGCAACCAATGCCGCAAGGTTCGCTAACTCACTGGCGAGATGGGCATCCATTTCACGTAGAGGCTGATCAATATTATCGAGCAAAGCCAAAAACTGATCAGCGCGTTCCTGAGTTCGCGCCAAGCCCTCGGCCTCGCCTGCGGCAAGGCCCTTGGCAAAACCCTCATCAAAAGCCCCTTGCCGGATCGCTTCGATGGCCGCAGCATCCATCACAGGCTCTTTATGACCTAAGAGTTCGGGTGCCTGCCAGGACTCAAAGGCTAAAACAGATCCATCAGACATACTCTTCACCACCTTTACCACCCAGCGCGATTTCGCCGTCTGTAGACAATCTAAGCGCCACCTGAATGATTTCTTTCTGCACGTCCTCCACTTCGCTCAAGCGCACAGGTCCTTTGAGCTCTAAATCTTCCAGCAAGGCTTCTGAGGCCCGAGACGACATGTTGGTCGTGATCTTTGTTTTCATCTCTTCAGAAGCACCTTTCAGAGCAATCACCAATTTATCAGGACTGATTTCCTCTTCCTGCAATAACCGCTGCATATGACGATCGGTAAGCGCCAGCAGATTGTCAAAGATAAACATTAAGTCGCGAATTTCGTTACCCATGACTTCATCTTCTTCCGTGATACGATCCAGCACTTCCGCTTCGACGTTCGAATCCAATAAACCTATAATATCGGCAGCGATTCTTTTACCTTCGACTTTTTCAGGCGGGACCGGTGAGGCCTCGACCACTTGGCGCTGCAACAGATCATCCAACTCAGCCAGGGCCTGGGGATGAATTTGATCAAGATTGGCAACCCGCATCATGATATCGGGAATACCCTCGACCGGCATAAACGACAGCACTTCGGCAGCATGGTCGCCGTCCAGTGCACTAAGCACGATCGCGCAGATCTGCGGATGCTCATGTTTCAAAATCATCGCCACGGATTCGGCATCCATCCACTTCAAGGTATCCATACCTTTGAAGTCTTTACCCTGCAAGATGCGATTGGCCATCCGCGTACCTTTGGTCTCACCCAAGGCGCGATTCAAGGTTGAGCGCACATAACTTGCTGGGTTATTACCCACCGCACTTTCTGTGGACAAGGTTTGAAGAAAATCTTGGATCACATTCGACAGGTTATCGCTTGAGACTGTGTTGAGTTCGGCCATTGCTCGGCCGACACTCTGAACTTCCCTCGGTTCCATGTGCTTGAGCACATTGGCGGCGGCATCTTCACCCAGGCTGAGTAAAAACACTGCGGCACGCATGGCCCCATTTAAATCTTCTGCATTATCAGGCATCAGCGGCCACCCAATTTTTTAGGACGCCGGCGACCCGCGCGGGATCTTCATCCACCATGGCCCGAGCGCGCCCCAATTGTTGATCATAACTTTGCTGGGGCATCGCCATATTGGGATTTCCCGGACCCGCTAACTGACCAGGTTGCTGACCAGGAGCCAACGCCATTGGTTGGCCTTGCTGATCATAAGCCATACCCTCTGGCGTCACGTAACGCGGTTGAGCGCCAGCCACTACGGCTTGAGCACTCGCAGTGACCAAACTTTTCAGCAAGGGTCTCAGCACCCCAAAAATAAGCGCAAGCAGCACGATGAATCCAAGCAATTTCCAACCCGCCGCAGTGTAGCTGCCTATGTTATCGAAGAAGGTTGTCTCAATCGGCTCAGGAGTTTCCGGCGTCTGAAACAAGGCTGAAGTGATGCTTACCGTATCCCCACGATTGGCATCAAATCCAATCGCTTCGCGCACGATTTGTTCAACTTGCGCGATCTCTTCCGGTGTCAGCGCCTGCATGGTCATTTCCGCTTGCCCTTCGCCGTCCGCACCAGCAACCGTTTCAGCAGGCTGAGCTTTGTAGTTGAGAACGACCGCCACCGAGAGTCGCTCGATTTGCCCACCCGTTGCTTTGATATGACTGATGGTTCGGTCGACTTCGTAGTTCCGAGTTGAGCGAGTCGAACTGTTGGTCGGCCCAGCCCCACCTTGCGCGGCTTCAGCATCGGCCGCATTCGGCGGAACCGGCGCGAGGGCGCCTGGCACACCCGCAGCATTCGCCTGGATGGAGGTGTCCTCAGAAATTTGTTCGCTCCTTAGTACGGGCGCTTGCTGGCCATATTGCTCAACGGTGCGCTCTTCAGCCGTATGATCGATCGCCGCGGTAACTTGAACCCGAACATTATCCTGACCGTAGAGTGGCGTCAGCATGCGAATTACACGTTCAGTGAAGCTCG
>NZGC01000075.1 GCA_002689445.1 Gammaproteobacteria bacterium
GAATGGCAGAAACGATTGCTGCCATCTGACCCTAACCAGTATTGGCAAGTTTTGCAGTGGTTATTTTGGCAGGTAGGTGGCCTAGGCCCTATGGCAGGCCAGGCGCATCATTTTAGGTTGTACGCGCCAGAGTCCATCGCGTATGCAATCGATCGCTATACGCGGGAGACCCACAAATATTACGCGGTGCTGGAGTCCCAGTTGTCGACCTCTCCGTTTCTTACAGACGAGCTCAGTATCGCGGATGTGGCGGTGCTGCCTTGGGTTTATCGTCATGCTCGTCACGGCGTCGACCTCGATCAGTTTCCGGCTGTTGCAGCTTGGTATGAGCGTTTAATGGGTCGTGGTGACGTGAAAAGTGGCTTTGCCGTGGGTGAGTCGTTGATTGCCACAGGCGACCTGACCGATGCAGGGGCTAAACAGCATCTGTTCTGATCCGATTAGGGAGTTAGAGGCGACGATGAGCCCATCAAGGCGCCCGAATATTCTCTCCTTGGGATCAAAAAGACTTGGCCTTAGAGAGGTGGATAAACCCTTCTAAAAATAAATCGATGGGGCGATGATCGACTAGCCCCCGAATCAAGGCGATTTATCACGATTAAGTGGATACCATTGCTTGACAAAGGCTAGTTGCTTCTACATCCTTCGGGGGTAGTCAGTGTTGGGGCTGAAGCCAAAGAGGGTGGCCGAGGCATTTTTAGGGCAGCACTAACATAATCAGAGCAACAATCCGAAATAGGTATGATCATGAAACAACTCCAAATCAGGTCAGGGCTGGTCGCAGCGCTGGTTTTCTTGGCGTCAGCCTCGCAGGTAACCATCGTCTCAGCGCAGTCGTTGGATGAAGTCCTCGGTGTCCGCGCCGCAACCACGCAGGAAGGTAAAAAGTCCCAGCAGAAGATCGACGAAGTTAAAGATCAAACGCGTGATTTGCTGTCCCAATATAAGCAGGTGATGAAGGTTGTTGATGGACTTAAGGTCTACAACCTGCAACAAGAGCGCCTGATCCGTAACCAGAACGAAGAGCTTGCGGAACTTGAAGCGTCAATCGATAGCGTGACGGTGATTGAGCGACAGATCGGGCCTTTGATTGAGCGGATGATTGACAACTTGGACAAATTTGTCAGCCTCGATATTCCGTTTTTGATGTCAGAAAGAACGGAGCGAATCGATTTTTTAAGAGATACGTTGGATCGCGCGGATGTGAGTGTGTCTGAGAAGTTTAGTCAAGTTCTGCAGGCTTATCAGGTCGAGAATGCCTACGGTTCGACCATTGAAGCCTACACGGACATGATTGAAATAGATGGGAAGTCAGTCCAGGCCGATATGCTGAAATGGGGCCGAGTCTCATTGGTTTTTCAATCGCCAGACGGCGAGACCACGGGAGTTTGGGATAATGATGCTCGAGATTGGCAGATCCTAGGCGATGAGTACCGAACAGGGGTCAGAGATGCATTGCGTATCGCTCGAAAGACCCAAACAGCAGACATCGTTAAATTGCCAGTCAAAGCAGCGGGAGAGTAACCATGAAAACATTATGGACGAGTATCGCGCTCTTCGCGATCACACTAGGGTTCCAAGCGCAAGCTGCTGAACAAGAAGTACAAGCAAAGTCTCTGGCAGAGTTGCTGCAATTGGTGAAGGATGGAAAAGTTGTCAACGCTCGGGTCAATGAGCGGCGAGAGCAAGCCTTTGTTGCCGATAAGAGTCGACAACAGGGCGAAGTTCGTAAGGCTCAGCGCGAGCAGGCAAATGAAGAAGCACGCTCAGAGCGTCTTGAAGCGCAGTTCGAAAGAAACGAGCAGGATATCGCAGCAAAGCAGGAAATTTTAGCGAAACGTCTCGGTTCTTTAAGAGAACTCTTTGGTGTGCTCCAGCAGGTCGCAGGGGACACGCAAGGGGTCTTTGAAGGATCAATCATCAGTGCAGAATTTCCAGGCCGGGGCGAATGGTTGGGTGAGTTCGCAAAATCGATGGGCAAAAGCTCTAAATTGGCGACCATCGAGGAAATCGAACGGCTATGGTACGAATTACAGCGAGAGATGACTGAATCTGCCAAAGTCAGTCGGTTCACAGCTGAAATGATTAAGCTCGATGGTGAGCGTGTGCAACAAGAAGTGATTCGTATTGGTTCTTACAACCTGGTTACTGCAGATGGCTACGTCACGTATGACATCGAGAATCAGTTAATTAAAGAATTACCGAAGCAGCCAGAGTCACGGTTTGTTGACTCGGCCGAAGCGCTATTTGCGGCAGGGTCAGGATACGTGCCTTTCGGCTTAGACCCAACTCGTGGTCAGTTACTCGCACTTCAAATTCAGGTCCCGACTTTGGAAGAGCGGATCCATCAAGGTGGGATTCCCGGATATGTGATCATAGGACTGGGTATTATCGCCTTGATTATTGCAGTGGTTAAATTTGTCTCGCTCAGCCTCCTAGGCATGAAAGTTAGCGGACAGGCGAAGAATGCGGGCAATGCGAGCACGGATAACCCCCTCGGAAGAATCATTTCGGTTTATCAGGAAAATAGCGACGTCGACTCCGAAACGCTGCAATTGAAAATTGATGAAGCGATTCTGAAAGAGCAACCCGCCATCAATCGGTTCGTCGGCTTTATCAAGATTATTTCGATGGTGGCACCGCTGTTGGGGCTGTTGGGTACGGTTATCGGGATGATCGTGACGTTCCAAGCCATCACGTTGTTCGGTACCGGTGATCCCAAGACGATGGCCGGTGGTATTTCGCAAGCCTTGATCACGACAGTACTGGGGCTAACCGTGGCGATCCCAACCGTACTGCTTCACTATTTTGTTCACAGTCGGGCACAAAGCATTATGCAAGTATTGAATGAACAGAGTGGCGGTTTAATCGCTGAGCACGCAGAGCAAGCAGGAAAGTAACCGTGGAAGCGATTTTTGTAGCCATTAGAACCTTCATGGAAGCGGGCGGTGACGTGCTTTACCTCATCGCCGGAGCAACCTTTTTGATGTGGGCGATCGTGTGTGAGCGATATATGTTCATAGTGTCTGACCACAAAAAGGATGTTGGGATGGCACTGGCCTTTTGGGAAGGCAGGGCAGAGAGAACGTCTTGGCAATCTCGAATGATCCGAGAGCGATTGATATCTGAGGTGAATGAGCGGCTGAAGGCGAATATGGGCTTAATCAAGACCCTGATTGCGCTGCTCCCTTTGCTAGGCCTGCTGGGTACAGTGACGGGGATGGTGCAAGTGTTTGAGGCGATGACCTACTCGGGCGGCAATGCGCGCTCGATGGCAGCAGGTGTGTCAGCCGCGACGATCCCAACGATGAGCGGCATGGTAGCAACCTTGTCCGGCGTTCTGGCGAACTCGTTTTTGACCAGCAGAGTCGATTCTGAATCGATGTTCCTAGAAGATGCCTTAACCATGGATCACTAATGGCAGGGTAGTCCTACCAATTTAGAGAGTATTATGCGTAGTAGAAGAGCTCCTCAAACAGAAGAAAAAGTCGCGGACTTGACGCCGATGCTCGACGTCGTGTTTATCATGTTGATCTTTTTTATTGTAACAGCGACCTTCATCAAGGAAACAGGGGTCGAAGTGAATCGCCCAGACACCAAAACAGCTGAGATGAAAAAGACCGTCTCCCTGTTGGTAGGGGTCGGTCCTGACAGTGGAATTTGGATAGATAAGAAAAAAGTCGACGTGCGTAATGTCAGGCCTCTGATGGAACGGCTGCACGCGGAAAATCCCAAAGGGGGATTGGTGATCCAGGCAGACTCAGTCTCGAAAGTAGAAAAAGTATTAGCCATTATGGATTCGGCAAGACAGATTGGCATAACCCAAGTCGCGATTGCGTCGGAAGAGAACTAAGAGGGTAACCCCATGGTGATGATGTTAAGACTAGGGATTTCCACCGTAATCGGTGTGATCGTCACCCTAGGATTGTTTTACCTGATGCAATACCTGATCCAAGGTGCGGACAGCGCCCTGACCGATGATAAAATCGGAAATCTCGTCGATTTTGTGCGGGTTAAGCAAGAGCAAGAGGTTGAAACCAAACAACGAAAACCTAAAAAGCCGCCACCCCCCGATGAGCCTCCGCCCGATGTGCCGCCTCAGAACTTCAACGTCGCAGTCGATAATGCAGGGTTCAGTATGTCGAATGTCGACCTATCGGTGAATGTTGATGTTGGCGGCGGTGGGTTTGGTATCAGCGATGGCGAGTACCTGCCCATTGTAAAAGTCCAGCCGCAGTATCCCAGAAGGGCACTTTCAAGAGGGCTTGCCGGGTACGTAATTGTTGAGTTCACCGTAACTGAACAAGGCACAGTCAAAGATCCCATCGTGATAGAGAATTGCGCGCACATTCAAAGCGCTAGGAATCCGGGCGCGTGCGTGGATAAACCAAACAGTGTATTTGATTCAGCGGCTAAAAAGGCGGCAGTGAAGTTCAAGTACAAGCCTAAAGTAATTGATGGTCAGCCTGTTGAAACGGCTGGCGTACAAAATAAAATCACCTTCGAATTGGCTGAAGGGTAGCGGGAGAGCCGAATATGACGAGGGCAAATCGCTTTAAAGGGTTATATCAGGGTGCAATGGGTGTTGTCATCGCATTGGTCTTGAGTGCGACGTTCGTAGCTTCAGCCTTGGCGGCGGAAGATAAAAAGAAGACACGACGTGTACCTGCCATCAGTCAAAGTCTTTATAAGCAGATGTCTGAAGCTCAGATCATGATTGATCCGGATTCAATCCCAAGAGAGGAAGGCGAGCCCGCGCCGGAACCCAAAGGTACGCCACAAGATGGAATCAACAAACTGCTTGAGATGACCAAGAAAAAGCGGCTCAATTCGAATGAGTTGTCGCAACTGTGGAACTTGTTGGCATTTGGTTACTACACCCTTGAAGATGTACCGAAAACGATTTACGCCTACGAGCAAGTGATCGCAGCGGGTAAAATAGGGGTAATCACTGAAGCGCTAGAGAAAAATGCGTTGCGAGCCCTATTCCAGCTGAACTACTCGATAGAAAAATACGCGGTCGCATTGGATTACATAGAGCAATGGGAAGCCGTTAATGGCGCTCCGGATGCTGCTGTCAGCTATTTGAAGTCCACGGCGAACTACCAGTTGGAGCGATATCGAGAGGCGCTCAAATGGGCNATTCAGGTGGAAGACATTGTCAAGGCTGAAGGCCGGGAAATGAAAGAGAATTGGCTNNACCTNCNGGNGGNCCTGTACAGNGAGCTCAAAGATACGGACAATGTNATTCGCGTANTAGAGCGTATGGTGGTTGAGTTTCCTAAGAAACAATATTGGATGCATTTGGCTGGAATGTATACCGAGAAGGAGTGGGACGATAGAGCGCTCTCGGCCTATTACGCGATATACAGTCAGGGCTTGTTTGAAAAAGATTCCGAGTTGGTGATGCTCGCACAGCGATTGCTGAACGCTGATGTTCCTTTTGAAGCCGCCTCGGTTTTAGAGGAAGGGCTTAAGTCGAAGGTTGTTGAAGCCAGCGAGAAAAATTATCGCCTGCTAGCCACCTGCTATACCGTCGCTCAAGAGATGAGTAAAGCGATCGATTCCTGGCGGCTTGCGACCAAGTATGCCGAGGATGGCGACATTCATTATCGATTGGCTCAGGCCCTGGCTCAAGAAGATCGGCATAGGGAGGCGGTTGGTGCTTACGGCGAAGCGCTTGAGGACAAAGATCTGAAGTCACCCTCTGATGCTCACTTCTGGTTAGCGATATCACACATGTCGCTAGAAAATTGGGATTTGGCCTCGAGGTCCTTCCGACAGGCTTCTCGGCTTGACGACCGTATTGCTAAGCAGGCTCGGCAATACATCCGCTACATTGCCGGTGAAAAACGACGTCAGAAGGCGCTCCAGGAGATGCTTGAGTCCTAAGGGGTTTCATCTCTTAGGGTGATAGGTCACGCGCTCTGTAAAGGGCCCAGTGATCAACCAACCAGCTCCGGGCGCAAGAAAGTCTCATTATGGTCGATGGGCAAGCTAGAGTTTCTTGCACCTGAGAACGGTTGCTCTAGGATCACGCCAAAACAACGCGCTGACCACCGATAGTCCAGAACGTAAATCTAAGAATCTAGGCGCCTACCGCGCCGAGTATCTTTGCACGGTTAAGGCGGGTGGGTGTGTTGATCCTCTGTGCTCTGGCTTTGTGGAGGCGGGACGCTGATCCCAAATTCGAGGGCGATCGCTCTGCGGTGCAACCCCAATATGGCAAATTGGCCAAGGGCAATCGCCAGGATTGTCGCATGGGATCTTCAGGTCAAGCTCGAAAGGCAAAACCGCACAAGTTAAGGTTTCGGGTCAACGCCGGTGTGGTTGACCGTCGTTGGCGCTTCTGTTGCTCGATGTGATCGGCCGGAGCAGTGAGCAAGACTGCACAGAATGCAAGATTCCTTGATAAAAGCAGGTGTTACAAGCTCTCGGCCCTGGGGGCGATCCTCTGAATCCGACCTTTTACGTTGAATCCCACCTGCTTTACCGCTAGAGCCAAATACTCAAGCACAACGAAAATTCTAGTGCCAGGTAGGCCGTTAGGTCGCGTCGTGCAGTTCAATCAGTCTCCTATACTGCTGCCAAAGATCCGCCGTATCTTTCTGACGCATCGCCTGGGCTCGCACCGAGCAACCCGGATCATCGAGATGCAAACAGTCGCTGAATCGGCATTGCTCCTCAACACGGAGTAGCTCCGCATAGCGGGCCTGGATGCGAGCCTCTTGGAACCAGATTTGAGCTTCACGCATCCCAGGCGTATCGATGATCAGTCCTTTGGCGTCGGGTAGTAGGCAGAGCTCTCGATGCGTCGTGGTGTGTCGTCCTTTGTCATCAAATGCCCTGACTGGTTGGGTGGCCATGTGATTTGATCCCAGTAGTTGGTTCAGCATGGTGGATTTTCCCACACCGGATGAACCGATCATTGCAGCGCAGCGCCCGGTTGAAAGGTGTGCCAAAGGTTGAAAGAGTGTCGTTGGGTCTAGCATGTTGACCGGGTACACCGGTGTTCCCCTCAAGATGGGCTTAAGTTGAGCTAGTTTAGTGTCTACGTCAGTGCACTGATCAACTTTGCTTAATAAGAGGACAGCAGGGAGGCCACAACTCCAAGCCATCGCCAGAAAACGTTCAATTCTATTGATATTAAAATTTTGATCTAAACCCGAGACGACGAAAATAAGGTCGAGATTCGCAACCAAAGTTTGCTCAAGGTTTGCGTCACCCGATGCCCGCCGTGACAAAACTGACACTCTAGGGAGAACAGTTTGAATTGGGTGGAGTTCGTCGTCTTTTGTGGTCTGTGCCAGAGCGACCCAGTCCCCGACAATGGGTAGGGTCCCTCGGTTTTTATCGAACCGTTGACCCTGGGTCAGCGAGGCTCGCTTCAATCCATCGGCTGTCATGACGGAAAATCGCTGTCGATCTTGACGCGTGATGCGTCCAATTAACGGGTACTGCACAAGGAGTTTCGAGTCGTAGTGCTCGGCGTCGAATCCAAGAGGCGCAAGCGACGTAAAGAGGTCTCTCTGATTGGTCATGAAGTTTGCCTATACAGGACTCTCCTGACCATGGGTAGTGCAAGGGTTGCTAGAATTAAAATGATGAACAGCCATCCCAAAGGGCGATCAACGATATAGCTGATGTCGCCGTCTGCCAATAATAGCGTTCTCCTCAAATTGTCCTCAAGTAGTCCGCCTAAGATAAAGGCTAGCAGAAGTGGTGCCATCGGGAATTCATGTGTCCGTAGCCAAACAGCGACAACAGCGAATCCCAGCATAAGGTAAAGATCGAAGAGGTTAAACGAGATAAGGTAAACGCCGGTAAGCGAAAAGAAAATAATGAGAGGCGCTAGAATTGATTTTGGAATGTTCAATATTTTTGCGAGGAATGGAATCATCGGAAGATTTAAAAAAAGTAGGATGATATTACCGATATACATAGAGACTACAACCGACCAAAAGACAGTCGGCTCGTCAATATAGAGCCTTGGGCCAGGTTGGATGCCATAAGCAATCAGAGCGCCGAGCAAGATAGCGGTTGTGCCTGAACCGGGTATGCCCAGAGTTAACAGCGGCACGAAGGAACCGGTGCAGGCCGCATTATTGGCTGATTCAGGCGCCGCTAAACCGCGCAGGTTGCCTTGACCAAATTTTGGTTTTGCGGAGGTGTTAAGAAATTTTTCTGACGCATAAGCCATAAAAGAAGCAAGGGTTGCGCCGGCGCCGGGTAACACGCCGACCAAAAAGCCCAGTAGTGAATGACGGGATATTGTGGGCGCGATGTGCGCAACATCAGATCGAGTCAGCCGCAGAGCCTGTTGATTAATCTCCGCTGTTGCTGCTCCTGGATCGCTGCCTCGAGAGAGCATCAAAAAGGCCTCAGCCAGTGCAAAGGTTGCCATGGCAAGCAGGACAAAGCTTATGCCGTCAATGAGATCCATACGGCCGAAAGTGAAACGAGGAATGCCTGAAGCGAGATCCGTGCCGACCGTTGATAGGGCGAGGCCCAGTGCAGTCATGCTCATGGCTTTAAAAAACTGGCCGCGTTCTGCCAATGTTACGATCAGGCTCAAACCGAGAATCATCATCAGCGTATATTCTGGTGACTGAAAGGATAGGGCTACGTCGGCAAGCGCTGGAGCAAGCAGCATCAAAAACACGACACCCAGGGTCCCGCCTAAAAAAGAAGCGTAGGCCGCTACCGCGAGGGCGGTTCCGGCTTTACCCGATTGCGCTAGCGGGTATCCATCAAAGCTGGTTGCTACGGTGCCAGCAACGCCTGGAGCGTTGATCAATATCGCGCTCGTCGAGCCTCCGAAGATAGCGCCGTAGTAAACACCCGCAAGTAAAATCATGCCCGTGGCGGGTGGTAGGTTGTAGCTAATGGGAATCATGAGGGCGATGGCAGAAATTGGGCCGAGACCGGGCAGCATGCCGATGAGCATGCCGATCAGGCAGCCGCCTGCAACGAACAAAAGGTTTGTAGCTGTGAAGGCAGTACCAATCCCTAGGAGTAGGCCGTCGATCATTTTGACTCCATCAGCATTTGTAAGAGGCTCCCGCTTGGAAGATGTATTTCGAGAACATACAAAAGACCCCATAACCCCAAGGGGGTAAGGATGGCGATAGGAAGCAAATTGCGAAGCGCTGTGGGATTGATGAGTCTTGAGCCAAGGGTGAGAAATAGGATACTTGCGATGATGAAGCCCAACCATTCGATACCCGTGATGTACAGCGCAATGAGAATGATCATCTTCCCGATTTGGGGGGTAGCCTTAAGGGTGGGCCCGGACGCTAAGCTTGAACGGGATCCCGTCAGGAGTCGATAAGCGAGTTCAATGCCAACTGCAGCAGCCCCAAGACAGCCGGCAAGGTAAGGGAAGGATCGAGCCGAAAACCCCCCTGCTGACGCCCAGAGATCCAGAGGTATCTCTCGAGCAAACCAAAGGTAACCTAGAAAGAAGAGGAGCAGCGCGACGAGGGGTGGGTGGAGTCTAATCACTACGTAAGTCTACAGAAGCATTACCGCAGATAGCCGACGCTTTTCATTAACCGACTGATCTGTAGCTCTTGCTCCTCCAAAAACTTAAGGAACGCGTCACCTTCGATATGCAGAGCCGCCCAGCCGTTTCTGCGCCGAATGGTATCGAAAGCTTCACTGGCGACAACAGCGCGTAGTGTGGATTGCATACGTTGATATTGACCACTGCCTAAATTTTTTGCAGCAAAGAAGCCCCGCCAATTAGCAAATTCGAGAGGGTATCCGGCTTGTCGTAGGGTGGGCAGTGCTGGATACTCGGAAAGCGGCGAAGGCGCTGTTACCGCGATAATGCGTAATAAACCGGATTTGTGCAATTGGATGGCTTCGCTCAATCCTGTGGAGAGAACATGGGCCTCGCCTGATAACAATCCCGCCGCAGCTTTACCTCCCCCATCGTAAGCCAAATACTTAAGTTGTTTAGGGTCCCCTCCTGCCAATTGCAGTGCTTTAGCAAGCACAAAGTGATCAGTGTTACCTCTTACAGAGCCACCAGCGACGACAAGAGAGCGAGGATCGTCGCGATAGCGGTTGGCTAGGTCTTCAAAGGTTGCAAGTTCAGACTCAGTGCTTACCGCGAAGCAACTGTAATCAGCGATGACCGAGGCAATGGGCATCATGTCACGAAACCCCTGGGGGTAAATCCCCTGGAGGGAGCGCACAATGATGGGGGTCGAACTGATCAATAAAGTGTTCGGTTGTTGACTGCCGGTTTCGATGAGTTTCGCGATGGCGCGGCCTCCGCCTCCGCCAGCAGCATTTTCGAAGGTTACTTTTTCAACGAGGTTGGCCATTTTAAGCGCTCGCCCCACGCCTCGAGCGGTACCATCCCAGCCGCCGCCAGGGCCAGCGGGAATTAAAAAGTGTACCTCCTTCAAGAGCGCAGGGTCAGGATTCTCGCTAACACCCCAGGCATTAAAAGCCGCGAGCAGCCAGCAGACAACAACAATTCTCATTGGGTGAATTCGGCTCTGGTAGCCGCGAAGGCCCAATCGAGCCAGGGTAGCAGAGCTGAAAGATCAGAGGACTCGACGGTTGCCCCGCCCCAAAGGCGCAAGCCGGGCGGTGCGTCTCGATAAGCGGCAATGTCAAAAGCGACCTGTTCTCGTTCAAGCAGTTGGGTCATGTGCTTGATGAATGCGCGCTGCTCGGATTCCTCGAGTGCTTGAAAATCGGAATCGCTGACCGAAAGACAAATCGAAGTGCTTGATTGTTGCTCCGCAACTTGGGTGAGCAAAGTTGCCCACTGACTGTTGCTGGTCCAGTGCCTAATGAGGTTGAGATTATTGCTACTTCGCTCGATCAGCGAGGATAACCCGCCGAGGCTCTCGGCCCAGTCTAGGGCATCAAGATGGTCCTCAACCGCCAACATCGAGGGCGTGTTAATGGTTGCTCCCTCGAAAATATCTGATATCAACTTACCTGATTTGGTTAATCTGAATAACTTCGGGATAGGCCAGCTTGGGGTATAGGTTTCCAATCGCTCAACGGCGCGAGGAGAAAGTGCAAGCATGCCGTGAGCCGCTTCGCCTCCCATGACTTTTTGCCATGACCAAGTGATGACATCAAGTTTCTCCCAGGGTAAATCCATTGCAAACACAGCGGAGGTCGCGTCACAAAAGCATAGCCCCTGGCGTTCGTCGTTGATCCATTCTCCGTTTGGGATCCGGGCGCCGGAGGTGGTCCCATTCCATGTGAAAATGACGTCCCGTGTTTGCGTATCGACCGTACTAAGGTCGGGCAGTTCACCATAAGGCGCGTCGAACACGCGAAGGTCCTTCAGTTTGAGCTGTTTTTCAATGTCAGTTTTCCAGCCAGCCCCAAAACTTTCCCAGGCTAGAACGTCGACGCCTCGAGCGCCGAGCATTGTCCACATAGCCATTTCAAATGCTCCAGTATCGGAGCCCGGTACTATGCCCAGCAAATAACCCTCTGGTATACCCAAGAGGGCTTTACTCTGTTCAATTACCGCTTTAAGCCTCGCCTTGGGTCCTGCGGCGCGATGCGATCGACCTAGCGTATCAGTAGCCAATGCTGCAGTTGACCAACCAGGTCGTTTTGCTGTGGGCCCGGAGGAAAAACAAGGGTTAGCGGGTTTCGTCGAGGGCTGATCCATGTTCTGTTGCCGTGTATGTGTTCAGGAGGGGCAGTATAAGGCATGATGTTGGCTGTGTCGCTCGCGCGCAGCAAGGTTCAGCTGCGGTGCGCCTTGCATCATGGAACGAGATTCCTATGAAGTCGAAACTCTTGTTAGTAGCTTTAATGGCATCGGCTGCGTTTTTTACGCTGCTGGGGTATGAACTCATGCGTTCATCTGCAACGGTGCTGTTTAAAAATGCTTATGGCGCCGAAAACCTACCGCTGGTGATGGCGACAATGCCGATTGTCATGCTGATTGGGGTCTGGGGTTATGGACATCTGTTAAGCCGATGGGGGCCTCAAGCAACGCTTCAGATTACGATTTGGGGTTCGGGAGTACTGATGGTACTCGGTTATGTGGGGCTCTTATGGGGCATGCTCTGGGTAACCGCTTTACTGTTTCTGCTAAAAGAATTTTATGTGGTGTTATTGATTGAGCAGTATTGGAGTTACATTAATTCTAAATTGGATCAAGGTGCCGCTAAAAAATTCAACGGGCCTATCACTGGGGTCGCGGGTCTGGGGAGTGTTCTGGGCGCAGAACTGGTGGCTCGCTTGGCTCAGCCGTTGGGTACTGAACAGCTGATTTTGGTCTCGGCAGCGGTGCTGCCACCCGCAGCTGTGCTTTGTTACGCTGCTTTTGCTCGGTTTGGCAACCCCGTGGATGTTGAAAGCACGGATCGGGAGGAAGAAAAATCCTTCAGCAGAGGCGTGGGTTGGCATTTCGTGCGACAAAACCCGAGATTGATTGCGCTCCTTGTCATTGTGGTTGCTTCACAAGTCATCGCGGCGGTATTGGATTTTAAGTTTCAGTTTTTGTTGTCAGAGTCTTTCGTCGGTCGGCCTGATGCGGAGACGGCCTTTCAGGGAGAATTCTGGCGAAACCTCAATGCAACGGCTGTAATCGCACAGTTTGTTCTAACGCCGTTATTGCTAACTTTCATTGCGCTTCGGTGGGTGCATTTGTTAATGCCCATGATTCAAGCCTGTGCAATTGTCTGGGCCCTTATCGATCCGTCGATCTGGTCGGTTGGATTGGCTTTCTTTCTGTTTAAGGTATTCGACTACTCCCTATTTAGGGGTGCCAAGGAGCTTGTCTATTTGCCTCTTGATTTTCAAGCACGCTATAGAGCAAAAGAATTCATCGATGTCTTTGGTTATCGCACCAGCAAAGGGGGTACCGCGTTAGTCATTGCCAGTCTGCAGAAGATGGGTTACGTGATGCATCAATACTATCTATGGATCGGGCTATGCTTTGTTGGGCTGTGGCTGATGATGGTGGTCCCCTTGACCCGGTCGACGATCCCGGAATCAGCTAACCAGACCGGCACTGACTGACCTAACCACTCGAGTCTAGGGGCGATGTTAAAGCCATGGCAGTAAGGGCCATGCCCCCTATCTGGGTTATTGTTTGAGGATAAGGATGGTCACGCCAGCGGTATGAATGCGCTTGAGAATGTTGTTGAGCGACCTATCCCGAGTGAGTGCCTCAGGTAATGTAATCAGTAAACTAAGGGGTTTTTGGTGAAGACCTCGCGCAAGCAGTAGTGCGAGGCGAAATTGAGGATGAAATTGCCAGGATTGGGTATTGATCACCTCATGGATCCCCATCGGTAGTTGATCAGTCCACTGGCGAAGCTGGGATAATTCTAGAGCTCTATCCAAAACTGTCTGGTCAGTTATAGGCTCAAATAGGGTTATATTCGCTAGAATGCTGGCAGAAAACACAGGGTCCTTGTGTGACACGCCGACAATCGGTGATCGTAGGGTATTAAGCGCTTTGCGCGTCTGTTCCGTCACGCCGGGCAAAGTAGGGCGTTCACCGCGTTGCAGTGTGTCCATCAATGTATCAAATTCGTGCTCTGGGGGAAATGAAAATGCGAGCCAAACAGGTTGCTCCTCGCAGGAGGTCAACCATGCGGCTGTCGGCCCTTGCTTGTCAGGGCGGCGGTCTGGTTCTTGGCCAGTGCTCGCTCGAGGGCGAGCCCCTCAAGCTGCCGTGTAATTTCGCTGCGGGTATGTAATTGCTCTGGATTGAGCGCTGTGGGCCGGAGGTAGGCGATGACGTCGCCCTGAGTAATCTGGTCATTTGGTAGCACGGTCACCATATCGACCAGGCCTTGCCCTGTTGCGCGTTGAAGAAACGGTTGAGGGTGCTTCAATTGGCCATAGATGGCAATCCGTTCGGGCAGCGGTCGCCAAAGCATTCCAAGGGTGACGGCGGCGAGGAATGTCGCGGAGACCAGGATCAACCGATTTCGGCTCGGTGCTGTCAGCGTTGATTTCGGTCCGAAACCGCGGCTGACGTAGCGCTGTATTGCGAGGGCTCGGAAGAGTGGTGTCGGCATACTGAGCTTCTGAGATAAAAACACAACGATAGAATGCGTTAGGATCGAGAGCGACGGGTGTTAGCTGGATGAGCTGTAGGCGTTGGACTATCTTGCCGCAGCATTTTGATCAAACGATACCGGTGTTATCGTGTAGGCGCGGCCAAAACCAAGGCTCAGCGGCTGCTTTGATGTGGCTACTTAAAAAGAGGGCCGCCTGAGGCTTGGAAAAAGAAACGATTGAAAGGGGAGATTAATGGGCGATCCAATGAAGAACGGTCCTGATTGTTTACGTGGACAGGTCGTAATTGTCACGGGGGCAAGTCGAGGCATTGGTGAAGCCATCGCTTACCGATTTGCACAAGCAGGCGCGAAGGTGGTGGTGTCTGCGCGTACGGTAAATGATGGGGATCATGCCTTGGCAGGGGGGATTGAAAATGTAGTACGCACCATCCGGCAGGAGGGGGGTGAGGCGATTGCAGTACGAGCAGACATTGCTCTGCCAGAACATCGAGCGCATCTCATAGATGCCGCTCGGGCAGCATTTGGACGTATCGATGTTCTGGTCAACAACGCGGCAGTGACCTATTTTGAGCGCGTTTCGGCGTTTCGAGAGAAGCACTTTAAATTGATGTTTTGTGTGCAGGTTGAAGCCCCTTTTGATTTAGCACAGCAGGTGCTGCCAGAAATGATGGAAAGGCAATCTGGCGCCATTTTGAACATCAGCTCGCATGCGGCGATCCATCCCGCAAAAGACGCGGGAGGTCGCGGTGGAACTGTCTATGGGATGTGTAAAGCAGCCCTTGAACGCTTCACCAGCGGATTGGCCTCTGAGGTCTACGCCGACGGCATACGAGTTAATGTGATTTCACCGGGCTTGGTCGCGACTCCTGGCGTTTTGCATCACAATTTGATCACTGAGGAAACACCCGCCAGCGGGGTCACGCCGGTGGAACATATGGCCGAAGCGTGTCTTCGATTGGTTCAGGGAGACGCCGCGCTTTTGACCGGGCGGGTCACTTATGCCGCGGATATCATGCAGGAGTTCCAGTTGACCCCAGCTAATTTACCACCGCTACAAGGGGTTTAAACGTCTGACGATTCCAGAAAAATCCGATCAAAGCGACGGTGAAATTGGCGGTTGCGGCGGCTGCAAAGATTCCGAGCATGCCGAAGTAGTGATTGAAAGCGATCGCAAGGGGCACGTAGATGACCAGCATTCTGATAAAGGACATGAAGGTCGATCGAATGGGATAGCCCAGCGCGTTAAAGATGGCAGATGTCATCATAATCACGCCCCATGCGCCATAGCTGATGGGTAGGATGAACAAATAGTGTTCGGCTGTCGATAAAACCAAGGGATTGGAGTCGAAATAACTGACCAGATGAGGTGCGATTAAGGCCAATAAAATCGCGACAATGATGCCCCAGAGTAAGGACCACTGAAAGGATAGGCGCATCGCGTAATCCGCTCGTTGTAGGGCGTTGGCCCCCCAGTTCTGGCCGACAAAAGGACCAATGCTGGCAGACAATGCAAACAACGGAATCACGAATAACGCCTCGATTCTGCTGGCGATGGCGAATCCTGCAACCGCTTCTTGTCCATAACCAGCAAGCAGAGCAATGATCAGTCCGCTCGACAGTGGACCGATGAGATTAGTGATCGTTGCTGGGATGCCTACGGTGAGGATCCGTTGCCAAGCGCTTAACAGAAACGGCACCGTTAATCCGGCAAAACGGATAAGCTGATACCGGGTTCCGAGTAAATAAATGGTAAGCACAGCGATTAGACCCCGAGCGACCAGGTTGCCGAGGGCGGCTCCCATCATCCCCAATGCATCGAACCCTAGCCAGCCAAAAATGAAGATCGGAGACAAAATAACTTGTAACGCACTGCCAGCAACCATCAGCATGCCTGATACCCGCGCATCGCCTGTCGCCCGCAGAGCATTAGCCCCGACCGAGGGAATCGCCATAAAAACGAGACTGACGTACCACCACTGCATGTAGTCAATGACCAAAGGAAGGGTGCTGGCATTAGCGCCGAGATAAGAAAACAGCGGCGTCAGGGTCACCAGGCCAACGCCGGTGATGAGTATCATGACCACAACGGCCAGCAGCAAACCACCGGTGGTGGTACGCTGCATTTGTTGAGGATCGCCCGCCCCAACTTCCCTTGCCAGAACGGATGATAAGCCGATAGAAATACCCAAGGTAATCGACATGAGCGCGGCGGTCACCGGAAAAGTAAAGCCCAGCGCAGCCAGTTCTTCGGAGCCTAGTGTTCCGAGCATATAGGTCTCTGCCAGGCCCGCGAGCAAACTCGAGGAGATGCCGAGGATCATCGGCAGGGTCAACCGCAGCAAGCCTTCGCCGATGGGCCCTTGGGTTAAGCGCGCGGTTGAGGCAGCAGGACTCAAAGCCTTAGACCAAAGCGATTGGCGGGGTTTGTCGGATTTTGCCAATCTTTTCCGCGTCAAAGGGCGTGAGCTGGTAGACGTAGTAGTTCAGCCAGTTCGCAAACAATAAGGCGCCGTGGCTCTTCCAAGTGACAAGGATATCATCGTCCGGGTCATCGTTAACGAAATAGTGCTCGGGCACAGCAGGTGATAACCCCGCTGCTCGGTCGCGCAAATACTCGTTTTTTAACGAATCGGGCTCGTACTCGGAGTGGCCGGTGACGAAGACGTGTTTGCCACTTTCGTGCGCAATCAAATAAGCTCCGGCGAGCTCTGATTGGGCGATGGTGAATAATTCTGGGTGAGCATCGATCGCTTCGGCGGGAACTTCTGCGTACCGAGAGTGGGGTGCATTAAAGTGGTCATCAAAGCCTCTGGCAATAGGAGCTTGAGGTCGAACGACTCGATGCGGATAAACACCGGACAATTTTTGGGGTAGCAGCGCTTTGTCAATGTCGTAGAAGTGACGCATTGCCGCTTGTACGGCCCAACAGAGAAAAAGGGTTGATGTCACATGATGCTCTGACCAGTCGAAAATGGCGGTCAGTTTTCGCCAGAAATGTACCGCCTCAAAGGGTAGCTGTCCGAGGGGTGCGCCGGTAATTATCATCCCGTCATAAGTCTGATCTTGAATGGCTTCAAAAGATTGGTAAAAGGACAGCATGTGGTCTTCAGGTGTGTTCTTGCTGGGTCGATCGTCGATTCGTAGTAACTCGATCTGGACCTGCAACGGCGTGTTAGACAGCATGCGCAACAAATGGATTTCGGTCTCAATTTTTTTTGGCATGAGATTGAGGATTAAGATACGGAGTGCGCGAATGTCTTGGATTTCAGCTTGGGCTGATTCGATGGTAAAAATGTTCTCATGCTCGAGAATCGCTGCGGCAGGCAAGGCATCAGGAATTTTAATAGGCATATCGGTCTCTCAACTAACGACAAGTCATCGCTAAAGCTGAGTGACGCTTTAGCGGTATTTTTTAAGCGCCCGCAAGCTGATATCAAATCGGCGCGTCATGAGTATATCGAATTGTGGCCTAGACTGTATAGCGGCACCAAGATCACGGCCACTCGGGTTGACCGTACTGCGTTTGCAATCGGCGCATTCCTCCCAGCCAACGGTCATAGTCCCCAGCTTTGCGCTGAATGTAAGTGGCCACCTCAGGGTGGGGCAAGACCAAAAAAGATTCTTTATTCAGGGTTTCGATCACGGCATCGCAAAGGACTTCAGGCTCCATCATGCCGTCAATCGATGCGACGCCATCTTCATGGCCTGCAGTCATGGCGGTTCGTACAGCTTGAGGGCAAAGCGCTGAAACTTTGAGACCCTGGTCACCGTAGGTAATGGCCAGCCATTCGGCAAAAGCCACCGCCGCATGCTTGGTAACAGCGTAGGGCGCAGAGCCGATTTGGCTGAGCAAGCCTGCCGCAGAAGCGGTATGTAATAGATAACCTTCGCCTCGAGCGAGCATTGCGGGCAAGGCGGCTCGAGTTGCCCATACATGTGCCATCACATTCACTTGCCAAATATTTTGCCAATCGTCGGTGCTAACCTCTGGGCCTCCTGCGACCGATATACCAGCGTTATTACACAAGAGATCAATTTGCCCGAGGCGCTCTTCGGCATACTGAATGAAGTTAACAACATCGCCTTCATCTCCCATATTGGCAACTTTGGCATCAGCACCAATCTCACGCGCTACTTCGTCGAGTCCGTTTTGATTGACGTCGGTCAGCACTATCTGGGCTGCGCCCTCTGCTTGAAAACGTCTGGCGAGCGCGCGTCCAATGCCACTAGCGGCGCCAGTGACGACGATTTTTTTACCTTCAATATCCATGTTTGATCTCTTGGTTGATGATGTTAGATGGCCAAGGCCCGCTTAAGACGTCTCGCTTATGGCTTCGCCAATAATAGTAAAGAGCTTTTGAATTTCCTGCTCAGAAATAATCAAAGGCGGTGATAGTACGAGAGAATCTCCGATAGGACGAACCCACGCACCTTTTTGGTAGCAACGTTGAGCGACCTCTAAGCCGCGTTGCATGGGGGCATCCGCTCGCGGCGAAAGCTCTACAGCGCCCAACAGTGCAAAGCATCGAATGTCGATCACATTGGGTAATGATTGTAGGGCAAGCGCACTGTCTTGCCAGACAGTTTGGAGTTGAGCAGGTCTTTGGAAAAGCGACTCCTGCTCATAAATATCAAGGGCAGCCATCCCTGCGGCACAAGCAACAGGATGCCCAGAGTAGGTGTATCCGTGCGCCAATTCGACCCCAGGAACGTCTGTCTCCATGAATCGCTCAAAGATCGCATCGGAGACGAAAACGCCTCCCATTGGAATGGTTGCATTGGTGATGCCTTTCGCGGTTGTGATGATGTCGGGTGTGACCCCAAAACGTTCGGCAGCGGTGCAGGCCCCAGTCCGACCAAAGCCGGTAATAACCTCATCAAAGATGAGTAAGATACCGTAACGATCACAGATGTCTCGAAGTAATTGCAGATAACCGACCGGTGGAAGATGAACGCCCCCTGCGCCGCCAACGGGTTCGACAATCACCGCCGCGATGGCATCGGCGCCATGCAACTCCACCAATCTTTCCAAGTCGAGCGCAAGATCCTTGCCCTCTGGCGGTAGCCCACGGGCGAAACGATTGGCGGGAAGCCCATGAGTTTGGCCAATGTGATCGGTACCGGGCAATAACAGTCCAAACGGATTGCGATTTTTGACGAGGCCACCGACCGACAGACCGCCAAATCCCATGCCGTGATACCCTTTCTCTCGGCCTATGAGGCGTTGACGACCGGCCTGGCCATTTCGACGGTGGTAGGCCAGCGCAATCTTGAGGGCAGTATCAACCGACTCTGATCCCGAATTGGTGAAAAAAACGTGGTTGAGGGGGTCAGGCACGTGTTTGACCAGACGATCAGCGTACTGGAAAGCGATAGGGTGCCCGGAGTTGAAACTGTGGGCAAAGTCGAGAGTATCTAGTTGTTGAGCGATGGCATCGTTAATCTGGGTGCGATGATGCCCCGCATTGACGCACCATAAACCTGCACTACCATCAAGGGTCTCGTGGCCTTGGCTGTCGGTGTAGTACATGCCCTCTGCGGAGACGATAAACCGAGGATCTTTTTTGAACTGTCTTTGTCCGGTGAAGGGCATCCAAAAAGCATCGAGATTATCAGGGACCAGATTGTGGTGGGTATCAGGCGTCATAAAATTGTACTCAATAAGTCAGTTTTAGAATCTCTGAGGGGTGGTCAATAAGAAGGTCGCAGCCTGCGGCTTCAAGATCGGCTCGATCTCGAAAACCCCATGACACTCCAACCGCGAGCATACCGCAAGCGAGTGCGGTTTGGATATCGACCTCGGTATCTCCGATCATAGCAAGACGGTGACTGGGTAATCCGATGTCTCGGATCAGTGCTTGCCCCCCAACTGGATTCGGTTTGTGGGGGTAACGGCCAGAAAAACCTAAGATTTGCTCGAAGCGATGATCTGGAAAGCAGTGCGCCAAGCAGGATTCAGCCGCCTCTTGGTCCTTGTTGGTCAAGACTGCCGTGGCAATGTTGCTGGCGCGTAGCTGATTGAGCAATGCACCAATACCGTCGTAAACTGAAATTTCTTGCATCCAGGTGGCTTCGTAGATCTCTCGCTCGAGCGCGACCAATTCGGTAATCGTAGCCTCGTTGCGCGCTTCCATAGGGAGGGCGCGTTCCGCACATTTGAAAACACCGTCACCAATGAAGGCGCGAAAATCGGTCGACGGATGGGTGGGAAAATCTAATTGCTCGAGGGCCGAATTAAACGCAGTAGCAATACAATGCAGGGTGTTCAGTAGGGTGCCATCAAGATCAAAGACAATGCCCTTGTACAGGTTAGGGAGGGTGGGATTTGAAGTACCGTCATGCATCAGGATTGCCCAACTGGATGAATGGAAAGGTTCGCTTCTGTCCGAGGGGCTTGCGAGCCGTTATCCTCGTCGAATAGGGCAAGCGGATCAAGAATTGATAGCGGGTTAGGGGGCATCGAGAAAATGGCTGACTGCTCGTTTTGTCCCGGGGGTGAAGCCGATGTGATGGCGTAATTGCCCTGCAGCGTCAGGCCAAGTCGAAACCCTTGGGTTTGTAACTTGGCGGCGGTCTTGATGATAGGGGCCAGCGAAGCTTGATTCGATTCGCTGGCGCGCAAGGACCAAACCTCCACAGCACGTTGACGGATTTCCAACTGATCGATGGCTGCTTTGAGTTCGGATTCGGGGTTCGGCATAAAGTCTAAAGTCTGTTTTAAGTTGACGATCATTGCACTATTGCGCCACACCATAGGCAGGGAGGGGTAGCGATGATTGAGTTGCTGGATTAAGTCATCCAGTTTGCATGCCATGACTCGAGTGTCTTGATGGGGATCAGTATTTGACCGAATGTTGATGATCAGTTGATCGGGGGCGGCTTCTCGGATCGTCATCAGCCACTGCGCGTTATCGAGAGTGCCGATGGTCATGGGTTCCACCTGACCCGGTAGGTAGCGTTGAATCACCCATTGAGCTTCATTTGCCGCAATAGCGTTAAGGTGCTTGTCAAAGTGACCAGGGGTTGGACTCAAGAGCAGAATAGGGCCCACTAATGAGGTCTCTAGCGAATCGGGGATAGGACAGTGAAAGGCTGAGCACAGCGCCCACCATCGGCAGGCATGGGGTCTGGACCAGCCCCGGCCACCGAAAGCAACGGGCCATTCAGGGATCCTGAGCCGGTGCCGTGTTAACAGATCTGACCATGGGAGAGGCGCATTCATGTGATCTATCCCTGCCTGCGGACCCCAATGTGCTTTGATGAGTTGCTCCAACTCAGCCTGGTTAAAATCCAAAGGTTCAGCATTCATTGAGAATTTGATCTTTTGCAGCGTTCAATCGGGCAGCAAATTCATGATTGCCACCCCGATCCGGATGGTGACGTTGCATGAGTTTTCTGTGGGCTGCGATGACCGCGGCTCTGTCGTAAGGGGGCGTTAAGCCGAGGATGGCTTCTGCTTCTTGGGTGGTTAGGTTGCCGGCGTTGGAGCTTGGGGCTTGTTCTTGCCAATCGTGGTAGCGATCGAGAAAGGTATCCAAAAGTTGGCAAGAGGCTTCATCCTCTTCGATCTCCTCTCGAAAAGCCAGCAGTGCATCAAGCGTGAGGCTGGAGAGTGTCTCTCCAGTAAAACGACCTGCCAGGATTGTACCGTCTAACTCACCAGAATCATGATCGAGCCTCATTCTTAGATAGTGACTGTCGACTTCACTGTGGTTGCCAGACTTGGGTCCCCGTTGAGCGCTGGCCATTCCCAGAGCAGCTTTGAGAGTCCGCCAAAGGTTGACGGCCTGAAACATCCGCATAAGCATAGGCAGGGCTCGGGTGAGTACCGTCAAGCCAACCCCCAGACTGGCTGTAATTGGATGCAGCCGGCCGGTAAGCCCGAGGCCGATGAGCCCGATAATGAGGAGAATAGCCACATAGATCGAGAAAAACTGTTTCAATGACAAAGGCTTTTTGGCGAGCACAGCGCGCAGCAGTAGATAGATACCTGCAGCGATAACAACCCCTAAAAAAATTCGAGCCATCATTCTGAGGTCAACTGCTCAGACAGGCGCTGAAGGCGAGGTTGATGTTGCCTCAATGCAGATAAGGCGGTGTGGCCTCCTGTGGCGTAAGCGGCGACACCTGCCAATAATTGTCGGAGCTCATTGGGGCTCGTCAAGTCAAAGGGTAGGTATGCGCCTCCAGAAAGCTTGGCCATTGAACGAAAGGCATTTCCTACCCCCTGGTCACCTCCCTCATGGAACAGGAATAAAGGCACTTGCCGCAATCCGAAGGTGCCAGCGAGAGCGCAAAGATCGTCAACGGATTCCTCGATAGCATCACCAATAAAAATCACGGCTTTGATCGGACTCTGTTGGTGTTGCCGGAGAGCGTGTTTTAAAAATCGTTGGATTTGAGTGTGACCACCTTGACAGCGAACCGCTTGCATGAGCCTGCGGAGGTCCTCAGCGTCGCTGACGAAATGAGAAGCTTTGAGCTCGCGAAATCCACGGTAGTAACAAAGTTGTATGGCGAGACGCTGTTGCTTTGCAACAGATTCGAACATGCCGTGTTGTATATGGCTGGCCTGGTCCCAAGTGGCCTCCCGAGAGGCGGTCGCATCGAGTCCGAAAATTAATCGATGCACGGACGCTTGAGCCGGCAAATGCTCGAGCGCTTTTGCTTTTGCGACAAAGGCGGCGATCGCCGAATTCGGTGATTGACTGGCAGGCGGTTTGTTGCTCATCGTAGGTTAAGGATATAGGCTTTAAGCAGCACTGCAAGTGGGGTGACGAATGTTAGCGCAAATAGGTTTGAAGGTGCGGTATGCCAGCTAAAACACGCCTGGTAATGGCGATTGCCAGCAGTGCCCTGTTCGATCTCAAAGAGAGTGATGCAGTCTTTCGTCGCCAAGGTCTTGAAGCCTATCGTAATTATCAAATTGCCCATGAAAAAGACGTGCTAGAACCTGGAGCAGGTTTTGCTTTAGTGAAAAAATTGTTGCAATTGAATGATGTAGAAAATGTCGAGATTGAGGTTATCTTACTGTCTCGTAATTCTGCGGATACAGGCTTACGGGTGTTTAATGCCATTGAGGAATATGAGCTCGATATTCGGCGAGCCGCTTTTACAGGAGGTGCGCCACCTTACCGTTATATGCTGCCTTTCGGTGCGCATCTGTTTTTGTCAGCCAATCCAATTGACGTCGTTGATGCGCTGGACAACGGTTTTGCCGCGGCCTCTTTAATGGCGAATCAGGTCTCGAGTACCTCAACACCTATGGTGAAATTCGCTTTCGATGGCGATGCGGTGGTGTTTTCCGACTCGGCTGAGCGAATTTATCAGCAAGATGGGTTAGCGGCTTTTACAGCTCAAGAGAAGGCGGCAGCGGATATACCGCTACCACCCGGCCCCTTTGCCGGGTTTTTGAGTCGCCTGCATGCGATTCAGCAACAATTTAACGGTGGAAGTTGTCCAATTCAAACAGCTCTCGTGACCGCCAGATCTGCACCGACTCATGAACGTGTGATCAAAACCCTGAGGAATTGGGGAATTCGCCTAGATGAGTCGTTGTTTTTAGGCGGTATGGATAAGACCGAATTTTTGGCGGCTTACGGCGCCGATATCTTCTTCGATGATCAAGCAGAGCATTGTCACTTAGCGAGTCGGGTGGTCGTGTCTGGCCATGTTCCTCATGGCGTTAAAAACCCAAGATAGGTGCTTGATAGTGGGTCAAATGCGCACCCTCAAGGCAGGGAGTGATCCTTTGACAAAGTCGATCGGCGAGCTCAGACCGGGGCCTGAGGTCTTTTGGGTAACCAGACTTTAATTTGCCTGGGCGAATCATGATTTGTTCGATGTCTTCAGGTAGATCAAAACGAAATATTAATATCCTTTTCTAACATCTTTTGGTTATATACTAAGAGGCCTTGAGGAGAGGTGTCATGAAACTACAGCAACTGCGATATGTCTGGGAGGTGTCTCGTCACGGCTTGAATGTGTCGGCAACAGCGCAAAGTCTGTTCACATCGCAGCCTGGCATCAGTAAACAAATTCGTTTGCTCGAGGATGAGCTCGGGATCGAAATTTTCGCACGCAGCGGAAAACATCTGACGCATGTAACCCCGGCCGGCCAAGAGGTGATTGCGAAAGCCGGTGAGATCTTGAGTCAAGTCAATAATATCAAGCGGGTCGCTGAAGAGTATAGAGAGGAGAAGCGCGGACAGCTCAGCATTGCAACCACCCATACTCAGGCCCGCTATGCGTTACCCGAAGTGATTGATCAATTCATAGCAGATTATCCTGAGGTGTCCCTGCACATGCATCAAGGCACGCCTCAACAAATTGCAGAGCTCGCCTCAGATGGGCAGGTCGACTTCGCGATTGCAACCGAGGGACTTGAACACTTCTCAGACTTGATAATGCTGCCTTGTTACAGCTGGAATCGCTGCGTTGTTGTGCCGAAAGGACATCCACTGACCCTCGCAAGCACCTTAAGCCTAGAGCAAGTAGCGGCGCATCGGTTGGTGACTTATGTTTTTGGTTTTACTGGGCGGTCAAAGTTGGACGAGGCCTTTGACCGAGCCGGTTTAGAACCGCGGGTGGTTTTTACCGCCACGGATGCAGATGTCATCAAAACCTATGTTCGCTTAGGGTTAGGGATCGGTATTATGGCTCGTATGGCGTTCGACCCGCTGCAAGACAAAGACCTGGTGGCTATCGACGCCAGCCATCTATTTGCGCCTTCCACCACCATGATTGCCTTTCGAAGAGGTACCTTCCTCCGCACCTATATGTATGATTTTATGGAACTGTTTGCTCCCCATCTGACCAAAGCTCAGGTGCAAGCGGCATTTGCTGCCAGCGATCAAGAGGCGATTGCTAATGTCTTTGAAGAGGTTTTGCTGCCAAATCGTTAGTGACGAAGCTGGGGTGCTTGGCGCCCAGCGGCCAAACTCAGTAGCCGTCGCCTCCTAATTGCCTGACTGCATTGAAGCCAGAATCAACCCATGAAACAATGCCGGCCGTTAAACAGAGGAATCACCGATGGATTTGGTTTGCTTGGATTTAGAAGGGGTTTTAATCCCTGAGATATGGATAGCCTTTGCGGAAGAAACTGGAATCGACGCCCTTCGCGCAACCACTCGCGAAGTCCCTAATTACGATACATTGATGACTCAGCGTTTAGCTTTGCTTGATGAGCATGGCCTAACGTTACCATCCATCCAGAAAGTCATCAGTCGATTATCACCGCTTCCCGGGGCGGCGCAATTTTTACAGCAGTTAAGATCGGATTATCAAGTCGTCATTTTGTCGGATACCTTTTATGAATTTGCGATGCCGCTGATGGTTCAGTTAGGAATGCCGACCTTGCTATGTCATCGATTAGAGGTTTCGCCTGAAGGGCGTATTACTGGATATCGATTGCGGCAAGAAGATCCTAAACGCCACGCGGTACAAGCCTTTTCGAGACTGAATTATCGGATCTTCGCTGCGGGTGATTCGTATAATGATACGTCAATGCTGGCAGAAGCCGATGCAGGGTTTTTGTTTAAGGCGCCGGCCAACGTGATCGAGGAGTTTCCCCAGTTCACGGCGACAGAGGACTATAATGTGTTGCGGCAATTGATTGATAATGCAGCGGGCTAGTGTTTACAGACTCTAGCTAGGGGGTCCTGTGGTATTCTCCCCCGAGGAGCGAAGGTTGGTGCGGCGATTGGTTTGGCTTCACCGAGCGAAGATCCAAGATCTTTCAGGCAATCTTTAAGAATAACTGGGATGGCTTAAGGGCTTACCAATGATTCTGAAGTCTGCGGATAACGGAGTCGACGAAGGTTCATCACTTCGGTTCCTCGCTTTTTGGCATCGCCTGAAAGCGATGGTTTGTGAGAGTTGGGCGATAGTTTTGAGTTAACAATAGAGATGTACCTGTAGGTTGATTCATTGTAGATGTAGATGCTCACGGAGCAAGCAAAATGCCGCTGCGAGTGAGATTTAAGCCCAACGGGCAGACTTAAGGAGTAAAGTATGGATAGCGCTGGTGCTCGGTTACGACAAGCGATCGCATTAGAATCGCCACTGCAAGTGGTAGGAACCATTAACGCTTATACTGCAATCATGGCCGAGTCAGTTGGATATAGAGCAATATATCTATCAGGGGCAGGGGTTGCTAATGCTTCTTACGGCCTACCCGATCTTGGAATGACCTCATTAAATGATGTGCTGGAGGATGTCCGTAGGATCACCAATGCATCGAGTTTGCCCCTGCTGGTGGACGTTGATACCGGCTGGGGTGGCGCTTTTAATATTGCGAGAACCGTCAAGGAGATGATCAAGGCGGGTGCCGCTGGGATGCATATAGAGGATCAGGTTGCGCAGAAGCGTTGTGGTCATCGACCCAATAAAGAAATTGTATCGCAAGCAGAAATGGCTGATAGGATTAAAGCCTCAGTGGATGCCAAGACTGACGATGATTTTATTGTGATGGCCAGAACCGATGCTTTGGCTGTGGTTGGCCTTGACGAAGTGATTGCTAGGGCTCGTATTTGCGAGGAGGCGGGAGCCGACGCAATATTTGCAGAAGCGATGACGGATCTCGATATGTATCGAGCGGTCACCGCAGCGGTTAATATTCCGGTTCTTGCGAATATCACTGAATTCGGGGCAACGCCTTTATACTCCACTGAGGAATTGGCTTCAGCGGGCATCGACATGGCGCTGTATCCGTTGTCAGCCTTCAGAGCGATGAATCTGGCTGCACTGAATATCTATCAGGGACTGCGAGATGCAGGGACGCAAAGTCATTTGGTTGATCAGATGCAGACCCGAGCCGATCTATATCAATTTCTTGGGTACCATGAATACGAAGAAAAGTTAGATGCGCTTTTTTCTGAAGAAAAAGGTAAAAATGGCTGATCCAAGCAGTCATGATGAAGATGCACAGCTCGGTGAAATACCAGACTCGGTATCGTCGGTCGACACAGGTCAACCATTGCGTAAGACATCATGACAGCAAGCGTTGTGACAAAAGCTCAGTGAGACAAGGGTGGTGAGATAAGGGTGGCAACTTAAGCGGGATGACATAAACGATGGCAGGAGCTCCGTTTGCCCGTCAAATCCCGCCAGCATTGCCAGAAAAATATTCAACGGTTGATGGAAGAGGCTCAAAACCGACAAAGTGTCGATTGAGAAGAAACCGGAGCTAGGAAGAGTTGCAGCGAGTGAAGAAACGGCAGTTAGAGAAGGAACTGGTGTTAGAAAAGAAACTGGAGCGATAGCAAGAACGAGAGCTAGGAAAGTCAATTGAGACAGAAAAGTCATCCGTCTAAAAAGTATCGGTTCCAGAGCAGTAAACGGCGTGAGAAACCGTGCAAAGTACAACCATCGGTCATGGAAGATCTACATGACCATGATCAATAGCCAAGTGATAGGCAACAAACAGGAGTATTAGCCAATGGTCGATAAGAAATTAGGTGGGGCAGGCCTTCGGGGACAGTCAGCAGGAGAGACAGCGCTTTGCACCGTCGGTAAAGAGGGCGCCGGATTAACCTATCGGGGTTATACCATCGAAGACTTAGCCGCGAATGCACGGTTCGAGGAAGTCGCGTATATGCTGTTGTATGGCGAGCTACCCAAAGCGGATGTGCTGACTGACTATGAGGCTCGTTTAACGGGCATGCGCGCGCTACCGGACGCGTTAAAGTCGGTGCTCGAGTCGATTCCAAAAGATACCCATCCCATGGACGTGATGCGTACAGGGTGTTCAATGTTAGGCAATCTGGAGCCTGAATCCGATTTTGCAGAGCAACACCAGGCTGCAGATCGTTTGCTGGCGGCACTGCCCGCCATTATTTGTTATTGGTATCGGTATAGTCATGATGGGGTACGGATTGACACCAATACAGGCGAGGACTCTATAGGCGGTCACTTTTTGAAGATGTTGCTGGACGAGACCCCGAGCGACCTGCATCGGGCTGTCATGAATTGCTCACTCATTTTGTATGCTGAACACGAGTTCAATGCCAGTACGTTTACCGCTCGAGTGTGTGCGGCCACTTTGTCTGACATGTACTCTTGTGTCACTGGGGCAATTGGCTCACTGCGGGGTCCACTGCATGGTGGCGCGAACGAGGCTGCGATGGAATTGATCGAAAAATTTGATCAGGTAGATCAAGTGGAAACCGAGATTCTCGCCATGCTCGAGCGCAAAGACCTGATCATGGGATTTGGACATGCGATTTATCGAACCTCTGATCCTCGTAATGCCATTATCAAAGATTGGGCCGAGCAATTGGCGGAGAAAAATGGGGATACTACTTTGTATGATATCTCTTGCCGGATTGCCGATACCATGTGGAATAGCAAAGAGCTCTTTCCGAATGCGGATTTTTTCCACGCCTCGGCTTATAACTACATGGGAATCCCAACTAAAATATTTACGCCCATCTTTGTCATGTCAAGACTTACAGGTTGGGCAGCGCATGTGATGGAGCAGCGCTCGAATAATCGCTTGATTAGGCCCAGCGCTGACTATATTGGGCCTGATATCCGCCCCTATGTGCCAATGAGCGAGCGGTAAGGTAAAGATAAACAGGCCCACTGAAGCGGACGAACAAAAGCGTCGCTGACGGCTTCTTACTTTGGGTTGTCTGCCGCGCTGGAGGTTCTGCAACGCGGGCTTGTATTCGGTGAGAAGCACGTCGAGGTGCAAAATGAAACAATCAATATCGCTACCAGACCTGTGTGATGCCTACCCAAACGAGGTTCGGGTAGCAGACCCACTGCTTCAAAACTATGGCGGTCAAGTCGCGTTCTCCGGATCAATCAAGACCATTGCATGTTTTGAAGACAACGCTTTAGTTGCCGAGCGTGTCCAAGAACCTGGCGGGGGTGGGGTCTTGGTGGTGGACGCAGGTGGTTCCCTTCGTTGTGGGATGTTAGGTGATAATTTAGCCCAAAAGGCTGTAGACAACGATTGGGCAGGCATCATCATCTATGGATGTATTCGCGATGTTGAGATCATCAGACGGATGCCGCTTGGGGTGGTTGCCCTGGCAACTCATCCCATGAAGAGTGTTAAGCGAGGTCAAGGGCGACGGGATGAACCCGTGCGGTTTGCTGGTATCGAATGGCTGCCTGAGAACTACGTCTATGTGGATGAGAACGGAATCTTGGTCGCCAAAAACAAGTTGGCCTAACGGTCAGATAAGCAGGTAAGCTTGCTGCCGCATCAGGTTTTGGGCGAGGCCTGTAACCAAGTCATTGGGCGATGAGCAAGGCCCGCGTCCAAGAATTCGGCGCCAGTGACGCGAAAGCCGAGGCGTTGATAAAAAGGCACAACTGGCAATTGCGCATGTAAGAAAAGCCGATCGAAACGCTGGGCGCCAAATTGCATTGCGCCTCGCATCAGTGCTTCAGCGACGCCGCGTCTGCGAAACACCTTCAATACCGCGAGCCGAGAGAGTTGCCCCTCTGGGGTTAATCGAAGACAGCCGACATTGGTATGTCCGGGTAAGTCTGCGAGAAAGTGCCAACTAGTGGCATCCCAATGATCCCACTCGTCGTCAGCAGAGATCTTCTGCTCATGAATAAACACCTGGGTGCGGATGTCAATGAGAGCAATTTGGGCTGAAATCCAATCGACCTGTGTTAACTGAGGTAATCCTACACTGGAATTCGCCATCAAGATTGTTCGAGATGAGCGATGGCCAGCGCTTCCGCGAGACCAACATAATCCTTAGGGGTTAGCGACGTTAAGGTCAGTTTGGTCGACTCCGGTAAATCCAGAGATCCGATCAGACTTTGCCAGCCTTGGGCATCAATCGTCTGACCCCGAGTCTGAGCCTTGATAACTTCATAGGGGTCTTTCGTGCCCATCTGACGCATGACCGTCTGCGCCGCCTCGCCTAGCACTTCCCAGGCCTGATCGAGATCGCTGGCGATGGCGGTCTGATTGAGTTCAAGTTTTCCCAGGCCTTTGATGGTCGCTTGGTAGGCAATTAAGCTGTAGGCGAGGCCCGTTCCCAGGTTTCTGAGCACTGTTGAATCGGTCAGGTCCCTCTGCCAACGAGAGATTGGTAGTTTTTCAGCTAAGTGATGTAGCACCGCGTTAGCAAGGCCCAGATTGCCCTCAGAGTTCTCGAAATCGATTGGGTTAACTTTGTGCGGCATCGTCGATGAGCCCGTCTCTCCTGCAATTGCCCGTTGCTTGAAATAGCCGATGGAAATATAGGACCAAATATCTCGGTCGAAGTCGATCAGCACGGTATTGATCCTACCGAGGTTCTGAAAGAGCTCTGCCATATAGTCGTGAGGTTCTATCTGGGTCGTCATTGGATTCCAGGTGAGCCCCAATTCGCTGACAAATTGTTTGCTCAAACTGGGCCAGTCTAGATTCGGATAAGCCGCGCTATGAGCATTGAAGTTTCCCACCGCGCCGTTGATTTTGCCAAGCAGCGGCTGGGCTTTTAGTTGCTGAAGTTGTCGATCCAATCGAGCAACCACGTTGGCCAACTCTTTTCCGACTGTGGTTGGAGAGGCGGTCTGGCCGTGGGTTCTGGCTAGCATCGGTTCGGCCACTGTCCTTTTAGCGAGCTCAGCGATATGGGCCCGAAGTTGAAGGAGCTCAGGCAGCATGACATCGTTTAACGCTGAACGAAGCATCAAACCGTGGGCAAGATTATTGATGTCTTCGGAAGTACAGGCGAAGTGCACAAACTCGAGACACTCGACAAGCTGTGGATCCTTCGAGTCACGGATAAACTGCTTAATGAGATATTCGACAGCCTTCACGTCATGGTTCGTGCTGGCCTCCAGATGCTTGACTTGTTGAGCTTGAGTGATAGTGAAGTTTTCGAGCCAGGTCCTAAGTTGAGCAATTTGTGGGGATTTCAGTTTAGCGAGCTCCGGAAGCTTGGCGTGAGCCGCGAGAAATATGAGCCACTCTACCTCGATGGTGACCCTGAACCGGATAAGTCCGTATTCGCTCACAATGGCTCTCAGAGAGCGAGTTTTATTCCCATATCGGCCGTCAAGAGGTGAGACTGCGGTTAATTGATCCAGTTCCATAAAGGTCTCCAAAGCGCTGCATAGGCTTTAAATGAAGGGTAATTGTCGTCGAAGTTGCTGGCGCTGTAAGAGGAGTTGCCACCGAGCGCCTTTCATTTGGTAAAACAGTACACCAGCTCGAACCCCGGCCAGTAATAGCATGCGAATCCTATCCGCATTTTCGCTGCGATTTAAATGTGATTGTTCTCCCCGGATAATTATGGTTCTTCCCAAAGGGCGAATATGGGTCTGATAAATGAGTGCACAGCGTGCATCGAGGCTGGCGGCCCTAGCGGCTGGGTCATGGAGCATTTGAACGGCTTCAAGGGCGCTGTGCAATTCCGCTCCCACCTGTCTCTGAACAGAGCTGTTCCTGTAAAACCGTTTAGCAATTGAGAGGGTTTGGTATGCAAGGTTGATCAATGCCTGTTCCTCGCTACCCGGTTCTTCTAGCAGTTTCGCTAGGACGAGTTTGCCGTGTGCTAATCCGTCACCAAATTGATAGATATCAAAGGAAGAGGCTGCATCAAACTGAAACAATGACTCACGAACAGCCTCTAACGCGTCGCTGCTCGTCAGTCCCGTTCTCGCGATTTGCAAAGCCAGTGAAGCGGACTGCACCAAGCCTGCAAGGCCAAGGGTTCGGGCGGGCAGATGATTCATGGTTGCCATGCTTCGCTGGATTCAATCACGCCGCCACCTAGGCAGGTGTCTCCCTCGTAGAAGCATGCCCATTGACCGGGGGTTGCGGCCCTTTGTGGCGTTGAAAAAGTCACCTTGGCTGAACGCTGATCTTGCTGGAACTCAATTCGACAGGCTTGGTCAGCTTGGCGGTATCTGAGTTTGACCTGAAGCTTGGACTCAGTTGGCGGGAGATTAACCCAGTGTAGCTGCCCAACGCAGACTGATTTGGATAACAATGCCGGGTGATCATGGCCTTGGCATACAATGAGGGTGTTACTGCTCACCTCTTTTCCCGAGACATACCAAGGCGCGTCTTGTCCGCCTTTGACGCCGCCGATACCCAGGCCCTGCCGCTGGCCTAAGGTATGGAACATTAAGCCCTGGTGGGTACCCAGGACTTGGCCTTCAACGCTCACGATGGGGCCGGGCTGCGCCGGTAGGTAGGTCGAAAGGAAATCACTGAAGCGACGCTCGCCGATAAAGCAAATCCCGGTAGAATCCTTTTTATGACTGGTAACGAGGCCTGCATCAGTGGCTTCAGCTCGAATGGTGGTTTTGGTGGCGTCACCCACGGGGAATAGGCACTGCTGAAATTGTTGACCGGAGACAGACTGCAGAAAATAGGATTGGTCTTTATTTTGATCTAAGCCTTTGCGCAGGGTAACTCGGCCCTCAGTATCCTTACCCAAGCGGGCGTAGTGCCCTGTTGCAATTAAATCAGCGCCCAATAGTAAGGCGTAGTCGAGGAAAACCTTGAATTTGATTTCGCGATTACAAAGTACATCGGGATTGGGCGTGCGATGAGCCTGATATTCGCTGAGAAAGTGATCAAAAACGTTGTCCCAGTATTCGGCAGCAAAGTTGGCTTGATGTAGAGGAATGTTTAGATGATCTGCGACGGCTTGAGCATCGGCAAGATCCTGCTTAGCCGTACAGTACTCACTGCCATCGTCCTCTTCCCAGTTTTTCATGAAAAGACCCTCAACCTGATAGCCAGCTTTGAGCAACCTGAGCGCGCTCACGGATGAGTCGACGCCCCCGGATAAGCCGACAATCACTTTCGCTTTAGATGTCATGGCAAGCTGCTTGGGTTTTATGGTCGAAGCCAATCATGATAAAACGTTGGCATAAAAATGTAAGGGGTATTGGTGGCCTGCGAGATAGTCATCGATACATCGTTCCACCAAAGGGCTGCGTGTAGATCGCTGATGAATGTCGGTTCGGTCGAGCCATAAAACATCGAGGATATCTGGGTCAATCGGATCACTGCTGTGAGAAACCAACTCGGCAGCGAAACAGAGTCTCAGAAATAATGGGCCGCTATTCGGCGCTTGATATTGGTACAAGCCGATCACCGCTGTCGGCTCAACCCAATAACCAGTCTCTTCATGTACCTCTCTTACCACGGCTTGGTCCAACGACTCGTTGGGTTCAAGGTGCCCCGCAGGTTGATTGATGACCCGACTGCCTTGATCTAGCTCCTCCACCATGAGGAAGTGATCATTCCGGGTTACAATGGCAGCAACGGTAACATGAGGTGGCCAGCTCAAGCTGCCTCCAAACGCAAGAAGGAAGCGCTATTATGCCTGAAAATAAACTGACGCACATCGATGCCAATGGTCAAGCGGCGATGGTCGATGTCAGCGATAAGGGAGAAACCTATCGCGTTGCCGCAGCCGGTGGTCGAGTAGTGATGAGGCAAGAGACGCTGGATCAGATAAAAAGTAACTCGCATAAAAAAGGGGATGTATTAACGGTAGCCAAAATTGCGGGCATTCAGGCGGCGAAAAAAACCGCAGAATTGATTCCGCTTTGCCATCCGCTTTTCTTGTCTGGCATTGAGCTCAGCTTTGAGCTGGATGAGGTAGAGTCGGCCGTCTTGATAGAGGCTGAATGTCGACTGAAGGGAACCACCGGTGTCGAAATGGAGGCGTTAACGGCGGTATCAGTGGCGGCATTGACGATTTACGACATGTGCAAAGCAGTGGATAAGGGTATGGAAATCGATGCGGTCCGTCTGTTAAAGAAGAGCGGTGGCCGTTCTGGCGATTGGGTTGCTGGCTTATGAAAGTACTGTTTTTTGCCGGTTTAAGAGAGTTGATGGGCGAGAGTGTTATCGAACTCGACATAGACACTTCGCTTACCGTTGCGGAACTTAAAACCCTGATCCGACTACCAACTGGCGAGAGTCTCGCCAGTTGGTCGCAAAGTCAGTCATTGCTCGCGGCCGTTGACCAAGCTATGGGATCTGATGCTACCGTTGTCGATCCAGGCGCCGAGGTCGCCTTTTTTCCACCCGTAACAGGAGGCTAGGGTGTACCGTCGAATTTCCATCCAGTCAGCCGATTTTTCCCTGGACCAAACGCTAGACCGTCTAAAACAGCATAGTGGGTCACCTGGGGGCGTTTGTTTTTTTGTGGGTACGGTAAGAGACACGAATCTTGACGAACAAGTGAGCGGTCTTTTTTTAGAGCATTACCCTGGCATGACGGAGGCACAATTGGCGCGAATCCTCGATGCCGCTGAGCAGCGCTGGCCATTAGCGGGCGCCGAGGTCGTGCACCGGATTGGAGCCCTACAACCCGGCGATAATATTGTGTTGGTTGCGGTGGCTGCCGCTCATCGTGGAGAGGCCTTTCAAGCGTGCGAGATGATCATGGATTATCTAAAGACCCAGGCCACCTTCTGGAAAAAAGAACAGGCTGCATCCGGCGATCGATGGTTAGACGCCAGAATTTCTGATCAAACTAAGCTCACCGATTGGGATGCAGGCGGCGTCGATTTTTAGTGATGGGTAAATGGATTTGACTGGGTCTCACCATCCCTGGCGACAAGTCCTCGACCGAAAATGGACCGATTTGCACGCGGTAGAGACGCAAAGTGGGGAAGCCTACGGCCGCTGTCATCCGCCGAACTTGTCGATTCTTACCTTCCCATAAGACGACCTCCAGCCAACCCGTAGGCTGATTCAGGCGTAATCGGATATTGGGTTGCCGATCAGCCAGGGGAGGGTCAATGCGCGCAACTTTTGCAGGTCGGGTTAGGCCATCCTTGAGTTGCACCCCTTTTATGAGCTCCGCAATGGCCTGATCCGAACAAATGCCTTCGGTTTGGACCCAATAGCGCTTAGGCATCTTTTGACTGGGTTCTGCGATCCTCGCTTGAAGTTGCCCTGAATTGGTGAGCACCACCAGGCCCTCAGAATCCTTATCTAACCGACCGGCAGGATAAAAGTTCGGTAAATCGATGAAGTCAGCAAGGGTCGGGCCATCCCCGGTAAATTGACAGAGGACACCATAAGGCTTGTTAAACAGCAATAAGTCGTGAGTCATGGGGTCAGCATGGCACACCTTTTGGCGTTGCGTCACTCGCCCACGTCAAGATTGGTGAAATTTGCGGGCTTAGCGCATACTCGATTGCGAGTACGGGAATTTGAGTGCTCGAATCGGGTAAGAAGAACTACAGGCGGTTGGCCTGCGTATTATGAGAGACTTTAAAAATAATGAATCATCCCAATAGTAAAGAGATGTCGGGCGCAGAATTAGAGAAATTAGACGGGATCGTCGCTCAAAATGAAGAGGACGATCAGGGTGTCGGTGTGATTACCGCGCCTGAAAAGCCTAAATTGGCGAAACCACCCTTGTGGAAGGTGGTGTTGTTGAATGATGATTACACGCCGATGGAATTTGTCGTGGAAATCCTGCAGATTTTTTTTGGTATGACGGGGGAGAAAGCAACCCAAATTATGCTTGCCGTCCATCGCACCGGTAAAGGAACGTGTGGAATTTATGCTCGAGATATCGCAGAGACAAAATCAGCGCAAGTGAACCAGTACGCTCAAGAAAACCAACATCCACTGGTTTCGGAAATCGAACCCGCCGACTAGCTCGGTACAATTAAGAGGCACATTATGCTCAGTCGTGAATTAGAAGTATCTCTCAACCTTGCTTTCAAAGACGCAAGGTCTCAGCGTCACGAATTGATGAGTGTCGAGCACTTACTTTTGGCGCTGTTGGATAACACCGCTGCGGTTAACGTTTTGACGGCTTGCAATGCCAACATTGAAAAATTAAAAACCGAGCTCACAAACTTCGTCGCTGAAACAACACCGTTGATACCCGAAGAGCAAGAAGGCAGAGAAACACAGCCCACGCTCGGATTCCAGCGAGTATTGCAGCGAGCGGTATTTCACGTGCAAAGCTCGGGGAAAAAGGAAGTGACCGGCGCGCACGTGCTAGTCGCGATATTCTCAGAAGCCGAGAGTCATGCGGTGTTCTTGTTGAAGGACCAAGAAGTTAATCGAATTGACGTGGTGAATTATATCTCGCACGGTACTCGCAAGGATGGTGTTGAAGAGGCAGAGGAAGGAGTAACCGAGCAAGAGAGCAGCGAAGAAGAAGGCGGCAAAGCGAGTCCTTTAGAAGCTTACGCAACCAACCTCAACGAATTGGCCAAGACAGGTCAAATCGACCCATTGATTGGTAGAACTGAGGAGGTCGAGCGAGTCGTACAGACTTTGTCTCGTCGTCGCAAGAACAACCCTTTGCTGGTAGGTGAGTCCGGCGTAGGCAAGACGGCCATTGCCGAGGGCTTAGCAAAGTTGATTGTGGACGGTAAGGTGCCGGAAATAATTGCTGAGAGCACCGTCTACAGTCTTGATTTAGGCGCGTTACTTGCGGGTACAAAGTATCGAGGTGATTTCGAGAAGCGACTCAAAGGCTTGTTAAACGAGCTGAAAAAGTCAAAGAGTCAAATTTTGTTTATCGATGAGATCCATACCATTATCGGGGCTGGCGCCGCTTCGGGAGGGGTGATGGATGCGTCTAATTTGCTCAAACCACTGTTGGCGTCGGGTGAGATCCGCTGTCTAGGGAGCACAACTTATCAGGAGTATCGAGGTATTTTTGATAAGGATAGGGCATTGTCGAGACGATTCCAGAAAATCGACGTCAGTGAACCCAGCGTCGACGATACGTATTTGATCTTGAAGGGGTTAAAGGCGAAATACGAAGAGCATCATCAATTGAAATACACGGATCGAAGTTTGCGTGTTGCCGCTGAATTGGCTCAAAAGTTTATCAACGATCGGTTTTTGCCAGACAAGGCGATTGACGTGATCGATGAGGTCGGCGCTTTTCAGCAACTGCAGCCGGCCAGTCGCCGCAAAAAGCAAATAGGGGTGACAGATGTAGAGCGAATGGTTGCCAAAATCGCTCGTATTCCGTCGGCGAGCGTGTCGTCTGATGAGAAAGAGTCTTTAAAAGATTTGGATGCCAATTTAAAGATGGTGATTTTTGGTCAGGACGAAGCCATCGATTCGCTGTCTAGTGCTATCAAATTGGCCCGAGCGGGGTTAAGAGAGGGCGAGAAACCCATCGGCTCATTTTTGTTCTCTGGGCCGACGGGTGTGGGTAAGACAGAAGTCTGTCGACAACTCGCCCGGATCATGGGCGTTGAATTAGTGCGTTTTGATATGTCGGAATACATGGAAAGACATACGGTATCTCGGTTGATTGGTGCGCCTCCCGGGTATGTGGGTTTTGATCAGGGCGGGCTGTTGACGGAGGCAATTACCAAACAACCCCACTGCGTACTGCTGCTCGATGAAATCGAAAAAGCGCATCCGGATGTCTTTAACCTGTTGTTGCAGGTCATGGACCATGGCGCGTTGACCGATAATAACGGCCGTCGCGCTGACTTTAAAAACGTAGTGTTGGTCATGACGACCAATGCAGGCGCACAAGAGATGTCTCGCAGCTCTATTGGATTTCAAGATCAGGATCATTCAACCGACGGCATGGAAGTCGTAAAGAAGCTCTTCACGCCAGAGTTTCGCAATCGCCTGGATGGCATTATTCCGTTTGGTCCTCTTGCAAAAGAAGTGATTAAAACGGTCGTTGACAAGTTTCTTGTTGAAATTCAGGTGCAGCTTGATGAGAAAAAAGTGCTCCTCGACGTCACAGACGCCGCCCGCGCTTGGCTTGGCGAGCATGGCTATGACGAGGCGCTGGGCGCAAGGCCGATGCAGCGCCTGATACAGAACAAAATTAAAAAGCCGTTAGCAGAAGACATCTTGTTTGGGCGGCTTGCTAAGCAAGGCGGTTTGGTGCGCGTGGATGTTGAGGATGGTGAACTGCAGCTGATTATCGAAGAAGAGGTGCTGGCCTAGCGTCCAGCATCGATGAACGGTGCTTATTCTCTAAACGTGATTCTGCCTTTAGAGAGGTCGTAGGGCGAGACTTCGACCTTGACTTTATCGCCGGTCAAAATCCGAATGTAATTTTTACGCATCTTCCCTGAAATATGGGCCATGACAACATGGCCATTTTCCAGTTCCACTCGAAACATGGTGTTCGGTAGGGTGTCGATGACCGTGCCCGATAGCTGTAACTGTTCTTCTTTTGCCATTGTGCCTCTTACAGTGACCTTCGTGAAAGTGTGCGCATTTTGCACTAATTGCTTCGGCAAGGCAAAACGGCGGCCTGCCTGGCGTTGCCATTACCGTAAAGGTGGAATCGGGTAACGTTGCCAGCCCGATGGACCAAGCCGCTCTTGAGGTAAAAAATCACCCTTGTAATTCATTTTGGGACTCTGCTCTATCCAATAACCTAAATAGACAAACGATAGGCCGAGATGCTTTGCTCTTGAGATTAACTCCAAAATTGCGAAGGTCCCGAGGGATCTCTTTGACTCTGAAGGATCGAAGAAAGTGTAAATGGCCGACAGGCTGTCGCTTAGCCAGTCAACCACAGCGACCGCGATCAGACGCTCATCCAAAGAAAATTCGATGAACCGGGCCTCCGGACGGCCTACGACCAGAAAATCGGAAAATTGCTCTCGAGAGGGTGGATACATATCCCCGTCCGCATGCCGCGCACGAATGTAACGCTGATACAGTAACCAGAGGGTTTCGTTATCGCGTGGCGGGGTGATCTGCATTGAAAGGTCTGCGTTGAGACGTCGTATGCGTCGGTGTCGTCTTCCTTCGAAAAAATCCCTGACCGGCACACGAGTAGGGACGCAAGCCTGACAGGTTTGGCAGTAGGGCTTGTAGACATAGGGGCCGCTACGGCGAAATCCCAGGCCTGAAAGCGTTGAATATTCCTCGGTACTGATTTGACGCTCGGGGTCTGCGAATACCGTTGTTGCCTGCCGCCCTTCGAGATAACTACAGGCATGAGCAGGCGATTGGAAAAATTGAATAGACTCAAGATGGCTCAAAGCTCGGCCCTCTGCGCAAGGATTTGCCATTCTGGCAAGATGCCTTGATGCGCGCGCAACTTGGGAGGGTGAGGGCAAGGCACCCTGGTCGCCTTCAGAAAATCCTCTCGAGGCATTTCGGCGGCACCCAATGACATAAGATGAGGGTTAGGCATTTGACAGTCGATCAAACTAAATTTGAGTAATGTGCACAGTCTAGCAAGATAGCTAAAGGCCACTTTCGAGGCACCACTCTCTTCGGAAAACATGGATTCGCCACAAAAGACGTTGCCGATTGATAAGCCATAGAGTCCCCCGACCAGTACGCCATCTTTAAAGCAGGCGATGGCGTGAGCAAGTCCCCGGTCAAACAGCTCAGTATAGGCTGCTACCATAGACGGAGTAATCCAGGTTGCTTGCCCTTTGGAGGTTCGTACGGTTCTGCAGCGGGTGATGACCTGCTCGAAATGTTGGTCAAGAGTGATTTGATAGGGATTTCGTCGGAGCAATTTAGCGAGACTTTTGCTGGGTTTAAAGTCCTCAGGTGTCACCACAGCTCGCATAGGCGGAGACCACCAAAGAATGGGTTGGTCATCTTCAAACCATGGAAAGATACCGTTTTGATAGGCCAAAAGCAGCCTTTGCCAGGAAAGATCGCCACCAGCGGCGAGTAATCCTGCTGGCGTTTGCAAAGCAGACTCTGGATCGGGAAACCAAAGACGTTGATCCAGTATCGTAACCTTTTCGGTGATTGCACTTTCTCCGTTTACGTCAGTTCATCAAGATACTTTTCAGCATCGAGGGCTGCCATGCACCCGAATCCTGCGGAGGTAACGGCTTGTCGATACACTTGATCGGCGACGTCACCGGCAGCAAAAATTCCTGGCACACTGGTGGCAGTGGCGCCGCCCTGGAGACCGCTGGCTATTGTTAGATAACCGTTGTTCATAGCCAGTTGGCCCTCAAAAATTTGAGTATTTGGTGTGTGGCCGATGGCAATAAAGACACCCTGTAAGTCGATTTGTCGTTCGGTGCCAGTTTGAACATGTTTGATTCTGATGCCGGTGACACCTAACTCCTCGCCTAATACTTCTTCCAATGTAGAGTCCCAAATGACCTCTATATTGGATTTTTCCATCACGCGACCCTGTAGTATTTTCTCGCCCCGAAACTTATCACGGCGATGAATCAAGTAAACGGTTTCAGCGAGGTTCGACAAATATAGCGCTTCCTCGAGCGCTGTGTTGCCGCCGCCGATAACAGCAACTTGCTGACCGCGATAGAAAAAGCCATCACAGGTCGCGCAGGCGCTAACGCCCTTGCCCTTAAAGAGCTCTTCAGAAGGTAGTCCCAAATACTGAGCCGAGGCTCCTGTGGTGATGATTGCAGCATCGCAGGTGTAGGTCGCTTGGTCGCCTTCAAAAACGTAAGGGCGTTGGCTCAGGTCACAGCGATTGATGTTGTCATAGACGATCTCTGCTTCGAAGCGCTCGGCGTGTTGCTGCATACGTTGCATAAGATCTGGACCCTGAAGACCCTCGACATCTCCGGGCCAGTTATCAACATCTGTGGTGGTGGTTAACTGTCCGCCCGTCTCGATGCCCGTGATTACCACCGGCTTCAGGTTCGCTCGCGCTGCATAGACAGCGGCGGTGAACCCCGCTGGGCCAGAGCCTAAGATCAAAAGGGGTTGATGACGCGTTTGCATGAGTTCGTTCGCCTCCTGAGCGTAATATAAGTGCGCTGACCTAACCGTTGCGCAAGAGTAATGATGGGTAGGCACGTTGGTCCATAAAACAGTTACGCAGGATATAGGTCACTGCTTCGATTGCCAAGTATTGCTTTGTTCAACGCCCCAACAGGTCCTCGATACTCAGGTTTAGGCAAGAGGCGGTGAGACGAAGCTGCGCCTCGTCGAGCGTAAATAGACCGTGTTGTGGCAATTGTTTCCGCAACTGAAGGTGCGCTTAAAAGCGCAGTTTGTGCTTGGGCTTTGGCCGTGCAAGACCGGGAGCAAGGCGTTTGAGCGGCCATCTGGGTTTGGCGCCGATTGGTAGTCGTTGGCAAATACTACTGGATAAAGGCTGCTAACCGTCAGTGGGTGATCGATCGCAGTGATTGAGTCGATTACTAAACCTGGGGGAGAGGTGATCGACCGTAATCGTTGAGTCCTTGATCGGGTGAGAGCGTTGGGGATGGAGTGAGTGTCTTTCCCGCTAAAGCTCGGCTAAACTAGGGGTCAGGAGTTGAAAACCGGTGCGTTGATCGGTGTGAAGTGAGAGGGGCGAGAAGACGCCTCCACAGGCCGTTCTGCAGAGCATAATATTGAAAAAGGTGGGGAATGGCTCGCTCGCGGATCAGAGGGTTGGCGAGCGCACGCAAGAAGTAAAGGTGGAGCAGTGACGCAAGCGAAGGTAAAAGACCAGAGCGACAGGCCAAGTTTTCTGGAGGTGCTGTCACCTCGACTGCGCGAATCATTGATTATCGGGCAGGTGCTCCTGGCGGTGCTTTTTGCTGCAGCCTTGTACAGTTTCGACCCGACTGACCCAGGATGGACATATACGGGACAAGATTCGGAAATCTCGAATTTGGTGGGTGCAACGGGTGCCTGGGTTGCCGACGTTCTGCTTGTGGTTTTTGGAGTATCCGCATTTGTATTTCCTTTGATTTTGCTGGTACCGGTCGTGAGGAAGTTGGCAAATCAAGGGGAAGCCGGGTTTTCACCCGCGTTAGTACTGGTGCAAACATTGGGTTTGCTGTTAACCATCATCGCCTGCACGGTATTGGCCGACCTGCATTTTTACGCTGCGGGGACGGAACTTCGCGAGGGCAGCGGTGGTGTCGTTGGGCAAGTGCTCAGCAACTTTTTATTACCCATGGTCAGTTATGTTGGGACCACCGTGCTTATGTTGGCGGTGCTGTTATTGGGCGCAACGCTCATGATAGAAATTTCATGGTTGGACGTCATCGATAGGACGGGCGGCCTTGCAGTGACGCTTTGGTCGAAGGGACATGAGCGCTACAAGCGATATCAAGCCAATCGATTAACCGCATCGACGGTAGAAGTGCAAACCAAAGCCAGGGAAGTCAAGCGTCAGCATCATGCTGAACAAAAGCATAAGCGGGCGCCATTAAAAATTGAAAAACGGGTAGAAAAGCCGATCGAAATCAGCGAAAGAGCGGCGAGGGAAAAGCAAGGGAACTTGTTTAAGACCGAAGTGATCGAGGGCTTACCTGCGCTGAGCTTGTTGGATGCGCGTGAACTGAACGGGCAACGAGGGTTTTCTGAACAAGATCTAGAGGCTCTCTCGCGATTACTCGAATTAAAGCTCAAGGATTATGGCGTAGACGCAGAAGTGGTGGCTGTGTTCCCGGGGCCGGTCATCACGCGATTCGAAATTCTGCCAGCGGCGGGCGTTAAAGTCAGTCGCATCTCGGGATTGGCCAAGGATTTGGCAAGGTCCTTGGCGGTGATCAGTGTTCGGGTCGTCGAAGTGATTCCTGGTAAGCCAGTGGTGGGTATTGAGATTCCCAATGAGGATCGAGAGATTGTTCGATTAAGTCAGGTGTTATCCTCCAAGAGCTACGACGAGTCACTGTCGCCTTTGTCATTGGCGCTAGGACACGACATTGCAGGTGAACCAGTGGTAGTCGATCTCGCTAAGATGCCTCATTTGTTGGTGGCAGGTACAACAGGATCAGGTAAGTCGGTTGGGATTAATGCGATGATCTTGTCGCTGTTGTTCAAAGCCTCTCCAGAAGAAGTTCGCCTAATCATGGTAGACCCAAAAATGTTGGAGCTGGCGGTCTACGAAGGGATACCGCATTTGTTGACGCCGGTTGTCACGGATATGAAGGATGCTGCGAATGCGTTGCGTTGGTGTGTTGCTGAAATGGAGCGCCGTTATCGATTGATGGCTGCGATGGGGGTTCGTAACGTTGGCGGTTTCAATCGGAAAGTTAAAGATGCCATTAAGGCTGGTGAAGGGATTCCCGACCCCTTGTGGCGGCCAGACCCGATGCTTGAGGAGCAAGATCAGAGTGCACCGCTCCTTGAATCTCTGCCTTTTATCGTGGTTGTGATCGATGAATTCGCCGACATGATGATGATCGTTGGCAAAAAGGTCGAAGAGTTAATCGCTCGAATTGCTCAGAAAGCCCGAGCGGCCGGTATCCATTTAGTGCTCGCGACCCAGAGGCCCTCGGTTGATGTTATTACCGGACTCATTAAGGCGAATGTTCCAACAAGAATTGCGTTTCAAGTCTCCAGCAAAATCGATTCGCGAACCATATTAGACCAGGGAGGCGCTGAACAACTCCTTGGGCACGGTGATATGTTGTACATGCCAGGCGGTTCTCCAATTCCGACCCGAGTGCATGGTGCCTTTGTAGACGATGAAGAGGTTCATCGCGTGGTTGAAAGTTGGAAGTCGTTGGGTGAACCCAATTATTTGGATGAAATCCTAGACTCGCGAACAGATACGGAGTTGCTTCCAGGCAATGCGGGCATGGAGGCAGAAGGCGACCCAGAGGCAGATCCCTTGTATGACGAAGCCGTAGCCTTTGTGACCGAAAGCGGTCGAGCCTCGATTTCTGCCGTGCAACGTAAGTTGCGCATAGGCTACAACCGAGCTGCGCGTATGGTTGAAGAAATGGAGCAGGCCGGTGTGGTTAGCGGAATGAACAGTAACGGTTCAAGAGAAGTCCTTGCCCATGCGCCTCCAGATTAGAGGGATCTCTAGGCCAAAATGCCTCGGTTGGGCATCTATGCTAGCGATACTGTTCGGCCTGGGGCTGGTCGACAGAGGAGCCTACGGCGAACAAGCCGCCGTCATGCCAACAGCGACAGAAATACTCAGCGCCAAGCTCAGTGCATTGCAATCGCTCTCCATGTCTTACACGCAGTTCATGCCAACGGTTAATGAAACACCAAAATTAGGGATGTTTTATCTCGAGCGTTCAGGCAAGTTTCGGCTTGAATCTGACGATCAGACATTGGTGATATCGGATGGAGAATCAATTTGGGAGTATGATGCTCTGCTACAACAAGCGAAGGTGAAGACCTTCGCATCGCTCTTAGATTGGTCCCCTGCAAAGGTGCTTCTGATGAAGCATTCAGAGATCGATCAACGTTTCTCGGTCTTGGTGTCAGAAGATGCCGAGGGCCAGCACTTTTCTTTAGAGCCGAAGGATCCGGAAGCGTTGATTCGCACGCTCACTCTCTCTTTCAAGGCGAACAAGCCGTCGGGTTTGAGGGTGGCTCCCCGCTCTGGCAATGAAGTGGTTTTCGCTCTGAAGACTGAGGCGGTTAATAGTGTATTGGATACTGACTTGTTTGAGTTCAATCCACCGGCACAGACCGATGTTATTGATTTCAGGCCTTAGCGCCGTGGTGTTTTGTGTAGAGAAGTCTCCCTATCGGTGTGTCAAATGAAGACCGCCGTCGATGCCTCACGGCCGCTTGCCGATCGGGTGAGACCCAAAATGCTCGAAGAAGTTGCGGGTCAAAGTCATCTGTTGGGGCCAGGTAAGCCGCTCCAGCAGATGATAGACCGGGGTCAATTGCATTCCTTAGTTTTGTGGGGGCCGCCTGGGACAGGCAAGACGACCTTGGCACGCATCATTGCCGAGCACTGCCAAGCCCATTTTATTGCTTTATCGGCAGTATTGAGTGGGGTTAAAGACATTCGTGCGGCGATTGAGGTGGCTCGTTCAAATGCTCAAGAAGATACGCAAACGCTGCTGTTCGTCGACGAAGTCCATCGCTTTAATAAATCGCAGCAGGATGCTTTTTTGCCGCATGTAGAAGATGGCACCTTGGTCTTCATCGGTGCAACCACTGAGAACCCATCTTTTGAGCTGAATTCAGCGTTACTCAGTCGGGCTAGGGTCTATGTGCTCAAACCATTAACCGTTGAAGATTTACACTTGGTACTAAGGCGTGGTTTGAGCCGCCTATCAGGCAGAGAACCGACCCACAGTGAAGATCAAGTCCTACAAACCGTCGCTCAAGCCAGTGATGGCGATGCGCGACTAGCGCTCAATTTGCTGGAAATAGGATGGACGAACTGCGGCCAGGAGCACTTGACGAAGGAAGCTATGCTGCCCGTGCTGGGTGAGGGAGCAAGGCGTTTTGATAAACGTGGCGATGTGTTTTTTGATCAGATCTCTGCATTGCACAAGGCCGTCCGAGGTTCAAACCCTGATGCCGCGCTCTACTGGCTCGCAAGGATGCTAGACGGAGGGTGCGACCCTATTTATGTCGCGAGGCGCTTGGTTCGGATGGCAACTGAGGATATCGGCAACGCAGATCCCAGAGCGTTGCAATTGGCTCTAAATGCCTGGGACGTGCAGCGGCGATTAGGAATGCCCGAAGGAGAATTGGCGCTTGCGCAAGCAGTGGTTTATCTTGCTGTGGCTGCAAAGAGTAATGCAGTCTACCTGGCTTGGCATAGAGCTAAGCAGGCCGTTGCTGAGAACGGGTCCCTCGAGGTCCCGCATCATCTTCGAAATGCACCGACTGAGCTTTTGACGACACTAGGGCATGGTAAGGATTACCAGTATGCGCATGATTTCGATCAGGCCTATGTTCCTGGTGAGCGCTATGTACCTGAAGCGCTCGGAGAGATTCTGTTCTATGAGCCCACGGATCGTGGTTTAGAAGGCAAAATTAAAGACAAAATGGCTTATCTGCGGCAATTAGATGCAGGCAGTTACGTTCGCCGGGATGAGCCCAAAAATAACTAATAACTCAATGTGAGTCTGCCGATGGTGGGCGTAGGGTCAGCGATATGATTTGGATTTGGATTGCCGGTGGTGGTGCGCTAGGAGCGGTGGCGCGAGTGCTGCTTGCGTCCTGGATTGGACGTATCGCACACGAAGGAATGCCCCTGGGCATTCTGATGGTTAATCTGGTGGGTTGCGGTTTGATGGGCGCCGCTTTTGTGCTGCTAGATCGTTTTGAGCCAACCCCTGCCGTTCGTCAGTTTGTCACCGCTGGGCTCTTGGGGGCTTTCACCACCTTTTCTAGTTTTGCGCTCGAAGCTTATCATTTGGTGATCGATGGCCGAGCAACCCTTGCTCTAGGTTATGTGATGAGTAGCATCGTGGGTGGCGTGATCGCGCTTTTGCTGGGTATCGCGCTCACGGAATGGGGTTTGAGCCATTGAATAAAAATCAAGCAGGCTTTAACCTTGCGCGCTGCAGAAAAAGCGGCTTAGGTCTTTGTGAATCGGCCAGTCGATAGGAGATTGTAGGATGTTGGACCCAAAACTTATTCGTGGCGACCTAAATGATCTGGCCGTGCAGTTAGCCAGACGGCAATTTACGCTCGATGTCGAACGGCTATCAAATTTAGAGGCGACTCGGAAGTCCGCTCAAACGGCAATGGAGACGTTACAAGCTGAGCGTAATCGTGTTTCTAAGGCGATCGGTGCGGCCAAAGCCAAGGGAGAAGAGACGGCCGATATTATGTCAGCGGTTGCAGAACTGGGAGATCGCTTGGCAGCCGAGAAGGAGCGATTTGAAAGCGCGTCAGAGGCGCTTCAAGCCTATTTGCTAGAATTACCTAATGTGCCAGATCCGAGTGTCCCTGATGGCGTCGATGAAGCGGCCAACACCGAAATTCGCCGATGGGGTGAACCCGGTGAGGAAACAGCCGAAACCAAAGACCATGTAACCCTTGGTGAGCAGGGCGGCTTGATGGATTTTGAGGTTGCCGCCAGCATGGCCCAATCACGTTTCGTGACTTTGCGTGGAGAGCTTGCCCAATTGCAGCGTGCTTTGACCCAATTTATGCTCAATACCCATGTCGAAGAGCATGGATATCAAGAGGTGTATGTTCCGTTTTTGGTCAATGAGGATGCGCTGAAGGGGACTGGCCAACTGCCTAAATTTGGCGAGGACTTGTTCAAGGTAGCACTCGAGCGAGCATTGTATCTGATCCCGACTGCTGAGGTTCCTGTCACGAATCTGTACCGAGATCAAATTGTCGCGGCCGCTGATCTGCCAATTAAGTTGGTTTGTCATACCCCTTGTTTTAGAAGTGAGGCGGGCAGTTATGGCCGAGACACAAGGGGAATGATCCGTCAGCACCAGTTTGAGAAGGTCGAGTTGGTTCAATTGGTGCCTGCGTCTGAGAGCGAGGAAGCGCATGAGGCATTAACCGCACATGCCGAAGCTATCTTGCAAAAATTAGAACTGCCGTATCGAGTGGTATCACTGTGTGGCGGCGATTTAGGCGCGTCCTCCTCGAAAACTTACGACCTCGAAGTTTGGTTGCCGGGCCAACAGCAATATCGTGAGATATCTTCGTGCAGCAACTTTAAAGATTATCAGGCGAGGCGACTACAGGCTCGATGGCGAGTCGAGGCTGGTGCAAAACCCGAATTGTTGCATACCTTAAACGGGTCAGGGTTGGCAGTCGGACGCACGCTCGTTGCGATACTCGAGAATTATCAGGAGGCTTCGGGTGCCGTCGCGGTTCCTGAGGTGTTGCAGCCTTACATGGGTGGTAAAACACAAATTTTAGGCAAGGGGTAGCGAAAGGCCCGTTTGCGAGAGGCTTGGTAGTAGGGCCGGATTTGGGCAATAGGCTCTTCCAAGCGTGCTTGTCGTGCCCCGCGGTGGGTATGAACAAGCTGTCAGCGAGTGCAAATGCCTCAGGAAATAGGCTGTTGGGGCTGGATTTCATTTAAATTCTGAAACCGGAACGGAGCCTTGCCGGCGACCTTGAACGGTACTGTCATTCGGACCAATGGCGATGATGGGTGACAACAGATTGGCAGACGAAGTGGAGAACACTTTGATGGGTGATAGGCATTACTCCAATCACCTTGGATGATCCCCAATTGAGGCCGGATACAGGGGCTTGTTGATCCGACGTCGCAACAAAGCATTGCGCAAAAGCACTTCAGTAAAGTAGTGCACAAAGCATTACAGCAGAGCTCTGGTTGATTGCAGTATGTTCTCAGGAGAGATCACTGGGCTTACACCCTGTCTTTTCCCCTTGGAGAGGGGGCTACTACTCGATTCGGCTCAAGTCGGGTGGTGAGGAGAACAACAATCCACCGCGCTTTTCAATGTCGATGCCTTGCAATCGTTCGTTGAGCTTCAATATTTCACCACCAGAACGGAAACGACCCAACCAGGTTTCAAGCTGCTTGTCCGAAATCCCTGACATGGCGCGATTGAGTCGTTGCAGCATCCAAATTTGATAGGGGACAACCATCCTACGAGATTGGACACCTCCGATTTCGAATGCAACCGTCAAAGGACCTTTGCCAGTCTGGAGGTGTTCAAAACCTGGGGTCGCAGTAAACGTTTTTCGAGGCAGAGAATCACCCAGAGCATGTTGATCACTGGCGATGAAGTCCGCCAGCGCTTGAGTAGCGGTTTTTAGATAGGGCCACATGTCGTGGAAGAAAATGGCCAAAATAGGCTCAAGGGTATGAGGGACCTTGTCATCAGTAAGCCACTCACCTGCATCGCTGAGTACTTGTCTCTCTTCAAGCTCGCCGTTAGCATCAAGGCCATAGTATCGGTGACCGTAGCGTCTCGCATTTAAACAGTTCTCAGCATTCGTCCTTTCCACCCACTCGCAGACCAAGGGAAACCGAGTGCGCAGATCAAATCCAGGTACTGGATCCCTGAAAAAGTGCACATACAAAGGGCCTAATAAGCTGAAATCCGCGAGTGATGGGCGCCCACCGAGAAGGTAATCATGAGACTGAAAGTGGGTTTCTAGGCTTTGCAGAAGTCGATCAAGGCAGTGCTGCCAGGCGCTTTGAGTCTTTTCATCGCAACCGAGATCAATGAGGCCCGCATAGGGTCCTTTGAGTTCTTCATCTATTTGGTTGATTCCAAACACTTTGTCGAAAAATCGTTGGCCGGCTAGCCGACGAGTAAGTCCGTTTCCTTCAGGGTCGAGAAAAGATCCCCACTGTTGTTCGTTGAATGCACGGTGATTGGGTCGCTGATTAGCCTTGCTGTAGTGCCAGCGCTCCCAGCAAGCGGGCACTACGAGCCACTCATCAGCCAGTAACTCGATCAGATAAGTGGTTAGCCGTTGGCACGGTGTACGGGGAATAACGGTGGTTTCCTGATGGGTTGCTTCACAGTGGTCAATAATCTCGCTGGAGTCTTGGAGCCAAGACCCATTTGGTAAAGCCAGCTGCGGCAACGAAGGGCTGCCTGATTTTTTGACCAAAAGGCCATTGATCAGTTCAGGACTTGCAAGAATGTCCTCAAACCCTAGGCCAAGGTCGCTCTGGTCATCTTTAAAGCGGAGATAGGACCTTACTTTTGCAGAAAAAATACTGTGTTCGACTGAGAACAAACGATACATGCGATGCTCCGTAAATCAGGTCCTAAATAAGTGGTTTGTAGGACTATCGGTGTCGCCTCTACCGGCTCGCACAGCTATCGTCCTGTCGGCCATGCAGCAACGGGTGGTGACTGGTGGGTATTTGTAGGGCTAAAAGTATTAATGGGCTGTTTTGGCCTAAAGGTTCGAATCTTATTCCAGGACACCCTGTAAAAGTATCGAGGATTCGTCGAAAAGATGACATTTTAATCAAATACTGTCAAATTGTGCTATCTCTAGAAGACAATAGAAGGTCGGCAATCAGCAAGAATAATTGAGCGATGTCGATCGGCCAAAAGGTTTAGCAGTGCGTCTTTACGTTGGGCGAAGGCCATCACGCAACGAAATGCCGATTAGGAAAAGTATCCAGTAAGAATTCGTGGACAAAGGCGCCCATTAGAAGAGTATGAGAATGATGGAAAATTTGAGTAACAAAGTCGTGGTGGTTACAGGGGGCGCGACAGGGATTGGCTTCGCCTTTGCTAAAATCTTCGGTGCAGAGGGTGCAAAAGTTGTAATAGCGGAGCCGCGCGTCAATCGATTGAAAGAGTCGGTTGATTTGCTCGCTGATCTCTCGGTCGATGCCAGCTATTACCCATGTGATGTGAGCGATCCAGAGCAGGTTAATGAGTTGGCAAATTGGGTTTGGAGAGAACACGGGCAAGTCGACGTGTTGATTAACAACGCTGGAATTACCGCGCCTAATTTTCCGGTGACTGAACTACCGCTAGACGAGTTGCACAAGGTGTTCTCGGTTAATTTTTTTGGGCAATGGTATGTTGCCTCAATCTTCGGTAGGCGAATGGTCGAGCAAGGAACATCGGCTATTATCTACAATGTCGGATCCGAACTATCTTTTTTCAGTTCTGTGCCGAACGCAACCGCTTATATGGCAACAAAACATGCCGTGCTTGGTCTGACCGAAGGGTTAAGAGAGGAAATGCCGGCCTACATTACGGTAGGGTTAGTCGTGCCTGGTTTTGTTGGGTCAGAGATGCATCATCCCAAGGTGGCGCAACGGGGGATGACCCCAGATGAATTTGTTGCGCGTGTTTTTCCGCAAATGATGGCGGGGGAGCGTTTCGCGGTGAGCCATGCTTTTAACATTGAACATATTGAGGCGCGTTATCACGCGGTGGCCAGTGCTTACACCAAGTCTGCTCCTCGGTATGAAGGAGACGAGGAATATGACGTCAGCACCATAATCCGAGAAGGGTTTAACTAATGCAAAAATTGGAGAAGCTCATCGATGGCTTTAATTTGATTGAAGGGCCGATCTGGAAGCCTGAGCTTGGTCTTGTGTTCTCGGATGCTGTTGATGGTGGGGTCTACGCACTATCGCCAGGAGGCCAGCTTTCGAATGTTTTCAAACATCGCAAAGGTATTGGTGGGATTGTCAGCTGTGGCTCAAAGGGGTTGATCGTTTCTGGTCGAAACGTCGCCCTCAAGCTTCTTGATGGCAGCAAAACGTTGGTTTTAATCAATCAGAATGAATCGGAAGAGGTCATGGGCTTCAACGACATGACGACGGATACGCTCGGTAGAATATACGCAGGTTCGTTGGGCCCAAGTGGCACAGCAGCACAACCGGGGCCGGCAGTGGGTAAATTATTTCTGATTGATAACGATGCGACGGTGCGGGAAGTTGCCAGTGGAATAAGGTTGAGTAATGGACTTGCACTCTCAGCCGATGGTTTTACGTTGTATCACTCGGATTCTTTGAGGGGGCGAATTTTTAAATATAGCGTTATGTCCGATGGATCGCTCGGTCACAAGACCCTGTTCGCCAAGATGCGTAGAGGTGGCCCAGATGGCCTTGCAGTAGCGGTTGATGGCACGGTTTGGGTCGCCCTGGCAGGGGGGTACGGTGTTAGTGTCTTTGATTCGACGGGATCAGAAGTAGATTTTATTGAGATATCCGAACCTTTCTGTACCAGTTTGTGTTTTGGTGATGTCGATCGGAAGACGCTCTATATCGTTTCAGGATCAGAAGGAACCGCATCCAGTACTGCTGGATCAATTTATCGGTTGCGGCTTGAAGTGGCGGGCGCGTTAGTCCACGACGCTGCAATCGACCCGGGTTAGACAATGCGAAGGGGAAGGGTCTTCGTGGATTCCAGAACGTACAATCGCTTTTTTATCGCTGCTTTGCGCAAGCCCTACGAGTGTTTTTATGTTGAGGTACCCAAAATTTTTGGATCAAGGGATGGCGGTAGGTCAAGGCGAGGAATTCCAGGCGGCTCAGTGATCGAGGAGGAAGTTTCCCGGACTTAAGCCGATGAACATAAGAACCTATTCGCTCGAGCATCCAACATCCCAACCGCTAACAAAACAATCGAACAACCAACCGTGAATCCATGTAAACAGTCAAACAAGCAGCTAAAGGCCTCATGTCGAAGAAATCTCCCGCGAGCGCAAATAGCAAAAGGGTAAGACTGTGAGCCTTATAGGGTGAGGCTGACGAGGTGGGGGTCACAAGCCGGATAGGTGCCGAAACCGAGTTTAGGGGTGAGCGTCAGTCACAGTCGCTGGGTTTTGGTAAGCCCGCTATTTGAGCCAAATTACGACGAGCACGACCGCCAAAAAGTTGCATCAGCTGAATGCTAGAAAATTGAGGGTCGATCTCGGAGCGCAACAATTTCATCAAGACACGACTCGGTGGTGACAGGCCATACTGCGCATAATAATTTCGAAGGTGCAGGATGACAGTGATGTGCTCTTCTCCAAGTGACAAATTGAAGTCAGCGGCGATGGCGCTTGCCGCCTCCAAAGACCAATCGCTGCTTCTTTTTAAAAAGCCCTCCTGATCCCGCTCTATCAAGGACGACCCCAACTGACCGAATTTTGATGTAAATCGGTCAGGCTGACCCACTCAGCATAGGAGATATAGGAAAGGGTCGGTGACAACGAGATGCTCCTCAGTTTGACATCATCGACCAAAATTTTGATCCGAGGGTCCGTCGTCAAGTCTTGGCTAAGACAGAGGTAAACAGCATCTTCGATAAGCAGCAATAGGTCAGTTGGGTCACTCAAGTGATGGTAGCTTTGAAACGCTTCGGGGGTGTTGAAGATGTGAATAGTCATCAAAAGCTCAGGATCTGTCTCGAATGTGTAATCCGATGGCTAATGTCAGATGGGGTGAGTAATGTCGGCTGAATGATCAGTTTTTGTTCAGGCAACCTGAATCGGTTGAAAGCATCCGCGCAGCAGGCAATGTTGGTAATCTCATAATCCGTAAGAGCGGCGAAACCACGCTGGAAAGCTTTTCGGTGTTGGGGTGTTGCATCGATTGGCTTGTAAAGCAATTGTAACACGCCATCGCCCAGGAAAAGTAAGCTAACCTCGGCAAATGCCGTGCCTGCAAGCGCAGCATCCAGTGCCTCTTGAGCATGAATGCTGCTGTGGGGTCGCTGACTGAAAATGACCATGAGATCTGTCATGTTAACCCCGGAAAGTGACCAGCCGTTCGGTAACGAGAGCCGCTTCAATGAGCTGACCAAGGCCGGTGATCGTAAAGCCGATGTGCAGATTCTCGGTGGGTTTCTCGAACCGGGTCGCTTCAGTTTGATTGATAATTCCGCGACGCAGGCAAGAAGCGATGCAAAGGCATAGATCGAGATGGTGCTGCGAGCTTAACGCTTGCCAAGATCTGGTCAGGTCGACTTCGTCCTGAGGGGGCGCTTGAAGGTTGCTGCCGATCAGTACGGCGTCATGATAAAAAAATATCCGATGGATCGAATGCCCTGCCTCGAGTACGGCTTCCGCGAAACGTAAAGCGCTCCAATGGCAGGCACTGTCATAAGGGGACCCTTGGATGCTAAGGGCGAAATTCATAGGAATTAATGCTCTTGGCAGAAAAACAAAAAGCCCCGAGAAATCTCAGGGCTGGATGATTTATTGCGCTGTAAACCCAGCTTAGTCGTCAGCAAAGCCAAATAGAGCGAGCAGATGAATAAACAAGTTATAAATCGAAAGATACAAACTGACGGTTGCCAGGACATAGTTGCGCTCTCCGCCGCTTAAGATTCGGTGAGTATCAAACAATATGAAGCCTGAAAATAAAAGCACTGCCATGCTAGAAATTGCCAAGTGTAAACCAGAAACTTGCACACCGAAGAGGCTGCCCACCCAGGAAAACAGTATTGCGCCGATCAGAACCCAGAGGCCGACCGACAGGAATCCGCCGAGGAAAGAGAAATCTTTTTTGCTGATCAAGGCGTACCCCGACAAGGTCAAGAAGACGGCCGCGGTGGTTGCCAGCGCATGCACGATAACCAAGCCACCTGAGGCAGAAAGCTGTAAATACAGGTTAAGGGTTGGGCCGAGTGAAAAACCGAGAAGGCCAGTGAAGGCGAAGACCCAAGCTAAAGCGGAGCTTCGATGGGCATTCTTGTGTAATCGCCACAAACAGAAGACACCTGCGAGTAGGGCAATGATGCCGGTCATAGGTGGCGCCGCTACCGCCATAGAGATGCCCGCGGTAACCGCACTAAAGGCAACCGTCATTGCCAATAACATATAAGTTTGTCTTAGAACTTTATAGCCAGCCTCGGAATGAGCACTGGTCTGAGTCTGTGTTTGGGTAGCAAAATTTGCGTCAGCCATTTGATGTCTCCTATTGATCACAATTGCTTAGGGCCGGTCTTGGATGTTGCCGTGCAACAACCTGAAGCTGAGCAGCCCACGCCTCAGTAGACTATAGCCGTTGAGCCGCTTTAAGCACAAACAGCGTCGAGCCCTGACAGAAGAATTGTAAGGGCTTTCGCGGCGAATTCAAGGTCTTCCGAGTCCAAGTAGTGGTCGCAAAGCCCTGAGATATCTCGTTGGTGATTGAGCGTGAGAGAACGGCTAGCGCGACAGGTAAGATTCTGTCATGGCAGTCTTAAAACCCTCGAAGTATTTTGACCAATGCGTCCGCTGCTCCGCAGTTAGAGTCTTGCTGACGGCTTTATCAAAAGCATTGAATTTACGGTTGGTAGCCCGTCTTACCCGCTTAGGAATATCGGTCCCACCTCGTCTGATCTCGCGTTGAATGACCCCGGGTAAACTTGAAACGCAGTCGCCGAGGGATGCTCGAAACACCTGTTTTTGGTCATCTGTCATGTCCATGGCCACGATGTGCGCCAACAACTCAGGCTTCATAAATGGGGGCAAATTCTCAGCGTTAACGGTCTCGGCAGCCGACGAGGTGACTGAGGCGAAAAGCATAAGATAGCCCGTCATTATTGAGAAAAAGCCAAGTTTTGCTTGATGCGGGAGTGATGTCATAAGAGTTCTCCAAAAAGGATTCGATGATTGCCAACGGCTCTGGTGTGCCTAAGGTACCGAACGGACGGAATAGCCTTAGCAGGCAGCTTAAGACGATTTATTCGAGGGGTCAAAAGTCGTTCTCGATAAGGATCACCACCAAGAGATCACAGCGACGATGGCACCGCTCATTAAGGTAACCAGAGTGCCACTGAGGATGGATAAAGGCGCAACCTTGAGCAATTCGTCTCGACGTTCCGGAACGAGGACCGATAACCCACCAATTAAGATGCCCAGGCTACCAATGTTGGCAAAGCCGCAGAGCACATAAGTCATCACCAGTTTGCTGGTCGCGGATAGGGCTTCCGGCTGGTCGGCCATCTGCAGGAATGCAATCATCTCGTTGAGCACAATTTTGGTCCCCATGATGCTGCCAGCGACCTGCGCCTCCTGCCAGGGTATACCAATTAACCAAGCGATCGGTGCAAACAACAGGCCGGCCAGATACTCGAGTGATAAAACCGTGCCTGAGATTGAGATTTCCGCTAAGACACCATTGGTCAGTGCGACTAAGCTGCTCAGTACCAAAAGCATGGCTCCGATGTGCATAGCAAGGGTGAGGCCGTCCGAAGTGCCTCGGGTCATGGCATCCATAAAAGAGGTGTACTGAAGCGCAAGTTTTGGGACCTCGGCAGTATCCTCTTGCTCAGAAGTCGGCATGAGCAGTCTCGATAAATAAATGGCGCCAATGATGTTGACCAGTGAAGCTGCCAACAGGAGACCCACAGGATTGCTCAAGGTGTCTTTGAGAATCGCTGCGTAAAGCACCAACATAGTCCCGGCGATCGTTGACATGCCGCAGGTCATAACGGCAAAGAAGTCGCTTGAAGACATCGATTTTAGGTATCCCCTAATCACCAGGGGTGCCTCAACCATGCCAAGAAACAAACTGGCGGATGCAGCTGTTCCTAAGACGCCGGAAATGTTCAGCCCTCGGCGCAGTAAGTTGCCGAGTAAACGGACGATGAAAGGTAGCACTCCCCAGTACCAGAAGATGGCGACGACCACACTAAAAACCAGAATTTGGGGCAGTACTCGAAAAGCAAAGATGTAAAGCGATCCCCCTGGCTCGATGGCAAAAGGGGCGTCAGCTCCCCCTAAGAAGCCAAACATAAATTCCGTGCCAACTCGAGTCGCTTGTTCAATCGCGGTGACCAAGGTGTTGAAAATCAATAGGCCCTCAGCAATCCATGCAACCTTTAAAAAGAGTATGGCGAGGGCGAATTGGATCACAAACCCGCTGACCACAAAGCGCCATTGGATACTACTGCGATCCTTGCTGAGGGCAACACAAAGTCCAAATATGAGGACGATTCCGAGTATGGCTTGCATAAAGATGAGTCCTGTCTGTGGGGGCCCGTGAGGGGTTGAGTCTAAGGCGGTCAACCGGTTTAGACGCGGTCATCACCACGGTAACACTAAACAAGATAGTCTCCCTGGACCGTCAGTTGTTGTCGGTCCGCGTCCAAGCTGACCCTGGCGCCAATGGGTAGCGTCGCTTGATCTTTGATATGCCCAATCATAAGACCTTTTAATACTGGAATCTTCAGGTTTTTTACCTGGTTGGTCATGACTTCTGACATCGAAAAACTGGGGGCAAAAGGCCGGCTATGACTAAAGTTACCGATCACCAAACCCGTAATTTGATCGAAGACACCATTGAGTGATAAGGCCGTCAGCATGCGATCAACGCGGTAGGGAGCTTCGTCGACATCCTCAATGAACAAAATAGCCCCTTGAAAGTGGGGAGCATACGGGCTTCCCAACAAATGCGTGATGAGGCTTAAATTGCCGCCAATAAGATGGCCTTCCGCCTTTCCTCCTCGAAGTGTCCTAAGGCGCTGGTGTCGCTCAATTTGACCAGGTATCAAATCCGTTTTTACTGGCCCCGCTAGAATTTGGAAGCTTGGAACTTGCATCAACGTCTGTTGAAAAGCGGCTAAGGTGTAGTCGCTAAACGTTTGAGTTGCGATAGGGCCGTGGAAGGTAATTAACCCTGTTAAACGATTGATCGCCAAGTGCAATGCTGTGATGTCACTATAGCCCAAAAGAATTTTTGGATTGCGAGCGATACTTGGGTAGTCAAGTAAGGGTAATAGTCGGGAGGCGCCATAGCCGCCGCGGGCACAGAAAATCGCATCGACCTTGGGGTCAGTAAACATGGCATTGAGGTCCGCAGCCCGGGCTTCGTCTGTGCCTGCGAAATAGCCCCATCGATCAAAGAGATGCTGCCCTAGCTTTACCTCAAATCCGAGCGATGTGACGACATCTTGAGCAAACAACATATCCTCTGGATCAAGGCCTCGACTGGCGGGGGCAATCAAGCCCACGGTCATCCCGGGTTGTAAGCGAGCTGCAAGGATAGGTGGCGACGGCTTGTGGTGAAAAGCGTTTGCACCCGGGGGTGAGCCGAGTGCAGCAATACCAAGACCGGCACTCACCGATTGCAGAAAGTCGCGACGTTGCATCGGAATCTCCATCAACGGCCATACGAGTAATGCTATTCAGCGTACACAAAATCGGCTTGGGTGTCGCCCAACCGACAGATGAAGTGTCTGATAATCGTATTTTTTTGTCGATTGAGCGCTCAATGATCGAGAGCGTCACGATTCTCCGTATAATTGAAACTTTTCAAAGGTGAGTTGCTCATGCTCAGGTTGATGTTCATTGCCCTATGGTTGGCCGCGCTTACAGGATGTGGTGGTGGGTCGTCGGATGGCGAGGCCAAGCCTACCGCCAGTCCGGGTGAGCGGGCCAAGGCTAAGGCAGAAACCAAGGCAGCCTTTAAGCGGCGAGAGGTTCCGGTGAGCGTCGTCACTGTGGAATTGGGGAGTATTGATGCATCCTATCAGGCAACCGCCACCCTGAGTGCCGTTGAAGAAGCGTTGGTGGTTGCAAGAAGCCAAGGCGTTGTTGAAACGATTTTCGTGGAAGAGGGAATGGCGGTAGCCGCAGGGACAACGTTGGCACAGTTGGATACGCGTCGCTTGTCCCTAGATTTGGCGAGGACCGAAACCAATGTGGAAAGTTTGAAAAGAGCGTTTGATCGGTCCAAGCAATTGTTTGAGAAGAAGATGATCAGTCCTGATACCTACGACCAAGCTCGTTTTAACTATGAGCGAGAGGTAGCGACCCTGGCTTTGCAGGCGCACGATCTCAACGAAGCGACGATCAGAGCTCCGATTGCAGGGGTCATCACCATGCGTCACATCAAAGTGGGGAACACCCTGCAGCCCAACGCTCAAGCTTTCGAGATGAAGCGGTCGGATTTAATTGAAGCCATCGTCGCGGTCCCTGAGCAGGAATTACTGAAAATGGCCCCGGGACAATCAGCTACCGTCAGTGTTGATGCGTTGGCGGGAAGAGCTTTTGCAGGTGAAGTGTTGCGCGTAGCGCCCGAAGTGAATCCTGCGACAGGCACCTTCAGAGTGACGGTACAATTGCCGAATCCTGACCAAGCGCTAAAGCCGGGTATGTTTGCCCGAGTGGATATTCTCTATGATCGGTATGAGAATGCGCGTCTGGTCTCAAGGGAAGCCCTGATTACTGAAAGAAAACGGCAATACGTGTATTTGGTTTCCGACAAAACGGTGACCCAACGCGATGTCGAGACAGGCTACACTCAGGACGAAAAAATCGAAGTGCTGTCAGGTCTGGAAGCAGGTGATCAGGTGGTCGTGCGAGGTCAAAGCGCGCTGAAAGAAGGTAGCCAGATCCGTGTGGTTCAATAGGCGTCAGTCGTGAGTTTGTCTGCGCGTGCCATCGCCCGTCCGGTGACGGTCTTCATGATGACGATTGCCGCGATGTTGTTTGGGTCCATATCGCTAGAGCGATTGAATCTGACACTGCTTCCCGAGCTTACCTACCCCACCCTTACCATCAGAACTGAGTATGAAGGCGCTGCGCCCGCGGAGGTCGAAGAGCAGGTCACTCGTCGGATTGAACAGAGGGTAGGCGTAGTGAGTGGGGTGCGAAAAATGCACTCGATTTCCGCGGCGGGGCGGAGCGACGTTATTCTTGAGTTTAAGTGGGGCTCTGACATGGACATGACGTCCATTGAAGTGAGAGAAAAACTCGACCTTGTTCGTCTCCCGATTGAGTTGGAAAAACCCTCCCTGCTGCGCCTAAACCCGAATTTAGATCCTATCTATCGATTTTCAGTCACGCTCGAGGAGTCATCTGAGGCAACGGTCGAAGACCTTCAATCATTGCGTCGGTATGCGGATGAGTTCTTGAAGCGCAAACTCGATGCTGTACCCGGAGTTGCAGCAACGATAGTCGCCGGGGGGTATGAAGACGAGATTTCGATTTTCGTTGATCAGTTTAAGTTGGCGCAATTGAATCTGACCGTGTCAGCGGTCGGACAGATGTTGCAGGCCGCGAACGTGAATCTATCGGGTGGCTCGTTGGAGGACGGCTCACAAGAATATCTGGTGCGTACGCTGAATCAATTTGTGACGTTGGATGATATCCGTAACACCATTGTTTTTCAGCGGGGAATGGAATTAATCCGTCTGAAAGACGTTGCCACGGTGGTCGAAGGTCAGAAAGATCGAGATGCTTTGATGCGGGTGAATGGGCAACAGGCTATTGAGGTGTCCCTCTATAAAGAGGGTGATGCGAATACGGTGGATGTCGCTGCGAACATTCGGCAGGCCCTTGAGCAATTGGAGGGTAATTTAGGCAAGGGCATGCAGATCACGCCTTTGTACGATCAGTCAGAGTTTATCGAGTCGGCCATTGCAGAGGTGCAAACTGCGGCAATACAGGGCGCCGGGCTGGCGATCCTGATATTATTTCTGTTTTTGAAAAAAATCAGGGTGACTCTGATTGTCGCGGTCACCGTGCCGGCATCCGTCTTGGTAACCTTTGCCATGATGCGGTTGTTCGATATCAGTTTGAACGTGATGAGCCTCGGGGGCATTGCATTGGCCATTGGGATGTTGATGGACAACGCGATTGTGGTGTTAGAAAACATCGCCAAGCGCACCGAAAAAGGTGAAGGGGTGACCACGGCAGCGGCGGCAGGAACAACCGATGTGGCAGGTGCGGTTTTAGCGTCGACGATGACGACGATAGCGGTTTTTCTCCCGCTCGCGTTTGTTGAAGGCATTGCGGGGCAGTTGTTTAAGGATCAGGCTCTGACAGTGACTTTCGCGCTGATTGCATCGCTGATTTTGGCTATGACCTTGATTCCTATGCTATCTGCGCTTGGCGCTTCTGGTAACGAAAGCCACCCAAAGACGAGGGACGCTTCCTCGGGTCGAAGGCAAGAGGAGGGACTTAGCCTCGTTCGGGTATTGGCTGGGATCAAAGGGCTTGTCGGAGCCGTCTTCGGACGCACCAGTAAACTGGTATTTCGGGTTTTCGACCAGGGATACGGCGCTGTCGCTCGGGGTTATGACCGGTTGTTAGCCTCAGCTTTACGGCACCCTGGTATCGTCGTGCTACTGAGCTTGATGGCTTTGTTGGCCAGTGCAGTGCTGGCCAATCGGCTCAGCTTAGAATTAGTCCCGAGTATTGAGCAGGGCGAGTTCCAGGTAGCGATCGAGTTGCCGGCCGGCTCGCGTATTGAGTCGACGGACGCATTGATCGCCAGGATTCAGACAGATTTAGAGCGCGAACCTGATATCGCAAGGACCTATTCCGTATCGGGCACAGGAGGACGATTGGATGCGTCAGCCGTCAGTGGTGGGGAAAATTTAGGTAACTTAGTGGTGGTGTTAGCAGCGGATTCGCAAGACGATGCGGAGACTCGTGCGATGGCGCGTATCAGAGCGATTCTAGATGCCGAGCCAGCACTTAAGTACACCATGGAACGACCACAATTCTTTACCTTTGCCACACCGCTCGAAATTGAAATTACGGGCACGGATCTTAGCAATATCAAGGCCGTTGCCGATGCGATGGTAGAGAGCATGATTGCGTCAGATGCCTTTATCGACGTCGAGTCCAGTATGCAGGTCGGCTACCCTGAGCTGCAGATTGAGTTTGATCATCAGAGAATTGCTGCACTCGGCCTAACCGTGCCGCAAGTGGCCAGTCGAGTCGTCGATAAGGTCAAAGGAAACGTCCCCACCGAGTTCACCTTTGAGGATAGAAAAGTCGATATTCGATTGCGATTGGGAGAGGAAGACCGTGATTCAAGGGCGGATATAGAGAACTTGATTGTCAATCCTGAGTCGAGTGAACAAGTCAGACTCACCACGGTTGCGCGAGTTTATGAAGGGATCGGTCCCGCGGATATACAGCGGTTGAGTCAGCAGCGGGTGGCGATTATTCGGGCGACGCCGTTGGCTCAAGATTTAGCCGAAGCAGCGGTATTGGCAGAACGTTTACTCGATGAAATACCGCATCCGCAAGGGGTGAGTAGCCACGTAGGTGGACAAAGCGAAGAAATGCAAGCGTCTTTCTCCTCACTCACGTTTGCATTGCTGCTGGCATTGGTAATGGTTTACTTAGTGATGGCCTCATTGTTTGAGTCTTTGCTGCATCCGTTTGTGATCATGTTTACCATCCCGTTGGCGGGCATCGGTGCGATATTGGCACTGTACGCCACAGCGACACCCGTTTCGGTGGTGGTATTCATTGGTGGGATTTTGCTTATCGGGATTGTTGTGAACAATGCCATTGTGCTGATCGATCGGGTCAATGCCCTTCGGCGCTCAGCCAATCATGCCAAACAACAAGCTCTGGCATTGGCTGCCCGAGAGCGGTTGCGTCCGATCATGATGACGACCTTAACCACGGTCCTAGGCTTGCTGCCTATGGCACTTGGTTTTGGCGATGCAGCAGAACTCAGAACGCCCATGGCGATCACGGTGATTGGCGGCTTGTTGGTCTCAACCTTGCTTACCTTGGTTGTGATTCCTGTGGTGTATCAAACTTTGGATAGAAGCCAATGAATTTAGTCGCGTTTTCTGTCTCACGGCCAGTCACTGTAGCCATGTTTTTCATTGGTTTAGCCCTAATGGGGCTGTTTGCCGGTTCACGTTTGTCTCTCGAGGAGTTTCCAGAAATGGAGATCCCTTTTGTGGGTATGGGGATTCCCTATCCCAATGCTACCCCAGAAGAAGTTGAGGAGAATTTGGCGAGGCCCGTTGAAGAGGCACTATCGCTGATGAGCGGTGTAAAACAGATCAATACCAGTAGTTATCAAGGTTATTTGTGGGTGAGCATCTTGCTGGATTTCACCAAAGATGTGGACGGCAAAGGAATTGAGGCCAAAGATTTGGTGGAGAATACCCGCGGTCGTTTACCCGAATCGGTGCGATACATCGAACTTCGACAGGCTGACCCGAACGCAGAGCCTATGATCAACATCATGCTCACCGCAAAAGAGCTCAACAATGTCAGTGCCTTTGAATTGTTGGATCAGGAAGTCAGGCAAAGACTCGAGCGAATTAAGGGGGTGAACTCGGTTGAGTTGTTCGGGGCGGAGGAGCGTTACGTCTTGATTTCTCTGGACCGGTTCAAGCTAGAAAGTCTGGGGCTCGATATGTCTCGGGTGCGTCAGCGGTTGCAAGCCGAGAATTTTTTCGCATCTGCCGGCGTTGTTGAAGGTCAAGAGACCGAGTTGCGGGTGAGGCCGATCGGTCAGTTTAGGAACTTAACAGATATCGAATCGCTGCCATTTACCGATCTAGGGATTAAATTAGGTGAATTCGCCACAGTGGAATATGCGCCTCAGGAATGGTCACAGCGACGGCGGGTGAATGGCGAGGCCTCCTTGGGCCTTTCGGTGTTTAAGAAGCCGGAAGCCAATTTGGTTGAGGTGGCGTCAGCGGTGGAGGCAGAGCTCGAAGCTGCGCTGCGATCGCCCGCCCTCAAGGGCGTCGTTGCGACTCCGGTCGATAGTGCGGCTCAAGGGGTGATTACAGCGTTGTCAGATCTTCGAGACAGCGGATTATTGGGGGCTTTACTCTCCTTCGCGGCTCTATTTCTGTTTCTTAAGCAATGGCGTGGGAGTTTTTTGATTGCGGCCACGGTACCTTTGTCATTGTTTGCCACGCTTGGGGTGATGTACTTCATGGGGATGACCCTCAATATCCTGTCATTGGTGGGGCTGATGTTGGCGATTGGACTGCTGGTGGACAACAGTGTGGTCGCCAGTGAGGCTGTGGCTTATCGTCGAAAAATGGGCAGCTCCGCGAGGGCTGCATCGGTCGACGGCGTCAGAGATATTGCCATGGCTGTGACCGCAGGTACGTTAACGACGGTGATTGTCTTTGTGCCGAGTTTCATGACCGACATCCAACAGGTTGCAGTTATCCAACAAAACATCGCCATCCCGCTGTGTGTATCGCTGATTGCCAGTTTGTTCATTGCTCAAACACTGGTGCCCACAACCCTTGTCTGGCTAAAGGAAGCCAAACCACCAAAGACGCCGGTGATTGATGCCATCGGACGTAGTTACACCCGGGTGCTGCAGCTTGCGCTCAAGTTTAAGTGGCTGACGCTGTTGCTGAGTATCGCAATCTTTGTCAGCAGTATTTGGGCTTACAAGCAGTTAGATGTAAATATGAATCCCGACGAGGAATCTCCGCGTCTTGACCTTCGGTTTTACATGCGGGGTTCTATGGATTTGAAGACGATTGAGGGCTTTGTTGATCGACTTGAAGGGTACTTAAGCGAAAACAAAGAACGGTTTTACATAAAGCAAATGTTCAGTCGTTATAATGTCGATCGCGGTAATATTAGCTTAGTGTTGGACGATTCAGCGCCGGTTGCCCCAAAAGTCATCGAGCGAATGATTGAGGCAGACCTGCCCCAGGTGCCCGATATGCGCGTGCGATTTAACGGGCGACACCGAGGTTTTGGCGGCGGCAACAATGCTTTATCACTTCGGGTTATTGGTCCCTCCACCGATGTCTTGATCGACGAGAGTGAAAAGCTGATCGAGGTGATGGAAGGGGTCGAAGGCCTCACCAATGTTCGCAGTAATGCCGAATCTAAGCGCCAAGAGGTGGTGATTCGTTTGCATCCGGAAATTGCCGGCTTATATGCAATTTCCGCAGCAGACGTGGCCCAAGCGGTGTCGACAGCGTTTGGTATCCAGCTATCTCGAGGGTTGCAAAAACCAGACAGGGAATACGAGGTCTGGATGGGGCTGAAGGATGGACGCAATGCAACGCTTGCCGATCTCTCTAGCTTGCCGCTGGTGACGTCTTTGGGAGATGTTGTTACTTTGCAAACGGTGGCCCAATTAGAGATCAGAGATTCCATACGCTCAATCCGGCGAGAGAACCGAGAAACTGAAGTCCAAATACAGTTTGATTTGGATGAAGGCGTAACGCCAGAAGAAGCCAGTACTGTGGTTGAAGCCTTGATGGAAGAGTATCAACTACCGCCGGGTTATCGAAGTGAGATGGGGCCAGGATTCACCGTAGACCTCGAGATGGCGCAGGAGATGTTGATCAATATCTTGTTCGCTATCCTTCTGATTTATATGTTAATTGCGGCATTATTTGAATCACTACTGTTCCCGCTGGCGGTGTTGGTGTCAATCGTGTTCAGCGCGGTTGGCGTTTTCTGGTTTCTTTTCCTAACCGGGACAACCTTCACGGCGATGGCCAGTACCGGCATGTTGTTACTAACGGGTATAGTGGTGAACAATGGTATTGTATTGCTGAGCCGTATTATCCAGTTGCGCAATGAGGGGTTGTCCCGAGCTGACGCAATTTTGAGCAGCGGCCGGCATCGGTTACGGCCAATTTTAATGACGGTTTGCACCACCGTGGCGGGGTTGCTGCCGCTGGCCGTGGGTGATGTTAGAGTCGGTGGATTAGGTCCCAGTTATTTTCCGATGGCGCGCACGATCATCGGGGGGCTGGTTTTTTCGACCCTGATTACCCTAGTGCTATTGCCAGTTATTTACGTGTTGCTCGATGATCTAAAGATGGCAACCAATCGACGATGGTCGGCAACGAGAAGGTGGATGCGCCGAATTTAGATTGAGGAAAGGCAATGTTAAAAGCCTTGGCAATTGCAAATTATCGGTCAATCAGGGAATTGGTGTTGCCCTTGGGGCAATTGAATTTGGTGACCGGTCCAAATGGGGCTGGTAAATCGAATTTGTATCGCGCCTTACGTTTACTGTCAGAAACGGCACTCGGAACGGCTACCGCGAGTATTGCCGCCGAGGGCAGTTTAGCTTCGGTACTTTGGGCGGGGCCGGAACAGTTCAGTCGTGGCATGCGGGCCGGGACAACGCCAGTCCAAGGGGGGCCCCGCAAACATCCGGTGAATTTGAAGCTGGGCCTCTCTGGGGATGATTTTAACTATGCCATTGACTTCGGGTTGCCGGCACCGGTACCCCGTACTTTGTTCGATGGCGATCCTGAAATTAAGCGGGAATCGATTTGGAACGGTGATCGATATCATTCGAGTCGAGTTATGGTGGATCGGTCGGGTCCAGTAGTGAAAGGCCGAGATGATCAAGGGGGTTGGCAGATTTTAAATCAGCATCTGGCCCCTTTTGACAGTATGCTTGCTCAGTCGGCGGACCCCTACCTTGCCCCAGAGGCCTATCAACTCAGAGAGCAAATTCGCTCCTGGCGGTTTTATGACCAATTTCGAACCGATCGGGATGCTCCGAGTCGTCAGAGTCAGATCGGCGCTCGAACCGTCATTCTGCATCATGATGGTCGAGACCTTCCCGCGGCCTGGCGTACCATTGAAGAAATTGGCGATGAACAGGCGCTGACCGATGCGCTAACCGATGCTTTTCCTGGGGCTGAAGTGCGAGTCAAGCGTGAACAAGGACGGTTTTTATTGGAGTTTTGGCAGTCGGGTTTGCTGCGTCCTTTGAGCCAATGGGAACTATCGGATGGTACCCTTCGGTACCTGTGCTTGATCGCCGCGCTCTTGACCCCGCGTCCCCCCGCCTTGATGGTGCTCAATGAGCCTGAAATGAGTTTGCACCCGGACCTATTGCCAGCGTTGGCACGACTCATGCTCCTGGCTGCAAAGCAGACCCAACTTTGGGTGACTTCGCACTCGGATTTACTGATCGATTTGTTAAGTCGAGAGGCCGTGTGCAATCATCTACATTTGACTAAAGCCTTAGGTGAGACGCATTGGCGGGGCGCTGCCGAAGCAAAGGGGCCGTTGTGGCGCTGGCCCAACAGGTGATTGAGACGGCTTTTCGGGTGAGGTCAGCGCTTGTCCAAGGCCGGTGTCTTCAGGTGAGTAGACTGAAGGATGCAAGGGTCGATTGCTGTCATTGCATCAACACGATGAAATTGAGAGAGAGGGAATGATGAAACAGTGGAGCCTAGGATTGGGATGGTTACTCCTTTTTTGTTCAGTTGCTCAAGCAGAGCGTTGGCAAACGACGGTAGCGGAACAGACAGCGTTGCACCACGACGCAGTTGTCGAGTTGCGGCATTGGTTCCATCAATATCCGGAACTGAGTAATCGCGAATTCAACACAGCTAAAAGAGTTGCCAAGGAGCTGCGAGACCTTGGCTTCGATGAGGTCAGCGAAGGGGTTGCGCACACGGGTGTCGTGGGAATTCTGAAGGGCGGAAAACCAGGGCCTGTGGTCGCGCTTCGGGCAGATATGGATGCTTTACCGGTCAAGGAAAAGACCGGTTTACCTTTTGCCTCCAAGGCAACCGCTCTGTGGGAGGGAAAACAAACCGGCGTAATGCACGCGTGCGGCCATGATGCCCACATGGCGATACTCCTGGGTGTAGCGAAGGTGTTGGTCGATTTGAGAGCAGAGATTCCTGGTACGGTGATGTTTATTTTTCAGCCAGCGGAGGAGGGCCCCCCTGGTGAAGAAGAGGGCGGCGCCGAGCTGATGCTAGCAGAAGGCTTGTTCGAGGGGCCGAATCGCCCGGGCGCTGTTTTCGGATTGCACGTCTTTCCTGGGCCAACGGGTTCGATCATGTACCGACCGGACGGATTTATGGCGGCTGCGGATTATCTCGAGATTATCGTAAATGGTGTTCAAACCCATGGTTCGATGCCTTGGTCGGGCGTTGACCCGATCGCGGCAGCGGCTCAAGTCGTTGCGAGTTTACAAACCGTGGTCAGTCGACAAATGAATATCAGCCAAGCACCGGCGGTAGTAACGCTGGGGACTATTGAAGGGGGTAATCGAGGCAATATCATTCCTGAAACTGTGCGCATGACGGGAACCATCAGAACCTTAGATCCAGTGATGCGCTTAGAAATCCATCAGCGAATCAAAGACACTGCTAAAGCTGCAGCAGCAACCCTAGGCGCTCGAGCAGAGGTCATAATCGATCTCGGCTATCCAGTTACGGTTAATGATCCGGTGCTCACTCGATCGATGGCTGGTGTCCTCGAATGGGCATCTGCAGGTCAAGCCGGGGTGGTACCCCCGATCATGGGTGCAGAGGATTTCTCTTATCTCTCTGCCGAGGTTCCGGGGTTGTTTTTCGCTTTGGGTGTGGCACCGGAGCCGGGTGACGATCGGGTCGTTGGCGTCAATCACTCACCTTTTTTCTATGTAAATGATAATGCGTTAGACGTGGGTGTTAAGGCGTTGGCTGGTTTGGCTTTGACTTGGCTTGAGGCCACCGGCCCCGAGACAAATTAACGGTGCTGCCGTGCGTATTTAGGGGTTGGCGGCATACCTTGGATATAACTGTGAAGGAGTGAGTCGCAATGCCTATGCAGGTGGAAGATTATTTGGGACTCGGTCTTGATCAAATGGCTCCGGCGAGTTGCAACGAGAGGAGTAATGGTGATGGCAGAGTATCGTTAAATTGCCCGGAAGATTTGCAATACACGCCAAGTCCTGAGTCACAAGGTACTTCGGTGCCGAGCCAGGTGTCGTCGGTCAGTGATTATGTGTCGATTATCTATCCTGAAACGCGGCGCAAAGTGTGGTGTTATGCTCCCAATCGACTGACGGAAGGAGAGACGAATCGGTTGATCGTTTTCAACGACGGAGGGGCTTACCTGAACGCAGAAGGACCTGTCGCAGGGGCGGCAGTGCTCGATACCTTGCATCAGCAAGGTGCAATGATCAACACCTACGCCGTGTTTGTGCAACCCGGACAGACCGACCGAATGTTAACCGCATCACCCCTTGCTTCGTACACGCCAGCAGAGGTTCAACGTAGCTGGGAGTACGATAGGTTAACTGGGGATTATGGACGCTTCTTGTTGACCGAGATTCTGCCCTTGGCTGAAGACCGAATGCAGGTACGGTTTTCACGCAATCCCTCTGACAGACTCTTGTGTGGGATCAGTAGCGGCGGAATTGCCGCTTTCACCGCCGCTTGGATGTATCCCCAAGCTTTTGGCAATGTCTTGAGTCATTGCGGCTCCTTCACCAATATTTGGGGTGGGCATCACTATCCCTATCTGGTGCGAACCACACCTCGAAAACCGCTGCGTATCTTTTTGCAAAGTGGCGCGAGAGACGTAGAAACCCTTTTTGGGGACTGGGCAACGGCGAATCAAGCAATGGCCAAGGCGCTGGCGTTCGCGGGTTATGAGCACAAATTTGTGTTTGGCGAAGGAGGACACACCCTGCGTCACGGGGGTAGTGTCTTCGCCGAGAGTCTGAGGTGGTTTTGGCCCGCTCAGGCTTGAGTAATGGATGGCCCCGCTGACAGGTAAGGGATCACCAAGAAAAAGCCAGCAAAAAGAGACGAACAAGAACTCATCAGCAAAAACCCATCAGCAAGAAGCAATCAGCAAAACGGGACGAGGGAACCTAGCATAAGCCCTTCAGCTCCTCATCCTAAGCTCGTTCGATTATCGCCAAATTAACGCTGGTGGATGGCTTCCTCTGCCAAGGTCAAGGACAGATCAATGCGCGATTTCAAAGTCGGTAAATCAACCCCATCGGTGCTTTTTTTACCCTCCATATAACGAGCATAAACGCCGTGAACAATGCACGCAGTTTTCCATCGATTGAACGCAATGTAGTAAGGCAGGTTCGACAAATCTCGACCCGTTTTTTCGGCATATCGATTTGCGAGTGCCGAGCGAGTTGGGAATCCAGCCGGGCTGGTTGCGGCTTCCGGAGCAGTGGGTCGAGAGTCGCTGGGGTCCGGCCAAGGGTTTAAGGCATAGGCAAGATCAGCCAGCGGGTCGCCTAAGGTCGAGATTTCCCAGTCAACAACCGCAGCGACGGCGCTATCGGCGCCAAATAAACAGTTGTGGAGGCCGTAATCGCCGTGGACGACTCGAATAGGACCTTGATCAGGTAGGTGATCAAGAAAGTAGGCTTGCAAGGTATGCGCGCGATCGTCATCGTATTGCGCACCGGCAACGGAGGACGTCCAGGAGCGATACCAGGTTTTGATCTGTCGACCGACGTAAGAATCCCGCTTGCCCAACTCACCAAGGCCTACCGCATCGGGGTCCACTTGGTGGAGGTCAGCAAGCGCATCAATGAATGAGTGTGCCATGATTTCTCTACGTTCGATGGGGATCAGCGCTTCGGTATCATCGCTGTTATACAGTGGTTTTCCGTCGATTCTGCCCATGATGTAAAACCAAGCCCCGGTGATGCTTGGATCCTCACAAAAGCCGAAAGGGCGGGGCACAGGAACCGAGGTGGTCGATAAGGCTTTGATTAAAGCCCATTCTCGACTCATATCGTGAGCTTTGGGCAACAAGTCTCCCTGAGGTGGGCGTCGTATCACAGCAAATTGACCGAGGCTGTCCTCGATTTGATAAGTTAAATTAGAGTGTCCTCCCTCAAGGCGAACCCACTGAAAAGGTGGCTTGAGCTCTGGTACTTCGGCACGAACCCATGCCTCGACAGCATCAACTTTATAGCCCTCGGGTGCAGCAGTCATAGCGCTCTCCTTGTCAATCCAGCAATCATAATCAATACAGCGATTCTCAATGGTTACAGTCCATCATGACGGTTTTTTTAAGAGGCTGGCAATGCCTGATAGGCTGCAGTCCGCAAATCAGCCGCCATGGGAAGGATTGAGCCTAAGTATTGCGTCATGATTACGCCCGTCATTTGGTGCTCTGGGTCGACCCAGAAAAATGTCGATGCAGCGCCCGACCAGCCAAATTCACCGAGATTCGTTAGGCTCATGGCCTGACCTAAGTCAATCATGACTCGGAATCCAAGCCCCCAACCATAGCCTGGCAGAGCCCCAATCCCTATTTTTAACGGTAATTGTTCCGGTGGGATTCGGTTACTGGTCATCATCTTTAACGTGGCTGCCGACAACAGGGTCTGCCCTTCGGGGCCCCGTCCCGACAACAGCATTCGTGCGAACTTTTGATAATCCGCGGTTGTAGAGAAAAGGCCATGTCCTCCTCGAGCGAAATTCGGATCATCGCAAGGATACATCTGATGCACGTCAGTCGGTGTTAATGTTTGCCGGGGCGGGGGGCTGATCGGTGACAAATTTCGAATATCGTTGACGCCATACATCGGCATGATTCGTCCTTGTTCGGCTTGAGGTACCCAAAAACCGGTATCATTCATATCCAAAGGTTCAAATAGATGTTCTTTCAACAGATCACTCAATCGCTCGCCGGTGGCTTTTTCAATAACGTGTGCGAGCACATCGGTCGCGACGCTGTACCTAAATTGTGAGCCGGGTTGAAACGCAAGAGGCTGAGCAGCCAGCTTGATCATCATTTCATCAAGGGACACGCTCCCGTCCTCGGAAAGATTGATCGCGTCATATCCGGGTGCAATGTGGCAGCCAGTAATGAATTCATAGGTAAAGCCCGCGCGATGCGTCAACAGGTCCTCCACCGTAATGGGTCGAAGGGCGGGTGCAAGTGTGCCATCGGGTAACAACACACGCATGCCAGCAAAAGCGGGGTTGTATTGCGCGACCATATCAAACAACCGCAATCGACCTGCCTCAATAAGCATCAATGCCAGAACAGAGACGATCGGCTTGGTCATAGAATAGATGCGGTAGATTGCATTGTCGGGAATGACGGCACTTTGATCTGCAGTTGCAAAGCCAACCTTGCCTGCTGAAAGACAGTTGTTACCTTGCTGAACATGCCATTCAATCCCCGCAAACTGTTGTCTATCGATGTAGCGTTGCGCTGCTGCTTCAATTCGAGTTGATCGCATGATTATCTCCTTCTCGAGAAATGCTGTAACGGCTTTAGGCGCATCAATCTTTGGTCAGCTTGACCAGCATTTTGCCGCTGTTACCGCCTGTAAAGAGGGAGATAAAGGCGTCCGGCGCTTGATCGAGTCCTTCATGCACTGTTTCCTCGTACTGGATCGCTGATGATGCAATCCAGCTGCTCATTTGTTCCTGAAAACGATCACGTTCAGACTCAAACGCAGAAACAACAAAGCCCTTCAGAGTGATAAATTTGTAGATCGTTTCAGTTAAATTTCGGGGCCCCGGGGTCGCTACCCCATCATCATTATAGTGGGCAATCATCCCACAAATGGGAATACGACCGTGGGGACGCATATGCGTTAGAGCAGCCTCCAATTGAGCGCCCCCCACATTCTCGAAGTACACATCAATGCCCTCGGGTGCGCCGCGCTTCAACTCAGTCAGTGGATCAGCAGTTTTGTAGTTAAAGGCATGATCAAAACCGTTGTCTTCGATGAGGCGCGCAACTTTTTCGTCGCTCCCCGCGCTGCCAATCACCCGACCACCCTTGAGCTTAGCGATTTGCCCCACGAGATTGCCTACCGCGCCTGAGGCAGCCGACACAAAAAGGGTCTCGCCATCCTGATATTCGCCGGTGATTAAAAGGCCGCCCCAGGCGGTCAGGCCTGGCATGCCCATGACGCCAAGGTAACTGGGTAGCGGAGCAAGATTAGGATCAAGTAATGTCAGCGCGGCAGCATCCTCAACAAAATGACTGTGCCAACTACGCCCGCTCAACACCGCGCTGCCGACAGGCATTGCAGGGGCTTCAGACGCAATGACGCGGCCAACCGCTGCTCCAAAAAGAGCGCTGCCGGGGGGCATCAACCGCATTCTCCCCCGCATATAGGGATCAACCGACATGTAGAGGTTTTCTACCAACACCTCGTTGGCAGCCAATGCTTTGAGCGGGGTTTCTCGTAGCTCGAAGTCCGAGACCTGAGGTAATCCTTTGGGGCGTTGTTTGAGGTGAAAGACTTGAGCCGTAGTAGTCATAACCGTCCTTAAGTGGGTTTAAAAATTTGTGAGAGGTCCGCCTCAATGAGCCGATCGTTGATAAAGGATTGCCACTGAGGATATTCCTGCCAAGCGGAGGCGGGCCAAATTGTCTCTAAGGTGTTTTGGGCCTCATTAGCCGGCACCTTCAGAGCAAGTCTTTGGAAGAGATAGATAAAAGCAGAGGCTCGATAGTTAGCATCGCAGTGCACTAACACCTTTTGGTTTTTTGCGCTCTTGAGGAGCTGCTCGAAAAGTTGATAATCGGCGCGTGTTGGGGCCGACCAGGCAACAGGGATATGGACATAATCAATGCCTAGTTGGGTGATTTCATAGCCTTCTCTTGCCATGACATCTGAGGGGTTCTTGGTCAGATTGATGACGAGATCGATCCCGCTTTCAGGCAAGGTGGCTATTTGCTCATAGGAGATTTGCCCTCCTGAGACGAGGTTTGGGTTGATCTCCTGGTAATTTAGCACCGTCGATATTGGATTGGCGTTCGTGGTGAAAGCAGCGTTAGCGTTGAGCAACAGCATCACAAACAGCAGAAATCGGAAAGAATAGATCATGGAGCGGGCCCCTCAGTTTTACGGATTCTCCCATGCTAGTTAAAGTAATGTAAATGCAACCGGTGAACGAACATTAAGGACCATCGTTGAGAATTGCGCTGCTCATCAATCGAGATTTCCCGAGTTTTTGGACGGTCAGGCAATTGCTGAGATCGCTGCCAGAATTCACCTGGTCAATTTTTATGACACCTCAAGTCGGTAAGGCCCAATCCTCCGTGCCTGAAATACTATCCGCGTTGAAAGCTTATGAACTTAACTGCTTGAGTCGAGAGCTGGGCCGTCAATTAGAGTGGGGCGAGGTTCATCAGGCGATGGCCGAAGCACTGGGTGTCAGGGTTAATCCTGTGCTGAATGTGAATCGTGGCCGGGGCCTCGAACAATATCGAAGCTTTCGCCCAGATGTGGCGCTGTCGATTCGGTTTGGTTCGATTTTACAGTCAGAGGCGATTGCGGTGCCGCGTCTGGGGGTGATTAACCTACATTCTGGTCTGCTGCCTGAATTTAGAGGCATCATGGCAACCTTTTGGTCGATGCTTCGAGCGCGAGCTGTTTATGGATATACCATTCATAGCATCACCGATGCTGGAATCGACACGGGCAATATCATCTGCCGAGTTGTCTTGCCATTAGAATCGCGAGCGGATTATTTCACGAAAACCCTCGAACTTTACCGAAGCGCGGTCCCTGAGTTGGCTGCCCAGTTAAAGATTCTCAATACAGCGGGCCAGCTGAAAACAGGTGCTCAACAGGGGCTGCCTCAATATTTTGGTCTGCCGGAGGCAGCGGACCTGCAGAGGTTCCATGAATTGGGGTGCACTTTATTTGACGAAGGGCAACCCATCTGAGCGAGGACCGGGCAGGTTGCAGTACACATCTGTTAAGTCCCGTGTTAGGTTCGCAGGCAACAAGGAATAACAGCGAAGAAGAGGGAGGTTATAGTGGAGTTAGGACGAACAGGGGTTTGGTTTTTTCAAGACGGATTTACGTCACCCGAGGCTGCGACCGCCGCTAAACGAATCGAGGCGTTAGGATACGGGGCGCTTTGGATACCGGAAACCGTAGGGCGGAGCCCTGTTGCAACCGCAGGATGGTTATTGTCTCAGACAACACAACTAGCTATCGCGACTGGAATTATGAACATTTACCATCGGGAGCCCGGTGTGACGCTCGCGGCCCAGCAAACCCTTGCCGAGCAGTCATCAGATCGATTTTTGTTAGGGATTGGGGTATCCCACAAGCCTTTAGTCGAAGGCGTGAGAGGCCTTGAGTATTTACCACCGGTTGCAGCGATGCGCGCGTATCTTGAAAAGATGCAGGCGTCTCCCTACACCGGCCCGGCTCCTGGTCAGACGCCCAAAACCGTCATCGCAGCGTTAGGACCTAAAATGCTTGAGTTAGCCGCTGCTCAGGCGGCTGGTGCGCATCCTTATTTTTCTTCTCCTGAGCATACACGGATGGCTCGAGAGGTCATGGGAGAGGGACCTCTACTCTGTGTAGAGCAAAAGGTGATTCTGGAAGCGGATCCAGACAAAGCGAGGGCAGCAGCGCGCCCAGTGGCTCAAATTTATCAAGGGCTACCTAATTATCGAAACAATTGGTTGCGAATGGGCTTGACCGAGGATGATATCAACGGCTTGTCAGACCGATTCATCGATGCCACTTTCGCCTGGGGTAGTGTTGATGCGATCAATGATCGACTGCAATCGCATTTTGATGCAGGTGCAGATCACGTCTGTATTCAACCGGTCGACCCAGACGGCATTTTGGGGCGGTTGGATTGGGAGGCGTTAGAGGCATTAGCCCCGTAGCCGTGTAGGTCTTGCCGGTCAAGGTGCCATTGCCTGAAGTTGCAGGTCGATGGTTTACGATTGATCGAGGGCTTCTCGAGATGCAAGGGGTGCGCAATATGGCTAGGGTTTGAGCGCGCTCGAAACAAACGCTTAGTCGCCGTAGGGTCAAACTGTCGAGGCAGGCAGAATATCAAGGCAGCGAGCATCTGATAGGAACTCATCTCTGGCATTTACCGCCTGGCTTAATGTTAAAGCTAAGCGGCTTTAGACGATGCATTGAGCGGAGTAGAGGCCAGGGGCTGAGGCGGATACGGACCTTTAATCGATCGAGTTTCTAGGCTGTGCGACGGGTCCTGCAGGGCCTTCGACCGGGGTGATTGGGCTGAATTGATCTTGCCCGACTCGATCCCAATAGACAGCCAATCTTGGGTCGGCAATGGGCTCATCGGTGAACAGTTGGCCGTTGGCGATCGACGGATAAATTTGATCGGCGAGTAAAATTTCACTGCCAGATAACCGTCGAACAATGTGGCGCCGCGTCAATGCGCTGGGATGATGGATGCCTGCTGCGCCAATGAGCTCGCCCACGGCATCTAGGGTATTGCGATGAAAGTTTGCAACGCGGTTGGCTTTCAATGGGATGTCAAGGACTCGGTAGCGGCTTGGGTCCATGGTCGCAATCCCTGTTGGACAATGGTCCGAAGCACAACTTCTGGCCTGAATACACCCTAACGCAAACATGAAGGGCCTGGCCATGTTCACCCAATCTGCGCCCAAGGCACAGTGTCTGACAATGTCAAAAGCACTGACCAATTTTCCAGAGGCAGCGATTTTTACGCGTTCTCTGAGACCCGCACCACGCAAGCAATTGTCGGCAAAAACGACAGCGTCAGTCAGGGGGCAGCCTAAATGATCGCTGAATTCTGCAGGAGCTGCGCCAGTACCGCCCTCGGCTCCGTCAACGGTAATAAAATCGAGCACCAAGCGGGTTTCAACCATTGTTTTAACGATGGCAATGAGTTCCCACGGGTGGCCAATACACAACTTGATCCCAACGGGCTTACCTCCAGACAAGTGGCGCAATTTGTCAGCGAAGTTCAGAAGGGTCAGCGGTGAATTAAAAGCCCGATGAACGGCCGGGGACAAACAATCTAGCCCCTCGGGAATGCCCCGGGTCGATGCGATTTCGCGGTTAACTTTAGCGCCTGGGAGCATGCCTCCATGACCGGGTTTGGCACCTTGGCTCAGTTTGATCTCAATCATCTTAATCTGAGAGCGATTAGCTTGCGCTTCAAAGCGTTTTTCGTCTAGATCACCCGTTGGCGTTCGAAAACCAAAATAGCCGGTAGACACTTGCAGTATAAGATCTCCACCTCCGGCGACATGATAGGGTGAAACTGAGCCCTCGCCGGTATTGTGAGCAAAATTTCCCTGAGCAGCGCCGCGATTCAGAGCCTCAATGGCTGGAGGAGACAAAGCACCAAATGAAGTGCCGGAAATGTTCAGTAAAGAAGCTTGGTAGGCCATGTCGCCTTCACCCACCGTTGTCGGAAAGTCCGATGCTTGAATCTCAACTGGCGAAATGGAGTGGTTTAGCCATGAAAAATCTTCGTCATACATGGCTTCAATCGAGCCAAAAGGTCGAGTAGCAAACTCTGACTTAGCTCGCTGATACACCATCGCCCGCTGATTTCTGGAGTAGGGCAACTCAGCATCATCCTCCTCCCAGAAGTATTGCCTGAGTTCGGGGCGAATACTTTCGAAGAGATACCGAAGGCGCCCCAAGACAGGGAAATTTGCTCTTACAGGACTGTGTTTTTGAAAAAAATCATGCAAACCAAGGGTGGAAAGCGCCAAGGATAACAACAGGCACCCCCCTAAAATGGCTTCCGGACCGATCCCCAGCATTAAGCCAGTACCAAACGCCACATTGCCAAGCATCGCGTAGAAGAGCACCGAGTACCGCCCGAGTAGCCAATTCATCTGAATCACTCCTTGGTTGATGCCACGAGTGTTGACGATATTTTGATCGACTGCAAGGCGGTGCTCGGGCGGGTCGAGTCTCTGGTTCCTGCCTCTGTCATGGAATGGTGGTTTGTCACTCAGGGAGAAAATAACGCGATGGGTGCCGGGATTCCGGTTTTTCTCAAGGCAGTATCGGCCCGATAGGCCGGATGTGCTGTCGGAACCGGCGCTGGGGCGACTCCAAGATCGTCCGTTGAAACAATTCGGCCGAGCAAGAGGCTGCAATGGAGCAGAGCGCCATGCGTTATAGCTCGCTAGCGCCGCCAGGCCCTGGCTCTGGGAAGCATTAGAAGTGGTCAGGGGTACGAGCAGCAGGACGACGAGGGCTTGGGGTGAAGTTTTCGTTCAGGCAGCGTCGCAAGCGCAGGGATTATTGGCCTCGACGAGCCGCTAAGGACGTGCCATACCCCAGTGGTTTGAAATGGTCGAGTCAAATCCAGATTCTAGGTATAGTCGAATGAAAAGTAGGCAATTGAACCCAAAATGGATAAGTCCCTGATGACTAACGCAATCAGCAACAGGTCCTCAGCCTTAATTGGGAAACAACCGAGGGTTTTAAGAATCGTGCGAGAGTGAGGGAATTATGTCGGAATCATTGGATGTTGTGATCGTAGGTGCTGGCTTCGCTGGACTTTATCTATCCCATCGTCTTCAAGAATCGGGGCGGAGCGTTAAGGTGTTGGAGCAGGGTAGCGATGTTGGCGGTACTTGGTACTGGAACCGCTATCCTGGGGCAAGATGCGATGCCGAAAGCCTGGCGTATTCGTTTTCTTTTTCATCGGCGTTGGAGCAGGATTGGCACTGGACTGAGCGGTACGCGGCTCAGCCTGAAATCCTGGCTTACGCCAGGCATGTCGCAGACCGTTTCGGCTTGAGGTCACGGATCCAATTTGACACCCGCGTTGTTAGCGCGAGTTGGTCGGATACGGCCGAGCTCTGGACGGTTGAAACCGAGGCCGGTGAGATCTTCACCGCAAATTTTTGTGTGATGGCCACCGGGTGTTTGTCCGTTCCTCAACGGCCGGTTATCGAGGGACTCGATGATTTTGAGGGTAATTTTTATCAAGCCAGTCAATGGCCGCATGAACCAGTGAATTTTAACGGTCAGAGGGTCGGTATTATTGGGACAGGCTCCTCAGGAATCCAAGCGATACCGGTAATCGCAGGTGAAGCAGACCATCTAACAGTCTTCCAGCGTACGCCAAACTTCAGTGTGCCCGCTCATAACGGCGCACTGGACCCGACTTGGGTCGATGCGTTCAAGGCCAACTATCCGGCACACAGGACCAATCATAAGCTAGGTAACGGCTCTGGGTTTGGGGATTTGGATATCGAACCAAGAGCACAAATGATTGATCCGATTTTGTTCGAAAGTCTTTCCGATGGGCAGGCGACAAGCTTGCTCGAGGAAGCCTGGTCAAGGGGCGGTGCGCGCTTTATGGCGGCGATTGGTGATACGTTGATGAATGAATCAGCCAATGCTTTTGTTCAGCGATTCGTTCACGCGAAGATATCGGAAATTGTCGAAGATCCAGTCATTGCAGAAGCGTTGTCGCCTACCAGCCACCCGATTGGCACTCGTCGTATCTGCGTTGACAGTAATTATTATGCAACGTTTAACGAACCTCATGTGCGTCTGGTCAATCTGCGATCCGATCCCATCTTGAAAATCACTGCAAACGGCGTGAAAACCGAGTCGGAATTTATCGAGCTCGATACGTTGGTTATCGCCACAGGCTTTGATGCGATGACGGGTGCGTTGCTCAAGATGCAAATTTCAGGTCGGGAGGGTCGGTCTCTCGCCGAGATCTGGTCTGAGGGTCCCAAAACTTATTTAGGACTGATGACTGCGGGTTTCCCCAACTTGTTTATGATTACCGGGCCAGGAAGTCCCTCCGTGCTATCGAATATGATGGTGTCTATAGAGCAGCATGTTGATTGGATTATGGATTGCCTCAGTGACATGGAGACTAAGGAGCGTCATTCCATTGAGCCAGCCGAGTCTGCTCAAGCTGCGTGGGTTGAGCATGTGCAGGTTGTTGCAAATTCGACCTTATTTCCGCAAGGCGGATCTTGGTACTTAGGGGCTAATATTCCTGGCAAGCCTCGTCTTTTTATGCCCTATGCCGCTGGAGTTGGTCCCTACCGTGAAATCTGTGATTCGGTGGCAAGAGAGGATTATCGAGGTTTTGATTTTGCTTAAGTTGACTGAGCAGTGTCGTAGCTTGAGCAGAAACAGACTACTGATCATTGTCGGCTGGCTGCTGTCAATACTTGCCCCGGCTTCGCTACCGGTGCTTGCCGACTCAGACGATGAACCTTTGACCGAGGTACTTCAGATTCTGTACACCAACGATATCGAGAGTGTGTACGCACCTTTGCCTGCCTTGTGGCGCGACGACATGGCCTATATTGGTGGATTACCAAAACTTGGGACTTTGATTAAGCAAAAACGTGCTCACCAAAAGCAGACGCTCGTATTCGATGCGGGTGATCTGTTCACGGGTGCTCTGTCAAAAGCGACTGAAGGGCGCTTGGCTTTTGATCTTTATGGTGTGATGGGCTACGACGCCGTAGCATTGGGTAATCATGAATTTGAGTACGGTTGGGAAACGTTAAGGCATGTGAGGCAACGCGCGAGCTTCCCCCTGTTAAACGCCAATATTTTCTATGAAGATTCGAGTATTCCATTTGGACAGGCCTATACCTTGTTCAGGCGGGGTAATGTAACTGTTGCAGTGCTAGGACTGATGGGGGTCGATGCGTTTCATAACACGATGATGGCAAGTCACCGTCGAGGCTTGACCATAGAGGATCCCATAACCGCGGCAAGAAGATGGGTGCCCAAGCTACGAGAGGAAGCCGACATCGTGGTGTTGTTAACGCACCAAGGTCGAACAGCACCCATGCAGACGGATAAGGCATCCGACCCAGAAGTGCAGCGAGGTATCGAAGAAGAGTATCGCTTGGCGGGTGAGGTGCCTGGCATTGATCTATTGATTGCCGGCCACACCGACCATGGTTTGTTGTCACCCGTGAGACATGAGAGAACGGGTACGATCATAGTCCAGACCTTTGGGCAAGGAATGCATTTAGGGGTGCTAAAGGTCCGCTGGTCTGCTGGGCAGCCGTTGCAGGTGCTTTCTGCTGAACTCACTCCTGTGAATGCGGACGTCTTGCCCGACGCTACCAGCGTTTCAACACTGATCGAAGAGGCCAGACAAGCCCATCCTGATTTGACAGAGATCGTTGGTCGTTTAGAAGGGAATGCGCCACGCCGCTACTACCGAGAATCGGTGCTCGGTAACTGGGTGGCTGATGTGATTAGGGAGACCGCCCAAGCCGATATCGGCATGATCACCCCCGGTGCTCTGCGTGCCGATCTCATTGCAGGGGACGTTACCGTCGAAGCCATCAAAAACGTTTTTCCATTCTTGGACACAATAGCGGTTGTAACCTTATCCGGAGCCGAGTTGATATCGGTCATTGAACAAGGGCTTTGGCGAGCTTACGGTTTGCCACAGTATTCGGGTTTGACCTTAACTTACGATTTATCACAGCCGTCTGGCGAGAGACTTCAGTCTTTGTTGGTAGCGGGTGAACCGGTGAAGAGGGGGCGTCGCTACTCCCTAGCCACTGGCAGTTTTACCGCAGGTGGTGGTGAAGGTTATACCCAGTTTGAGCAGGCAGAGGTGCAACCGATAGCGGGGCTGTTGGCTGATGCGCTGGTCGCGTCGGTGAGAGCGAAAGAATCGATCATGCCGCCAGATTTGGGGCGTCAAATTGCGATCGAGGATTGATAAGGCTCAGAGCCAATTGTAATGCTGAATAGAGTGCCTCACTGAGTCGCGGAGCGTCTTGATAGGATTAAAACCCTTGCCCTAGTGCTGGGTATCAATGGCTTGAGGCGAATAGGGTTCGTTAATCAGTATGAAGTTCTGTTCCGGAGCGGTTTGCGGGTGTTGAGCGGTCGGTGCTCAAACGCCAAGGTCCGAAAGAGTTTAAGCAAGAATTTCATGGAAGGAGCGCTTCGTTGGCCCGAATTGCCCAGATTTGAAGGTTAATTTCGATCGATCAGGAAGGGCGAATAAAAAAATCCGGTGACCGATGAGCATGATATATTGGCGAATAAATTGCGTAGAATTAAGTATCTTTGATTGGGAACGAGCGAAAAAAGGGCGGGCCTCGCAGCGATCTCAAGACACGAGGGAAGGGGCAGACGGCTGGAAAGCGGTCTCCAAGGAAGGGAGAGCAAACAAAGCGCGAGCGAGAAACAAAGCACGAGCGAGCAAACGAAGCTTGAGCAAACGAAGCATGAGCAAACGAAACACGAGCAAACTAAGCCAGAAGCAGCAAAGAAGGAACCCAAGTAAAGTCTGGGAGGTGTTAATCCGACCGGCGTTAGTGTAGAAAAGGGTAGGGTTGCGGCGATAAGGAAGCTAAAAATAAAGCAGCAGGAGTCCTAGGATAAGCACGATGCAAAGCGGACGTCGTGTCTGAAGAGAAAACCAGGGCAAAGCATTAACACGGGTGAACAGAACGCTCGTAGTCGCAAAGGAAGAAAGGGGTAGACTCAATGCCTAGGTTATTCATGACGGTGTTCATGAATGACTGCGTTGAAGAAACTGCGTCAACCAAACTGCGTTGACGAATTAGGGTTCGGTGCAAAGCGTGCTTTCACCGGTAGGTAAGGACACAGAAGATTAAGCAGCAAAGAGGGTGAAAAATGAGTATTGAGAACTTTCGAGAAGACACAAGGGCATGGTTGGACGCCAACTGCCCCGCGAGCATGCGCGACCGACCGGTGCATTTTGAGGATGCTTTTGACATTTACAACACGGATGATGCCAAGAGCTGGCTAAACGCCTGTGCGGCAAAAGGATGGACGGCACCCCTGTGGCCGAAAGCCTACGGTGGCGCTGAGATGAGTGGTGAGGAGTATCGAGTCTTTCAAGAGGAAATGGCGGCGATCAAGGCGCTTCCCCCTGCAACAGGAATGGGCTTGGCCATGATCGGGCCCACGCTGATGGAATTCGGAACAGAAGCCCAAAAAGCGGAGCATCTCCCGAAAATCGTTTCGGGTGAGGTCCGGTGGTGTCAAGGGTACAGTGAGCCGGGATCAGGGTCGGACCTGGCGAGTTTGCAAACCAAGGCACAACTCGAGGGTGATGAGTTCGTGATTAACGGGCAGAAAATTTGGACCTCGGGCGCCGACAATGCGGATTGGATGTTCGCCTTGGTGCGAACTGATCCCAATGCATCGAAGCATGATGGCATTAGCTTCGTACTGCTTGATATGCATCAACCTGGTGTCACCGTGAAACCCATTCCCCTAATATCGGGATCCTCACCTTTTTGTGAAACCTTCTTCGACAACGCAATCGCTTTACGGAGTAACTTGGTCGGAGAATTGAACAAAGGGTGGACCGTGGGCAAGCGGCTGCTCCAGTACGAGCGCTCTGCCGCTCCTGCACCACGTCGCAAGAAGACCATCAAGACTTTGAATCCTTACGCGCAAATCGCTAAGGAATATCTCGGTGAGGCAGCGGGTAAAGTTGCGGATTTTGAAGCCAGAGAAAAGATTACTCAGCAGGTAATGTTAGAAAAGTCGATGCAGCTGACGGTTCAACGGGTCTCGGCGGAAACAAAGAGTGGTCGGGCACCTGGGGCAACGACATCCATCTTTAAGTTGGTGGGATCAACGATCGCCAAGGAAGGGTCCGCGCTGAAGTCCGAGCTTAGAGGTATGGCGGGGGNCGGNTGGGNAGGGGNAANTTTTTNTCAAGACGAACTCGACGCCACACGAGGCTGGTTGCGCGACCGCGCTGTAACAATTTACGGCGGTACCAATGAGGTACAAATGAATATCATTGCCAAACGAGTGTTAGGTCTGCCAGATTGAATCAAACGGTTGGAAACTTGCCCGAGTTGCCTCAGTCCGCCTAACAGACAAGACGAGGCAACGAGGCGATCGTCGTCCGTGCCGCACTCAAAGTGACAAGGCGTTAAGCAACCTTATCGCTCAGCTTGAGGTATGACGATCGCACCCTCGGCCACGAGGGCAGTCAGCTGAGCGGCAGTGAGGCCCAAATATTCTGTTAACACCGTCGCTGTGTCAGCACCCAACTCAGGGGGTGGCGTGAGAGCCGGAGGTGTGTGGTCAGAGATCCTTAAAGGCGTTTGCATTTGTGCGATTTCGCCGAGGATGGTGTGTTCGGTGGACTTAAGGGTGCCCCGGGCCAGCATATGAGGGTCTTGTACGACCTCGCTGAGGTCATTCACCGGAGCACAGATAACGCCATGTGCCTGGGTTAAATTGAGCAGTTCAGCCCGAGTGCGACACGCCGTCCAGCGGGTGATTTCCGCATCCAAAGCGGCCATATTCAGACAACGGCTCGGGAAATCATGGTATCGCGAGTCCTCTGCTAGTTCAGGGCGATCCATCGCTTTGCAGAGTCTACGGAAATGACCTTCCCGAACACAGATAATCGCAATATAGCCATCACTGGCGACATAGGTGTTGTAGGGGGCGAGCGTCTTTCCCGGATGCCGGTTGCCTGCTCTTGGCATTTGTTTTCCTGCGACATAATAAGTACCAATTGCGGTAGCGAGCGTGGGGAACACGCAGTCTTGCATGGATATGTCGACAATTCCGCCGAGACCTGTGCTGCGTCGTCGATAAAGGGCGGTCAAGATCCCGCTATACAGGTGCGTGCCCGCAATGAAGTCCGCAAAGGCGGCAGCGCTTTTGAGGGGAGGACCGTCCTCCTCGCCTGTGATGCTCATGACGCCACTAATTGCTTGGAGGGTAATGTCCATACCCAGGAAATCTCGGTACGGACCCTCTGCATTGCCGTAGCCAGTGCTGGAGGCGTAGATCAGTTGAGGGTTCAGCTGGGTGAGCGTCTCTGCGCCAATACCGTATTTGGCCATGGTGCCAGGCGCAAAGTTCTCAGAGATTACGTCGACCTTTGTAGCGAGTGCTCGAACGAGTTCTTGACCCGAGCCTTGCTTAATATTGATCGAAAGGCTTCTTTTGTTGGTGTTCAGCAGCGCAAACGGGTAGCTGGCCGCAGTTTTACCGCCGTGGCCTCGTAAGGTTTCGCCTTTAGGCGATTCAATCTTAATGACGGTAGCACCCGCCTGAGCAAGCAAGAAGCCGCAATAAGGCCCGTTATAGACTTGTCCGAAATCAAGTACGGTGATACCAGCTAAAGGTTCCATAACAGTTCTCAGAGTGATTGACGACCCTAAGTCAACCACGAAGCTAAATGAGAGGCAATGAATCGGGCTCAGGCCTTATTCTGCTTGCTCGCAAGAGAGCCTTCAGCGTGTCAAGCACAAGATTGTGTTAGCCAGCCAGCAACGCTATTCTGGCGGTGACTCTGGCATAGGAAAAGAGGATGAATAAATTAGTTTGGATGTTACTTATCGCGACTGTAGCAGGCGTGATTTTTGTTGCGACTAACGACACTAGAGATCCTGAAGGGCCGCTTCCTGTGGGCGCGCAGGAGGCAGGAGGATCAGTTTTACCGGCTCCTACCGTAGGATTGATCGATGATGCTCGAATCAAAGCAGCCGATGAAGAACCAGGGAACTGGCTAGCTTACGGCCGAAACTATGGCGAGACTCGATTCTCCCCATTAACTGAAATCAATCGTGAATCGGTGCAAGATCTTGGCTTGGCTTGGTATAAAGATATGGGTACGAGTCGAGCCCTGGAAGCCACGCCTATCGTGGTTGATGGCATCATGTTTTTCACCACCTCTTGGAGTCGGGTTTACGCCGTTGATGCCAGAACCGGAGATACCATCTGGTCTTACGACCCTAAAGTACCTGGCGAGTGGGCACGCTACGCTTGCTGTGATGTTGTCAATCGGGGAGTTGCCGTCTACAAAGGTCGGGTTTATGTCGGTAGCTTAGACGGTCGACTGATTGCTCTTGATGCTGCCACCGGCGTTGAGATTTGGCAGGTTGACACACTAATTGACCGAAGCCGGCCCTATACGGTTACCGGGGCGCCACGTGTCGCCAATGGCAAAGTGTTCATTGGTAACGGCGGTGCTGAATATGGCGTGCGTGGTTATGTCACTGCCTATGATGCAGAAACCGGTGATCAAGTTTGGCGTTTCTATACAGTGCCAGGCGATCCCAGTTTGCCGTTTGAAAGCCCCGAGATGGAATTGGCCGCTGAAACCTGGAAAGGGGGCGAATGGTGGAAGGTTGGCGGTGGTGGCACGGTCTGGAACTCGATTGTTTACGATCCCGAATTTAATCAGCTTTATTTAGGAGTGGGCAACGGTTCACCCTGGACAAGAGTGATTCGATCGCCCGGTGGTGGTGATAATTTGTTCCTATCCTCTATCGTAGCGCTTGATGCGGATACGGGAGTTATGAATTGGTATTATCAGACCACCCCCGGTGACAACTGGGATTACACGGCTGTTCAGGATATGGCGCTGGCTGATTGGAATGTAGACGGCGTGATGCGCAAAGTATTACTGCAGGCGCCTAAAAACGGGTTTTTCTACATGTTGGATCGGCAGGATGGTAAGTTGCTGGCGGCCAACCCCTTTGCAACCGTCACTTGGGCAACACATGTTGATCTTGAAACCGGCAGGCCGGTTGAGAATCCTGATCTTGACTACCAAGCTGATGGCAAATGGGTCATGCCGGGACCTTTGGGTGCCCATAATTGGCAGGCTATGTCAGTCGACGAAGAGGCTGGATTGGTCTACATTCCTGCGCAAGATAATCCTCTTTTCTATGAAATGACATCAGAATGGAAAGCCACAGGGGTGTATAAACATAAACCCAGAGGCTGGAATACGGGCCTCGAGTTCGGTCGGCTTGCTCAGGTCATGCTCGATAATATTGCCGAGCAACCCACACCCAAAGGCTATCTAAAGGCGTTCGATCCTGCCACCGGTGAAGATCGCTGGGTTGTAGAAATTCCTCACTATTGGAACGGAGGTGTTCTCGGCACGGAAGGCGGGCTGGTCTTCCAAGGCAATGCGCTGGGTATGTTTGTTGCTTACGACAAAGCAACGGGCGAAAAACTGTGGGAGTTCAATACCTACACCTCGATGCTGGCACCGCCAATATCTTTTGAGCTAGACGGCGTTCAATATATTTCGATCTTAACCGGCACAGGTGGCGCTGACCTTTTTGGTGGCGAGCCGTTACCCCCAGTTGCCGAGCATGCCTCGCTGACTTATAACAACTATGGTCGCTTGTTGGTTTTCAAGATCGGTGGACAGGCAGAATTGCCCGTACCAACGGTGAGAGATCGCTCGATACCCGCTCGTGAGGTTGCAGGCCTAGAGGCGGCAAGTATCGTCCGAGGCGAAATGGCCTACAACGAAAATTGTGCCGTCTGCCATGGGTTTTTGGCGCGGTCGGGAGGCTCAATACCCGATTTACGACGGATGTCTCCTGAGACCATTGAACTGTTTGATCAGATTGTACTTGAGGGGCTTTGGTCCGCGAATGGCATGGCGAGTTTTGGGGACGTGTTGACTGAAGCGTTGTCAGCTGATGTCTTAAATTACGTCATCGCCAGAGCAGAGGAAGACCGGTTGGTTGCGGCTGGAGAGAAAGAGGTGCCTCAGATGACTTGGCTTTCAGATGCAGGTGAATGAGCTCTACTGAATCGGGTTGATTTTTTCCGGTAGCGAGGCAGGGGCAACGGTCAAAAATTCGAAGCTAGGTCGTCGCTCTTCCTCTGCTTCCGCTGCTTGTCCTTGGGTGCGAGTTTCTTTGTTAGTCTCTCTGGCATCTGAGCCTAGGACATTGTAGGAGATGCGACCATTGAGGATTTCTCCAGCCTCCAATCGTTGCTTGGCTGCTTGGGCAGCTTCTGCATCTTCGACCGTCCACGGACGGTAATATGCTCGTGGTGGCGTTATCTGTAAATTGGCATCGTCAATGGACGATATCCAGTAATACAGACTGCCAGGCTCCTCTCTGATTTTGTTGGGTTCTTGAATGTGGATCCAATGTACCCGAAATGCCTCGGGTAGGGTCGCAGGGGTTGCCCATCCGAGCAAACGCTCAATGGCCAGCCAGGAAATCAGATAGAAGACAGCGGTGATAATAACAATGACTGATTTAAGTAATCTGCTTAAGCTGCTGTATTTAATAGCAACTAAAAGTAGCACCGCGATAAAAACATAGCAGCCGATCACCATCAGTTGCGAAATCATTTGCGGTTTACCTGAGCACGAGTGAGCAACGACTTTTGCACTTGATTGATATCGGTAATGGATCCGTCAGCGGCAAGCGTGAATCGCACAGCCGTTAGTTCATGACCTGTTCCTACCATAGCATGCTCACCGTAGTACACGATAGAGACCTCCGGATTTAATCGTTCAACTTTTACCGTGACCGGAAGGCTCTCTTGGTAATGGGCCTTGTAATGAAGCAGGTTGACAACATATTCCCCGGGTGCGATCCGGCGCAGCGTTAACGTTTCCTGATTAATCGGATTCACATAGCGAGCGCCGCCTACATCGACCTGATCAGCAAAAACCCCTCGATCGTCGCGATCTAAATGGATCAGCCCCGAGTCTGGATTGTAGTACCAGATCAGTACACCGGCAGGGTCCTCGATGACAGCATCAATATCATCAGGATGATTATCCGGCCAGCGTACGGTGATCAGCATTTCTGCTTTACTCTCAATATCACCTTGTTGCTTGGGGTCACTAATCATCAGAAAAGCGACTGCAAACATAAAGACAAACCCCAAGAGTGCGTTGAACAACAAGTCGGTAAAGACGTCGTCTCGAGTTGCCGATTTAAGCGTTGGGTGACGCATCGTCGTCGTGGCGGTTTTCGCAGGTGGTTAGGGTATCGATGATTTGGACAACGGCGCTATCAGCCAGAAAGTATTGAACTTTCAAGAGGGTGCTGGTGATTAAGCCAGTGAGCGTCGTAAACAGTGCTACTGCCATACCGGAACTCATCGCAGTGAGCAGGTTTCTAATGTTGTTGGATTCGAAACTCTCCATCTCAGCAATAGGACTCAACATCAAAATAAAGCCGATCACTGTGCCGACCAAGCCAAGTTTGAGTAATAAATCGCTAATAAAGTATCCAAGGGCATGGCGATTTTCGAGATGTTCGGCGAGGGCCGTAAGGGGTAGCTGGTCAGATGCAGTTGCTGCAGGCATCGAAGCGTTTAGCAGCGCTCGAGCTTGACACCCAGCTTCACGGGCTGATGCCTCGGGCTGATTTAATGTTTGTTGGTACCTTGATAACCGATAACAAAGCTGTAACCAACGCATCGACGCGAGGACGTAGAGCAACAGCATGCTCACCGATAAATAAGTAGGGTCGGCGGCGATCAGTAACGCGAATAACTGGTAGTACCCCAGCAAAAAAGCCGCGAACACCAATAATCCCGAGAGGATCAGCGCATCGAGCCAGACATCGTGTACGGTTAACCGTTTAAGAAACTGCACTGGAATAAACCACCATTTATGATCGTTGACTGCAGATCAAGGATCAAAACAAACCTGGATCCACTGGTTAACGACTACAGCATGTCTTCTTTGAAATGGCAAACCGACGCCCTTGATTGAAGCACCGGTCGATAGTTGAAGGGATTGCTGTCTTGATCCCAAGAGGTTAGTTCAAGACGACCCGACACATAAGCGTGGGACACGCACCCAGGGAAAGCGCCAGTCCCTCCTCAATTGAGCTTCAAGTCGTGCTACATTGTTGAAGCGCGTTAGTCTGAAGGCGCAGGATATTCAACGCATAGCAAGAGGAGTGATGCACAATGTCAGAGGTGATCTATGAAATTCGGGACTACACCATCGCAGCAGAAGATTTCCCAGCGTATAAAGTATGGGCTAATTCGGTAGCCGGGCCCTGGTTGAAAGCCAATCTTGATGTATTGGACTTTTGGATGGATGCAGGGATTGAAGCGGAGGTTGCAGGTTCCGATCCAAAAGTTTCCCCACATGGGCAGGCGAACGTGTGTTGGATTATTCGCTGGCCGAGTATGGAAGACCGGCGCGCTCGCTGGCCGGAATGGACGACTAGTGCGCAGTGGCAGGCCGTCTGGGCAGAGCATCCGAACCCGAACGCCTACCTGCATATGAATGCTCGATTTATGAAAGGCTTGGATGGGTGATTCGTTTTGGGATTTTAGGTGCTGCCAAGATTGCGCCTATGGCGTTGATAGAACCAGCGGCGTCAAACCCGAGCGTAGAGGTCGTCTGTATCGCCGCGCGCGATGAGGGTCGTGCGCGTGAGTTTGCCGAAAAAAATCAAATCCCCAAAGTACTCGCCACCTATCAGGACGTGATCGACGATCCAGAAATCGATGCGGTTTATATCCCTTTACCAATTGCAGCCCATGCGGATTGGTCCATCAAGGCGTTGAAGGCTGGAAAACATGTGCTATGCGAAAAGTCCCTCGCATCGAACCATCGGCAAGCTCAGCGTATGCACGACCAGGCGCTGAAAAATGATCGGCTGCTGATGGACGCATTTCATTATCGATATCACCCCTTTTTCGAAGCCGCAGTAGAGGTGATGGAAAGTGGTGTTCTTGGAGAACTACAACATCTTTTCGCTAACTTCCAAATACAGGGCCCTGTGCCCAGTGATGACATTCGTAGAATCTATGCTCAGGGCGGGGGCGTGCTGATGGATATCGGATGCTATCCGGTCAGTTGGGTTCGGCACTTAACCGGGTTGGAGCCGACCGTAAGTGCTGCCAGCGCGGTTATCGATGCTGACGATATCGATATTGAAATGACCGCTCGCTTGACCTTGGGAGGAGGTGTTGAGGCAGACATCAGAGGGAGTATGGCAGCGGAGCAGTCATTCAAGGCAGAAGTGATTGTCACTGGCAGCCTAGGCAAAATGATTTTAAAGAACCCTTTGGTGCCGCAGCTGGGGCATGCCTTGATCTTGGATCTCGAGAGTGGTCCCCAGACTAAAACCTTTACCCAAAGATCTACCTATGCGTTTCAGTTAGATGCGTTTGTAGCGGCTGTGGCTGAAGGTGGTTGCCTTGCGACGGATTCGGAGGATGGCGTTAAACAGATGGCGGTGATTGATGCTTGCTATCAACAGGCTGGATTGCCGGTTCGTGGGTTGAAGAGAGACGGGTGAGTTTGGCAAGGGCCCTGAAAAGCCTGTTTACAGTTGACGAGCTTGGAAAAAACGTCAAAGCTTTTACGATGTGGATTAGACTGGCGCTATTAACTTAGCAAGGTGGGTAAGCATTAAAGTCAATGAATAGTGAGAGGAGCACCGTGATGCAGCAAAGCCATCCGAGATCAGGGGGCGATATTACAGTTCCTTGGTTAAACGAAATGTTGGTCACCAAAGGGGGATTCTCTGGAGCTGTGATTGAGTTTAGTTTGGAACCAGTGGGTGAAACCGCGGGGTTCCTAGGCGATATTGTTCGTATCACATTAAGCTGGGATATTGCTGGCAGCCAGCCAAATTCGATCATCGCAAAATTTCCCACCATCAGAGAGGCAAACCGAGAAACGGGAAAGCACCTGCTGGCCTATGAGCGCGAACTCAAGTTTTACCAACACTTCTCAGAGGGATGCCCAGTAAATCCGCCGACTTTTTACGGCGGCGTGGATGTTACGGGCGAACAAGATTTCTTGATTCTGATTGAGGATCTCAAGGCCGCTCGATTTGCCAGCCAGTTAGAGGCGCTATCAACGCAGGATGCAAGGCAAGCTGTATTAGGACTTGCCAGGATGCACGCACACTACTGGCAATCGCCAGCTTTAGCAGAGGCTCATCAGTTTAAAGATTGGGCTCCAATTTACGGCCCCAGTATTGCTTCTGGTTGGCCTCTGTTCGAGCAAGATTTCGGTGATCTAATCCCGGATGAGATGTACCCTATGTTCGAGCCAGGCAACCGTATGGCTGGGCGAGTGTTTGAGTACTTCTCAAGGGCTAGACCTCAAACCTTGGTGCATGGCGATGCGCGCATTGAAAATATTTGTTTTGATGGATCGAACCTGCCTCGGATGTATGACTGGCAACTCGCATCAAGCGGACCGGGCGCCTATGATCTGATGTACTTCTTTGCAAATTCGATTGAAGCGGACCAGCTTGCAGTGGTCGGTCAGGAACTCGTTTCGTTGTATTTTGATGGGTTGGTGGAAGGAGGCGTGACCGATTACTCGAGGGAAGATCTCAATCGGGATTTGCAGATCGCAAGTTGCTTGCTGTTTGGTTTTTCTAGCATGGTCGGTAATTTTCTCGCTAACGGGGGCGAGGCCGAGCGTGCAATTGTTGCCGCAACGACGCCCCGATATTGGGGCACTTGTCAATTTTTTGAGGTCGGTGATGTGATTGAAGGTCTCGCCGAGTTGCTGGTTTAGTGGCACAGATCTGTGAATCAGTGGGCGTCAAAGTAAGGCTAGGCTTTCACCGCTGCAGATAATCGAAGATGAGGGTTCGTCTTCACTCGGCAGCGGCCGGAGACGGCATCGATGGTTTGAAACCGCAACCGAAGATAGAAATAGCAGTGAGAGGTCGTGCGTTCTCTAACCTGGGGACGCGCGTCAACGTGGGGTGATAGATCCCGAGCTATAGTTAGCCAAAAGGATTGAAGATGGACCAGACCTACAGTAAGAGCGAATTCAGCGCGGCGATAACGGATGGTACGAGGGTGAGCCACGAAGTCTATACAAAGGGATACAGCAAGGCCTGTATTGTGATTTTACAGGAGCTACCCGGTATTGGTCCTGAGACGATCGCGCTGGCAAATACGCTAGCAGATCGTAACTTCCGGGTTGTAGTGCCCCATCTCTTTGGACCCTTGGGCAAAGTCTCGCTGGTTGGAAACATGGTAAGAGTGATGTGCCTTCGCCGAGAATTTTCGCTGTTTGCTAATGATAAAAGCAGTCCGATAGTAGATTGGTTGCGGGCTCTGTGTTCAGATCTGAGGCAAAGTCAGGGGGTCGATAAAATTGGGGTTATAGGGATGTGTTTAACCGGAAATTTTGCCATTTCTCTGATGGCTGAAGAGCAGGTCCTTGCCGGAGTCGCATCGCAGCCATCCATGCCGCTTTTTAAGCACGATGCGTTGCATATGTCGAGTGAAGAAGTGGCCAATACTAGAGCTGCATTGTCAGAAAAAGGGCCCATGTTGGCGTTACGTTTTTCCAAAGATCCTTTGTGTACGTCTGAAAAATTTGACGCTTTAGATCGAGCGTTTAATGACGATCAAGAGAGGATAAAGTTTGTTGAGCTGCCTGGTCGCGGGCACTCGGTTTTAACCTTGGATTTTATTCGAGCAGGACAACCCGCGCAGGATGCCTTGGAAAATGTCATCGATTATTTTTCTCAGCAGCTAACGGTCTAATGCTTGGGCAATCGTTTGATTTCACGAGGAAAGCGCTTCGGCATGCAGATAACAACCAAAGCCCTTAAACACGTGCTGCTGATTTTAGCTCATTGGCCTAGGCCTGATTCTCCGTAACGTGTTGCAGGTCCCGGTCCCCCCTCTGCTAACCTGCCTTCACCTTCAAAGTGTCCTTGACCGGGCACAAAATTGATTTCGATTCTAATGCCTGATGGGTCAGTGAACAGCGTCGAGTAGTAGCCAGGCGCGAACTGCTCCGATCCAGAGGCGGCTCTTAACATAGGGGCCCCTAATTGGTGTTCGGCGAAATCGGCAACCGCATCGACATCTTGAGCTGACCGGGCTCTAAAGCAGAAATGGTGCAATCCTGGGGTATCTTGATCATGGCGATAGGCTGCTTTTTCGGGCGCCGCTTCCCTGACGAGAATACCGGTGCGGCCGCCGATACAATAAAGCACGTCTTCGCCTTTTATTAAGGTGCGCATGTTGAGAAAGTGGCAAAGTCGTTCCCAGAATTCGAGTCCGTTCTTGCCGCGATCAATTGTGAGTTGGAGGTGGGCGATGCCATTAATGTCAATGCTCATGACGCCAGTCTACGCGAAAACCGCGGTAGATTCAGTTGAGTCTGGCACAAGCGTGGCGTGAGGATCCACGGGTCCCTGAGGGTTCCTGCTTGGGTTTAAATACGCCTCTTCCAATGCTTTGTTGAGGTTGGCTACAAGCGCCGAAAAAGCGTGCAGCCCATTTGACGGCGGGTTTGGGAGGGATTCGCCCCGAGTGACCCGTTGTTTTTTATAGCGCTATTTTATTGGACAGGGGCGGAGGGCTAGCATTAAGCGTTGCCTTGATCTCTCATGATGACTCGATGCCAGGGCATTTGGTCTGTGCTGACAAGCTGCTGAGACGGTGTTGTCAGTCATTCCTCATGCGGAATCAATAAGGGCTATGATTTCTAAATTCGGACTTGATAATATTAGGTTTTGAGAATTTAAGAGATGACAAGATGAACATGCGAGCATCGAAGGTCCTTACGGGAACTCTTTTTCACTGCAAAGTGGTCGTATTCAGAGAGGTTCCGATGGTATTGAAAACGGCTTTAGTGGTGCTGCTTGTCAATAGCTTGGCCGCATGCGGAGGAAGTTCGGGTGCCCCATCAGATCCCCCCGTGACGCCCCCCTCGGGCAACCCGCCTCCTGACCCCGAGCCGACGGGCATGTTAGTGCCGATCGAAAACGCTGACGATTTTAAAGTGAAAGTGACGGCCAATATTGAGCGATTATCCGCAGATGACACGGCACGTGGGGCCTTGTTTGAAGTGATGGCGAGCACCGAGGGTGGTGATGGAGGCGGCGACGGTGGTGATTCAGACGGGGATGCTACCGGAGGTGGCGCCGAATTCAGTGGTGATGAGAGCGACGCTTCGGTGGATGCAGGCGCAGGGACGGCCTCGGTAGGTTACTCCACAACCTACACCCTCGAAAATAATGTGGATGAATATGATGTCGTGAAATACAACGGCGAGCATATCTTCATCGCACCGAGCCGCGGTATGACCTGTTGTTTTCTGTTCGAAGATGAGGTCGCAGTATTGGACGGTGGTTTTGACGATGGCAGTTCCGATGATGACGGTGGAAGTGATGATGGGGGAAGCGCCGACGATCAACAAAGCAGTGCAGAAGAAGATGCAGGAACTTCGGAGGTTCGAGGTATTCGAGTGCTTAAAACCGATGCTCAGCAGGGACTGGCGAATGAAATTGCTCGCCTTCCGGTCGAGGAGTCACAAAGTGTTGAAGGGCTCTATCTCTTAGAGGATCGATTGGTGACGCTCTCCAGCACTGCTTGGTGGGGACGATACGGAGAGGCTTACTCAAATCCCCAGCAATGGCAGGGTGATGAGGTGGGTATCGATGTCTACGATCTGAGCGCTAATTTTGAGCGGACTAACACGCTGCGAATCGAAGGAGTCTTGGTTAACAGCCGCCGGACGTCAGCCGGTATTTTCGTCATAGCCCGCTACACGCCTCAAATTGAGGGCGTAAATTATTATCCATCAACCGAAGAAGAATTGGCGGCCAATGAAAACTTATTGGCCGCTGTGGAGCCCGCCGACCTGCTGCCAAAAATTGCCTTAAATGGAGAGGGCCTTGCAGTCTTGGAGTACGAGAATTGCTACTCTGTGGACCCTGAGGCAGAGAATGCGCCGATGGCGACGGGTTATCCCATTGTGTCGATCATTCTGCAGATCGACCCTAATTCTGCGGGGGTGATCAATGCCAGTTGTTTAACAGAGCCGGTCAATGGCGTTTATTTAACGACCGACAGCCTTTATTTTACGGCCGGCCTGTGGGAGGCGGGTTATGCCGAAACGATCATCCACCAATTTGGAATTGGAGAGCGTATTCAATACGCGGGATCTGCCCGATTAAAGGGCGGTCTATTCTTAGGCAACAATCAAGATTATCGGCTAAACGCATCGGGTAGCGCTTTGCGTGCCATAGTGAGCAGTTGGACGGATGATGTTGAAGATCGTATCGATCATTCTCTGTACGTCATGTCTTTGGCAGAAGATAAGCCTGAGCTAGAGATCGTTGCCCAATTGCCGAATGAGGCGCGGCCTGACGAAATTGGTAAACCCAACGAAGACCTTTACGGGGTGCGGTTTTTGGGTGACAGAGCTTATCTGGTGACATTTGAGCAGATAGACCCGCTATATGCCATCGATCTAACAGATCCAACCGATCCCTTTATTGCAGGTAGTTTAGAGATCCCCGGTTTTTCAAATTTTTTACATCCGATCAGCGATGCAGTGTTAATGGGGCTTGGACAAATAGATGGCCGAGTTAAGTTGGAATTTTTCGATGTGCTGGATATTACCTCGCCAACTTCAATCGGTGCGCTGGTATTGGATGATTCTATGGCTTACAGCTATTCTGCTGCGGAGTGGAACCGTAAAGCCTTTACTTATTGGCGCAAGAGCCCCGATGCCCATCGAATGACGATACCCGTCTCAGGTTATGCCTTTGAGTCTTGGGAGCCGCTTGAGCGGCTGTATTTGTTCGACATCGTTAATCCAGGCGATCCAAATCAACTGACCTTGACTACGCCCGGCTACCTGTCGGCGACCAGTGGTGATTCGATATCGGTTGGCGGTGAGCCTAGGGCGATTTTGCATGAGGATTCGGTGTTTTGGGTGTTGGGACAGGAAGTTTTTAGCGCCCTCTGGAATAATCCGCAGCAAACAGTTCGAGCCCAGTAAGCATCGCTGGATGCGTCGCGTGGCAGTGACTTAAGAGGGTTAGAAGCCCTGGGCGACGACGGATACGCTTCCTGTGGTGCAGTTAAAGGCCACAGGCTAGACACCGAATCGTGACACAGTTTTGGCAATCAATAGTCTTGCGAACAAATAGAGCTGTCGATAAAGAGGCTTGACCAATACCGAACCTATGCCATTGACACTGACTCGTTGGATAGAGATGAACCGACGCATTCATTTGGGTCTCTCACCGTTGTGGCTAGAAAGAATGCTAAGGTCGGGTGGTTGGTCGTGCCGAGAATTCGCTCCAAAGTCTGACCAAAGTAACGGTTCGTAGAAATGACTAGAGCGCTCGGTGCTGGTAGCGGGGGTGGGTTTTAAACTGCGACCGGGTATCAATGAGCGGATCAGGTTGGTAGGGCGTCGATGACTCGGGGTGTAGAGGCTATGGGGTGGTTGAGAACAAGGAGAAAAGTACGATGAGTAGGATGCAATCCGTTATGGCTGTGTTTTTGAGTGTATTGGCCTCGGGTTGTACGAGTCTAGTATCGAAAGTCTTTCCGCTTGACGATTTACCACCACCGAGTGGACCACACCCGGTAGGGACGAAGTTCTTTGAGTGGGTCGATGAAAGTAGGAGAGAAAATTTTACCGAAAACCCCGAGGACCTAAGACGTCTGGTCGGTCAGGTTTGGTATCCCGCGGTAAGGCAAACCGACCTCGAAACCCTGCCCTATCTTGACAACCCTGAGAGGCGCATCTCGATGGTCAGTTATCAGTCAGGACTACCCAAATTTATGGTGGCTCACATGGCCCGCGTGATGACCAACGCTCGTCTGGATGCGCCATTCGATGAGTCTCTTGGGGTACGTCCTTTGGTGCTTTTTTCGCATGGCCTGAGTGGAATGAAGAATCAGAATTCGATCCAAGCGGAAACCCTTGCGAGTCATGGTTTTGTGGTGGTCAGTGTCGACCATGCCTTTGATGCGTTTATGACGTTGTTTGCAGATGGGTCGGTCGCGGATTATCGGTCAGCAGATACCGAAAATCGCCAAGGGGATGATTTCTGGGCATTCAGACTACCACAACTGCAGACAAGGACCGCTGACCTCCGCTTCGTTCTTGACGAAATAGAACGGCGCCAGGTAAGCGACGATTTTTGGCGATCGGTCCGGATAACCGATGTCGGAGCCTTTGGTCATTCCTTCGGGGGCGCGACCGCGTTAATGGCCGCTGTTGAGGATTCCAGGATCGAACGCTGTCTTGCGTTAGACGGTTGGATGTTACCAGTGCCGACGGAGGTCATACGTAGAGGGACTGAAAAGCCCTTCCATTATTTGGGGCAGCTTGCTTGGGATGACCCGCTGAACTACAAAAAGCTGGATCGGTTCCTCCAGGCATCACCCCAAGGAACAAAGCAACTGGTTGAAGGTACGAGGCATTTCGATTATTCCGATGCGCCGCAATTCTCGGATCTAGCGAAACGATTCGGGTTGTCAGGTAGTCTCTCAAGACCTGCGCTTAGAACGTTGATCGATGAGGCAGTACTGCGCTTCTTCAGCGAGCCAACACCATCAGATCCTTGAGGCTCAAGTTGAGTGGACTTTCGTGCTTTAGGCCTCAGGGTCGATGAGATGATAGGCAGACTGCACTTCGCTGACCGTAAGAATGCTTCCGCTTTTGCTCTGCAGATTAGGATCGCAGGCGAGGGCCGCAACGGCTCGACCGCTCAGTCTAACGGACTGCATACCATTGGCATCAAGGCTCATTTTTCCTTGTGCGACCATGTCTAAAATAAACTCTGTTTTTACCTTTGAAGGCGACAGCGAAATAGCGGAAACGCCGTGATCAGCCAATTCATGTGCGAAGTCTTGCGCCATGCGGTCAACCCCTGCTTTACCCACGCCATAGCTTGCGCTAAAGACGTATTCGCGGCCACCTCTAGAAGAAATGTTGACTATCAAGCCGCTGCTGTTGCGAATCATCATCGGTGCCGCGAAAACACTTGCCGTGTAGTATCCTCGTAGCCCGACCCCACACTGGTCGTCCCAAACTGAAATGGGATGTTCCCAAAAGCCTTTGTTCATCGCGGGTGGATTCGGAATTTGATAAACGTTATTGACCAGGATATCCAATCGCCCTTGCTCCTGATCGATTCTGGAAAACAGAGCTTTGACTTCTTCATCATTATTGTGGTCCACCCGAATAGGAATCGCCCTGCCGCCTAACGCTTCAGCTGATGCTGCCGTAGCCTCGAGGGTCATTGCTTGCGGGGGGGTAACAGGATTACTACTCCTGCCCGTAAAGTAAACAGTGCAGCCGTATTCGCAAAGGCCCTCAACGATGCCCTTGCCGATGCCTTTACTGGCACCTGTGACGACGGCAACTTTGCCTGTTAAATCGATCATAGGTAAAACCCCTTATTGTGGTGTCACTGAGTCTCTGGCGGCAATCATGGGCACTTGTAACCCATTAATCAAACCCCTCATGATTGTGCGTTTAACTAAGTTAACTATCGATGAGTTCCATAGCGAGCTGTTCTAAATCGCGCATCAATGTCTCTTGCGGATAAAACCCTAGCATAGGAATTAATCGAGAAACGCCTAAAGCGGCGTAGTCATCGAGCATCGCACGAGTTGGCGGTTTTGGCGGGGTGATGCTGATTTCAAGATCTCCGAGGCCTGCGGGTCGGTCGTATCGATTGGCCGCTTGCTGGAGCGCCTCGAGGGCCCGCTTTGTCGCGTTGACATCCATTGCAAATCCATACCATCCATGACCTTGAGTGATGGTTCGGCGCATCGCGGCAGGGCTCGCACCCCCAATATGTAAGGGTGGCCCCTGGGGATGTAAAGGTCTCGGTTGTGCTTGGATACCGTCAAACTGGAAATGCTGACCTTGATAACTGGGTTTTTCCGCTGCCCACAAGGTGCGTAAGACTTCAATGCCTTCATCTGTCCTCGGGCCTCGGCTATCAAAATCGATACCGAGGGCCTTAAATTCTTGGTGGAGGTAGCCTGCACCAATGCCGAATAAAAAACGCCCCTCGCAAATGAGATCAAGCGTGGCAATCTCTTTAGCCAGTACTACTGGATTTCGCTGGGCAATGAGGGTGATGCCTGTACCGAGCTTTATCGAGGAGGTAACGCCGGCCAAAAAAGCCAAGAAGGCTGGCGGATGCGCCATAGGGGTGTCCGGATCAGCGGGAGAAGGTGCCTGCCGGGGATCGGGCAGTACCACATGCTCCCCAGTCCATAACGACTCAAATCCGAGAGTTTCCGCATGCTGAGCGATGACCTTAGCCCGCTGAGGGATGGCCAAATAGTTCATGTTGATGCCAAATAATCCAATGTCCATAGATTCTCCGATATTGGGTCTGTGAAATCGCTGAGTTGGTCCACCGCGCTTCGCGGCACTGGCTGTGCTTAGATAGTAGCGTGTTTGCGGGCACTGTGCAGGGTTGTACTGGGCAATACAAGCAGCTCAAAACAAGGCAGCAAGCTCGTTATTCAAAAGAGATGGACGACACAACAAGAAAAGCTACTACCGCGGCAAGAACGCCATCACAGAGGCTAGAGGGCTAGCTGCGGGTTAGGTGCGGCCTGCAGCGAGCCCAAGGACTTTGCTGCAGGCGCTGAGAGAGGCCACCTGCAATTATTTGGGGGTCAGCGTGACCATCATTTTGGTATAACCCTTAACGAAAGATGAATACGTTCGGTCGGGTTCGGCGAGTACTTTGATGTCTTCAAAGCGATTCAGGATTTCCTCCCACAGGACTCGAAGTTGCATTTCTGCCAGTCGATTACCCATACATCGATGGATTCCGAAACCAAAACTCAAGTGTTGACGAGCATTTTTGCGGTCAATGACCAAGTCGTTGGGCCTTTCAAATACTGTGTCGTCTCGGTTACCAGAAACATACCACATGAGCATTTGGTCCCCGGCTTTGATGGCTTTGCCGGCGAGATCAATGTCCTGGTTTGCGGTACGTCGCATATATGCCAGCGGGGTTTGCCAACGAATGATTTCTGCCACCATGTTGGGAATGAGTCCCGGGTTTGCCTTTAGCTTGGCGAATTCTTCGGGGAATTGATTTAAAGCGTAGACTCCACCGCTCATAGAGTTTCGGGTCGTGTCGTTGCCGCCGACGATCAACAATATCAGATTCCCTAGGAACTCGAGAGGCTCCATGTTTTTGGTGTCTTCGCCATGTGCGAGCATTGATACTAAGTCTCCACCAGGATTGGCTTTGCGTTCTTCCCAGAGGGCTGTGAAGTATTGCAAGCATTCAATCAGTTCGGCTCGGCGTTGTTCTTCGGAGTCAACAATTCCGGCGCCGGGCACGGCGGTAGCCACGTCAGACCAACGAGTCAGTTTACGGCGATCTTCAAAGGGGAAGTCGAACAGCGTGGCGAGCATTTGCGTCGTCAGCTCTATGGACACCTGCTCAACCCAATCAAAAGGTTCATTGACTGGCAGACTATCGAGCACATTCTGGGTTCGCTGTCGTATCAGGCCCTCAAGATTGGCAAGATTACTTGGCGCGACTACAGGAGATACAGTTCGACGCTGAACATCATGGGTGGGAGGATCCATGGCAATGAACATGCTGACATTGAGCGCGCCTTCAGGGAGTTCTGCATCAATCGGAAAGCCGAGCGTAATACCATGCGCGGATGAGTAATTGTGATGGTCAGAGTCGACCTTCTTAATTTCCTCATAGCGAGTGAGCGACCAGTAGCGCCCCGCCAATTCAGTTTGATTAAAGTGGACTGGATCTTCTGCCCTCAGGCGATCAAAAAATGCCCATTGCTTGTCCTCACTGAACAGTCGAGCACTTACGGGATTAATGTCCTCAAGAGCCATACTCGCCGCATCTGGGATCTCACCTTGGATCACATTTTCCCCGTCGCCAGGACGGGTGAACTCGGCAATGGATTCCGCTTCATTTTCAGGGTTGACTACAGCTTCGCTCATGATCGAAATGCCTTTCAATATCGTTTGAGGCTCGAGTTTAGCTTAGCCGGCGGAGCAGGGGAAGTGGTCTAAAAGGTCAAGGCTGAGGGGTTAACTGCCTGTTTTAACGGGACGCTTTCTCGGTTTACCCGCTTCGTCTGGCGATGATGCCGTCGTTTTACGTTTTTTCGGTTGTGCGGCTTGTCGAGCGAGCCCGGGCTTGGACTTTCGTCCCGCAGCATTGCTTTTGGTATGAGCCTTAGTTTTACGATCGGGGTCTGGCCTGCGGCGGGATTTGTTTTTCGGTTTTGGAGCTTCTTGATCGGTCCGATGAATGCTAAGTCTGCGACCTCTCACCCAGGTGTTTTTCAACTTTGTAAAGATGGCGCTGGGCAAAGCGTTCGGTAATTCGACTAACGAGTGATCTGCACTGATCTGAATGTGGCCAATGTCCTTACCACCCAAGCCCCCCTCATGAGTTATAGCGCCAACAATTTCCCGAGGTTCGACGGACTGGTCATGGCCAACCTCGATCCGAAAAATCGCTTTGCCTTTCGAGGCGGTGAAGGTTGGCTTGCTCGTATCGGGCCGCTGTCCCGATACCTTGGATTGTTTCGGCCTATTCCGCTGGGATGCTGGGCTGGCGCTATCCGAAAACCGTTGCTTGGGGAGTAGTTGTTCGGCGAGCACCGCAGCAATCGTAGCCGGAGGTGTCGATGTGGATTCAACCAGCGCCTGAATCACATTTTGAACCGCTGTATCTGGCGGCTCGCTGAGTTTGACTGCCAAACCAGCAGAAAAGTCTTCTAATTGCTTGGTTCTAATCATGTCGGCGGAGGGCAATTGGTAGCGAGTGAGCTTATTGGCTGTTTCGCGCTCGAGGACTTTGACAAGTCGCTCTTCTCGTTTGTTCAAAAATATGATCGCTCGGCCGCTTCGTCCGGCCCGGCCAGTCCGACCGATGCGGTGCACATACGTTTCAGCATCGTGGGGCGCATCAAAGTTGATCACGTGGCTGATTCTTTCAACATCGAGTCCTCTGGCCGCGACGTCGGTGGCAATAAGAACATCAAGTTGCCCTTTGGACAGCCTTCGAATCAGTTGCTCTCGCTGGTTTTGGGCCAGGTCACCGTGAATGGCAGCGGCTCTTATCCCCAGCTGACTGATTTGCTCAGCCACGCTCTCGGTTTGAATTTTCGTTCTAACAAAGACCAACACGGCGTCATAGGGCTCGTACGACAGCAGTCTTCGTAACGCTTCCGGTTTTTCTTTGGCTGCCATCGTGACGTAGTTCTGGCTGATCTTAGCCTGTGCGCCAATTGGGGCGTCGATCGCAATGGTCTTGGGTTGGCGCATAAATCGAGTTGCGATGCGTTTGATTTCTTTTGGCATGGTGGCGGAGAACAGTGCCATTTGTCGCTGCGCTGGCGCCTGCTCCAAGATCCATTCGACGTCTTCCAAGAAACCCATCTTGAGCATTTCATCGGCTTCATCCAGCACTAAAGCCTTGATTGCTTTTAAATCCAGCGTGCCTCGCCGCAGATGATCCATGACCCGGCCCGGTGTGCCAACGATGACATGCTGGCCTGCTTTCAACTGCTTCAGTTGGGGACCGTAGTCCTGGCCCCCGTAGATCGATAAGGTTCGCAATCCTTGCAGCTGTTGACTATAACCGCGCATCGCGACTGAGACCTGAATAGCCAACTCGCGGGTTGGGGTTAACACCAATATTTGCGGACTGACTTGCTTAGGGTTGACTCTCGCGAGGAGCGGCAGACTAAAGGCTGCGGTTTTGCCGGTGCCGGTGGGCGCGTGTCCCAGTAAGTCCTCCCCTGCCAACAGAGGCGGTATGCTGGCTGCTTGAACCGGCGTCGGCGCGGAATACTGCAAGTGGGTCAGGGTCGCTAAAAGCGTCTCGGGAAGTCCAAGTGCTTCGAAGGTCGATTCGGAATTGATGCTGGGCAAGGGATGATCCTGTCGGAGCTGGCAGTAGCCAGGAGAAGCGGGGCAGTATAAATGTTTATCTTTGGTTTACAATGTTTTCTTTGTTTGAGCTGAGAGGGTCGACAACTTGATATCCGCGCTTGCGGAGGTTCAGTGAGGTTGATTTGGTGGTTTTTCGAGACTCGGTAAGGAGTAGGGCGTTGGTGTCAGCAGACGATTTAACCGCTTTGGCGTTGCCCGCCTTTATGGTCGCCATCGCTCTGGAGGCAGTGTTTTCCTATAAGCAGCATAAAGGCTGGTACGAAGGTAAAGACACGCTGTTGTCCTTAGGGCTGCTTGCGCTGTCCGCAGTCATCGATCTCGTGCCGAAAGCTATGGCAGTTTGGGTCTTCTACCAGCTTTATCATCTGTCACCTTGGCAAGCCGTATTGGCACCAAGCCTGATGTCCTGGTGCCTGTTATTTGTGTTGGATGACTTGATTTATTATTGGTTCCATCGTTGCAATCACGAGGTTAGGTTGTTCTGGGCCGGTCACGAGGCGCATCACAGTGCACGTTTAATGAATTTTGGCACGGCGCTTCGGCAAGGTGTGGGTGAACGTATTCACAAGTATTGGTTCTGGACGCCGTTACCCTTGCTCGGCTTCGATCCGGCAATGGTTTTGACCATGATTGCGTTGAATTTGATTTATCAGTTTTGGGTGCACACCGAAACGGTCAAGCAGCTCCCGGGCTGGGTCGAGTTTTTGTTCAATACACCCAAGCATCATCGAGTGCATCACGCGGCTAATTTGCGTTATCTGGACCAAAATCACGGAGGAGTTTTGATCATTTGGGATCGCTTCTTTGGAACCTTCGCTGAAGAACAACCTGATGACCCTCCAGTTTACGGATTGACCAAAAACTTGGTGGGTTATAACCCATTTAGCTATGCCGTTGCCGGCTATCAATCATTGTGGCGTGACTTAGTGTTGGCCAAGACCTGGACAGATCGTATAAAAATCTTGTTGAAACCGCCGGGCTGGCAAGTCGATGGCCCTGATTTGAGCGCCCGCCAGCGACGATTAGCCGCTGGCCTATAGGCACTGTTTAAACAGAAAGCGGAACACGGCAGCATCCGATAGCAATGTGAGTGGCAATACACCCAAGAAAATCGCTGTCCTCGGGTTGTAGCACTGGGTTGATAAGGTTGCCGGTGAACCCAGGTTTGATCAGGAGACGTTTCTAGGTCAAATCAGCGTTCGAGCAAGCAGCTCGAAAGTGGGGTACTCAGGCCCGGAGGTTAGATCAAGGGCACCAGGAAACCCAAAACTTAAAAAGCCCAAAACCCCAAAACCCCAAGGCTCCAAAGCAACAAAGCTCCAAGGCTCCAAAGTCTTAAAGCCCGCAAAACCAAAACGCCCTTAAGCCTCAAAGCCTTAAAGTCTTAAAGCGAGAACGGCTCGGGAGATGCAGCACAAAAAGCAGGAGAGTATGCGGTTAAGAACATCCACAAGACGTCAATCAGCAAGCTGTTACGCTGATTTGAGATAACCCCTCGGGTAAGAGGCAGGATAAGTAAGCGAGGCAGGGGAGAGGCAGAACAGACATAAGAGCTAAGCAAGGCAAGACGGCTATGAAGGGTAGGCAAGCTAGAGCAAGTCAAGCCAAACCAAGGATTGGTTGGCGTTGGTTGTCACTGGACTATGACGACGGGCGAATTAAAGGGTATTGTCGGTTGTGGAAGTCAAACATGATAGGGGAGTAGAGATGGATTTTAGGCATACATCACTGGCGCGATTGGCGGCTGAGGTCAATGAAATGTCCAGAAGTGCGGTTGAGTTGGTCTCAGCAGCGCTCGCGAATATTGAACGAGATAACCCCACAATCAACGCTTTTTGTGCCGTCGATCAAAAGCTTGCGTTGCAAGAGGCTGAGAAAATTGACCAGCAAATTCGAGGAGGGGCGGTGTTGCCGTTAGCGGGTATTCCCTTTGGTGTGAAAGATTTGGAGGATGCCGAGGGTTACACCACCACCTTTGGATCTGCTTTTCACGTCAACGATCCGGTGGCCACCGCTGATTCAGAGTTGGTGCGCAGGCTCAGAGCGGCGGGTGCAGTGGTGGTGGGGAAGACCAATACGCCGGAATTTGGCTATAAAGGTAAGACTGACAACGTCCCCTTTGGCACGACCCGAAACCCATGGGATCTAAGTCGTAGTCCCGGTGGGTCATCGGGCGGCTCGAGTGCGGCCTTGGCGGCGGGTATGGTTCCTTTAGCCACGGGAAGTGATGGCGGAGGTTCGATTCGTATACCTGCAGCGCTCTGTGGATTAAGTGGTATCAAGACATCTCAGGGTAGGGTCCCTAATGGCGGCCCTACACCTACGGGTTCGGGCTTACTGACGGTTAAAGGTCCCATGACCCGAAAAATCCGTGACACCGCTTATGCGCTGGACTATTGCGTGGGCGATGAACCGACTGACATTTTTTCATTGCCGACTCCTTCAGGCCCCTGGTTTCCTGAACTCGACGGTAATTTACCCAAGCAGATTATTTGGGCGCCGACGATGGGAATCACGACCTGTGATCGAGAGATCTTGAGCCTGTGTCAGGCGTTTGTAGACAAGTTGTCAGATGCGGGCGTGGAGGTGATTGAGCATGATCAAATCTGGAATGAACATCCGTTAGCGGCTTGGTTAGTATTTTGGACCTCAGCGCGAGCAAGGGCCCAAGGACATTTGCGTGGTACTGATGAATGGAACCAAATTGATGAAGCGCTGCGGCCTCAGATTGAAATGGGCTTGGATCGATTTTCCAGTGCCGATTATGCGGTTGCAATCGACCAGTGCCATCGATTTGCCTATCAATTGGAGCAAGCTTTCGGCCAGGCACCCCTGATGCTCACTCCGGTAACGCGGGGTCATGCGCCAACGTTGGAAGGCGACGGATTTGTTGACGGTGAGCAAACCCCTGACTGGGTGAGCTATACAATGGGCATTAATATGACGCGTAACCCGGCCGGGGCTTTGCCGATTGGATTGTCCAGCGAGGGTTTACCGATCGCGATGCAGGTCATTGGTCGACAGAGGGATGACCTAGGCGTTCTGCAAGCGATGGCTGCCATGGAGGATTTGATCGGCTTTGACGAACTCGCCCAAGGGTTTTAAGGCACTCAATCAGCCAGCAGTAGTTGCAGTTAGATCGCCTTTGGCGGATGCTCGCTTGTTGTCACTATAAGCCTTGAGTCTGACTGGTAACGTTGAATGCCAACTGTGATCTCGAGGCCTCTAGAAAGGATTGCGATGTCGCTCGTTGTTTTGGCAGTAAAGACCTGATTAGGTCCTTAACAAAAGGAGAGGGAAGTGGAAGTATCTGCTCGAGTTGTTGTTGTACCGAAGGAAGCAGGACCCTTAGAAGTGCACCAGCTGAGGCTCCCCGCGCCGGATCCTCATCAAGTGTTGATCAAGCAATTTGCCAGTGGTATCTGCCACAGTCAGCTACACACCATGCACAGAACCCGGGTGTCCCCGGAGGTGTTAGGGCATGAATCGACAGGAGAAGTCTTGGCGGTGGGACATGCGGTTGATCACGTAGTGCCTGGCGACCGGGTAATGGTGACATGGGTCCCTAGACAGATTCAAACGGGAGACCGGGTACCCGCTGCAGCCTCTGTCCGACTTGATTCGGGTGAATTGGCGACGTCCAGTAACGTTTTTACCTGGGCTGACCATACCCTGGTCGATGAACGATACGTGGTTAAAGTGCCAGAGACACTCGCAACCGATGTGACGTCGATTATCGGATGCGCGGTTATGACNGGTGCTGGTGCTGTGTTGAACACCGCCAACGTGCAGAAGGGTGATAGCGTCGCGATTTTTGGCGTCGGTGGCGTTGGNTTATCTGCCGTCGTCGCAGCAAAGGCAAGGGGGGCTGATCCGATAATTGCCGTAGATCTAGACGACGANAAATTGGCCTTCGCGAAAACCTTTGGTGCCAGTCATGTTGTGAATGCGGGTACCCAGGATCCCATCGAGGCGATTCGTCTACTGACGCCCCAAAAAGGGGAACATACGATTAGGCGACAACCCGTCGCCGGTGCCGATTTTGTGTTTGATTGTATCGGTATTCGAACGACCATGGAGCAAATCTTGCCTGCTACAAGGACAGGCTTTTTTGGTGCTGAGGCCGGCGGTACTGCTGTCCTGGTAGGCGTACCCACAACAGAGCTTTCCATCGATCCTGTTGATTTGCTGATGAACGAAAAGCGCTTTGTCGGAAGTATTGGGGGGTCGTGTTGCCCCGATCGAGATTTTCCAACCTTCATCGACTGGTTTGAGAAGGGTGCGCTGGATCTAGACAGTATGGTGACTGAACGCTTTTCGATTGATGAGATCAACACGGCAACCGCTGCCTTAGCAGCGGGTAAAATCAAGGGCCGTGCAATATTGATCTTTGATTAGGGGTTAAGTGACTGATCGAAAGGTCAAGTCAAAGACCGCTCACCGAAGCAGATAACCCATCGCCTTCTCATCAAGGCTTGGGTTCGGCGACAAAAATTGGAATGATTCGGTCGGTTTTGGTTTGATAGTCTGCATAGGGTGGGAAAGCATCGACACTGGCCCGCCACAAGCGCTCGCGCTCGCCAGCATCCTCAACTTCGCGGACCACCATTGATTCCACAACGGTGGCATCTCTGATATCCACCTCGGGATGGGCTCGAAGGTTATATACCCAGACGGGATTTTTAGGTTGCCCCCCCATTGATCCAACCAGAACATAGCTGTCGTCGACTTTAACGCGCATCAACGGAATTTTTCGGGTAGCGCCGGTTTTGCCCCCTTGGTGGGTAACGATAATGCAAGGTAAGCCTGTATCGCGAAGCGTTGTCGCCTTGGTACCGCCACTGCCTTCGTAAGCTTCGACGTGTTGACGAACCCAATCTATCTTTGGTGGGAGATAATCTTTCATAAACAGTTTTTTTGTTACCTAGGAGTCAACAGCATGCCAAAGAAAGCGCTTATAGCCAAGAGGTGTTGGCAGCAGCTCGGCTCTGTTGTAAACGTTTACCATCGAGGTCCTTTATCGTTGAAAGAGTGTCCTAAAAGTGAGTATTGGGGGCTCACAGGATCTTTAGACATCTGCTTGTTAACGCATGCAAGAAATCAGATACTTATTCGAGTGTCCATATAGGTCGCTTTGAATGCCGAATCTTTAGTCTAGGTGTGGATGGCGTTTTAGTAATAACTTAGAATTCGTGTCTTCAGAATCTATAGCTCGGGCTCGTTCAGCGCGAAGAGGAGTTGACCTGAAAGAGTGCTCAAAGTATGCGAGAGGTGATGATTTGCTTGTAAACGATGAGGCAGTTTTTTTGGTTGCCTGTGCTTTAATCGAGAAAAAAGTTGAGTGACCGTCCTTACGAAATTTAACAAAACAGTAGCCAGCATGGTTCCATGATCTTTAGAGGGATGAAGGATAGACGCCTGACGTGTTGTATCTTTAAATGACTTTGTCAGAGGAGTAGCGATATCATAAAACTTCCTAATTTCTTAGCTTTACACCCTGACCTGAGGAAAGGTTTAAAATTGACGATTTACAGAAACAGTAGCAAAAGAACGAGCAAAGGGTAGATTTTGTATGAAGTTTTTTATCGGCTTTCTCGGTGTGGTAGCTAGCGTGCTTGGTGGCTACATAATGCATGGGGGAGTACTAGGCTTATTGTGGCAGCCTTCAGAAGTAGTGATCATCGCAGGCGGAGGGCTATTCGCATTTGTATTAGGTACCACGGTCGAGACAATGAAAGGAGTTGGACGAGATTTTAAATACATTCTGAAGGGGGTGAAATATAGAACAGAGTCGTACCTAAATATATTTAGTTTTCTCTACATGATGTTTGATAAAGCTAGGAGAGACGGGATGTTAGCATTGGAAGACCATGTTAATAGCCCCGATCAGAGTGAGATTTGGCAGCGGTATCCAGAAATATTGGCCGATCACCACGTTAGGGATTTCGTGTGCGATATGCTCAGAATAAAAATTCAAGGAAATCTTAACGTTCATGAACTCGAGGCTCTAATGGATATTGAGTTAGACACGCATCATCATGAGGCGATGCAGCCATCCTCAGCAGTTCAGACCCTCGCTGATGCGTTGCCTGCGTTTGGTATCGTAGCCGCCGTAATGGGCGTTGTTGTGACAATGGGTTTTATAACTGAGCCACCAGAGATATTAGGAGGGTTGGTTGGAGCTGCTTTGGTCGGAACTTTTCTCGGGGTTTTGTTGGCCTACGGGTTTGCAGGACCTATCGCAAATTCACTAAAGGCAGTCGCCGAGGAGGACTGTGCTTATTTGATAGCCGTCAAAACTTGCTTAATTGCGGATCTGCAAGGGCACCCGCCACAGAACGCATTGGAGTTTGGTAGAAAAACGATACCGTCAACAGTCAGGCCAAGCTTCGATCAACTTGATGATCAAATTCGAGAAGTAAAAGCTGCAGCAAAAGCGGCAAGATAAACTCGTGGAACCCGCAAAACCTACAACCATTATTGTAAAGCGAGTGAAAAAAGGTGAGCACGCTCATCATGGTGGTGCATGGAAGATTGCATATGCCGATTTCGTGACTGCCATGATGGCTTTTTTCTTAATGCTCTGGTTGGTAAGCGCATTAAGTGAATCTCAGAAGCAAGGTTTGTCACGGTTTTTTTCTGCGCCAACGGCAATGGTTAACTCGGGTGGAACTAACTCCTCGGTAATAAATTTTACAGGAGAACCTCGCGCGGAGTCAGAATTTGAGCCGGATCCGACGGATCCGGAGGGTGGGCCGCTGGATCCTCTGGACCAGCTGTTGCTCGACCTAAAAGAGCAGATTGAAACTAG
>NZGC01000076.1 GCA_002689445.1 Gammaproteobacteria bacterium
CATCGGCGCCATCCGCAGCACCACCATCACCACCATCGGCCGCGCCATCATCATCACCGCCATTGTTCCCCGTGTCAGAATTTCCTTCGCCGGGTAAGCGGGCCGTCACATACGTTAAAATTTCCGCAGCAGAGAACCGTTCTGCACCGCTACCAACAGCGCCGGCGATCAAGGCTTCACCTGAGAAACCGAATAATCCACGAATCAACAACAGCCCGTCGGTCAAAGCGCCGGTTTCGTCATTACCATCAATGTCCAGTTCATCCCCTGCTTCATCTAACAACCCTGCGATTGCAGCCGCCTCGGACCGACTCGCATTTTGACCCACAGCTCCGGTTGTTAACGCCTCACCGCTAAACCCAAACAAGTGACGGATTACTAACAGGCCATCGGTTAAAGCCTTCGCTTCTCCATCACCATCAATATCCCAGCTAAAACAGCCAGGGCAGGAACCTGCGCTAAATGGATCAGTTCCTGCGGCTGCCTCTTCGAGGTCAGTAAATCCATCGCCATCATCATCAGTATCCGCATTATCACCCAACCCGTCGCCGTCACTGTCCAGCGTTTCTGCGGCGTTATTAGGAAACGCATCCGCATTATCTCCTACGCCATCGCCATCAGAGTCCTTTGTTTCAGAGGGATCTTCGGGGAAGGCGTCTAGGGAATCTCTCACCCCGTCGCCATCAGTATCGACGACCGTGAGCGCCAAGTTAATCTTTCGAGTCGCAGACTGACTATTGCCATCGCTATCTGTCACACGGTAAGTGTGCAGATGCGTATGACCTTCAGCATCGGCGGCCGCCAGGTTTAGAGTCGTGGCTATATCTGAGGTTAAATTGCCATCCTCTGCGTCCGTTGCAGTAGCACTTAACTCTGCCATTTCGGCTTCACTCTCAACCGTCGCTGGGTTATCACCTACGATAGTGAGTACTGGACTATAGCCATTAGAGATCGCGGCAATTTGATGAGCGGTTGTTGTTAAGGTGAGTACAGCATCAGCACCGTCGACAAAATCTGAACGAGGCACACCGCAAGCATCTTCCTCACCGCTGCACGCTAGATTAGGCGATGAAAAATATCCAACGTAGGGCGCCCCGTTAAAAGCGGACGAGTACCCCATGGTCGTCACAAACGTATCGGGTAACCCATACCCCCTAGCCCAGGGAAAAGCACCATCCGCGTCCCCTTGCGCCCGTGAGTGCACCAAGCCCATGAGATGGCCCAGTTCGTGAGGCAACGTTAACTCATCAACGCCATCAATTCCCACAACGCCCACGTTAAATCCAGAAGCAAAAGCGGCTGCACTCGCAATAATACCATCCCCTAAGGCACCTTGAAGGTTGGCCAAGCCACCGATTTCTAGGGTTTGCTCCAATCCAAAATGAATGATCAAGTCAGGGTTGCGGTTGAATTTCGAATCAAGATCTAGAAACAATCCGCTGCGCTGCTCCAATTGATCAATAAGGGTTTCTGCATCCATGTTACTGTCGTCGCCCACATTGATGCGTTGCAGATCGATCAATTCAACCGGCACACCCGACTCGGTGAAGACCGCTTTCGCAGCTTCATGAAGCAGCAGCATCCGAGCATCTAAATCGTCACCATATCGGTCGACAACGGTTTTGCCGTAAGTGTACGCCAATTCAATTTGAGCGACGTTCGGAGCATCTTGAATTTCAGGATCGCTTCCTAACAACGCCTCATTGAAATCAGAAAGGCCATCACCGTCAAAATCTTTCAGTGTGTCTGGCGCAGTCAAATCGACTCCAATGTTTGGCGCTACATCATTAGCTAGGGAGTCAAGCCAATACGACAGGATCTGAGCGTCTTCGCGCTTGACTGCCATTTGGACATTGGTAAACGAGGGATCTTGAACAAGATGACTATCTAAGGCCGTATCAAGCCTGATCGAGGAGACCAAAGATCCGACCCCTTCGTCGTTATAGACGACGGTCACCAATCCCGATCCCTTAGGGTAGAAGCTCGACCCTTCACTATCACCAACCCTGATACTGATTTCGAGCTCCTCGGTTTGATTCGCCAACGAGGGCACGGAAATTTCGGAAACGCGCAACTCTACAACATCATCCGTTACTGCAAATTCTGGTTGGCTCAAGAACAGCGTGACGAGATTATTGATAGACCACAATCCGTAGGAGTCTCGTTTAACCGATTCCGTCGTGGACAAAATAACGCCATCGTAAAAGGTATCACCCACCGCATTGGTCAACCGCAGTGCGGGGTAACCCGTAGCAGATCCTGAAAATACATAAGTGGGCAGACGAACCTCAACCGCTTGTGCTGACGATTGATACTCAAGACTTTCCAGTTGCATTCGACTCAATTCTTGCCATCCAAAGAACAGGTCAGTCTCACTCAGCATCACGAATTCAACGCTCAAAGCTTCTGAAGCAGCAACCTCTTCGTTAAATACAATCGAGAACTTCGCAATCCCGTGGGTTTGGTTTTCTGGCTCAAAAGAACAGGGGCAAAGCATTGCAACCGGACTGATCGCGGCTGGCAAAAGCGTGGGTAACCCCAACAACGCAATCAGGATCGCAGTCGCCAGACCCTGTATTCTGCGTTTCGGCTCCATGCTCGATATCACCCGTTTTCTCGAACCGTTCATTTACTCCTCCAACCTTGTGCCCTTAGCGATTGGCCTGATTCTGATATCCTGTTCTAAATTTGATCGCTGCAAAACGGCTAATTGCCCAGTAAAGTTTGAATCCGAAAATCGCAGCACCTCTCTCGCGCCTTGCAAAAATACGTTAACGCTAGCCGGCCCAATCGTCGCAATAAATTGACGGCCGCCATCAACTCGGCCTTTGATCAACGTTGCGCCGCTAAGGGTTTCTTTTGAGTGTATCGTGACCGTGTAAAAGCGCCTACTTTGGCTTTCTGAATTATCTTGGCTGTTAGGAGGGTCGTTATTTTCGCGAGCGAACTTAACTCGATCTCCAGGCTGCACCTCCTCAAGTTGCTCGCGACTGCCAATTATTGGCGTCTTAGCAGCATTCCCGTCTTTATCATCGATTTGGCGCGCTGTCGGTAACGGCACAAGGGGCGCGGCTAAGCCCTCTGCAGTTTGCCGAGCAACCCCTAACGCATCGATGCCCTCGGACCCGCTACGAGATCGATTTTCGAAAGACAACCAAGCCAGAACACCTGCGGCCATAACCAATAACAACAGGCCGAAACCATATGACTGCCGTAACGAAGTTGTAGCCATCAATTAACCCCAAGCCAAACGCGGTCCTCGAATCCAATATCCTAACAGAATCACGAACATTACAGGTTACAACGACCTCACTTGCACTCGGATAGGCGTACTATGCTTTAGCACCTTGGTGTTTCAGGGCTCAGGCGCTTGGGGCTATACCCCTTAGAACTTTGGCCTCTCCGTTTAATTCGGTATCATGCCTTTCTGAATGGCAATTGAGCGAGCTATCGATTGAAGCAGCTTATCAACCGACCTTTGAGTCGACTTTAGGAAAAAGAACATGCCGCTAGCGTTGATCAAACACGCCTATGTATCGCTTGCCACCCACAAACGTAACGGTGACTGGGTTTGGACGCCGATTTGGTTTGCCCCACTGGATGATCAGGAGTATGTCGCGTTTTCTGCGGGTGCAGCAGGCAAAGTTAAGCGAATTCGCAATTTTTCTGAGGTTAAAGTGATGGCTTGCACAGCTTCGGGCAGACCACTAAGCGGCGATGTGGCCGGCGTCGCCCGTCTTATTGATGATCCTTCAACCTGTGAGGCAGCCTATTCAGCCTTACAAGAAAAGTATCGCTGGCAGCTGTCCCTGCTTAACTTTTTTAGCCGCCTGTCGGGCAACATCAATCGACGTCAAGTGATTGGATTTACGCTGTCGAATCAAGATGCGCAGACGCGAGCCGAACCGTCTGGATCAAACTAGCCACAGGCTGCCAACCCGACGCCTCACTCAAGTCAAGCCCTAAAGGCGTCATAATGATGTGCTCCACCCCCTGGGCAATCTGATTTTGATAGGCTTCGACCAGTCGATCCTGAGATCCCCAAGGAATCAACGCATCAATAAATTCGTCTGAGCCGCCCAGTTGAAAATCTTCATCTGCAAAACCCCGCTCACGCCAAGCGCGGTGATAGTTCTCAAGCGGCAAATAGATTTTGATTGCCCGCCTGGCAAGGGTCCTTGCGGCATCAGCATCTTCAGAAAAAACGGTGGGTTGCATTAGATTCAGCCGAGCATCGCCCAATAAGGTCTTTGCGACTTTGGAATATTCCAGCGTTTGAAGATACGTAAAGGCGCCGTCCAGGTACGCACCGGCAAACCCCATTAATTTTGGACCATGGGCAGCCAAATACCGAGGTATTTTTAGCTCTGGCACCTTGCAATAAAGATCCGCTGCATCGTACCGCGCGATAAAATCTTTCATCTTGTTCACCGGTGGTAACCAAGCATGACCTCGCGGCTCATTTCCGACAGGGTTCGAAACCCCCAACCCAAGGTCAAATCGATCACCAAAGGCATCAACCAACGAATAAGCCGCGGACTTTGTAGCCCTGGCATCACGAACGTAAACATTGGCAATCGCCGTTCCGACCCGAACATTTTCAGTTGCTTCAAGGATGAGAGAGGCAGTGAGAAAGGGATCTCTGCCTAGCAACTCAGGTATCCAAACTTGATCTAGACCTGCGTTTTCGGCCTGTCGCGCGAATTGCTGAATTTCCTCTCGAGTCAGCATATCTGCTGCGCACATGACTCCAAAAGATATGGGTTTTCGAGGCATCAGAAGGTCCTAATGATTGTTAAAATAAATTCGCCGACAAGCCCTATCCTGTTACAAGTGACATCGCTAAGGCAAGCCGTTATGCATCACCCACCCTGTCTCATGTTCAGGAAGCGTATGCCGAAGCCTAGACTGACCTCGGCGCATTATCGACCCTTCGATAGGCTGGGGCATTGGAATCAACCAGCACTTCCTCCATGACGTCAACTATCTCGTCGGGTGTTAGCCATTGAACAGCTGCCAGCGCGGGTTTTAGCCATTCAGCATTCCTCGGCACTATGGCCGTATCAGTGACACCCGGACAAACAGCATGGACACGGATACCGTACTGTTCAGCCAGCGGCATACACGACTGGGTAAAATTGACCACGGCTGCTTTTGAAGCAGCGTAGGCCGGGTCTGCTGGCATCGCATTAAACGCGGCGGTCGAGGCGGTATTGATGATCACGCCCTTTATCCCACGCTTTGACATGCATTCGGCTGCGATTCGAGTTCCGATCATCGTTGCAATCAAGTTGATATCAATCACACGCAGCAGATGTTCAACCCGGGTCGACAACAATTGATCCCCGCCTGACATCACTCCAGCATTATTGAAAACAATGTCGAACCCTTGTGTTGATTCGTCCGCGGAAATTAACCAATCGGTCAATGCCTCTCGATCCTGGACATCCAGGGCTTGGTGATGGATGAGCGTAGCATCGCTATATTGGGCCACCGAGGCTGCTAGTTTATCGCCGTCGATATCGATCACATGCACCGCCTTCGCACCAGCAGCAACACATCGAGCAACAATGGCGGCACCAATACCACTTGCCCCGCCGGTGACAACAATTCGTTTGTTTTTGAGCATACGGTCTACCTCATGGAGCCAAAGACAATGCGAGCAAGATCAAGCCTACGCCACCACCGCGGCCCCGATCGTCACACCAAAAATTGAAAAGGGTCCCCGCCCCTGTTCGGGGACGTGCGATCTCAGCGGCGATCTTGTGCTTAAGTTAACGAATTCAATCCGTGTATCAATTAAGAGCGATGAACTCTCGCAAGCCCGCGCATGCAGTCATTGCTCTCGACGACCGAACCCAATCGTCCTACGGCAATGGCAGACCTTATCCTGTTTGCTCAATCGGATCATCGATCAACTCGGCATACATTTCATGCCAATGTCTCAACTTCAGCTCGTTGTAGTCAGCAAACCTAAGATGCTCTCGAGCCGTCGCTTTCATTCCTTCGTAGACGTAAGGCAAATTTCGTAGATCTTGATTAAAAATTTTAGTCAACATGCCCAGCTCTGACGCTTCGGTGTAATCGTCTTCAGCGCTCAACCAGTGCACACCAGACACGGGGGTGAATTCTCCGTTTTCAGGAATCGGTGTGAAATACATGCATTCCATGATGCATTCTTCATGATTGTCGCCATTGGGCCTGAAACGATAGTTTATTTGGTTGAAGGATCCCCAAGGATGCCAGTTTGGGAATACCGTAAAGAAAATACTGGAAGTCAGCTCCACATCCGGAATTGTCTCAGCAATGCTGGGAATAATTTCTTTCAGCACTTGTCGCTGGATCTCTGCCCCTACCGTACGGCTACTGCTCCGCGCCCCCAGCTTGTCTTTGATCCGACCGACAGCTTTCGGGTCTTGCATTGCCGCGGTTGCTTGCTCGGGCAGTTGCTTGCCGCCAACCCAAAGGCAAAGATGAGGATTCGCGTCGGTCAGCTCACCCGAAAGCCATCCTGCATCCTCAGTAAAGTTGCCTGTAACCCCTTTTGGCGTCGTCACCTGCACCGTCCCATCTTCGAGCGCTTCGTAAACCCACCCGTTTAAGGGATGCTGAACCTTGCGAACCCCATCCAACTCAATGGGCTCCCACGCTGGCATACCGCTGCTCTCTAATGCTCCACAACGAATGGCGCGAGAGTAATTTCCAAAGGCATCGTACTTCGTACAGAGATCGTGAGCCCCACCCGTGAGAATCTGCGGGTGAGTCATCAATACATGATAGGACTCCATGAAGGCCTCTTGAACGACTTTCCAATTGGCCTTGATCACCTTAGCTACGTGGGCTGACTTGTAACGCTTGTCATAAGCCAATAAAGGAAAGTGTGTACCCAAATCTCCCAAAAACGACTCAAGTGACTCGCCCTCTGGGTCTGGGTTAATGAAAATAAAACGCCCCCATCGAGCGAGACGCACCTCAGGTAAACGCTCCTCATCTCGATTGAGCCCGGCATAATCATAGGCACAAGGTATTTGCTTTAACGATCCATCAAGATTCCATGACCAACCATGGAAAGGACATCTGAGCTCGTCAAGGGATGTCCCTCTGCTTTCTCGCAGCTTGCGCCCTCGATGCAGACACGCGTTGTAATAGGCTTTGTATTCATCCTCAGCGACTCGAACCACCAGAAAGGACATCGTGGTAATGTCATAAGGTACGACATCGCCAACTTGCTGAAAGTCATCCTCGTGGCAAGCCATTTGCCAGCTTTTCGCCCATAAATGCTCTTTCTCAAGCTCATGGTACACCCTCGAAGTATAACGTTTCACCGGAACCAATGTTGGCCCTGGAGGCATTGGCGCATTGCGCTTTAGGGCATCCGATATATTTTCTGGATGCGTATCAGCGTCGAGCAACTTCTGAAACGCTTCGTCCATTGTCCTAACGCCGGCGGTATTGGTTGTATTCATAACGGTCTCGTCAAAAAAAGGGTTGGCCTATCATTACTAAAAAAGCATGTCTGACGGTTTTTTGTCAAGTCTCGAATCATCGTCTGACGCGAGTTTTCTAACACCCTCCACCTTTCCCAAAAACAAAACCTTGAGTCGATAAAAACCCGTCGGAGTCTAGCAGCAGCATACACCGCTTGTTCGTCCAGAGATGATCTCTTGAACTGGCACCCGAATCGACACCTCGATCACACTAAAAACCAGCACAAAGGTGAACGTTCTGACGAACCTGTGTGCTCGCGACGGTCGAGCATTGCAACTTGCTTGTGGTGAATGCTGGCCAGATTTATCGTGACCCAAGGGGCCTATCATACGACTCTAAAATGCCCGAAGACTCAGACCATTGAGCTCGGTGTAGGATCAAGTTCAGTGTCCCCAGCAGACCACTGGGAAGCCGATGACGGTACTGCAGAGCGACCACCAGCCCGCCGGCAACACAGGGATCATTGCTAAAACATAGGATCCCTTACGACTCAACATCAAAGTTAAGTCCACGACAAAGCCTGCCAAACCCTTTTCTGTTGATTACGCATTGAAGTGATTGCATCACTCCAACCGGGCGATCCGCTCACCACGAACCAGGGCAGAAGCAGACACATCGATCGCAACTGATGATTTAATGGGCTTGCACTTCTTTGCTATTCAGGAAACTATGCGAATCAGGATGGTAAGCATCCGCGACTCGATCAGCATCACTACCTCTTATGGGAGATCAATATGGAATTGGTTGACAAACTTTTTAACCTCAACGGTAAAACGGCCCTCATCACCGGCGCCTCTTCTGGCTTAGGCGAGTATTTTGCAGAGGTTCTTGCCGGTGCAGGCGCGCGGGTTGTGGTTACCGCACGACGACTCGAGCGGCTGGAGGCCCTCGCAGAACGCATAAACCAGGCAGGCGGGGAGGCCCTTGCCTTTGCTTGTGATGTAGATCAAGCAGATCAAGTGGCAAGCGTTTTTGAGGAGGCATGGCAGCGGTGCGGGCGACTGGACATCATTGTCAATAACGCCGGACAGGTTGGTGACGGTGGGTTCGTTCCTGAAAAATTGCCGCATGAAGTCTTCGACGCAACGCTTCAAACCAATATCAGTGGCTTGTGGTATTGCTGCCAGGAAGCCGGCAAGCGGATGTTGAGTGATGGTAAAGGGGGCTCGATCATCAATCTAACTTCAGTGCTCGGCATGGGAGGAAGTGGAGACCATCCACTGGCCTATCAGGCCTCTAAGGCGGCGGTGATCAATCTTACTCGGAACCTCGCTTGTAGCTGGGCTGATCGAGGTATCCGGGTCAATGCCTTGGCCCCTGCTTACTTCCCAAGCGAAATGACAGGGCCCTATCTGGCCGTCCCCGGCTATGAAACCTACATCAACAATGCAACGCCGCTAGGACGCCTGGGGACGCTAGAGGAACTCGCGGGACCCATTTTGATGTTGGCATCAGACGCCGGTAGCTATCTGACAGGCGTCACCCTGCCCGTAGACGGTGGATACTCGGCTGGCGTGGGACACAGTCGTTGGACAGATGACATCTATGAGGGATTGAGCAACGTGATCCCGGATCAGGGTTCTGTCCATATTACACCGAAGTCGTAAAAATCGACTCAAACAAATCGGTGACAACCCTCGCTGACTTTCGGGACAGCGGCCATCCGTCAAAGTGCAAGATTCCCATTTCTTGGAATGGAAATTCGCAACGGAGCGCCGCTGACCCTCTTTGACCATGGAGTCTCTGCATTTCCAGTCAACTTTTCGATGGTTGATCAAAGGCTTGTTGTGCTCGATATCTTGCTCTGATGACTCTAGCAGAGATGTCAACCTAACTGATGACTTTATCTTAGGCCTTGCGGATGTCCGACCAGGAAAGCCCCCTTTCCTATGGACAGCAGTGTGCGCGCTCAACCGAGATGTGTAAGGTTGCCCTTAACGCCTCGTCAATTTGAGCGGACATCTTGAAATCTAGAATGCATCTTGAGATCGACAGCGCAGCTTCACATCGATCATCGAATCAACGTGCGCTCCCCTCGAGCCATTGAAACCTTCGACACATCAACCCTTGAAATTTTCGACGGCTTAACGTTTCAACCAGCAACCCTAATCCGAGTTGCGCCGCCTGTGGGACGTTACGCAACCATACGGCTGTCCTCAACGGGTTACGTAGTTAGTTCATCAGACACTTGCGTAACAATCGACCCCTCTCGCGTCACTGCAACGTAGGTGCACCCACTGTCAGCCAACCACTGAAGCCCTTCATCTGCATCTTTTAGCAAAGCGATAGTCGCGAGAGAACCAGCAACGACAACGGAGTCAGCGAGGGTACTGACACTCAGCAGGCCATCCACTGGCCAACCCGACTTGGGATTTAACAAATGGCTATAGCGGTGCCCTGCTATCTCAAAGTATCGTTCATAGCCGCCGCTCGTTGCTACCGCGCAATCGATGAGGGGTGCCTTAGCAAGAGGCAGCTTTGCAAAAGGATTCGTGACCCCAATTCGCCAGGGCTGCCCTCCGGGCGCCTTCCCTAAACAGTATAAGTCCCCACCCAAATTAATAACCGCAGAGGTAAAGCCCGCATTTTTGATTAGACGAGTCAGCGCGTCAGCGGCATATTCCTTCACGATGCCGCCTAAATCGAGCTCCATATCGGATAGAGGAAGATAAACCCCCGAATCCGATACATCTACCTTTTTCCAGCCGATATAAGGAAGCACGGAAGCCAGGGCTTTCGAGGTCGGCAAAGCGGTTAGATTTGGGTGCCAAACTCGCCGTAGGACCCCTGAGGTAATATCAAATAGACCATCGCTTAACGAAAAGCAGACATCCGCATACTCAAGTATTGCCCTGCACTCCGCATCGATTTCAACCCTTGAATGACCCGCCGCAGCGTTGATTGCAGATACCAGGCTATCTGAACGATATCGAGAGTACTTAGTCTCGAAGCGCCAAGCTTCCCGCTTGCACTCCTCCGCGATCGCTTGAGTGTCTCGAAGGGATCCCTCTATCTTCAGCTCGCAAGGACATCCCATCGCAGTAAAGGCGTAAGACTTTAACTCGGTCAAAACCGGTGCTCTGCGCCCAATGAAAACACCTGAAATCGGATTAAGCCTGGATGGTCTGTATTACCGCGTCGAATACCCAGCCCACCATGACTCTCGTAATGCTGATACCGAGCGGTCAGGCTCACCGGCCCTGCCTGAATTTTAGCCCTCAGGCCGAGACTGACGGCACCGAAACTGGATAACCGATGATCACTGGATTGAGGCAGACTCAAACTGAGCGCATACTGATCATAAGGACTATAAAAGCTCGCAGCGCTCTGGCCGTATACCCGAATAGATGGNCCCCATTCAAAACGTGAGCCGGTGCCCAAAGTCAACTGNGCATCAAGGGTGTGCGCATCAACTTCATAACTGTCCCAAAAATACCGGTAATTCANGGCGAGACTCAGTCGCTGCCAATCGAAATAGTGACGGTATTGTGCCGAGACCGTGCGTTCTAANCGTTTGCTGGGTCGAACATCTCGTAGCTTATACGGATCTGATAACGTACCTTCGCGTTGGGTTAAACCGAGCCCAACATTGATCAAAGAAGCAGGCGTTAACAATTGATTGAGCGAAATCAGCAAAGACCGACTGTGTTTACTGCCCTCGGTAATCCGGCCAAACAACTCAGCGTCAGTGGGACTTAACTGATCCGTCGAATAACTGGCCGACAAACCCAGCGTGGTATTGCGCTTGAGAAAATCTCTTTCGTAGGCCAACCCAACACTTCTTGAGTGATAATCATGCTCGCCAGAATAACCTAGAGACAGACCCAGAGATTGGTTACGCCAATGACGAGTGAGGGATAAGTCAACCCCGTTACGGCTGTCATCAATTGTTGCTCCGGACATAATGAGCTCACCTTGCCCATTTGCCCCCTCCAGAGTTCCCCAAGGCGAAGCACCGCTCATCGCTTCATTATCATAACTCACCGAACCCGACCAATCCCGACCCAATGGAGCCGAAAGATAAAACTGGTTGGTTTTAACCTCAAACCGCTCTCGATCTCCAAATACAACCGCATCTTTAGGTGCTTCGGATTCTTGATAGATCGCTGTTGAAACTGACAATACGGCATCACTCGGCTGCGTAGCCGCCAAGGCGGGCAGTGATAACGCTGCAGTTGAAAGCAGGGCTAGAGAAGACTTTGTCTGATGTGACACTAGTTACACCCGCAACCGCCACCAGCGGCACCGGTACCACCGCTGGCGGCTTCTTTACTGAAAAATATTTGCTGATCGCGCTTTCGTTCAGCGACGTCCGAGATCAATTGCATGGCTGGTTCCGCAAGCCGATCACGCTCCCAAGGCTCAACGTTTTGACATCCAGTCAGCAAAATCAGCCCGACCACTCCACCGACAAACTTCTTATTTCGATGCTTAAGGAGCATGATCCAATACCTTTTGAATATGCGAAATTAACGCTGCTTCATCGCCTTTTCGAAAGCCCTCGTGAATCAACGTAATCTCGCCCGTTTTATCGATCACATAGGAGCTGGGCATCGCTTGCAATCCGTAGCGTTTTGGCAACTCACTGGCTTGATCATAGACACTGGGATAACTGACCGAAAGCTTATTTAAAAAGCGTAGCGCTCGATCAGGATTTCGGTCCACGTTGACTGCAAGCACTGCAAACTCTTGCTGATCGAAAAGTTGTTTCATGCCCTCAATTTTTGGCATTGCGACCAAGCAGGGACCACACCAGGAGGCCCAAAAATCCAGGTAAACCACTCGACCCCGGAAATCGCTCAGGGAGAGACGAGACGAATCATCGGTTAGCAGGGCGCGTTCAAAGTCTGGCGCGACATCCCCAACCGCAACCGTTTCTGCCCAAACCGGCGACAATAACAGTGAGCAGCCTAGCAGCACTGTCCATCGGGCAGCGCCCGCGATCAACCCACGATTCAGCTCTATGGACATAGCCCCTCTATGGATCGATTTTCCTTGCAGTCGGCCCTGTCGGGCGCCCTGGTTCGCTCGTTAGACTGATTGCGTTTCATTGTATTTCTGAAATTTGTCCATGGTTTAAACCAAATTTGATGAGAAGCAAGCCGATCACTGGGTAATGGCCTATCTTCATGTCCCACTGTTCTGCCCAGCAGCATAGCGCACACTGATTACAGGCTTCTATCCATTTCTATACAGTTTTGTAAAGAACCCGAACCGATCAGACACGTGAGAGGTTGCCCCTCGAGCAACCTTTTTATTTGCCTGCATCAGAAGCCTCGACCCACCCTGCTATCGGTCCGCTAACACCTGGTCTGCCAATGTTAGGCCGTGATGATCCAGCGCTGCGGTGATATGCCGCGATGCCATCGTCTCTACTAACTGCTTGCCACGCTCGTTGCTTAAGTCCATCGAGCCACCGGTCACCATAGCCGTCGCCAACCCTCCCATCAAATGCGCAAAGCCATAGTCGTCAAAAGCTTGCTTGAGACTATAGTCGACCACACCATTACGGCTCAATTCTTCGTGATAAATCGTCACAAGATCAGACTCATGCTGACGTCTAACTTCAATGTCCAACGAGCCACCCAACAAGTAAGCAAGGTCATAAGCTCCCGGACCACGCCCAATACCTTGCCAATCAATCACCATGACCTCTCCCGTGTCCTCAGCACCAAACATCAAGTTTTCAACTCGATAATCTTGGTGCGCCAATGTCCAAGGACTCCGTTTCGCCAAGGTCGTATTGAAATTAAGGTAATTTCCAGCGAAACGTTGATAGAGTTCCGCACCTCCGGGAGGTAGGCAATGGCCAAATCCTTCCAAGAATACTGGCAGTATTTGCTCTAGCAATTGGTCGACATACTCTATCCGAGGTCCTGTCATTGCTAAAATCCATTCAAGCTCTGGAACCTGCACCTTACCCCACCAGACAGCATGGATACTGGCCAGCACCCGGACAGCGGCTTCCGCCTGTCCAGCAGACATGCCTTCAGTCTGTGAAACGAGGGTCAGTCGACTGAGATCCTCCATAATGATCACAAAGTCAGCGGATCCCGGTTCAATCTCTGCATGAAAAATTTTTGGCAGCCCCACCGGCGCCTTCGGCGCCAGCGATTGATAAAATCGTACTTCAGCTTCAAACATCCCTAAAGCAACGCCTTGGGCACGATTTTCTTCGAAGGAAGAAGGTAATTTCACCACCACGCTCGAAGGGATGTTGGCGGCCTCGTTCTGGCAATCTAACTCCACTCGAAAGATGTCCCCCATCAGGCCAACTCCCTGCCCGATCTGGTTTGCCGAGCGAATTTCAACGATTGCCCCAAGCTTTTCACTTAGCCAGTTGCTGGTCACTTCAGTCATGTTTTTTGGAATCGTCAAACGCCGTGTCTCCTTGGTCCATGTTCGTCTGGGTGTAGCATGTCGCAAAAGGCACCTCCCCTCAATGAGAAAGGTCGATTCAAGCCATTTTTTTAGAGCGAGTGAGGTGTGATTAAACCTTACTCTCAAGCGTTTTTTTGAAAGTGATTTACCACTAAACTGGCGAGACAATGATTCTCACCCTCACAACAGGAGCTCAAGGTGTTTGATTTTAATAAGAAGGTCGTTCTTATCACAGGCGCAAGTTATGGATTTGGCGAGCAATTTGCCTATGCATTTGCCGAAGCAGGAGCGAATTTAATTTTAACGGCACGCAGCGAAGCGGCGCTGCAGGCGGTGGGCAACTCTTGTCAAAGCAAGGGAGCAGAGGTTGTTGTCGTAGCGGGAGATGTTTCCGTTGAAGCTGACGTTAAACGGGTGATCGAACTCGGTATCGCCGACCTTGGTAGAATCGACGTATTGATTAATAACGCAGGTATCGCTGACCCCAGGGGAGTCTGTGCAGAACAGTTTGATACCGAGACCTTTAATCAAATTCTTTCAGTCGATTTGATCGGGGCATTTATTTACGCCCGAGAATGCGGTCGACATATGCTCGAGCGCGGTAGCGGTTCCATTGTCAATATTTGTTCAATCATGGCTAGCGGTAGCAATGAAAATAATGTCATCGCGTACAGTGCCGCCAAGGGCGGGTTACTGAACATGACTTATCAAATGGGCACAGAATGGGCCGATCGAGGAGTACGGGTCAATTCGGTGTCGCCCGGCTTTGTCGTTACTGAGATGACCCGACCCATGCTCGAGGCGATGGGCATGGACAAATGGATCTCGAGCAGAACCCCCATGCGCCGACTCGGTGAGGTACAAGAAGTTACCAATGCTGTCATGTTTTTGGCTTCAGATTTGGCTAGCTACATTACCGGGGTCGATTTACTGGTCGATGGTGGTACCAATGCTAGCAACGGAACCTTCCAGATCCCCCCAATCCACCACCAGTGGAACCAAGACAAGCCCATGGTCCCCACAGACTATGAGCCGGTTCAACCGCGACCCGACTGGTATCAAGCGCTAGAGGCGGGCATTCCTGGATTACATTATCCAGCACCTGACCCAGCAGGAGAAGCTGAGTAAACAAACGATATCGGATTGAGCCTTAATGAGCTGATCCGGTGAGATGGGCGCTATTCGTCAGGTTAGCGGTCTCAGTCCAGGTTATTTGGCCAACGGAGGGACGCGGTGATAGCCCAAATACGGCGAGTTTCCTCGCAGCCTCTGCCACCTGACCCCCTACCCCATGGATTCTGAAATCCGGGATAGGGGACATCGTTTGGCTTTGCCTTGATAAAAAAGGCCCTAAGAATTTTGGCTGAGATCGGTCTGAAAGTGACGAACCACTTCAGCCAGGCTGGGGCACCGTCTCTCGAGGATCTTCAACTGCTTCCAGAAGAGTTGATGGACCGAGCGATGATTGACGGCGCGATGACGCAATAAATCGCGTGTTCCCCGCAGGCCTCGGCAATGGTTCTAGCCTGTGGACATCGTGCCTCGTCGCCCTGACCGTCGAGCAAAACCGAAAGCTGGTCTCGCCTAGCGACAGGCGTTATTGGCAGTGGCGCTCCGAGTCGAACGAAAGGCGCTCTTAACGAGACCTCACTGCTTTTGAAGAGCAGGACGCAGACCACCGCGCTGACGCCACCACCGGCCATGGTAACAAACTTTAGGTTGTGCGGACCAGCAAAGGCCTGGAACGCTGCAAGTCATGACCACCGCCGCACAATGACTTCCGAGTAGTCGATGGGGCAATACAGCAACCCTGGCCTAGGCAGCAGGACCTTCGATGAAAAAGCGCTGAACCGGTTTGTTTAGACCCCATCCATTACCACTTTGCAGCCTACCCACCTTTGCAGCACCAAGCTCCGCTTGACCACCCATTCAGCGGCCCCCATTCCGCAGACCCATTGGTATACAGAATTAAACCAGGGATTTACTGACCATTAAGCCATCGGTTCAAGTAGACACCGAGCGCGGCAACCGTATCTACGACAGTGACGGCGCCTGCACGACTTAACTCTTTTGCACTGCCATAACCCCAAGTCACGCCGACACAGGCGATGCCATGCGCTGCAGCACCCTCCACATCATGGTGCCGATCCCCGATCATAATGACATTGCTCCTCTCTGCATCGAATGACTGGGGTGTGGCATTTAACGCATGGGCAATGACATCAACCTTCTTGGATCGGGAGTCATCGAGCGTAGCGCCAGCGCGAATCATAAAATAGCGCGATAAATCAAAATAATCCAAAATGGGATGCGCCGAGGCCTCGGGCTTCGAGGTTGCCACTCCGAGGACCACACCCTTGGCTTGTAGGGCACTCAGCAATTCATGAATGCCCGGATAGACCTTGCCCAAAAAGGCCCCGATTTGCTGATAATGCTCCCGATAGCTTGAGATTACCGCATCGACATCCTCCTGACCGACACCGATGCTCGGAAGACCTTCTGCAAAGGGTGGCCCAATAAGCCGACGAATCGTCGATGCACTTGGAATCGGGTAACCTTGCGCTTCAAAGGCCACTTGAAGCGAAGCAGCGATGCCAGGTTCGGAATCGCAAAGCGTACCATCAAGGTCAAACAATATCGTCTTCATCACGCCTCCCAGCGGCTATACTCGGCTCTCAACCTGTGGGGTCTCCCTGAGCGTTAAAACCCTTAAGCCGCTGTCCTTATACTTCAACCTGACCCCCTTTTTCAGTGACGGCACCAATGATGCCAGCATCAGAAAAACCCGCCTCTCTCAATTGCTCGACCAAATCATCCGCTGCGTGGGCAGTCACTGAGAGCAACAAACCACCGGCAGTTTGAGGATCAAAAAGCAGCGGTCTCCGGATAGCCCAAGGGGAGTCAGCATCGACTACTTGACGCATGACCATCTGCCGATTTTTTGGGTCTGCTGTGCTCAATACCGCATCTTCCGCTAACAATTGGTCCACGCCAGGCAAAGTCGGCAGTGCAGCAAGCTCAATACATGCCCCTTGATCATCGGCCAAGATGTTTTCTAAGTGGCCAAGCAATCCAAAACCAGTGACATCCGTCACCGCATTTACGCTGGGCTGGGTCAGGATCGCAGCAGCGCCCCGATTGGAAACCAACATCGAATCAATGCCCGCTTGGACCCACGGGGCCTTAGCAGCGCCACGCATCGCATTCGCAAAAAGAAGCCCCGTACCCAGAGGCTGACTGAGAATCAGACAGTCTCCTTTGGAGGCATTGCGAGGCCTCTTTATCGACTCCTCGGTGACCCACCCTGTGACACTGACCGAAATATTCAGTTCAAGACCTTCCGAGGTGTGACCACCGACAAGTTCGCCACCTTCCTCCTTGATTTGAGCAAGGGCTCCTGCCATCACCTGATGCAACAAGGCTTTGGTGACACTTGGACTGGCGTAAGGCATGGTAACGTCTAGCATGACTGGACCAAGACGCCCGCCCATTGCCACAATATCACTCGCGGCGTGCACCACAGCAATCCTCGCGAGCAAGTAAGGGTCTTCAATGATTGGGCGAAAGGAGTCGACCGATTGAACCATAAGATGGTTCGGTGGTGGTTGTATCACCGCTGCGTCATCCATCGGCGAACCTGGGCTAGCCTTGAGTTGCGCCAAAAGATCCCGTAGCAGCGCGCCACTGACTTTGGCACCACATCCCCGGCATTGCATATTCGGATCAATCAGCCCCTGCTCGGTGGAGCCACTTCCTTGCATAACCGGTAAATCTCGATAGCGACCCAAAAAATTACGATCGATACGCTGCTTTAGACGCCAGAGCCAATCCCCTTCAAGCCAGAATCCCCCGCGATAACCGATCGCGCGAGTCGATCCCATCGAAATCAATGACAGGTAGTCTTTTTGTGCCCTAAAAGGTTTGAGCGGCCGATCCTGTACACTTGCGACCAAATTATGGTGTAACACGGCGGCCTGCCTTACCGGATAAACTCCTGCCTTGGGCCTGGGTTGAATCAAAGATTCAGCCGCATCCCCCACGGCAAAAACCTCAGGGTAATTTGGGCTCTGCAAGAATTCGTTAACGGCAAGATAGCCTTGCTCGGTCAAAGTCAGTCCGCTGTCTGCTAAGAAATCGTGCGGCGCGCCCCCGGTAACCCATAAAACTCGGTCAGCCGCTAAGGTCAGACCTTGCTCACTCACGAGCCGGCCATCGCCTTGACGGGTGACGAAAAAATCCAAATGAACTTCAATACCTGCTTGCTTCAAGCGCCGCATCAGACGCTTTTGCAAGCCCCTAGGAGCGTGGGGCAACAACTTTTGTCCCCCTTGGCAAAGGACCAGCTGGGGTGGCGATTGCTGGTGCAGAGCAGCTAGTTTGGCAAAGCGATGCTGGATAGCAAACGCCAGTTCGACGCCAGCCGCACCGCCTCCCACAATCGCAAATCGCCCTCCACCCTGATACGTTTCAAGCCATTTTGAATACTGGGTCATAAAGTGACTGATGGGTTTAACTCTGAGCAGGTTTTCATCTAGCGCGGATAACTCAGACAGCGCTGACTGCAATCCAATATCAATCGATAATCGGTCATAAAGCAAAGCCGGCCTTTCGCCGAGTTCGACGTGTTGTGCTATCGGGTCAACCCCTGTGGCTGACGCTACAACAAGGTCGGCTCCGGCGAATTGACACAACCTTCCCAGGTCAATTTCAAGGTCCAACGGGGATTCATGACCTGCGACCACCGCCGGCAACAATCCAGAATAGGTGGCGGTCCGAGCGGGCGAGACCAGGGTTACTTTAAAGGGATGCTGAGGTTGCATGCCCAGCATCCTCAGGACACCAATATGCGCGTGTCCGCCACCCAACAACACTAGGTGACTTGAGGGCGCGTTTGGGGTGTTCACGTCGGTGTGCGAAGTTGCTGACGACAGTAATCTGCAAGCAATGCGATGGAGGCCTTCGCTTCCGGAAGCCGACTACCCAATACTTGAAAGACATGCGGGAGGTTTTCCCAAACTTTGAGCACCGCTGAACCGCCTTGCTCGATAACACGATCGACCAAGTCCTCCGCATCAGACCGTAAGATCTCGGTGCTACCCACGTGCACCAACATCGGGGCGAGACCCGAAAGGTCAGCAAAAATTGGGGATGCCAAGGGCGCCATGGGATCATGCTCTTGCAGATAGGCTTTAGCCCAGGACGCAAGCACGCCCTCAGACAACATGACGTCTCGATCCTCGTTAACTTTGACACTGCTGCCACTTAAAGACAGGTCAACCCAGGGTGACAAGAGCATCGCTGCCGCCGGTTGAGCCAATCCGTGGTGTTTAATGTTCAACAAGGTTGCTACCGCTAGCCCTCCACCCGCAGAATCGCCCCCGATTATGATTTGATCCGGCGTCAATCCCTCGCCCAGCAGCCAGCGGTAGGCCGCAAAGGCATCATCTACCGCCATAGGAAAGGGTTCTTCAGGACCCAACCGGTAATCCAATAAATAAACGGTCATACCGACTTGCTTCGATAATTCGCTGGCCAACGCTGCGTGGCCTTGTGAACCCGGTAGCACATAACCGCCACCGTGGAAGTACAAACAAACCTTGTCAGGACTCGCGCTTTCATGCTGCACCCTATCCACTTGTCGACCCTCGACCACAATCCGGCTGAACTCGGTATTGGCAATGGGTTTTGGAATTGCTTGATCGCTCGCTCCCATCCTCTGACGTAGCTTGGGAATATCATCAAGATGTTGCTTTAACATCGGCTTTAACGTTCTTTTAAACAAAAGATTCATTATCTTTGCTCTGATACTCATGTGTCTCACTACCCCAAACTGGCTCATCAAGCGTTATGATACACCGATCTTCAGGCCGAGGGGGCCTTGAAACCCGGTGAACATTGCACATGGCTAATCCCGATCAAACACGTTTGCAGCAAGACGCTCTGTGGTGTCTGCGGAGCCCCAGTCTATTCGATGCCCCGATGATGGGATTCCCAAGCGGTGACTTTTTTCGCACGATTGATGTCGATGCAAGTTCCATAGTCTGGCCAGAACCAAGCGACTGGCATAGGTTCCGTTTAGGTCGCCATTTTGAACAGCTCTGGCAAGCGGCCCTTAACGCCGATCCAACAACCGAGGTCCTAGCCTGCAATCTCGCGGTCAGAAATCAACAGCGTACCCTGGGTGAATTTGACTTGGTGGTTCGTCATTGCGGTGAAATCGAGCACTGGGAGCTTGCCGTTAAGTTCTATCTGGCGAGTTGCCCAAAACCGGCTTTTGAAGATTGGTTCGGACCCAACCCAACTGATCACCTAAAGGGCAAGTTTGACCATCTAACGAAGCGTCAGTTGCGATTAGGCCAATCGCCAGATGGCCGTAAAGCGCTTGCACTGCTCGGAGGAAAATCGGTCTGTCCAACCAAAGCTATAGTCAAGGGCCGCTTGTTCTATCCTTTTGATGAATGGAAAGCAGCAGACTGGGCCTGTGATGCGCCCTTGAACCCAAACCACTTAGCGGGATGGTGGATACCAAAGAACGATTTAATCAAGACCTTTGGCTCGTCTGGGCATTGCTGCGTAATCTTGAAAAAACCCTTTTGGTTGGCAGAAAGGCATACCATTCCCGCCTCTCTCCGGGTAAGCGCAGGCGCAGTTATCGCAGCATTGGACCCTCGTGAGCAATTTGCTCACCATATTGCGATTACGGACGATTCGGGACGCGAAATTTCTCGAGGGTTTGTAGTCGAACAGGCTTGGCTTGAGGCCGTTAATGCTCGTCGACCGACGCGTCTGAATTAATGGAGGCCGCATCCTGAAACTGCAAATCATGCAGCGTCTTATAGAGTCCATCGGCAGCGAGCAACGATTCGTGGGAGCCGTATTCTTGTACTCTGCCTTCGGCCAGCACCAAGACATGATCGGCCTCTTGAATTGTTTGTAGCCGATGTGCAATCAGAATACTGGTACGCCCTGCCATCAAACGCCGCAATCCGTCTTGAATCAAAATTTCAGTTTCCGTATCGATACTTGCCGTTGCCTCATCCAGAACCAGAATTTCCGGATCGGCTGCGAGCACACGTGCAAAAGCCAACAATTGTCGTTGCCCCTGAGATAAGTTTGCGCCCCGCTCGACCAGAGGCGCATCGTACCCTTCAGGTAAAGCTTCAATAAAAGCGTGCGCGTTGACTGTCTTGGCTGCACTGATGGCCCGCTCTCTTGAAATCCTCGGATCGGACAACGTAATGTTGTCCAAAATAGATCCCGAAAAGATATGAAAATCCTGAAGCACGACCCCGATTCGGCGGCGCACATCCTTTGACGCAATCGCCTGCAAATCAATGTGATCGAGAAATATCATGCCATCGGGAAAATCATAAAATCGCCCTAGCAGCCGTATCAAAGTACTTTTCCCCGATCCGGTAGGCCCGACTATCGCCAACTTTTTACCGGCCTCGACCACAACGCTGACGTCTTTTAAGACGGGTTCGTCGGGTCTGTATCCAAAGAAAACGTTTCGGAACTCAACGTGCCCCGACAGGCGTTCGGGCAACCTCGCTGGGTGCTCCGGTTCACGAATTTGTTCATCCCAATCCAGTGCCTGAAAAATACGTTCACCACTGGCCATCGCTCGAAACAGAACATTCAACTGCTCTCCCAAAAGCACAACCGGAGTGAACAACATATTCATAAAGCGGGTGAACAAAATGACGCCTCCGAGAGACATTTCATCTTGCACAACAGCACCACCCCCATAAAAAATAATCATCCCCAAACCCACCGAAGCAAGCGAGTCATTAAAAGCGCCATAGTAGGTCGTTAGATTGATCGATCGATTTTCTTGGGCGAGGTTCTCTTGGTTGATCGCTGTGTAGGCAGCCCGATTTCTGTCTTGTCGCTGACTGAGCTGGACGACCTGCATGCCAGACAAGTTTTCCTGGAGAAATTGATTGAGAGCGCTCACACTATTTCTAACTTGCCGAAATATTTCCCGCGTTGCCTTTCTAAAAAAATAGGTCGCGAACCCAACCACGGGCACCAACATCAACAAAATCAGGGTCAGCTTCACGCTGGTGGAAAGCATTATCGTTAACGCAACGAAAAAAGGAACGAACTCACCCACCAGACTGCCCAGTCCCCGCAGCATCTCGTACAGAGCCTCAACGTCATTGGTGACGCGGGTCATGATTCGCCCGACAGGAACGCGGTCATAAAAGGAACTGGGACGAGACTCTAAATGCGCAAACAAATCTTGCCGTAAATCTCTCAGGGCTTTAACAATCGCGTCAATCAGCGTCAACCGGTGCCAATGACCGAGCACACCGACTATTGTCATGAGGAAAAAAAACAATCCCCCGGCGACATACAGCGCGGGAATCCCAAGGCTAACCTCTAGGCTTTTGGTTAGATCGATCAAGCCGAGATCCGGCATCGGACTATCGACATCGCCAACGATGATGTAATCGACCAGTACTCGTGAAATAACCACTTCCATGAGCACTGCTGCAAAGCTTGCGATCAGCACTAAAGCTCCACTCACCCAAAGCCTGATCCGATAAGGCCTTAGCCAACGCAAAATTCGAGTCAGCAATTGGAAATTCAGCACGGCACCTGATAGGTCGGCATCGAACATCGCGTGATCGCGAGGCGCTGCGGATTGCGGTTTGTTTGGTTTGTTTTCCATCACCCGATCGCCTGGTCTTGAACACCTTGGGTCTGCAGTCGTTCTAATTCCGCGTAAAGGCCATCGAGCGCGATCAATTCATCATGATGCCCTGCCTCCACCAAGCGACCTTCATCGAGTACAAAAATTCTATCGGTATGCCGTAAGGTTGAGACTCGATGGCTTACCAGGAGCGTCGTTTTGCCTGCCCGCAACGCCTTTAAGCGACTGAGAATGTGCTCTTCGGTCTCGGTATCAACTGCGCTGAAACAATCGTCCAAAATCAGCACAGGTGCATGCCGGATCAACCCTCGTGCGAGTGCTGCGCGTTGTTTTTGGCCGCCGCTCAACGTTACCCCACGCTCCCCCACCAAGGTCTTCATCTCTTCGGGAAAACCTCTAACAGTGCTGGCAAGCGCCGCGGCGTCGGCGGCATCCCAAACCTGCTCCAGTGCCCTATCTGGGTCGTCGTAACTGATGTTATCGCCAAGCGGCTCTCCAAAAAGAAAAGGATCTTGCAACACCTGCGCGATCTGGGCACGTAGCTGGCCTAGCGGGTAATCTTTGATGGGTGCACCGTCAAGAAAGAGCGTACCCGACTCGACATCCAACATTCGGGTGCAAAGCTTCAGCAAAGTTGACTTCCCGGATCCCACTCGACCCACAATACCAATTGACTCTCCCGGTAAAACGTTAAAACTCACCTCGGTCAACGACGGCTGCAAGCTCCCTGGATAACAATAGGAGACCTGATTGAATTCAAAAGCACCGACTATCTTAGTTGGCGCTGTGCCCTTCGGAGCATCCGTAATTTCAGGTACCGCATCAAAAACCTCGCATAACCGAGTTACCCCCACTTTGGCTCGCGCCAGCATGGTGATAAAAAAGCCCGCCATACGAATCGGCTGAAGCAACATATTCAAACATGCCAGGAAAAAGATAAGATCGCCGACACTCAGTTCGCCGATCATCACCAGGTGTCCTCCGTAAACGATAATCGCCAATTGCGCTAGCGCTGTTAGCCAAGGCGTCCAGGCTGTCATCAATGAATTGATTCGTGCCTGCTCATAGAAGGCTCCGGAATATTGGTTATTGGTCTCGAAAAATCGCTGAATCTCGTTTTCTTCTTGCGCTTGGGCTTGCACAGTCCTGATTCCACTCAGATTTTCTTGCGTGTGGGCTGCTAACTCTGATAGCGATTCTTGTACTCGCTGTGAAGACACTGCCATTTGTTTTGCGACAAACTGAGCATAAAGATAAAGAATCGGTAGAAGCGGTAAAATCAACAACGTTAAGCTCACCGATTTGAACAACATTGCTGTCATCCCGAAAAGCGGCGCGTAAATCATAATCACAACTTGAATCAACCCGAAAGCGATTAAGCGTTGTACCAGCGCTATATCCTGGATGGCTCGAGTCATGAGGTCTCCCACCCCGATCTTGCCGAAAAAGCCTTGGCCTTGGACCAATACGCTGGCAAACAACTGCTCTCGCAGGTCAAAGGAAATCTGCTGACCGACTCGACGAAAAGCTTGCCGAGCTCGAGCAACAAAGATGAAACGCAGGGCAACAGCCGCAACGATACCGATAACAATATCGGTAATACGGAGCCCATAGGGTAGCGACGTGCCATTGACAAGCGATGCGATGGCATCAATTCCTAGGGCAACTCCATAATAGGTGCTCACCTCAAAAAAACGCGCCAAGAAAAAACCAACAAAGCCTCCAACCACTTGCCATCGGTAACGAGCAATGTAGGGAACAAGGCGTAACAAGGCGTTCAAAAGCAGAAATCCAAATCGATGGCGAAGCCCAGTATGCCATAGAACTTAAAGCGCCGTTGGTGGTTTTGGTGGCGCCTTAAGCAAGAGCCGTTATACTGTTAATTTATCGTTTCGAGGACTCTATGGACGCACACTCATCGACTCAATCTCTTCGACAAGCTGGCTGGGTCGTCTTGCTGCTTGCCTTTACCAGTGGCTTCATCATCATGTCGGTCGAATTGCTCGGCGGTCGAATCCTGGCCCCCTATTTTGGCAGTAGCATCTACGTTTGGGGCAGCATTATTAGCATTTTCATGGTCGCTCTCTCCGTCGGCTATCTGATTGGCGGTCGATTGTCTGTGCTTTCGCCTAACCTCGGGCGTTACGGTTTGTTTTTTCTGCTGGCAGCCCTTGGTCTACTGCCCATTGTCTTTTTCGCTAATCAAGCGATGGACGCCGTATTTGCAGCCATTGACGATCCGAGATACGGATCACTGCTGGCTTCTACCCTACTTTTTTTCATACCCACAGCGATCCTCGGTATGATTGCGCCCTATTCCGTCAGACTCATGGTGAACAACACAGATCACAGTGGTCAAGTTGCTGGGGGCCTGTATTTTGTATCAACCCTCGGCAGTGCTCTGGGTACTCTGCTGACATCTTTTTATCTGGTTTTATGGTTTGATATGAATACGATTTTATTGGCCATGATCACTGTCTTATTGCTCGCGGGCGTCTTGGCCATCGTGCTCAACCGGGGTCGTTTATGAACTTATTGCGACTATTACTAGCAGCGATCGTAACGCTACCTTTTGCCATTGAAGCTGAGGTTATTCATCAAGAACGGTCGATCTACCGCAACATCGAAGTACAGCAAACCCGCAATCAACGTTGCTTAGTATTCGCCGTTCGTCGCGATGACCGAAGACAGACATGCCTAAATTTGGACGAACCCGATCGCATTGTGTTTTCTTACGTGCGTATGGCGTTTGGAGGCTTGTTGTTGGTACCGAACCCCTCAAGCATTCTCATTGTGGGCCTGGGAGGCGGCACGCTTCCAACCGCGCTTGCCAAGCTTTATCCCACCGCGCAGATTGACGCCATCGAAATCGACCCGTCAGTGGTGAAGGTTGCCGAACAGTTTTTTAACTTTAAAACCAGCGAACGAATAAAAGTCTACACCCAGGATGCCCGAGTTTTTACCAAGCGTGCGAGACAGGAGGCAAAACAATACGATCTGATCATTTTAGATGCCTTTACCGGGGATTACATTCCTGAGCACCTGATGACCCAAGAGTATTTGACGGAAACTCGCGACCTCCTGTCTCCAGCGGGCGTGGTGGTGGCGAACACTTTTTCAGCTTCAGAACTTTATAGTTATGAATCAGAGACTTACAAGTCAGTCTTCGGTGCATTTTTTAACTTCAAGCTTCCCGGGAGCGGCAATCGCGTCATCCTAGCAAAACCCAGCGGCCTTCCGTCAAAAGATCAATTGCAAGCCGCTGCTCGCAACCTCGCGCCGACGCTCACGACTTTGGGTGTCGCTATCGAAGAATTCCCCAGATATCTCACAACACGAGCCGACTGGGATACCAATTCGCCGATTTTGACCGACCAATTCTCTCCGGCAAACTTGCTTAAAAATCGTTAGCTGGATGCCGACCTAACCCCCATGCTTGAGTTAAGCAAATCCATGAGGCTTTCTGCCTGCAGTACTGATTGACCGCTCGCGTTTTCCGGATGCCGATCGCCTTACCCCTCGCAGTATTCCAGCGGGGACATTCGCATCGGCCCACCAAAACCATCGATGTGCGCCTAGCATCTGCGGCAAGACCGCTAGATTGCCGTATTCTGGTTTTGCCAGTATCGGTCCTTCAGCAGGCGTTTATAGAGTTTACCCGTGGGATGTCTCGGCAACTCCTGCTCAAAATCAATCGAGCGAGGGCACTTGATATGCGAAATATTGTTTCGACAAAATTCGATCAACTCGTCAGCCAAGGCTGGTCCGGCCTCCTCCCAGTGTTTGGGTTGCACAACCGCCTTTACTTCTTCTCCGAATTCCTCATTTGGAACCCCAAACACCGCCACGTCCATTACCTTGGGGTGTGTAACTAGCAGATTTTCCGTCTCTTGAGGATAGATATTCACGCCCCCAGAGATAATCATGAAACTTTTGCGATCCGTGAGATACAAGTACCCCTCTTCATCCAGATAGCCAATATCTCCCAAAGTTGACCAACCTTTAGCATGACGAGATTCCGCCGTTTTTTCTGCATCGTTGTGGTACTCGAATTCTCCACCGCCTTCGAAATAGATAGTGCCAGATTCACCGGCGGGCAATTCCTTGCCCGCTTCGTCACAGATATGCAGGGCTGCGGTTAGCCCGCGACCCACTGAACCCTTGTGCGATAGCCATTCTTCAGAATTGATGGCAACAAAACCATTGCCTTCAGAGCCTGCATAGTATTCATAAATGATGGGGCCCCACCAATCGATCATCTGCTCCTTAACGGGAATCGGACAGGGCGCTGCGGCGTGAATGGCACAACGCAATGACGATACGTCGTATTTGAGTCGATCTGCATCCTCGAGTTTTAACATCCGTATGAACATCGTCGGCACCCATTGGCTATGGGTTATCTTATAGTTTTGGATCGTCGCCAATGCTGCTTCTGCCTCAAAGTGCTCCATGACAACGCAGGTCATGCCCCCCAAGAGAAACGCCATCGTAAAGGTCAGCGGCGCCGCATGGTAAAGCGGTGCGGGCGTTAGGTAGATACTGTCTGCTGTGGCGCCGTAAAGCGCTCTGAACATTGCACCAGCATCTTCTTCACCCCACACCCCCTCGGGGAGTTCTCGAAACACGCCCTTCGGCCTGCCTGTTGTCCCTGAGGAATACAGCATTGATGTGCCAATACTTTCATCATTGATTTGCGTAGTTGGCTGCTCCTGCATGGCATTTTCAAGGGATTCAAAGCCAGCAATTTCGCCATCTAGCGAAAACAGTTGATCTAAATTGACTAACTTTTCCAAAATTGGCTCAACCACTGATCGTCTGTCGACGGAAGTGATAAAGACTCGGGCTCCGCAATCGTTGACGATATACTCAACCTCTTCGGACTGCAGTCGATAGCTAATGGCTGTGTAGTACAGGCCCGCTCGTTGAGCAGCAACACAAATTTGCAGAAATAGGGAGTGATTTCCCAATAAAATCGCGATGTGATCCCCTCGCTTTAGGCCAAGCGAGCGAAAAAGGTGGGCAAGCTGATTGCTGCCCGCCTCCAATTCTCGATACGTATACTGTTGCCCGCTCGCCGCCATGATATAAGCGGGTTTATCGGGCATTTGCTCGGCGATTTGCGATAAGTGCATAAAACATTCTCCATTAACCATTCAAACTGACGATATTCCTTGAATATCGATCTCCAGTATCCCCGCAGGTCAAGTTGCCGAGCTATGAGACGCGTGTCCCATCCGGCCGCTTCGTCTGCCAAGACGCCCACCCGGCGAAGCTTGGTGTAACCTCCGACGTTAGGCAATTGCGCTATACGCTGGTGTATCCACCATCGATGACCAATTCACTGCCCGTCATAAAACTCGAGTCATCGGACACCAAAAAACGCACGCCATTTGCAATATCCTCAGGATCACCAAGGCGGCCAATCGGATGTTGCAGCAGTAGCATTTCTTTGAGCTCTTGTTCTGTCTCGACCTCTTCGTGGACCTCAGCAATCTGGCGAACCATCGGCGTCCATATGTAACCCGGATGTACTGAGTTGCACCGAATAGGATAACCCATCCGGCCACAATAACTCGCAATCGATTTAGTGAGTAAGCGCACTCCTCCCTTGCTGGCATTATATGCCGGACCCGCACCACCAACGATGCCCATCACCGACGAGATATTCACAATGGAGCCGCCATGGGCTTTCATCTCGGTTATGGCGCGACGACACCCCATGTTCACTGCGTCAAGATTAATCGCCATGATCTGGCGCCACGCTTCAAGTCCTTCCGGTTCTTCGAAGCGATCTTTCCCGGCTCCGCTCACACCCGCGTTGTTTACCAAAGTGTTAACAGTCCCAAAGGCCTTATTGGTCTTTGCAAACACCTGATCCCAAACCGCGTTGTCACAGACATCTTGCTGCATGGCCTCGGCTTGCTGTCCTCGTTGAGCAATCACATGAGCGGTCTGCTCAGCAGCCTGCGAATTGATGTCAGTGACCATCACGCGTGCACCGCGTTCGGCCAAAGCTTCTGCCGTCGCCGCACCAATCCCGCTACCACCGCCTGTCACGATGACTACCTTTTGGCTCAGTTCTGTCATGATTTGCCTATTGTTGAGAGCTCCTGTTGATCCGCAGTCTCCCGCGAAACGGCCTTTGCTGTAAAGACCAGCTTGATTATGGTTAAATTTTGCAAGACCTGACCCTTTTTTTCATCATATCTCCATTTTTTTAACCTCCTGAAGCACAACTATATCTTGTGCTTCCCAGAACCATGTAGCACAATATCTGGGATATTAAGCGCACACCTCATCGCCTCTTCGGTGCAAAAACCTCCTTAAAAGGGAGTCAATAAGGCACCCTAAAAGAGTCCTAACCCATCGGTGACGGCGCGCAGGCGAGGCCCGAACCTGGGGTGATTGCGGCACAAACGAAAGCCGCATCTGCGAGCGCGGAGCTAACTAATAGGGCACCGTCAGCCGATCCGGGCAGCCACTTGGCAAAATTACTGCTCGATCCTATGCTCGCAACCACGAATTGGCGTGGAGAGAATGAAATGGCGTGGAGGGAATGGATTGGCGTGGAGAGAATGGACTGGCTGACAACTAAACGGCTTCCACAGCTGGTAATACAGCTGATAGCAACATAGCAACATAGCAACCAAGGATGGCAGTAATAGTGATTTAGTAGTAACAAGGATGGCAATAAAAGATTGGCGACCGAAATAGCCACAAGAGATCGCAAATAGCCATTCCGAACCAATAAT
>NZGC01000066.1 GCA_002689445.1 Gammaproteobacteria bacterium
CTGAATCTCTGTGTGAATGCAGCACAATTTTGTGCAAGCGTTTCGCGGCTCACAGGGATGCGCTGCTACGGACATTGGCGCAGAGTCAAGAGCGGATGCACCGGTTTAGCTGTTGATTGAGTTGAGGCAGCATCTCAGGCGAACGTCCTGAAAATCATTAACACCCCGGATTATAGATTCAGTATTTTGATGCATCTCGCTGAGGTGCTGATGCGTTGGCTAGGATTGCTCTTCCTATACAATACGTATCGTCTCGTTTAGTATGGATGCCAATGCTGTAGGGTTAATCTGTGATGAAACTGAACGTAAATGGCGTTGAGCGTCAGGTGGCAACTGAGTGGCGTGACGAAAGCTTGCTTACAGTGCTGCGGGAGCAGCTGGGTTTAACCGGGTCACGTTTCAGTTGTGGTATCGGAGAATGTGGTGCCTGTTTGGTGCATGTTGATGGGGTGCCAACCAACAGCTGCCTCATGCCGGTAGCAGCGGTAGCTGATAAAGCGGTTTTAACCATCGAGGGTTTAGTCGCTAAGGATGGGACCTTACACCCATTGCAACAGGTTTGGATCGACGAGAATGTACCGCAATGTGGCTACTGCCAATCGGGGCAGATTATGAAGGCATTGGCGCTCCTGAAAGAAAATAAAACGCCCACCGACGACGATATCAATCGTGCCATGAGTGGTGTTTTGTGTCGTTGCGGCACCTATGACCGAATCAGGAAGTCCATCAAAAGAGCTGCGTTATTCATGAGTCGAGAAATCTGATGGTTCAGATGACGCGCCGTAAGTTTCTGGTAGCTTCCGGTTGTGTTGCCGGTGGTCTGACGGTTCTTTACAACTTGGGCATTCGTGCTGCCGCGTCAGCACCGACCATCATCTTCCCGGATGAAAGATCCGGCGCTGCCTGGATCCAAATACGACCGAGTGGCGCCTGTCACATGTACCTCCCCAGGCAGGATATGGGGCAGAATGCTAACACTGGGCTCGCCCAGATCGTCGCGGAAGAATTGAATATTTTGGTCGCAGACATCATTGGCGAACGCCCAACCACCAGCGATGTACCCCCCCTTGCGGTAACTGCAGCGAGTATGTCGCTAACTGCCTTTTCTCGGCCGGTTGCTTTGGCGGCTGCGACCCTGCGTGAAAGCCTGAGGGCTCGTGCTGCGGCCATGTTAGGTGATTCTCTAGCCAATATTCTGGACGACCTAGGCGGTTTTCGAACAGCAAACGGCCGCAAAGTAGGCTATTGCGAATTGGTAAGCGGGACGGGTGTTGTCATCGAATTCGACGACACCAAATCACCGCCCCCACTATACACGTTTGATCCCAGCCGCCAGAAGAAACAAATTGGACACAGTGTCCGCCCCTTGGATATTCAGGCCTTGGTTACGGGTGCTCCGGTGTATGCCGCCGACGTGCAAGTAGAAGGCGTCCTGTATGGCAGGGGGGTGCAGCCACCGGTCCGCAATGCTCACATCAGATCCCTTGATACGCAGGGCGTTATCCAAACCCGAGGGTTGGTCAAGCTGGTTCACGAAGGTGACTTCGTCGGTGTGGTCTGCAAAACGCCCAGTGCGGTGGACGCTGCTATGGCACAAATCAAGGTAACCTGGAACCTCGATCAGCCGATCAGCCAGCTAGCAATCGACAGCTTGATCGATGTTGACGCTGAAATGATGGATGGCGACCTTGAGCATGTTTTGCAAGACGAGGCGCACCGCGACACGGTTGACTGGGATATCGACTTACGTTTTGAAGTGCAGGTGCAGACTCACGCCCAGCAAGAAGCGCGCGCGGCAATAGCTCGATTCAATGAATCGACAACAGCGCATGGGTTAGAAATCTGGACGGGTACCCAAGATCCATGGGCCATCAAACGAGCCGCAGCGGTGGATACAGGGTTGTCGCAGGACGATGTTGTTGTGTATCCCCAACGGCTAGGCGGAGGCTTTGGCGGTCGCGAATATTATGAAGTGGAGAGAGATGCAGTCCGTTTAGCGCGAGCGGTCAAACGTCCCGTTAAAGTACAGTGGACGCGTCAGGATGAGTTCACCGCCAGTCGTTGTCGACCCGCCTCAACGCATCGATTGCGCATCGCGGTAGATGACGAAGGAAACCTATCGGACTGGTGGTACGGCTACGTGTCTGGCCATGTGGCTCTCGCAAGAGAGCGGATGGCAGGTTGGTTATTGCCGATGATGCGGTTGGGAACCGATATGGGTGTGGTGAAAGGAGCAATCGCTCCTTATGCAGCACCTCACCAAAGGGTGGAGTGTACAGATGTTGATCTCCCGATTGACCTAGGGGTCTGGCGATCACTCAACGGAGCGCCGGCGGTTTTTGCGATCGAGTCAGCGATGGATGAGTTGGCGATCCAGCGCGGTGAGGATTCGCTTCAATANAGGCTAGCGCAGATGAAAGGTGCNCACCCGAGGCTGCAGGCCTGCTTCGANCGNGTCAGTNAGATGAGNACCAAAAGTCNGCTNCCTNAGGGCNACAATTATGGTCGCGGGTTTGCGGGNGGGATTTTTGANGGTCGCTGCNATGTCGCNNTCAGTGCNGATGTTCACATTGATGNAGAAACTCAGANGATTAGGGTGCTGCACATGTGTTGCGCGCAAGANGTCGGGTTGGCAGTNAATCCCGGGCAATTACGNGCGCAAATAGAGAGTAATCTGGTNTGGAGTATCGGTATGGCGCTGTTAGAACGATTTGAAGTTGCAGACAACGCCATTCAAAGCTCAAATTTCAANGACTATNAGATNCCTCGTATGANGGATATGCCTAGCCTTGATATCGAAATTATTGANCAACCGGCTATTCCGCCAGCCGGAGCGGGAGAAGTCGCNNTGATAGCAGGCCCNCCGGCGATTGCCAACGCCATTCGCAACGCATGTGATTTTCGCGCAGTAAAACTTCCCATAGCGTTTGACGACATTACTGCCAANTNGAGGGCGTAAATTCCCTCTCTTGATAGANTCGTNACNCACAACNTTGTNATAGGAGTGATNAAATGAAGNCGNCAAAGCAGTCNCCATTAANACTANTGGCCCTCNCGGTGTTGTTATCATCGGCTTTAGCCATTCCCTCGGTGATGGCGGTCTCANCCGGCGTTTATCATACGGTCGTCTTCTGGCTAAAACCGGGCACNCCGNANCAGAAAGTCGATGCAATTATTGAATCCATCAAGAGCCTTGAAGCGCTGCCGATGGTTGAAAAGGTCATGGTNGGCACNGCGGTGATGAGTGATCGCGCGGTNGTGGATGATAGCTTCAGTATTGCCTTTACCATGATCTTTAAGGACGAAGCNGNCTTGAGTGCCTACAGTGTTGATCCGACGCACAAAAAGATTTCCTCNGAAATGACGATGCCGTATGTAGANCGTGGCATTATTTACGACTATAAATCGAGATAAAAGNGNGTTAACCCGAAAGTGTTGCCAAGCCATGTCGTCCGAACCTAATANNAACCGGCGCAACCCGCGCTCGCANAAAGCGATTGTCGATGCGACGCTAAAGTTGCTTGGATCAAACGGCTATGTCGATTTCTCGATTGAGAAAGTGGCCAGCGAGGCGGGTGTTGGCAAGCAGACCATTTATAGGTGGTGGCCATCGCGTGCAGANCTGGTGCTCGAAGTCTGGCGTGATCGCTTACTGCCGCCTTTAGCGCCCTATGCTGGCAAGATGCCCGTGCGCGATTTTCTAGAATCATCGTTGCTCTCTTTTGGCAAAGTGTTAAGCCGCACAGATTGCCGGCAAGCGGCCATCTGTGTGCTTGCCGAAGCGCACCGAGATCCGCAGCTTTATCGGCGCATGGAAGAAGCGGTTTATGCACCACGAATTAAATTGATCAAAGACGCNTTNGTGCAGGCCCAACGAGAAAATCAATTTCCGAAAGACACCGATACGGACCTACTGATCGACACACTCTATGGAGCGGTTTGGTACAAGGTTCTGATTCGNTTTGAAAAGGTCACTCAGCCCTATATTAAAAGATTNGTNTCGCAAAGCTTAGACTGAANANTTGTCAGNTTGGCTCATCGANNNGNGAAGTGTTCACCTTTANATAAGACGAACCGTCTCGTATAATTAAGNNCAATGAANAGGTTNNCNGCNGCTNNAAGNACAGCGGGTGTAGCNGGCCANAGTAAGCNGCNNGACGTGACGAGATAGCTGACGCAAANGCAACNGCAGCGAAAGTAGAGGCGAGNGTTACTCAAGGAGCNGCCTAGGGCTAGCCAACAGCGTAGAGACCCTNNATGTCGTTCNNGGGNCACNGGTCCCGTTGAACAGCAGGCCAACCGTAGATGATCAACTTGCAAGGATTTTACCCATGAGTATCTTTTCAGCGATATTGAAAATTCACCAGACGATCTATGAGACAACGGACGGTCGACTGGGTCACAAACTGCTCGGAGTNCCTACCCTGTTGCTTCGNACAAAAGGGCGCAGGAGCGGAGAGATACGAACAACGGCTTTGATNTACATCGATGACGNCAGCAGCAAAGTGGTCGTGGCGTCTAAGGCGGGNGACTCAAAACCGCCAGCCTGGNTATTAAACCTCCAAACGGATTCGACAGTTGAGTACCAACTTGACCGCAATCGCTTTGCTGCTAGGGCGGAGGTNCTTGAAAAAGGTCATNCCGATTATGACCGACTTTGGANAGAACATAATGATCGAAACGNCGGCCGCTACGACCAATATCAGGCTCTGACCGAACGACCCATTCCGCTTGTGCGTCTCGTCTTATCAACCGAGCCATTAAAGAGGGCTAACTGACATGACGTTAAGTAAGGTATCAACCACCAATGAAGTACTCGAAGGGATTCGGCTCGATGGCAAACACGCGATCATTACCGGTGCAACGGGTGGATTGGGCATTGAAACGGCGAGAGCCTTAGCGTCGGTCGGTGCATCGGTAACGATCACGGGTCGAAGCTCAGAAAAAATCGAAGCGGCCCTTGAAACCCTTCGCAAGGAAGTGCCGGAAGCGCTGTTCGACGGCAAGCTCATCGATCTGGCGTGTCTGTCGAGCATCAGAGGCACTGCATCCGACATGGTCGCGGTAGGCCGCCGGATTGACCTCCTTATTAATAATGCTGGAGTCATGATGACGCCAGAGGGCAAAACTGCGGATGGATTTGAGATGCAGTTCGGTACCAACCATCTAGGGCACTTCGCATTAACAGCAGGCCTTATGCCGATTATTGCGGAGTGTGGTCGGGTCATCACGCTGAGCTCTGGTGCGCATCTGCGCGGCTCCGTCGACCTTGACGACCTTAATTGGGAGTCCCGCGACTATGACCCAAGCCTTGCTTATGCTCAGTCGAAAACCGCGAACGCCTGGTTCGCGCTTGAGCTGCATCGACGATATTCAGACCGCTTGTTGGCGTTTTCCGTTCACCCTGGTGTGATCGAAACGGACCTTATGCGGCACCTACCGCAAACGCTGTTCGATACCATGAGAGAGGCGATCAAGCGTGATGGGGTTGAGGAGAAAACGGTTGAGCAAGGCGCCGCGACCTCGGTTTGGGCGGCGACAGCACCTGAACTGACGCAGCATGGTGGGTCATACCTGGCGGACTGTCAGATTGCAAAACCGGTAACATCGGAAGATCCCAGAAATGGCCATGCACCTTGGGCCTATGACGTGGAGGGCGCCAAGCGCCTATTCTTGGTGTCGGAGACGCTCACGAGTGTCCGTTTTCCCTAGTGGGATAGAAGCTAACGAAAGTTCAAAAGCTCACTGACCCTGTCAATGATCCGCCATCCGGTTGCACGCAGCCGCGCCGGTGTGAATGTCGACCGCCACTTTCATTCACGCATTGTCTCTAAATTTTGGTCCGTTGAAGGTGACTTTTCAAAGTCACTAACGAGGCGTTGGCAAACCCAAATGATTGGAGCATCCTTGTTTCGTCTTTTGGGAAAGGGCGAGTAAAACGTAATCTACGGTATAACAGTCAGTGATGAAAAGGAGCTGAACATGAAAGTGAAATGGTCCCATGCCGTCATCAATGTTCGTAACCTAGAGAAGATGTTGGATTTCTATCGTCAGGTGCTTGGTTTTGTCATCAGCGATCGAGGTCCTATCGTGCCTGGCGGGCCCGAAATTGTCTTTCTCAGCACGGATGCTGATGAACACCACCAGTTGGCGATGGTGGCATCGCGCAATGATGAGGCGGGAGGGGGCGCGCTCAATCACTTCGCTTTCAGGTTGGCAGAGTTTGAAGATGTGCAAGCAATCCATCATAGGTTAATGGCTTGGGAAGGCTCAAAGCCTTTCCCCTTGAGTCACGGTAATGCACTTTCAGTTTATTTCGCTGACCCTGAAGGGAATGGGGTAGAAGTCTTCTGGGATACACCCTGGCATGTGGCCCAGCCCCATGGCAAACCTTGGGATATCGATCTTGATCGGGCAGGGGCTCTGGCCTGGGTAGAAGAAACCTTCTCGACCGATCCAACGTTTATCCGACGCGAATCGGCAACTGATGCCTACGTTAATCGGTGATGCTGGGAGTTTGGTATCCCCCCTGATTACCGCCTTGTTATCGATCGATGAGCGACGGATAACCACCCAATCTTGCACTTCCTAGTGCCAGTTCTTTCACGGTTTGGCTCTGAGACGCTCATCTTTAAGACCTGCGCTGCGTGGCGGCAGAGACCAAAGCCTGACGCTCGGTTGTATGGTGAGAGGGCGGGGACAGGCTTTAATCAACGGCGATGAAACGGGCTCGCTTTCGGCTTAAGCCTCTTTTTTTGGCTTTCTTGGCTCGTTACGAATCCTTAGATGCAGCCAGAGCGCTACGCCCGTGCCCATTAAGGCCACCAGAGCTGCCCAACGATAATAGGTCTGATAACCGGCTACCTGCGGCGCATCACCGAGAAGTCTTGCCTCAATCAATGGCTGCACAACATCTGGGGCGTAGCAAATCAAACTGAGACTTCCGATCGCAAGCCCTTTCACGCGGTTGGGTACATCGCAATCCGCCAGCGTTGCCCAAAAGACGCCTCGGGCGCCGTAAGTGATCAAGCCAATCAGGAGGACCAGTCCTGTGACCTGCATGCCCGACCAGGAAATACCGAACCCTCCCAATACCAGCAGCAACAGCGCCCCCAGAAGTAGGAGTCCTGCCAGGACCAGTTGGCGACTGCTCCAATCACTCAGATACCCAGCGATGACAGCGCCAATCGGTCGCATCCAAAGCCTGCCCACCGTAATGACCCCAGCGCTGACGGCCGAAAGACCGAGACCAATTTGGATAAACGCAGAGAAACTATAGGTTGTCCAAAACAGTTGATAACCCGACAACATCACAAGGCCAGCGAGCCAGAGGTTCGGATTGCGCGCCAGCAGGCCGAGGTCAGCGATAAGCCCGCGGGACGGAGAGCTCTCTTGCCCGGCCGAGAGGGTGGGGTCGTGATCATCGTTCAAGCCGATCAATACGGGCCAGGCAACGGCGATGGAGAATCCCGAGTAAAACAAAATAACGATTTGCAGCGATGTACCACTTGCCACTTGAGAACTTGATACGAGTAATGCGAAGAGTGCAACGGCCAGTGAGGCGAGGGACGCTTCTACCGCTCCTCTTCCGCCTTCAAGCCAGCCAAAGAATCGACCCTGAGCGGAAAGCGGCGCAATGAGTGTGACGGCTTTGATCATCGCCGCCCAAAACGTTAATCCGGAGGTTAAGCCCCACCCAATGAAAATCACACGAAGGCTCTCTAAGGGCGGAAAGGTGGCAAACCAGCATCCGATCAACCCGGTTGCAACCAACGAGCCTGCAATGAGATGGCGAAGCCGAAAGCGGTCTGCGAGCCAACCGCTCGGCAGGTAAGTTACCACAAACAATGTGCCTAGCAGGGCATAGCATGATTGTAGCTCAGCGGCGCTGATGCCCAAGGCCTCTAACAGACTGAGCTCAAAATTCTGTCGCAGGTAGACCAGTGGATAGATCGCGCCACCGGCGAGACTGATCAGCGCAAGTTGTAAGTACCGCTGTCGTAACGACATGGTTTTTTCCGTCGCCTCATGACCACCCTTCGTCAAAGTGTAAACCACTGCTCAATAGAAAACACAGGGCCTTAGACCATGACTAGGACCCGCCAGATCCGAGTCGCCAACCTCTACCCGGTCAAATTTGCAAAGGGGAAATCATCAGAACGTCAGCGTGATAGGGCGGGCATAAGCAGAGCACCGAGTTTGCCCAAGTGAAATCCTTGATGATTAACCCCGGTGTTCTAATGATGGATCGAAGCACTTATTCGAAGGATAGATCGAGCTTAACGCGACCAGGACAGACAGGGAGGGCGTTAGACCTCCAGTCTATCTCAGCTAAGCACTTTTTGGCTGGCCTCAAGCAAGGCATTGGCTCTATCTTGATAGGTTACAAGGCCTGTCAAATTGTGATTCTCTAAGGGGTCAGTCTTGAGATTAAACACCTCCACACACTCACCGCTGTCCTTATCATAGGTCAATCTCAACTCGCCATCCGAGACGCCCACCCAGGTGGGCAAACCGGGACGCATCCGGATCGTGCTGTGCGCCAGCTCACGCACCTTGTGCGTTTGATCCGTCAACACCGGTAGCAGCGATCGAGCGGGTGACTTGCTCAAAGGTGCTGCATTGGCTGCCTCGAGCATTGTTGCAACCAGGTCAAATGCTTGCACCGGAGCCGTATAGGTCGTACCCCCGCATCCGCCGGGTGGGCGGATAATCATGGGTACCCGAACCGACCCTTGATAGAAACACATTTTAGCCATAAGGCCATGGTCACCCAGCATTTCGCCATGATCTGAGGCGTAGATGATCAAAGTATCCTCGAGTGCACCTTGGGCCTCGAGCTGCGCAATGAGCGCCCCGACCTTCTGATCGATCAGAGAGATCATGGCGTAGTACTGCCGCGCACCTGCTTGCACAAAGTCGTCAGTGAGCAGTTTACTATGGGAATGTTTTTGAAGGATTTTAAGATGTTCAGCCCATTGCTCGCTTTTAGGTTCGGGCACGGTCGTATCACTTCGAGGTATGAAAGTATGCGCGTAGTGCGCGGCCCATTCAGGGTCTGCCATGAGGGGCACGTGGGGTTGAACGAATGCTAGGTTAAGAAACCATGGCTGATCAGTTGGCTGCGCAGTCAGCCATTGAGCGGCTTCATCGGCTAGGAAACTGGTTAAGTCTAACGCCTGAGGCAGTGGGCTAGTAACGGCTTCCCAGTGCCGGTCGCCGATTCTGAAGCGATCGGACAGGGTTTGTCGGTAGGCAGCGAGGTCACCGCGCGGCAGGACAAATTTGGTGTAGGGTGTTTCGAAATTAACGTGAACATAACGGTCAAATTCCTCAACAACATAATCGTAGCCAAAGCTTTTCAACCAGGTTTCACTCGGCGCGGGCTCTTTTGCCTTACCCATTGGCCAATTTGAGTAGTGTGTTTTACCGATAACAGCCGTGGTATACCCAGCTTGTTGCAAATGCTTTGTGTAGGTTTCCCATTCTGGGTCACATTCGCCGGTAAAGTTACCGACGATGCCGTGTTGGTGAGGATATTGACCGGTAAGCAATGACGCCCTCGCCGGTTGACAGATCGGGCTTTCAGTCCAGGCTTGAGTAAAGCGAGCGCCTTCCTTGGCCAAGCGATCGAGGTTCGGTGTATGAACTCGTGGGTTACCAGCGCAGCCGATAACGTCGGCACGGTGCTGGTCTGCGTAGATGAAGAGGATATTGGGTTGCTTCATTTGAGATCCTATTTCGGGTTTGCAGTAACGCCCCTGAGATTCGTTGATTCGGGTTGTTGGGATGCAGGCGCTTTTGGTGCTTCGGGAAGCGCTTCAAGCCAGAAACCGATGGCACGGGTGATTCGGTGATCGAGCTCTGTGACTTTAATGCCCATCCGTCGCGCATAAGGTGCACGAAAGATTCGATACCCCCGAAGCGCCGCCGATAGTGCGACCTGTAGCGCCTCAAGGTCATGGTCCGGGTGAACGTCGCCATCGATGACGGCTTGCCGCAACTCACTGAGCTGTGATTCGAATCGAGGCATGGGATCAACCGAACTGTCGCCATCGAGCACAAGTAGTGCGCGCAACTGGCTGTCATTACTGGATTCCTTCTGACGAAAAGCCTCAAGGCGACGTTGAGCAAAGGGCTTGCGTTGCCTCGCGACCGACAAGGACCGTAGCACCCTTTGAAATTGACGGTTGATGGCTCCGCGCAAGAGTTCCTGTCGGGAGCCAAAGTAATGGTAAATGTTGCCTCGGTTTACCCCAGCGGCGGCAGCAACCTCTCGCAAATTGAGGCCCCCGAGCACGCCGTTCTTCTGGATCATTTCGAGAGCAACATCGATCAGCCTTTGCTCGGTCTCGGCTCGATTTCGCTTCTGCTTGGGTTCAGACTGGGGGATCGTCATGAGGCTCCTTAGAACAGTTTCCTTAGGACCAGCACCTTTCGCTGGCCGTTAGATTTGGGTTGCCATTACTTAAATGAATTAACATAATGCTAACTCAAATTGACTTTTTGTTAAAAGGAATTCCCGTGAATTGGAAAATCTGGGTCGGGCTACTAATCGCTGTGGTTGTCGTGGTTGGAGGGTATCGTTTATCTAAGATTTGGAACTCGCTTCAATTGCCCGCTAGCGAGGAAGAAATTGCAGCGATCCGAGAAGCCGCGGAAAAACAAAACGAAGCCGCTTTCTACAAACCACCGACAAAGTCGTCATCGCCGCAACCACCCAGCCAGCTCAATAACGTGTACTTTGGGGATCTTCATGTCCATACGAGCATTTCTGCGGATGCTTACCTGTTTGGGAATCGGTTAGACATGGATGCCGCTTACCGGTTTGCCAAAGGAGATGAGTTAACGTTACGAACCGGAGAGCGGGTCGAGTTAACCCGTCCCCTCGATTTTGTCGCACTGACCGACCACGCAGAGGCCTTCGGACGCGTTGAAGCCTGCGCGGCCGGGCAGTTAAGCGAAGCGGGTCAAAAGGCCTGCGCCAGTCTTCAATATCCGACCATTTTAGGTTTTCTGGAAATGCGGGGTCGAGCGGAGCAGCGGCCGGTGGTGAGAAAACTTGAGGTTTTTGGGGGGGATCCCGGCAAAGAACGGAAGTTCGCTGCCAGCACCTGGCAATCGGTCAAGGAAGCGGCGGAACGACACAACGATCCGGGCAGATTTACGACGTTTGTGGGTTATGAGTATTCGCCGGCTTTACCCGATCGGGGTAAACATCATCGCAATGTGATATTCCGCTCTGAAAATACGCCAAAATACGCCGTTTCCGCAGTCGATGCAGCCTCAGAAATCGATCTCTGGAAGCAGCTTGATGCTGGTTGCCAGGAAGATTGCGAGTTTCTCACCATCCCCCACAACCCCAACAAGAGCTGGGGGTTGGCTTTTGCGAGTGAGACCATTGATGGGGTGCCTTACACCGCATCCGATTGGGCCCTCAGGAAAAAATTTGAACCGTTGGTGGAAATGATTCAGATCAAAGGCAACTCGGAGTGCTCCGTTGCTCTCGGCGCGGGTGACGAGGAGTGTGGCTTTGAACAGTTTTTGCCGCTTTGTGAAGCGGGGCAGACGACCTCCTGTATTTATCCAACGTCAATGGTCCGAGATGGGTTGAAGAAAGGCCTGACGTTGGAAGATGAAATGGGCTTTAACCCGTTGCAGTTCGGTCTTATTGGAGCAACCGATACCCACAATTCTAACCCCGGTGACACCGAGGAGTGGGACTTCCGGGGCACCACGACCTTCACCTCCTCACCCGCAAAGCAGCGGATGAATGTCAGCAATGTAACCGGCATCAGAAATAACAACCCCGGCGGGCTAGCCGCTGTTTGGGCACCGGAAAATACTCGCGAAGCTTTATTCGATGCCATGAAAAGAAAAGAGGTCTACGCCACCAGTGGCACCAGAATTAAGCTGCGTGCCTTTGCCGGCTATCGGCTCCCGCCGGATCTTGCTGACACCGGCGACCTTACTGCAGCTTACGCCAATGGCGTGCCAATGGGCGGTTCGCTTGCGGCTGAGGAAGGACCGTTATCGATTTTTGTATGGGCGCTTAAAGACCCCGATAATGCGCCTCTTTCTCGGATCCAGGTTGTCAAAGGTTGGATAGAAAACGACGAGCGTCGGGAGGCTGTTTATGACGTTGCTTGTGCCGGATCGGGGCTTGATACCACAACGGGCAAATGCCTGCCCTATAATGCCCGAGTCGACCTGACGGACTGCAGTTGGGACGTTTCAGCAGGCGCGGCGGAACTCAAGACCTTGTGGACTGACCCGAGTTACGATGCAACCCAAGATGCCTTCTATTATGTGCGGGTGGTGCAGAATCCAACCTGTCGTTGGACGACCTATGACAGCTTGAGATTAGGTCGACAACCGCCATCGGATGCGCCGACTACCGCGACTGAAATGGCTTGGGGTTCACCAATCTGGATTCGGGCGATGGGACAGTAGGCAACGTAGCGGCCGACAGGGTGGTAGACGCCAAAGGAGCCTGTTTGCCTCCGGTCAAGAGGCACGGGATGAGGCGCAGCGAACAAATACCAACAAAGGGGAGGCCCTTAATCACCAAAATAGCGAGTTTTTAGACGCCTTTGCGCGAGTTTGAGTGGCTGATCTCGCACAGTGAAAGTTTTTTGCGATAGTGATTGAGGCAGGCTGATGGCTGTGTCCGCCGAGTAGAGCCCGTTAACCGAGTATTTCAATGACAGCCCAGGTGGGGTGTTTCGATGCTTTTTAGCGGAAGGCAGGGGGCCTCTGATCACTAAATGGTTACAAAACTCATGGGCTTTTCGCTAAGGTGGAGCTAACCCTATTACATAAAAAAGGAACTGGGCGATGACAAAAGCATCGGATTTATTTATCGAATGTCTTGAAGCAGAAGGCTGTGAATACGTATTTGGGATTCCTGGTGAAGAAAATCTCGACTTCCTTGATAGCCTGAGCCGGTCTCAAAAAATCAAACTAATTTTAACCCGTCACGAACAAGGGGCCGGTTTTATGGCCTCTGTCTATGGTCGGCTGACGGGTAAGACGGGCGTGTGTGTCTCGACCCTTGGGCCGGGTGCGACCAACTTTACCACCGCCGCCGCTTACGCTCAGCTCGGGGGAATGCCGATGATGATGGTCACCGGTCAAAAGCCCGTAAAAAAATCTAAGCAGGGCCGATTTCAGATCCTCGATGTGGTTGAGATGATGAAACCGATCACCAAGTATGCGGTGTCTTTGGTCGCCGGGGATAACATCCCATCCCGTATTCGAGAGGCCTATCGCATTGCAGAGGAAGAGAAGCCTGGAGCCGTCCACATTGAACTCCCTGAGGATATTGCTGACGAGCAAACGGAGGAGCGGCCAATTCCGCCGTCAGCGGTCCGTCGGCCGATTGCGGAAGCGAAATCCATCGATAAAGCTTTAGAAAAACTACACCAAGCGAAATCACCCATTATCATTATTGGGGCGGGTGGCAACCGCAAAATGACCTCAAAAATGTTAACCGAATTCATTGATAAGACAGGGATTCCGTTTGTCACAACGCAACTCGGTAAAGGGGTTGTTGATGAACGCCATCCCTTATTCATGGGTTGTGCGGCGCTGTCTGCAGGAGATTTTGTTCATCGTGCAATCGAGGCGGCGGACCTTATCTTGAATATTGGTCATGATGTCATCGAGAAGCCCCCGTTTTTTATGCAGCGTGGCGGTACGGAAGTGATTCATATTTCCTACAACACAGCAGAAGTGGATCCTGTTTACTTCCCACAGGTCGAAGTCATAGGCGATGTGGGTAATGCCATTTGGCAAATGAAAAATGGCGTAAAGACAAGCGCCGAAGCGGGGTGGGATTTTTCTCGCATGATGACGGTTCGGGACCATCATGATGCCAACATCACTGAGGGTTCGGATGATGCGCGCTTTCCCTGTTACCCACAGCACATCGTTAAATTGGTTCGAGATGCCATGCCTGATGACGGCATGATCTGCTTAGATAATGGCGTCTACAAAATTTGGTTTGCGCGCAACTATCGAGCCCACCAACCGAACACCGTTTTACTCGACAACGCCTTGGCCACGATGGGGGCCGGTCTGCCGTCGGCGATGGCCGCGCACATGGTTTACCCCGATCGGAAAGTGCTTGCCATTTGTGGTGATGGAGGCTTCATGATGAATTCTCAAGAACTCGAGACAGCGGTGCGCGAAAAAATGAACCTGGCGGTTCTCATATTGAATGACAGCTCCTATGGCATGATCCGCTGGAAGCAGGCCAACATGGGCTTTAACGATTGGGGATTGGAGTACGGCAATCCTGATTTTGTGAAGTATGTGGAAGCCTATGGCGGTATAGGGCATAGGGTTGACTCTGCCGGCGCGCTGCCGGGCATCTTACAGACGGCGCTATCTACCCCAGGCGTGCACTTGATCGATTGCCCTGTGGATTATGTTGATAATGATCGGATTCTAAACGTTGAAATTAAGAAGCAGTCAGCAGCAATTTAGTGATCGAAGAAAAACTGGCGCAGGGATGAACCTGAAGGGTGCTGATCGCTGCGTTGCTCAATGTGGGTTCAAATTCGTTGTTGACCCGTTAGCCTGAGAGGAGTGCGGCCATGTCCCTGCTAAAGGAAAGTTACCCCTACTACTTAAACAACCAAGCAGTCTACGCCAATGAAAACCTTGTTGTGACAGATAAGTACACGGGGGAGGTGGCGACTCGGTGTGCGCTGGCCGATGCCAAGGCCATCGATGAAGGGATCGCGGGGGCAGTCCGCGCAGCTGAACCCATGGCAAAAATGGCTTCCTACGAAAAGAAGGCTGTACTTGAGCATTGCGTAAGCCGCTTTAAAGAGCGGTTTGATGAACTCGCGCATGCCCTTTGTGTTGAGGCAGGGAAGCCCATCAATGATGCCGAAGGGGAAGTCACTCGCTTAATCGACACTTTCCAAATTGCGGCTGAAGAATCAACTCGGATGCATGGGGAACTGCAAGCATTGGATATATCACCCAGGGCGAAAGGTTACCAAGGGATGTGGAAACGGGTGCCCATTGGTCCTTGCTCCTTTATTTCGCCCTTTAACTTTCCTCTAAATTTGGCTGCTCACAAAATTGCGCCTGCCATTGCCGTGGGTTGTCCCTTCGTTATGAAACCCGCATCTCGCACCCCTTTGGGAGCCATCATTATGGGTGAGATCTTGGCTGAAACCGACCTGCCAGCGGGCGCGTTTTCGATTCTTGCGTGTTCCCGCGATGGTGCGGATTTATTTACCGTCGACGATCGGTTGAAGTTACTGTCCTTCACCGGATCGCCAGGCGTTGGTTGGGATCTAAAGGCTCGGTGCGGCAAAAAGAAGGTGGTCCTTGAGCTCGGCGGTAACGCGGCGGTGGTCGTCGATGACGATACCAAAGATTTAGACGATGCCGTTAATCGAATTATTTTTGGTGCTTTTTATCAATCTGGTCAGTCTTGTATTGGCGTGCAGCGCATCATGATTCATGAAGCGATTTATGAGGAGCTGAAGGCTAAGTTGGTGGCCAAAACCGCAACCTTAGTCAAGGGTGATCCGAAGGATCGCAACACGTTTATTGGACCGATGATTTCCGAGAGTGAAGCGGCCCGTCTCCAGGGTTGGATTGACGCTGCGGCAGCGGCAGGGGGAAAAATTCTTTGCGGAGGCACTCGAGAAGGGGCGATGTTGGACGCTACACTGATGGAAGATGTCCCGCTGGATCAGGATCTTTGTGTCGAGGAAGCCTTTGGCCCGGCAGCGGTACTTCAGAAATTCTCTACCTGGAGTGAGGCCATAGCAATGGTCAATGACAGTAAATTTGGCTTACAAGCTGGCATCTTCACTCGGGATTTCTACAAGGTCCAACAGGCTTGGGACGAGCTTGACGTCGGCGGTGTTGTGGTCGGCGATGTGCCCTCTTATCGAGTAGACAATATGCCTTATGGTGGCGTTAAAGATTCTGGAATTGGCAGAGAGGGTATTGTGTTCGCCATGGAGGACATGACGGAAATCCGAAATTTGGTGATTAGAACGCTGCCTGAATAGCGCGCTGCTGGATTAAAACGCTTATCGGATAAAAGGCTTGTTGATCAGCACTCGTCAAAAAGTGTCATTGTCTGCGATTCAACCGCGTTCCCGGGTACGCGTCGAACGCTAACCTTGTCGTTTGGCCCTTGGGAATGGGCAGGCAGTGGCTCGGGGTGGAGAGCGGTATCGCGGGTGCACAGCGGTTGCCTGATCGATGTTGGATGTCTCGTGTTGAGCAGACTTCGACAGGTGAAGGATATTTCTGCTAGGGTCCGAGCATGAACCCGTCAAAGAGAACCCGCCTTTCCCCAGAGGATCGCCGTCAGCAGCTGCTGGATTCTGCTCGGTCAGTCATCCTAGAGCGTGGGTTATCACAATTCACCATGGAATCTTTAGCCAAAGCCGCGGGCGTGAGTAATCCCCTGGTTTATAAGTATTTCGACACCCGTGTGGGATTATTCAGTGCGCTGTTGCTGCGAGAATCAAAGCAGCTAGAGGTTAAGCTTGCTGATCGTATGGCGGGTGTCAGCGATTTTCAAAGTTTTATCTCAACGGTTGTATCGGTCAACTTTGAACAGGTCCCAGAGAACAACATCATTCAGGTGTTGAGACCCCAACCCGACGTTGAGGAAGTGGTAACCGCTGTTAACAAAAAGCGCCGAACGGCAACGGCAAAGTATTTGATGCAAGAACTGATGCGCTATTTGGCCATCGATCAGGAGCAGGCAGAACAGGTTTTATTGCTGGCTTCGGGGGCTTCAAGAGCATCGGCTGCGCATTTTCACCGGTTTGGCGGTGATAAAGCGAAGATGATCGAACGCGCCGTCTGTTTTATCCAATCCGGCACCGAGGCGTTGCTCCGGGATACCTAAGTTTTGACAGGAGGCTTGCTCTTATTATAGAAGTATTATAATAATAGCGAATTGCTTACAGTGAAAAGGAAGGCCCATGACCCATCGAGACGGTAGAATCATCAACGACGCGGATAGCCACATCATCGAAGGCCGTGGCTGGTTAGAGCAATATGCTTCGGACTACGTTAAGGATAATCTTGAGCCTGGCCTGTTTGATCTGAATATGCCAGCCCTCGATCCGATTATAGAAGCCGCAAACAAGCGACTCGCCGGAGATGACCCTGCCTTAACTGAGGCCCTCCAGGCCGACATCTTTGCCCATCCAGGTAAGCGGAATATGTGGAGCGCCTACGGCGCTGTTGATAAGCAAGAGCGCAGCCAGGCGCTAAAGATTATGGGTGTCTCGTCGCAACTGATATTCCCGTCCATTGGTGCCAGCCGGTTTGCTCGATCCAAAGATATTGACGTTGTCTATGGCGGTTGTGATGCACTCAATCGAGGGATGGCGGATTTCTGTAGCGATGATGAAGCGCTACGTTCAGTCGGGTATCTCTCGTTAAGAGATCCCGAGCGAGCACAATCCTCCCTAAAGCTTGCGCTTGAAATGGGCATTAATGCGGTTTGGATTGGTTCAGACGCGGTTGAAGGTCGATCGCCGTCGCATATTGCCTACGACCCTTTGTGGGCGATGTTGCAAGAAGCCAAGGTGCCAGTGACCCTGCACATCGGTAGCGGCCAAAATATGCCTTCGGTTTATATGAATACCGGGGTCGAACGGGTGCTGGTAGGCAATGTCGGTAACATTGAATCAACCAAGCCAAAAGATTTGCCGGTCGTCCATCACTCGATCGAGCGTTGGCTGACCTGCATGATTTACGATGGCGTGTTAGAGCGATTCCCCGGTTTAAAGGTTGGTATTATTGAGTTGGGAGCAAATTGGGTTCCGGCTTCCTTGATGAATTTAGATATGGGTGTGTCGTTGCTTGGTAAATTTGACCAGGGGCTGAAGAAATTAACCTTAAAACCCTCTGAATACTTTCAGCGCCAAGTCCGAGTGGCACCTCTGCACACTGAAGACGCCGGTTGGATATTGAAGAATGTGGGAAAAGATATTTTGATGTTCAACACGGATTATCCGCATCCCGAGGGCGGCAAAGATCCCTTTGGAGATTATGAGCGCAGCCTCGATGCGGTTGGCGCAACGTCTGAAGAACTGGATCGCTTTTACAGTAAAAATTACGAGGACTACCTCGGACTGTAGGATGATCACCGAAGCATCAGAGACCTTTCTCTGGCGCACAATCGATGGAACGGCGCGTTTCTAAGCCCGCGATTTTAGCCTGATGCGCGCGCCCCTGATTGAGTATTCAGGTCGGTATTGCCCCGAGGAAGGTTGTCTAAAAAGGTCGCCGCGCAGTGGTCAAAGCCAAGGCCATGATCTTGATGGCGCTGGGTTGCGAATGCCTGAGCCTCTATCCATTGACCGACGCCGTTGCTCGCTAGCGGCAACCATTGAGCGCCTGCAAATTTTGATCAGCACATGAAATACTCTTGTTCCCGGCTCGGGGATCCTCAATTGCCCGTCATCGATCCTGCACCTCGCAGAGACTGAGTCTGCCGACGTTCAAGACTAGCTGATTGGGTGCCAATAGCCTTTGGAGGGCAATATCGTCATACCTCAGCTGCCGCAGGCTTCTGCATACGGGATTTGGAACGGGTCGGGATGCTGCCCCGAAGCACCATTGATGTGCTGGTTTGAGCAAGGCAGAATCGAGGTCTCCGAGGGTAGCTAAGATGGGTGTAAATACGATGAGCAGTGAAACCGATCTCGATTTTTTTCAGTTGGCTGCAAACATGCGAGCAATGCGACGTTTAAAGCCAGACCCGGTGCCCATGGCGTTGATATGGAAAGTGTTAAACGCTGGGGTTCAGGCCCCATCAGGTCAAAATACCCAGCCTTGGAAGTTTGTCTTGGTCTCTGATGCGAGAGACAAAGCCTGGTTTGCCGATCAATACGCCAATGCGATGGAAACTCGGTTCGGATTGCCGCGGGATCCTGCTGAACGAGGCGCGACTCGACGACGAGGTCAATTGCGAGCGATATATCACCAAATGGATCATCTTCAAGAAGCGCCCTATTTACTATTGGTCTGCGGCGAGCGAGATTGGCCTTTCAAGGTGGCAGAGGCAGATCGTGTTGGCCTTGCGCCACCGAACTATGGCGCCGTGTACCCTTGCGTGCAAAACATCCTCCTGGCTTGCCGTAGCGTCGGTTTGGGTGCGGCACTGACCACCATGCATCAGGTTTTCGAAGAAGCGCTGCACGAGTATTTTCAGATACCGATCGATTATGGTGTGGTGGTGACGATTCCCATTGGGTATCCCCTGGGGCAATTTGGACCGGTCACTCGCATTCCGGCGGAACAGAAAACTTACCTGAATCGCTGGGGCGAAGCGCCGGTCGACGCATGAGGACAGGGGCTGTGCCTCGGTTCGGGCTTCAATTAAGCCAACGCCTCAGTTCGGCCCACGAAATCCTGAACAGATTGATGTTTAGCCTTCCTCTTGCCAGTCGATGTTGGCTAAAAGGCAAGAGATCTCGAAACGATAGCCGATCCAATCCGTTCCTGCAGCATCGTCATAACACTTACTGGCTTGGATCGCCGGGCCACAGTCGAGCGTTTCAGTCGTCTCATCGCTGATCAGTCTGAGGGCTGTTAAGGTCGCTATTTGATCCTCAAGGGCCTTGCGCCCCTGAAAATCGTCGAGCGGTAGATCAAAGGCGATCGCCAGTTCAGAAGGGCTGCAATCAAGCTGCCATATGGGATAGCCAGCAGCACCTGGCAGTATGGGGGTGCTATCGGGCTGAGCATGGCTTGCCAAGGCAACCAGTTTTTTCAGAAGTAATGAATGCTGCTGATGGTTGGGTTTAAGTTTTAGCATGCGGAGATTATCCCTGATAGTAGAAACCTCTACGAGATTTGATAGACAATGATCACCGCAGTTTGCGGGGTGGTGTTAACGTGACATTAGAGAGACGAGAAGATCAGCGAGCATTGCACCCAAGGAGGTGAAGGGTTGTGCGAATTCGCGCGAGGCAAGGATAAGCGTTGAAGTTGCGATGCCTTTTTTCTATTGGGTGCACAAGGTTTCGAGGAAAAGAAAATGTCTGAAAGTTTTGGGCCCTATCAAGGCGAGCTGCACGCTGAATTCGACGCAGCCGACGCCCGTGCTCAACTTGCCGATTTCGGCAACTGGCTAGCAACCGCAAGTTTAACCCCCTTGTCTGAGGGGGGTGATCAGGTTGTCTTGGCGGAGCTGGTTGTCAGTGGACGAAGTGTTCCGGTAGCGCTCAAATTGTTCAAACGTCAGGGGCGTTTGAAGGACTGGTATGACCAAAGACAGGGTTCAAAAGCCGCCCGCGCTTATCACTATGCGGAGTTTTTAAACGCGCAGACATTAGGCACGGCGACTCCCGTAGCATTTTTAGACCGCTGGGATCAGGGTCGGTTAATTGAGAGTTATTTCTTGAGTGTTTATACCCCCGCTATGTCGTTTAAAGAGGCGTTGATCGAAATTTATCGCGATGTTCGCGATAACGAAGCCTTAATGAATTTGCTCAATACGGTGGCTCCCGCAGTCAGAGCCCTCCACGACGCCGGGTTTATGCACGGTGATTTGGGTAACCAAAATATCCTGGTACCAAGATCGGATAGTGGAGATTGGTTAGCACCATTATTTATTGATCTCAATCGATCAAAGCAGTCCTCTCAGCCTTTGTCGGATCGTGAAAAAGCCCACGACCTGGCAAGAATTAAGTTGCCCGGTAAGTACCTCGCGATCTTTCAAGCGATTTATAATCATGGTCACGATTTGCCACAGCCGTTGGCGAAGGCTGCACTCAAGGCGCGTCGGCGTTTTTGGGCGCATCGGCGCAGGAGTCGATGGCGACACCCGCTCCGTCATGCAAAGCACAAAAGGCGTCAAGATACACCGGTTGATTACCCCTCGGACAGAGACCTGTGGTTGTGGGATGAAAAGACGGCCCAACCGATGGTGGCACTGTCGAAGGCTGAAAAATGGCAGAGCCGTTATCTTGCAGATGGTGCGAGGGGAGCACTGAGATTCTTGGCTGGCGCGCCGTCGCTTTTCATGGCCTATCGCCAGCAGCTAGCCTTAAGTTATTCAAAGCCGGTGGTGCTAAAAGATCGAATCGGTGTCGCGTTGCACCCCCATGATGATTACCTCGAGGCCGAGCGAAATTTGTTGTCAGTCTTGGGTGATCCGCCGGTTTTGGTTCGTTTTTGTCATCATGAGTCGAGCGCCCAATGGCAGGCGGGAATCCGTCTGATCGAGCAATTGCATCGGGATGGCGTTCAAGTGATGGCTTCATTACTTCAGGATCGACGAGCAGTCCTAGACCCCGAGTCTTGGCAGGATTTTTTGACGGAAGTTGTTGCAGGGATTGGCGATAAAGTCTTTCAAGTTGAGATCACCCACGCCATCAATCGAGCCAAATGGGGTGTTTGGTCAAGAGCCGAGCTTCACCAGCTGATGACGCCAGTGCTTGCGCTACAAAGACACTACCCGTCGGTGCAATTTGTGGGGCCAGGCTGTATCGATTTCGAGTATTTGCCGGTGATTTCAGCTTTAGCTGATTTGCCGGAGGGACTGCAGTTGGATGGCTTGTCTCATCTTCTGTATGTGGACCGGCGGGGGGCCCCTGAGAACAAGCAAGGGCGGTTTTCTACCCTTGAGAAAGCCGCACTGTTGAAGGCGGTAGCGGAACAATCAGCCCGAGTAGCCAGTCGAGTCGTGGTGTCTGAAGTCAATTGGCCGATTTTAGGTACGGGGGTTTGGTCACCGGTGGCTTGTCCCTACGAAACCGCTGCTCAGCGTCAAAAGCCATTTGGAGCGAGCGAGGAAGATTATGCTGATTTCATGGTCCGCTTTTTAGCCTTGACGCTCTGTTCGGGCCATGTGGATCAAGTCTTTTGGTGGCGACTGTCTGCCCATGGCTACGGTATCGTCGATGATCGCGACGAATTTCGACAGAGGCCGGCGTTCCACGCGTTAAAGTTTTTTTTGGCGCTCCTTGGCGACGCCACGTTTGTAAAAAAACGGTCCGTCGGCGAGGGCTGCTATTTTCTCGAATTTCAAAAGGAAGGTCATCGGCTCGCGATGGTATGGCAAACCACGCCCTCCCCGAGCCTAACGCCAGCGATTGAAATTGCAGAAGGTTGGGATGTGCTGGGCGGTTCAATCGAGACGTTTTTCATGGGAACCTCGCCAACCTACTACCGGCTACCCGATCTTAAGGTATAGCAAGGGCGTAGCAGAGCCTTGGGTTCTTCCTTCCAGGGTTCTTTGAGTCGTATTAGCTGATGAGACGGCGACAGGTTCACGAAGCGGCGCGTACAAGGCGCACAAATAGCGGTCTGTTCACGATCTAAGTCGTTGGGTAGAAGCCGCAAAATGCGTAACCTTTTTGAAACCAATCGGCGCCACCTTCAAGGCAGACTCCGAATCGGTAGTGCGGTGGTTCTTTTGATCTCTTCCATCGATAGTAATGCGGTCACATTATAGATTTTTACCTCTGCAATTAACTCCTGGTAAAAACGGTCGTAGGCTTTGGCGTTGGGCACGATCACTTTGGCAATATAGTCAATATCACCGGCAAGTCTGTGGGCCTCCATGATCTCAGGTCGAGACTGCAGGACTCGCAAAAATGATTTTTGCCACTTCGCGTCATGCTCACTGGTTTTGATGAGCACAAAGAAGCAGGCCTCGAACCCAAGGGCTTGAGGGTCTAGCAAGGTGGTTTGATATTTGATGATGCCGGCCTCGCGCATCTTTTTGATGCGATTCCAAACCGGAGTTTTTGAGGAGTTAATGGCCTTGGCGATCTCATCGAGCGAAAGCGCCTGGTCAGATTGAAGGCGCTCTAAGATTTTCAGGTCTGTTGAATCAAGGGAGCTACGCATTTCGGTATCCTAAAATATAGAAAATAATTCTATCAGAAATCAGTTTTATAGAACTATATCCTTATAAATTTCGAATTCTCTTACAAAAACAGAAAATTTTCCTAGACTGCTGGTTTTTCTAGAGTCAGCCTAGCTATGGAATTTCTTCCGATATATGTTGCCCTGCGCAACCAGAAGGTCTTGGTCGCCGGTGGGGGTCCGATGGCCGTCGCGAAAATCAAGCTGCTTTTAAAGACCCCAGCTTCGCTTGAGGTTTATGCCTTAGAGCCGGATCAAGCGATACGAGACTGGCACCAGGCAGGGCGACTACAGTGGCATCAGCGACAAGTAGTCGCGGCCGATTTACAAAACGTGCGGCTCATTTACTCTGCCCAAGAGGATTCGGAAGCTAACGCTTGGGTCGCACAACTTGCGAAGACCGCTGGCATCTTAATCAACACCGCCGATGATATTGAACACTGCGATTTTATTACCCCAGCAGTGGTGGACAGAGATCCTCTCGTAGTAGCCATCGGTACGGAAGGTGCGTCTCCCATCCTAGCTCGTGCCGTGAAAGCACGTATCGAAGCCTTACTACCGACGGTGGTTGCAGCAATAGCTGCACGCGCTAAACGGTTGCGAGAACGCGTGAAACAGCTCCCCGAATTTTCCTCGCGAGTGGCATTGTGGCATCGGTTCTTTGGTCTCGCCGGCCTTGATCAAAACCGTCAAAATTTTGAGCATCTGAGCGTTCCGGCTGACCCTCAAATTGATCGGCTGTTCCACCAAGAGCCTGCAGATGCTGTCGATGAAGGTCGAGTCGACTTCGTGGGGGCCGGGCCGGGTGATCCAGATTTGATGACCCTCAAAGCCCGAAAAGTCTTGGACCAGGCGGATGTGGTGATTCATGACCGTCTTGTGAGTGGTGCCATCTTGGATCTTGCCAGGCGGGAAGCCACGTTGATCGATGTAGGCAAGCAAGGATTTGGTCCCTCGGTAACTCAGGCTGAGATCAATGCGCTGATTATCGAGTCTGCCCGAGCAGGCAAAACAGTCGCTCGCCTAAAAGGGGGTGATCCTACGGTCTTTGGTCGACTCGATGAGGAGGTCGATGCCTGCCGCTGCGAGGGTATCCCTTGGTCTGTGATCCCCGGCATTACCGCGTCGTCGGCTGCGTCAGCCGTTTTGGGTCGGTCCCTTAGCCAGCGTGGTAGGAACACAGCCTTCACTTTAATGACCGGGCACGCGACCGATGGCTTTGCTGAGCATGACTGGCAGCGACTTGCGGGTGAGGGTCAGGTTGCGGCCATCTATATGGGTCGAAAAGCTGCTCGCTATTTTCAGGGCAGATTATTGATGCATGGCGCAGATCCAGAAACGCCGGTCAGTGTGGTGTTCTCAGCCTCGATGCCTGATCAAAGAACGCTGGACACCCATCTCGGTCAACTCGTCGAGGTGCTAGACAGTGACGCCGGATCCCAACCATTGATGTTGCTGTATGGCGTAGGTCCTTCTGCGGCGATCAACCAGTCGAGTGAAATTCAACGAGAGGAGGCAAGCCATGGCGCGCATTAAAGCACCGGTAGTAGTTACAGCGAATCGTTTAGGCAGTGGCGAGGTGGTCTATTTGTCGAGGGACGGTCGTTGGCAGGCCTCGATGGATGCCGGCCAGGTGTTTACCGAGCTCGCCGAGGCCGAGGCTGCGCTGGCGCGTCATGATAACGAACTGGAGGTGGTTGGCGCTTACTTGATTAATGTCGAAGTGCACGGGGCAAGGGTCGAGGGTCAGCATTATCGCGAGCAGTTTCGCAGTCTTGGCCCGAGTAACTATTGGCATGGTAAACAGACGGAGGCAAATGATGCACCGGTATAGTGAATTTGATCGGGACTTTGTTGCGACGAGAAATGCTCAGTACCGCGATCAAGTCGCAAGGCGAGTCGCAGGTGAATTAACGGAAGACGAGTTCAAACCACTGAGGCTAATGAATGGTGTCTACCTTCAGCTGCACGCGTACATGCTGCGGGTAGCGATACCTTACGGCACCTTGTCGAGCGCTCAAATGCGACAGCTTGCCCACATCGCAGATCGGTGGGACAAGGGTTACGGACATTTTACGACGCGACAGAACATCCAATACAACTGGCCAAGATTGGTGGACACGCCGGATATATTAGATGCCCTGGCTAAGGTCGAGATGCATGCGATTCAAACCAGTGGTAATACCATCAGAAATGTCACGGCCGACCATTTTGCCGGCGCCGCAATTGACGAGGTCGTGGATCCAAGACCTTATGCTGAGCTGATCAGGCAATGGTCCACGGACCATCCCGAGTTTCAATTTCTGCCGCGAAAATTCAAAATTGCTGTGACTGGATCAGCTGTGGATCGCGCGGTGGTTCAAGCTCATGACATCGGTTTGCAAATGCTTGAGTCGAGGGGTGAGCTGGCGGTCAAAGTTTGGGTCGGCGGGGGCCTTGGACGTACACCTATCCTTGGACAGGTCTTGCAAGAAGCCTTGCCTATTGCAGATTTATTGCCCTATCTAGAAGCAATTCTTGCTGTTTATAACCTATGGGGCCGCCGGGACAACAAGTACAAAGCCAGAATTAAAATTTTGGTAAATGCCATGGGTATTGATGTGTTTCGCCGGGAGGTGCAAGCCGCTTTTGAAACGATTGCCCAAGACTTTTCAGGGGAAGATCAAGCGGTGCTCGAGCAATTGCGACAAGCCTTTGATTTTTCAGCCGCTACTGATGTAGACGAGGCTGCTTACCATCAAGCGCTGGCTGCCAATTCCCTTTTTCGGCAGTGGGTCGATCAAAATGTGTTGCCGCACCGGCTATCAGGCTACAGCATCGTGACCATCAGCCTGAAGAAACCCGGGCAGACGCCGGGGGACGCGAGCTCAGATCAAATGCGTGGTTTGGCAGATCTGGCTGAGCGCTATAGCCATGACGAGCTCCGGGTTAGCCATGAACAAAATTTAGTGCTGCCGCATGTAGCGCTGGGTCACTTGCCCGCCATTTTCGACGCATTAACGGCGTTGGATCTGCAAACTGCAAACGTTGGCTTAATCTCCGATTTGATTGCTTGTCCAGGCATGGATTACTGCGCGTTGGCGACGGCACGCTCTATCCCCATCGCGCAACAGATTGCGGAGCGGTTCAGTCAATTAGGGTTAGAAGAAACCGTGGGTGCCATGAAGTTAAAGATTTCCGGTTGTATCAATGCCTGTGGCCATCATCACGTGGGACATATTGGGATTCTGGGGTTGGATAAGGGAGGTGTTGAGTCCTATCAGATTACCTTGGGGGGTGACGGTAGCGAAAATGCCAGTCTGGGAGAAAAAATAGGTCCTGGATTTAGTGCCGATGATATTGTGCCTGCGATCGAGCGGATTGTGGCTCACTATCTGGATCTTCGATCGGCAGAAACCGAGACATTTATTCAAACCTTGCGCCGAGTGGGTCTCGCCTCTTTCCGGGATGCAGCCTATGTGGATCCAGCGACCGAGGTGATTCATGCGTCTTGAAGACAAGGTCATCCAAGTCAAGCAACGCCGAACCGCCTGGGCGACTTTGTCGCCTCAGCGCACGCTGGGTTCTGCCATTGAATGGCTGGGCGCTAAACAGGTCGCCTTGGTATCGAGCTTCGGTACGGACAGTGCGGTGCTTTTGCATATGATGTCTGAGATCAATCCGAGTAATCCGGTCATATTTTTAGATACCGAATTCCATTTCGATGAAACCCTCCGCTATTTGGAAGATCTGGTTGATCGGCTGGGTTTAACGGGTATCCAAAGGGCACGGATTGACCCTGTTTCTCGAAAGCGGTTGGATCCGGATCAACAACTGCACCGACGTGATCCCGACCGTTGTTGCCAAGCGCGTAAGGTCGAGGTGTTAGATCGTGCCTTAAAGGGGTTTCAGGGCTGGATTTCGGGCCAGAAACGGTTTCAAAGTTCGCTGAGAAACGACGTTGAAGTCCTCGAAGTGGATGTCGAGCGTAATTTAATCAAAATCAATCCGCTGGCTTATTGGTCCGAGCAAGACATCGAAGAATATCTCGCGGATCACGATCTACCTCGTCATCCCCTGGCGAGTCAGGGTTTTGCATCAGTGGGCTGTTGGCCCTGTACCACGCCTCTACAAGTGGGAGAGAGCGGTCGCGCAGGGCGCTGGCGAGGCCAGGACAAGCAAGAGTGCGGATTGCACGAGACCCAACCCCTACGATTAAGGAATATCCTATGAATACCGTGGTCAATGCAGAGGGTTTCAGCCAGAAGGACGCTGAGGAAAAGGGATTTGCAATCGACAGCAGCGTTGAATTGGCTGAATTGCAAGCTTGCCTTGAGCATCCGCGGGTGAGTATCTGTGCTTCGAGCTTTGCCGATGGCAGAGTCTTCACCCTAGCGCGGCAGCTGAGAGCGGACGGCTTTGCGGGTGTAATCCGAGTCTGTTGTGACTTGCTTCCCGATCAATTTGCTATGGCGCTTCGCTCCGGCATCGATGAGGTAGAGATATCAGAGGCCCATGCCAATCGATGCAAGGAGCCAGTTTGGTTGGCGCGTGCTGATCAGCGATCGATTCATTATCAGGGCCGACTCGGCAGGCGTGATCCGGCAGGCTTTCAGGCCAATGATTGACCGTCGGCCGTCGCTGCCCCTCGGTGTCATGAACCGTTCTTAGGACACCCCCAAGCGGAGGCTATCTGCTGGGTTTGTCGGATATCGTGTCAAAAGCGTATCGCGGGTCCATTGCCATAACAGCCATGATGGTGCTTCAAAAGCCGGCTCAGTTTGAGTCAGCCGCGAAATTTCTTGGCGAGTGTGAGGGTAGACGGAACACCGGTGCCGGTGAGCGCCCGGGCTCGCTCTGGGTTTAGGCATTGAGTTAACGCAAATGCCGTCAATAGGTCGATCTGATGAGGGGCAACGATGCACCAAGAGTGTCGAAGCGAGGTCAGCCTATCGCCGAGCGGTCTAGGATGCACGCGCTACGGCGTCTGAGGTGTTTCAGAGTGTTGCGCTAGCTTTCGAGGCCATTGCCGCAGAATAACGCCCCAATGGCGTGTTGCCCTCAAGGCAATCTTCGGTCAGGGGAGTTGACCCTTCGCTGAAGCAATCTGATCAATCTGGCTGCTAACGCGGCTCCCTTTTTTACCCAGGGTTGCTAAGATCCTATATGCTTAAAGCGGGGCGAAAGTATTCGGCGCTTGGATGATCAGGCACCGCAAAACAAGATAGCAAGCAATAGAGAGGGGAAGATTGATGACGGGTCCACTTGAGGGAATTAAAGTAATCGACGTGTCGGCGGTTGTGTCAGGACCCCTGGCGGCAATGATACTCGGTGATCAAGGGGCAGATGTTCTGAAGGTTGAGCCGCCCAAAATTGGAGAAGTCGTTCGCTTGCCAAATTTTGAACGGGGTGGATTGACGTCGCTGTTTATCAATTGCAACCGGAATAAGCGGGGAGTCACGCTCGATTTGTCAAAACCCGAAGGGATCGACATCATGCATCGGTTGATCGAAGAAACTGATGTTTTTATCCAAAACTGGCGTCCCGGTGCAGCGGAGCGAATGGGGTTGGGCGCTGAGACGTTGCGGCGGATCAATCCAAATTTGATTTACTGTTCGATATCGGGCTTTGGGGCCACGGGGCCTTATTCAGATCAGCGTGTTTATGATCCTATTATTCAGGGATTAACCGGGCATGCGGGAATTCAGATGAGCCCTGACTTTCCGATTCCCGATCTTGTCCGCAATATTGTGGCTGACAAATCGACCTCATATACTGCGGCTCAAGCAATCACAGCTGCTCTGTTCGCGCGAGATCGAGGTGCTGGAGGTCAGTTAATCGAAGTGCCCATGATTGATGCGTCATTGGCCTTTTTCTGGCCTGACGGCATGATCAAACATACCCTGGAGGACAGTGCGGATTTGCTGGGTAAGTCACTTTATGAAACTTACCGCTTGTGGCACACCCAAGATGGTCAAATCATTTATTTTGTCGCGTCCCAAGTAGAGCATGAAGGATTATTTCGAGCGCTTGATCACCCTGAATGGATCGACGACCCGCGATTCGCGACAACGGAAGCTCGTATGGATCCTGAAAATGCTGAAGTCCTTGGTGGTCTGCTCGATGAAGCGATCCGTTCGTTCACCACAAAGACGTTGCTCCAAAAAATGAATGAGAATGAAGTTCCCAACGGTCGGGTATTGTCTTTAGAAGAAGTTTTTGATGACCCGCAGATTCAACACAATGGCTCTATTTTGGAGTTTGACCATCCAAGCGCGGGTAAGTATCGGCAAGCCAAACCGGCGGCTCGATTCTCCGGAACGCCGCAAGACCCTCAGCGAAGAATGCCGCCGTTGTTGGGTGAACACACAGAGGAGGTGTTGGCTGAATTGGGTTTGTCCAAGGAAGAAATTACGACGCTGCGTAACAAGGCGGTATTCTGAGGGACAAATAGCGAAGCGCTACTGTCTGCGGCTCTATAGGCACTCAAAGGGGAACCGATGCGTCGGCAGTCGATTGAAGCACTACAGCCTAAGCGATGAGGGTTTAATGTGATTGAGGGTAATTGGCCGGTGCTGCTGCCGGCACTGGCTACGGTCGTCATGGCAATACTGAGTAGACGACCGATTGTCTCACTGCTGGTTGGGACGATCCTGGGGTTGTTGTTGCTTGAACCGTCGGCGGCGCTGACCAATTTTTCTTCGACCTTATTAACGGTGATGATGGACGAGACCATTGCCTGGGTCATTATTGTCTGTGGACTGATGGGAAGCTTGATCGCGCTATTGATGGGTGCGGGCGCCGTTGATGCGTTCAGTCGCGCCTTAGCCGCTAAAGCCAGCGGACGAAAGAGTGCGTTACTGTATACCTGGCTGCTGGGCTTGGTGGTCTTCATTGATGATTATTTAAACGCGCTGGCGGTAGGCGCATCGATGCGCAAAGTGACCGATCGGTTTCACGTTTCTAGACCCATGCTGGCTTATGTCGTCGATTCGACGGCGGCGCCGATTTGCGTGTTGGTGCCGGTCTCTACCTGGGCCGTCTTTTACGCAAGTCTATTTGTCGACTCGGGGTTTGCCGCAGCTGGCGAGGGAATGAGCCTGTATATCAGCGCCATTCCCTACATGGTTTACCCAGTGGTCGCGGTGTTGCTTGTACCGCTGGTTGCTTTAGGACTGATTCCTCTTCTGGGTCAAATGCAGCAGGCTGAGCAATCAGTTAACGCAGCCGCTGAGCCGCTCGCTGAAGAGGACCTGATTGCAGATACGCAAAAACCAGAGGCAGGGCAAGCGGCGAAGCTGTACCATTTTCTGTTACCCCTCGCGACCTTAATCGGGGTGACCCTTTGGTATGACTTAGATGTGCAGATTGGCGTGATCGTCGCTGTTGCCGTGACGTTACTCCTCTTTGGCGGTCAGCGAATTATGGCCTGGGGCGACATGTTTGATGCTGTGCTCGCCGGCTTGAAGATGATGTTGCCAGCCTTAACCATCGTGGTCATGGCTTTCGCATTTAAAGACGTTAATGATCAATTGGGATTACCCAGGTTTGTGATCGACCATGTGTCGCCCTGGATGACGCCATTGATCTTCCCAGTGGTTACCTTTTTAACAATGGCGCTGATTTCCTTTGCAACGGGTTCGAGTTGGGGTGTCTTCGCAATTGCAATCCCCATCATTTTGCCTCTTGCCGAAAGTGTGGGTGTCAGCATCCCCCTGGCAATTGGGGCTTTGCTATCGGCCAGTGCCTTCGGGAGTCATGCCTGCTTTTACTCGGACGCCACAGTGCTCGCGGCTGAGGGCAGTGGTTGCGACGTGATTGATCATGCCCTGACTCAGTTCCCCTATGCCGTTTTGGCCGCTTTAATTTCCTGCTTGGTTTTGACCCTTCTGGCAGCGGTCTAATCACCCCATCAGGTGCCGCCTAATCCGAGGCTTGGGCGTTTGGCTCACGGGGGTTTTATTCGGCGCTGTTAACGTTTGGGGGTAGCGCTGCAGCAAGAAAGACCTGCCAGCGTGACTTTTCTAGGCGCAAATTTTCCCTTCGGATGAACCCTTGGCTGAACAACGTCTAACAAGCCGCGGGGGACACTGCCTGCGATCGGTAGCCGCAAGGAGTGCTGACAGGTCGGGTTCCCGAGTGCATTACGCTTCTGGGTTGTTTGACTGTTAACGTCTCTAGAATCCTAATCGTGAGCGAAAGGCTTTATTATCGAGAAAGCTAATACACGGTGTGATGGAGGGTCGTCATTGGGTCTTCATAGTCGCCCTTGTGAGGGCGCAGAGGTAGCAACCCATAATTTTCAGAAAAGCGGGTCGTCGTCGCCCACAAATGATCACCAAATAGGAAAGGTTTAAAAGGCGATATGCCCTCAAGCGGTAAGGGCTCGATCAAGGTATCTGGGCGAGGTTCAAAAAAGAAAGGAATGGAAAACCGTTCCTCATTGACGGGAGTCACACCGTGTTGAGTCGCGCGAATCTTACCGCCTGTCCAACGCTCCAATAACCCACCAAAGTTGACTGCAAAGCGACCCTCGTAAAGGGGGACGTCGACCCATTCGCCGGTTCGACTGGTGGCCTGTAAGCCACTGGCCCCTTGATAGGCACTCAAAATCGTGAGGAGGCCTGAGTCGACATGGGCACCACGGGTCGTCTTTAAGTCCTCAGAGATGGGCAGGTGCTGTCGAGGCAGATAATGCAACAATCTCAGAGTTGAGATGCCGTCACGAAACGCCTCGGCAAAAAAGGTTTCCGCAATGCCTAGACTTCGGGATAACGAGGCCAAAATACTGAAGCCTGCCTGTTCCATCGTGAGAAAGTAGGCGCGGGCGGCGTCTAAAAAGCCAGGGATGTCTGCCTCGCTAGGCAAAGGCGTTGGTTGAAAAAGAAGGTCGTGCTCTGCGCTGGGGAGTCGCCGTAAAATATCAGGGCCCATCTCGTAGCCGGCTCGACTCAGTGTTTTGCCTGAATGCAGCGGAAACATGCCGCGGTATAAGTTGGGGTTGTTGGGTTCAAAATTTTGCTTCCAGAGTTGCCGTTGCTTGTCTTCGGGTAATGTAAACAACCGGAGTAGCAGTCGCTGGGCTTCGGTCGCTGTGGCTGCTGCATTGGGTAAGCCATAGATCGTCATAAACCCGGCTTCGGTTGCCGCATCAAAGATCAGTTGATCGGTGTGATCGCGAGCAGGATGGGCAGCGTCAAATAGCGGCGAAATATCAATATTCGGGATGTGCATGAACTGACCTACCTGAACCAAAGGGAGCATTAACCCGAAATTGGGTATCGCTCATCACAGCGTAAAAGAAAATCGTTACTGGGTGCTAGGGGTTTAAAGTCCCTCAACAAAAGGCATCATCTCCTGGACAGGGTCGCAGGCAGGCCCTGTGAAGGCCCTCAACCCGTTGAGGTGGACGACGTGGCAATCGCCTCAAACAAACAACCCGCTGGCATTAGCCATTCGTTAGGATATGCCCAATTTGAGGCGAGGTGCCTTGCAATACGGTTCGATAGACCGACTCAGTATCTCCCAGGCTGTGAGCCTCGATAGTGACCCAAGCATCAACGGCGGCGAGGAAGGATGCTGTCGCAGCGTGGATTCGTTGCTGATAGGTCTCTGCCCCCAATTCCTCGTGCCGTTTGATGATTTGGGTGGGCGCGAAGAACATGGCCGGTTTTGCTCCGGGCAAAGGCGCGGTAGCCGCATCGGTTCTCGAAGACCAGTGAGTCATGCCAACACCGCAACTGTATTTCAAATGATCATTGAGATGATGGTGAACCGCCGATAGCACTTCTCGATTGCCTGCCATGTCGACATAGGCGCTGGCTGTCTGGGCGAGCTCGGTAACTCGATCATAGGTCAACACCGTATCGTAAAGGCCGAGTCCCTCAACAAAGCTGACGTTGGCTTTCGAGGTCAATCCCACCACTTTGATGTCGGGCCTTTGTTTGAGCAGGAATGCCATGCCGAACGCGGTTTTGCTTGAGGCACTGCCTAGGATCAGGGTGTTGGCTCCGAAAAAGTCTTGATCGGCGAAGTAATCATCCAGGACGAATGAGGTGGTAAATAGCGGCCGATACAACATGTAATGATCAAAAAATGAGGGGTCGAAGCCATTATCAGCACTCATGAGTGAGTATTGGTTGTAAACCACTGGCAGCGAGGCGCGATGCTCCGCTGCATCAGTAAAGCCCCGGGCCGAAATCTTCTCAGGCTTAACCAGCAATTCGGATGCCATGGGAAAGTACCCATAGTAGCGATCTCCGGTTTCGATGTTGGGGTGCTCACTGGTGACGACTGTGCCGATACCCCAAACCGGAATCTTACCCCAGCCCGGCGCTGCTGGAAAAAATTGCCAATAACCGATGATGTCGCCCGCTACCCCATAGGTGACATTGTTTGCCGTGAGGGCAAAGCGGTCAACGCGAAGTAGGACTTCGCCTGGACCCGGCGTTTGATCCTCTTCCTCGACCCACTGGGTTTGAGTAAGGTCGTCGCGATTAACAAGAAAATGACGAGACATAGCGGCTCCGTATTGTGGGTTGTGCAAAAGGCGTTGAGGGGACTCAGTATACCTAAGCGATCGTCTACTGCGACCGAAATCACGCAAGGGCTGCACGATCAGCCTAGGCGCCTTGTTTGATTGCAATCTTAGGAATCCCAGCTTAGGCTCAGACAAGGACTCACTCCCATTAATCTCGAAAGTAAGGGCTTTAAATGAATAGAAATCTTGTTCGGTTGCTGGTCTTGGTTTGTCTCGCTGTGCTCCACTCGACAGCATGGTCTGATGAGTGTCGGGTGTCGAAGTGGGGGGCTGACGATCAGATCGGCGCGGCTAACTATGTAACGCCAACCCAAGTTAAGAAGGCTGCAGGCATGATCAAGCAGGGGCAATCGCATCCTCTAGGCATTGTCGTTGAGCCTGGAATGCCAGCATACCCGCCTCGATATGTGCAACTGCAAGTGGTTCAACCCGGACAGCAGTTTGGCCTAGATACCGAGCAAGCGTTTGGTTGGAGTGCTTCCTCGAATGATGATTTGGTTCAAATGTGGTTGGGTGTCGGCCCGCAACTCGATGGTTTGGGTCATATGGGAGAGGCAGGGCAGTTTTATAATTGTCAGGAGGGCAGTGAATTCTCCGACATCACTGGATTGACCAAATTCGGGACCCATCAAATACCGCCAATGATCGGACGGGGTGTGTTGGTGGATATGGCGAAATATTTCGGGGTGAGTGCACTGTCTGCAGGGCAAGCCTTTGGCTCCGAAGACATCAAAAAGGCCATGGAGCAACAGGGCGTTGTGATCAATGAGGGTGATGTTGTGCTGTTTCACACCGGATATACCGAGGCAACTTTGAAATCAAACCCGGCGCTTTGGGGCGCAAGTATTCCGGGTATTACCAACGAGGCCGCCGTATTCTTGGCGGGACTTAATCCGATGGCGGTGGGAGCTGATACTTGGGGGCTCGAAGCGGTGCCAGCAGCCGAGGGTGATAAGTTGTTTTACGGGCACGTAACGTTACTCGCACACAATGGTATTTATGTCCTTGAAACCATGAACACTGGCCGTCTAGCGAAAGAATCGGTTACCGAGTTTATGTTTGTCTTGGGGCAGGCCAGAATCAAAGGGACGGTTCAAATGGTCATCAATCCGGTTGCCATGTGGTAAAGAAGGGCGCCGGTATGTGCGACAAAGACGTTAACCCTTGCAATGGTTGAAGATAGATCGAAGATAGCGGGCCTTACGGGCTCGCTTGTCGCAATACATTCAGCTATCGACGCGTCAAAACAAGAGCGTCAAGATAAGAGGGTCAAAACAATAGAGTCAACACAAGAGGGTCAACACATGAACAGTGAAATCGAACCCGAGGCGTCAACGGGCAAGGGCACCCATTGAGCCCGTTACCACATCCAATGGATGACATTCTGGTTCGACCCCTGCGGTTTGATTTCTCCCGCGTGAACGAATCGCAGTTCGTCTGGAGCGAAAGTTCGCCAGAGTTCTCAATTTTCATGAATGCTTTGGGGATTCATGTGCCTTATTTCGAGCGGTTTCTCGTCCAGGTCATGCGCCAGTACCGAGGAGAACTGACCGACCCTAATTTGCGGCGGGATGTCCAACGCATCATTGGTCAAGAGTCCCATCATGCGTTCAATTTCATTCAATGGAATGCGGCGATGATCCGGCGCTATCCCAAAGTTGAGCAATTGGCGATCGACGCCCAGCACTATTTCAATTCCGCGATCAAGCATCGTAGTCGTCAGTTTCAAATTGGCTTCACCGCCGGTTATGAAACGTTTACCTTTTTGGGCGGGATGATCATTTTAGATCGCTACAGCGAACTCATGGGCAGGGCAGATCCTGTAATGCGGGCGCTGTGGGTTTGGCACCAAGTGGAAGAGGTAGAACACGGCGCAGTGGCTTTCGACTTTTACAAAGCCTGCTATGCCGACAAAGAGTGGTACCGGAAATTGATGGTGGTCTACGCTTTTTTACACATCAGTTGGCAGGCCATTCAAGGCTTTGCTCACATGATTAAGGTCGAAGGTTATTACCGGAAACCAAAGCGTGCTCTTTCTGCGTGGCGGTTTTTTGCCTCATTTGCCAAAGATCTTGCCAGGGCCGCAATTCCTGTGCTGAGCAAACATTATCATCCTCGCCTGCACCCGATTTGTAACGAGGCCCAGAATCCGGTTGCGGTGGCTTGGCGTGATTATGTTGCAAAGGATGGCGATCCATATTGGTTAGATGAACAGGCCGTTCGCCGGCTACAAACAGACTAATGAGAGCGAGTAAAAAGATGACAGACCAAAAGGAGACTTTAGACCGGTTAATCTATCGTGTCATTGGACACGGCCTGTTGGTGTTGTTAATTGGTTTGGTGGCCGGGGTGATGCTGATTTTTTCGTTGCTCGATGCCGTCACGCTTTGGCCGCTTCCCGCCTGGGAAGTGACGGTGCCTGGGTCGACTCGAGGTTGGCAGGCAGCGCATGTGGGCGGCATTTTGAACGGTGTGATGATTGCCGGTAGTGCGCTATTGCTGCACAAACTCAAGTTGACAGATCGGGCGGCAAATTGGGCGGGTTGGGGGCTCATTGTCACTGGCTGGGCGAACACGATTTTTTATTGGGCGGGTAATTTCTCGAAAAACCGAGGTTTGTCTGTGAGTGATACGCCTTTTGGGCCAGGGGATGTTTTTGGTGCCATGGCCTTTTTGGGTGGTGGTGCGGGCATGATTTTTACCTTCATCGCATTCATTATCATGGCTCGCGCAGCCTTTGCCCTCGCCCGTCGCACCAGCCCAGATTAACTGAGTTTGCCGCCAGCTTCCTTTTTTCAATCTCGCGTTGAGTTTGATCATCGCCTCGAGCCTGCTTTAGGCGGATCGAGGCCTTAGGTATCGCCACGACGGCTGTGCCTTTGCGGCTTCGTCCCTATCGGTTCGTCGAGTGGTATCGATTCATTGCCTTACCCCCAGGATTTAGCTAGGGCGAACAAGATCGCTTAAACCCGAGGGAGATAAAATCTCGATCCAGTAACCGTCGGGATCTTTGATAAAAGCTAAGCCCTTCATCGAGCCATCGTCCGGGCGTTTAACGTAGGTAACACCGAGGTTATCAAACCGCTCGCAGGCACGATAAACGTCGGGTACGGAAATGCCAATATGGCCAAATCCCCGTGGCTCATCATTACCATTGTGGTAAACCGATGAATCGTCGGCCTCGGTCCCCCAGTTATGGGTAAGCTCGAGCAGCGCGGGTTGTTGGAAGACCCATGCCGCTCGCTCCCGGGCATTTTCGGGCGCTGCTTCGGTTGGATAGCCCAAAAAATATAGGCTAAAAGACAGATCAGGAAAATCAAACTGATCCAGTAACGACATGCCCAATATGCCTTGATAAAACGGCAAGGATACCGCCGGGTCTTTAATTCTCAGCATGGTCTGGTTCAGTACATAGTCGGTGGTTGGGTTCATCATTGAATCCTATGTTGGGATAAGGAAAACGTGGAGATTGTCAGCGTACGGGGTCGGCAGGGAAAACGGCTCCTTTGGGAGCGCCAACGCCAAAGTTCAAAAAATCATATCACGCGCCAAGGCATCGGCGATGAAGCGGTTGCCGAGGGTCATCGAAGCGAGCCTGTCTTTGGGATGATGTTCCAACGTTGAACGCGACTAAACCGGGGCTAAACGGGGCAACTTCGGCGCCCTTGGCGACGGGAGGTTGTCATATAACTCTGCGATCAACGCCGTTTTCAGGGATTGATGGTCGGGATCGTCCCAGCGGTTAATGATCTGGTCCGGGTCCTCGTTGATGTTGTAGAGTTCGCCTTCGGTGCCGTCGTAGAGATGGCTCGGTTCATACACCGTGATGAGCCACCCATCGTTGTGAAACAAGCTTTTCAGGTGCATATCGATCGGCCCGTGTTCCGAATCCCATTCGGTCAAAACCAAATTTCGGCTTTGTTGAGCCGCGGCTTGCTCGCTAAGCGGTAAGGGCAGGCCTTCACAATAGTGAGGGATGGGAATATCAGCGATATCACAAAAAGTTTTTGCTAAATCAACGTGCCCGACGGGACGGGTCACGACCGCGGAAGGAGTACCGACACTGGGTGCTGGGCGCCAGATCAGTGGCAGGCGCATCAAGGCATCAATGTGGTAAGGCCCCTTGAACATCAGCCCAAAATCCCCCTGTAATTCACCATGATCCGTGGTGAAAAAGATGTCTGTTTGGTCGTCAAGGCCTTGGCTCTGTAGCCAGCCGATGACTTGTCCGACCGCTTCATCAATCAATTCGTTTTCGATGTGAGTATAGGCATTGATCTCTCTGACTTGGTCGGCAGATAGGGCTGCGGGAACAAAGTCGCGGGGTGACTCAAGGTTGGTCCAAAGGCTGCCCTCGTAGTATCCCCGCCAATGTTTGGGCTTTTGATCGAGTAACCGCAGTCTGTCCTCGTGCTTCTCTCGGTAAAGTGTTGGCAAAGGCATTTCTCGCCAATCGTGGCGATGCAATTCGGATTGGGGAATGTCCCAGGGATGATGCGGATCAGGAAAGCTCATCCAGCAAAAGAAAGGTTCGTCAGATTGTTGTCCCAGCCAGGCTATGGTCCGATCCGCAACCCACTGAGTGTGATAGTGCTCAAGGGGGATGTCCATAGGCCAGACTTGCGCTGCTCCAGTTTGACCTTTGCTCGCCGTATTTTGACCACGATCTGTAATCATGGGATAAAACGCTTTTTTACTCTCTGGGAATTGATTCATGTGAAGATCAAAGTGCGAGTGGCCCTCAAAAAAATGGTTGGCCAATTCCATGTGATCGAACCCTCGATGAGGTCCCGTGTGGCCGGCCGCGGCCATTCTGTTTTCAAAGAACTGCTCGGGAGAGCCGAGCCAAGGTTCAAAGTGAGCCTTACCCAGCAGCGCGGTGCGATAACCATGTTCCTTGAGATGATGAGCAATCGTCGGTTGATCCTCAGGTAGACTAACCCCGTTCATCCAAACGCCGTGAGAGGCGACGTGCTGACCGGTCATGATGGTCGCTCGAGCAGGCATGCAAACGACGTTTTGATTATGGGCTCGCAAATAGTTGATGCCGGTGTCAGCCAGGCGATCAATGTGGGGTGTCCTTGCAACAGAGCCACCGTTACAACCAAGGGCATCGAAACGCATTTGGTCGGTGGTAATCAATAAGATATTACGTTTCGAGGTCATGGCAAACTCCTGTGGAGGGAACTGGTTCGTCTGACCCAGAATAAGGGTGTGAGCAGAGCATAAGCCAATCTGGGACGCCTGTGAATCGCTCGGTGAGGTCCCCATGCTCAGGTTGCATAACCGCCGGAACTTCAGCAAGGCTGGTCGCTTGACCATCGATGCGACTGACATTCCGAGCGGCTGTTAGCGGAGGTTCAAAGAGGCATAGCCGAATGTTGCCTCGGTTAAATCATCGGCTGAGTTACTTTTGAACTTGCAAAGATGAGGGTTTTAGTTGGATGCTTAGTGGTGCGTGAGCGCTGGGTCGAGTGCAATGGCAACGCCGGCCGTTGTGGGCGTTTCGTTGATCTGAATTGGCTCACAGAATGGATAGAAAATGGCAAGGGTGTGGGGACTGCCGCTTAGGTAAGCAATGAAACCGTAAGGAACAGACAAACGATGGTGAACTTAGCAGGCAAAGTGGCATTAATCACGGGCGGAACACGGGGCATTGGTCTCGGCATTGCGGAAGCTTTTCTGTCGGCAGGCGCATCGGTTGCGTTGAATGGTCGGTCCGCAGAAAAAGGTGCGGCGACTCTTGAGGCGCTCGCAGCCGGAAAACGCGCTTGGTACATCGGTGGTGATTGCAAAGTGCAGCAAGAGGTTGAGGCGATGGTGGATGCGACCATCGATCATTATGGCCGTTTGGATATATTGGTGAATAACGCCGGAGGGTCCTCTGGATTCGCACCGATTCATGAACTCACCGAAGCGGCTTGGCAAGAAGCCAGTGCCTGGATCTTAGATTCGTGTTTTTGGGCGACACGCCGTGCACTGCCTGCGATGCTGGCAGAGGGCTGGGGGCGAATCATCAATGTCTCGTCTGTGGAAGGTAGTGGCGCCAGTAAAAAAAATGTCTCTCACTACATCACCTTCAAGCATGCAATGAATGGGTTTACCAAGGCCGCTGCGTTTGAATATGGTGATCAAGGTATTACGGTCAACGCCATAAGTCCCGGGGCTGTCGAAACCGACCTGATGATGGAATCGGGGCCCGCGGCAGCGGCTACCATGGGCATCAGTTACGAAGCTTTTAAAGAAACCTACGCGGCCGAGTCAGCGATCAAACGTCTGAACACCGTGGAAGAAGTAGCAGGCTTGGCCCTTTTCCTAACAGGCGAGCATGGGGCCGGCATCACCGGTGCTATTTTGCCCGTAGATGGTGGTACTGCGCTCTAGGTACCAAGATCTGGTGCAATCTCGATGTCAATCCACCCTTTCGACCAAGCTGCATTCAATTTGACCGCATAAAGGATGATCCATGATAGCAATACCGATGCTGCCAGCGGGGTTTACCCGAGAGCTTTTGACCACGCTACTTCGCGCCCATGGCTGCCTTCCTGCGAGTGGTGAAGTCACGACCGTAGCACAGTCTCAAATTGGCGCAGGAACGGGCATGATGGCTGAACTTGCCCGTTTAACCCTGACTTACTCGGGCGATAGCGGCTTGGCGCCCAAAACCCTTGTGGCGAAATTTTCCTCACAAAACCCCACCAACCGCGAAATATCGATGAGTTACAACTTATACGAACGCGAAACCCGGTTTTTTCAAGAGGTCGCGCCCAACATACAGACAACGACTCCGGCGGTTTATTTTGCGGGCTTTAAAGGGGATCGTTTCCTCATATTGATGCAAGACTTGGCCTCCCACGAAGTGGGTAGCCAAGTGGTCGGGGCTAACCTCGAGCAAACGGAATTGGCGATTGATGAATTGGTGAAGCTACACGCACCGCTATTGGGGAAAACGGATGCGCTTACTTGGGTGCCGACGATTTATGATAGCTACCATGCTGACAACATGGTCGCTTTTTGTGAGATTGGTGGCCCGGTGACGCAAGAAAAGTTTGCCTCGGTGCTCGCCGATGAATACGTCGAACGGTTCTCAGAATTTTCAGCAGCACTGCCGACGTTACAGCAGTTTATGAATGCGGGCCCGACGACTTTGTGTCACGGCGACTATCGCATGGAAAACTTATTGTATGCCAGCGGACAAGGCACCCGAGAAGTCGTTGTGATTGACTGGCAAGGGCCTCTGCGGGCGAGAGGCATGAATGATGTTTCGTTGTTCTTGGCCCAAAGTACTCAAACCTCGGTCCGGCGAGATCATGAGCATGCGCTGATAGAGCGGTATGTTAAGGGTCTAGCAGCAGAGGGGGTTGCCGCCTCATCGGTTGCCGAAGCGTTTGAAGAATACCGCCGCAGTATTTTATACAACTGGGTCTATGTCACGGTGGTCGCCGGAACCTTAGATACCAGTGACCCGACGGCCTACGCCTGGATGGCACAAATGGTAGAGCGTCAATCCGCGGCATCGGATGATTTAGGGGTATTTCAATTGCTTTAGCCACGGCGCAATCGTCGTTATAAGCGCAGCGCCTGGTTCTAAGCATGGCCAATCAAATCGGTGAGGCCGGCGCGGCAAGCCGCTCAAAGCAGAACTGATTCTTTACTTCAGAGCGGAATGAATCACGTATACTCTTTGAACCGTAAGAAACACGAACCGTTAGTTGAGAATGAAGCCATGTTAGATGTCGCAAGTGCAGAAGGTGTAATCGATCACGGGATTGGCGTGGGCGCCAATTTTGCTGAACTTTTTATAGAGAGAAGCCTGACCAATACGATCAGTACCCTCAGTCAACAGGTGCAGTCCGTCGAGTCGGGTATCGACTTTGGTATTGGTGTGCGTCTGGTTTTTGGGACAAAAGTGCTCTACGGCTATACCAATAAAACAGAGTCAGAGGAACTCAAGCGAATCATCAATGAATTGGCAGCTTTGGATTTACGGGACCCCACCGCAAGCAAAATCGCTTTCAACTTTTCAAAACCCGATGAAGCCCATCCAGCGACATTGAGATTGTCGGGAGATGCCGAGGTCGATAGCAAAGTGGCTTACTTGCTGGCTGCAGACACTGCCGCAAGAGCAACCAGCAATTTGATTTCTCAAACCCGGGGTGGCTGTCGGCAGAAAGAACAACACATCGAAATTTTCAACAGTGAGGGCTTGCACACGCAAGACGTGCGGAACTATATCCGAGCAACATTAACTGCGATTGCAGCAGACGGCCAAGAACAGGCCACCGGCATGTGGAGTGATGGTGGCCTGCTGGGATGGGAGATGCGCGAGCAAGTTGATCCGAAGCGAACCGGCGATGAGGCTGCTCGACAAGCGTTGGTTAACTTGGGTGCCAAAGCCTGTCCTTCAGGGCGCATGCCCGTGGTGATTGGCAACGGCTTTGGGGGTGTCATTTTCCATGAGGCTTGTGGCCACTTGCTCGAAACGACGTCGGTAGCGAAAAAAGCGTCAGTGTTCCACGATAAAATGGGGGAAATGATTGCCAACGAAGCCGTTAGTGCGGTTGATGATGGGACCATGAATAACGAGTGGGGGTCAATTAATATCGACGATGAAGGTATGGCCACCCAGCACACCCAATTGATCAAAGACGGTAAATTGACCAGTTTTTTGGTTGATCGATTAGGCGCGGAGCAAACCGGGTTTGAGCGCACGGGTTCGGGTCGTCGGGAGTCCTATAAATATGCGCCGGCCTCTCGCATGCGCAATACCTTCATCGAACCGGGTACTGCGAGCTTTGACGATATGATTGGCTCGATCGACCGAGGCATTTACGCGGCCCAGATGGGCGGAGGATCGGTCCAACCCGGTACGGGAGAATTCAACTTTGCAGTGACCGAGGGTTACTATGTCGAAAAGGGTAAGGTCCAATATCCCGTGAAAGCGGCCACCCTCATCAGTACGGGTCCAGCGGTGCTTAAAGAAATCTCTATGGTGGGTCAAGATTTCTCATTAGCGTGTGGGATGTGTGGGTCGATATCGGGCGCTGTCCCCACCTCTGTTGGGCAGGCTACGCTCAAAGTCGACGATATTCTGGTCGGGGGGCAAGGGTAATGTCGCTGACAGATCAAGCCGGTCAAATATTAGAACACGTTCGGGCACAGGGCGCTGAAGGCGACTTAATTGTTGACCAAGGTGAGGCCCTGTCACTCAAAGCAAAAGAAGGGGCGCTCGAAGAGCACAAGGTGACCTCGAGCCAAGTGTTTGGCCTGCGGGTTATCAAAAATCAGCGGGTTGGCACGGCCTACAGCGAGGCATCAGACCCCGAATCCCTGAAGGCGCTGGTGGATCAAGCGTTAATGAACGCAAGCTATGCCGCGGTTGAACCTTTTGAAACGATTCTTCCCAACAAATTCTCGTTGACCACGGATGACCAAATTTTAAGCCCAGAGGATTCGGCCTCGGTTGCCGACAAAATTGCGCTGGCCCTCGATATCGAGTCGAGTTTGGCCGGCAAGCCTCACGTGAAAAACGTCCCCTATAACGGCGTTCAGGATATGCAGGGTGAGCGCAGGGTGTTTTCAACCGCCGGTCTTACTGCGCGTTCAAAAGCGAGGAGCGTGGCTTGTTATGCTTACGCGCTCATTGAGTCGGGTGAGCAAAATGCCATGGAAGGCTTGGGTCAGGTGGCTCGGCGGTTTGACCAACTGGATCCGACAAAATTGGTCGATGCAACCTACCAAAACACGCTAGACATGCTTGAAGGCTCGAGCATCCCGAGTGGCAAGTACGATATTGTATTTGATGAGGAGATGTTGCCTTCGCTTTTCTCGGTATTTGCGCTCATGTTTTCGGGAAAGTCTGCAAAAGATGGGGTGAACCCGCTGCGGGACAAACTCGGTGAACAGATCGCAGATGAGCAGCTGACATTGGTTGATCGGCCCGATCACTTGGAGGGTTTCGGCTACGCCTTATTCGATGGCGAGGGCTCACCCACTGCAGCGAGACCGTTGATCGAGCAAGGGGTGTTTAGCTCGATGATTCACAACAGTATGACAGCTGCAGCCCTTGGAACGGTTTCCACTGGCCATGCCACTCGAGGGCCCAAGTCGACATTGGGAGTGGGCTTGCATCAGATTGAAATCGTAGCCGGTGAGCACACCGCGGCGAGTTTATTGGCGGGTGAGTATTTTCTCATTACCGACCTCACAGGCTTACATTCTGGCGCCAATCCCGTCTCAGGTGAATTCAGTTTTGGAGCTTCCGGCTACTTGTGTCGTGATGGTGCCCGGGTTCGACCGGTTCGAGGGGTGACTGTTGCCGGTAATTTCTACGAGTTACTTAAACGCATTGCCGGTATTGGCGATACGCAGTATTGGAACTGGGAAAAACCCGCCTTATTGCCAACCGTTCGATTCTACGATCTGGCCGTTTCAGGTTGAGGCAGACCGCTGCTTGATCACTGGGAAAGCTATTGCGGGTTAAGGGTCGAAACTAACCATTCGAGGCTGAGTTCGAGGACCCGATCGCCATAGGTTTTGCCCTCATCGAAAACGTTGAAGATGTGATCGGCGCCCTTTAAGACGTGATACTCGGCCCGTTCGCCCCCGGTCCGTTCGATAATTGTGGGGCCATAAAGCGGCAAATAGTCCTCTGCGCCGTGCAGCGACAGCAGTGCACCCTGATAAGCGCTGAGGCCCCGAAGCGGATCGAAGCCGATCATGCCAAGGATGTGCTCTCGAGTGATGGTCAGGGTTGTCCAATCTTCGAATTCACCTTCCCCGGTGCTGATTGCCTGACGCAGAGCAGATGCCCTGCCGGTATTGGCGAAAATATCGTTAGGGTTGACGGTTGTAGACCAAAGCACAACGGAATCATACCGAGTGGGTGACTGGCTAATCAGTTCCAAGGCGGTTGCACCCCCGTAACTAAAGCCCAATAAACCGAGGGGCAAATTAGGGTGCTGAGCTTGCAACCAATCAACCCCGGCTTTGGCATCAGCAACCCGAGTTAAGAAAGTGCTGGTTAACCGATAACCGCTGGCCGCTCGTTCACTTTCGCCTCGGATGCCCATACGAAGAGAAGCGATGCCTTGCTTTGCGAGGAGGGCGGCCTGACGCTTGAATAAGTTCCCAACCTCATCTCGGGATCCAGACCAACCGTGAATCAGAACCACCAGGCCTTGAAGTGTTTGAGAATCATCTGGCATCACCACTGTAGCAATGCTGCCGGTTGCTAGCGTGACTAAAGATGATTGGGGTGCCGAATCTGCAGCGGCGATGCCGCTTAAGGCAAGGATTCCGAGGAATGAAGCTAAAAGCCTGCGATGATGCATTGGAAGTTTCATAGTCAACCCTTGTTCTGCGATTGGTGAGTTGGATCAGTCTGCTTGCTGTGCTGAGTCAGGCCCCGATGCTTTTAGGAGGGGTTTTTGTGAGCCCTCAACCAACCCGGTCAGGTCGTCTCCGATCATAATCTCGATGGTGTGAAGATTGCCAGCTGCCGCGCAGCTTCACAATAAGGGTCGTTTGAATCGTCGGTCGATTGGACTTCTGTACACCTGCCACGACGGGAGTGGATCACCCAGCGAAAGAGTTGCAGCCCTCAAAAGGCGGTTTGAAGCGATGTTGTGACGGTGACCCTTAATCGTGCAACCCGTCGACGGTACGCGCCATCAGGTTGGGCGAAGCAATCGATGAAGCGCCGAGAGCCTCCGCCCATTGATGCTCCCACTCAAGGTTTGCGTCACCCGAGGGGAGCTCTAGGTAAACGATCAGGGGCTGGAGGGATCGATGACCAAATCTTGCTTTAGGGTTTTCCCGGCAAGATAGTAATGATAAGCGGCCCAAATGTTGACAAAACTGAGGGCCAATAGCGCGTATCGCAAGGATTCGTCGCCATAGGTGGGGGCCAGCAAATCAGAAACAACACCAACCATTTGGGGCCCAGCGCCGAGACCAATGATATTGAGAATAAAAAGCAGCACAGCCGCAGCCACAGCTCTCATACGCAGCGGCACCAGGCCTTGAGCTTGCGAGAAGGTCGTCGCTTGATAAAAGTTGCCAAGCAACACGGGTAGGATTAAAAACAATAGACTGGCTGTTGCACTGCTACTCAGGTAAACCCCTACAGTGATAGGGACTGCAATCAATAAAGCCACCGTCACGACCCAAAGATACCAGCGGGTATCTTTGGCGCCGTATCGATCTGCCAAGTAACCCCCTAGCGCAATCCCGATGCCTCCTGGTATGCCCAGAATCAAGCCCAGATAGGTACCAACTTCACCGGTATCCATCCCGTAAGAACGAATTAAAAATGAGGGCACCCAGGTGACAATGCCGTAGCCGACAAAAGCCGTCAATCCGCCGCCGATCGCCATGTGCCTGAACGAGGGCTTTTGGTAGAGGTAAGTGAAGGTCTCCATGATTCCAGGTTGGTCAGCGTTCGCCTGGCGACCTTCTGCCATGCCTCGGTCAGGTTCTCGTAACGACCATCGGACGAGTAAGGCAAGGAGTATGCCGGGCACCCCAACGACAAAAAACGCCACTCGCCATCCGAAAAACTCGTTGAGCCAGCCTCCAGCGATGAATCCAAACAAAATACCTACGGGAATTCCAAGGGAGTAAATGCCAAGGGCTGTGGCACGGTTCTCTGCAGGGAAATAGTCAGCAATCATCGAGTGAGCAGGCGGCGAACATCCGGCTTCCCCAACCCCAACGCCAATGCGAGCAATCAACAAATGCCAAAAATTTTGCGCGATGCCGGATAAAGCCGTCATCGCGCTCCAGATCGTCAGCGACCAGGCAATGATGTTGCGGCGGTTGCCTCGGTCGGCAAGGCGCGCAATCGGGATACCCAGCGTTGCGTAAAACAGTGCGAAGGCGAAACCCGTGAGCATGCCCAGTGCCGTGTCCGAAAGCCTAAGGTCCTGCTTAATCGGTTCAAGCAAAATAGAAAGGATCTGTCGATCGATAAAGTTAAAGGTGTACACCACCACCAGAACGCCAAGGGCATAATTTCGGACAGCGGGGCTAAACACCGAAGGCGTTGGGTCAATCGGATTGCTCATGGAGGACCTCTTAAGCTAAGAGCGCTGAGGATCGCTTGAGCCCGCTTTGGATGCAAGGCCTTTATTGAAAAAGATGCCAAGGGACTCTTTTTGCCGCCTTTAAGGCCGTCAACCATCCATGAGCGCGGACCCGTCATACGCAGGGGTCGCGGTCGAGCCTTGGATTCACGCCGGTTCGCTCGTGCCTGGCTGTCGCTTGAGGCTCGGCATGAAGCGTTAGCGCCAAATGTGAGGCAGAAATAACCCCATGGCAGGCGTTGACCCTTTAACGACGCCTGTCTAGAGAATGAAAGACGCACAAACTTTTTTGGCCTTTGCACCCAACTGCATTACCATCGTGGGTTTTGTCAGACGAATTAGGAAAGTTTATGACGCAGCAAAACCAATCCGTTGTTTTGGTCAAACGACCGGTCGGAGATGCCACGCCAGATTGTTTCGAGCTGCAAGCATCACAGCTTGAACCTTTGGCAGCGGGAGAAATTCGCGTTGCAGTGGAATATATATCCGTCGATGCCGGCACCAGAACCATGCTCCAAGGAGAGGGATTTCACCGCCAGGTCGCCTTGGGGGGCGTGGTTTTAGCGGGCGGGGTCGGCAGGGTCATCGAGTCGCAGGCTGAGGGTTTTTCGGTCGGGCAAGCCGTCCGAGGGCCATTGGGCGCGCAGACAATTGCCACTTTAAAGCCGGACTTCCTCGAAGTGGTCGATGATGCCTACGGTGAATTGAGCGTGCACTTGGGGCTCTTGGGCGGCTCTACGGGTATCACCGCTTGGATTGGTATGCATGCCGTCGCTAAGGTCTCTCCCGGAGATGTTTTTGTGGTTTCTGCCGCCGCCGGTGCTGTTGGCTGTGTTGCCGGTCAAATTGCTAAACAGGCCGGTGCTAGGGTGATTGGGATTGCCGGTGGAAGTCGAAAAACAACCTATCTTGTCGACACCTTGGGTTTTGACGCCGCCATTGACTACAAGGGAAGTGATGTCAGTGAGCGCTTAAAAGCGCTCGCGCCTGAAGGGATTGACGTTTTTTTTGACAATGTGGGAGGCGAAATTCTTGACGCGGTGCTCGATCAGCTGGCCTTGCGGGCGAAAGTGGTGATTTGCGGGGCAGTTTCGCAATACGGGCACATGAACCGGGTGGAAGGTCCGTCCATGTATCTTCGACTCGCTGAGCGGCAAGCTAGCATGGAGGGATTCGCTTATTTTCATTTCCCCGAATTGATTCCGGTGGCAAAAGAGGCGCTTGCAGAAGCCTTAAAGGCCGGGAATATCGTCATGCCAGAGGAAATATTGCCAGGGATTGAGCGCTATCCAGAGGCCCTGTCGTTTATGTTTCGAGGCGGTAATTTGGGCAAGTTGATGGTCCGGGTCTGAAGACGTTGAGTCGGAAGCTCGGTGCTTGCACGGCAGGTGTAATGGCCTTAAGACAGCGGCTTTGGATTGGGTGACAGCAACCTTAACCATGGTGATAGTGATCCGCACAGTTAACTTGGCTTTTTCATGCCGGTCTCTTGCTGCGGCGTGAATCATTAAAGCGGGTTTGCGGGCAGCATGAAGAGATGAACCTTAGGGCGAATCGCGATCAGCGTGGCCCGGCATAAAGGAATTGACGGATGCAAAGCGAATTAAACATTAGTGCTAAAAGTGATTGGAATGAGGTGGAAATAGGTGATTTTTTGACCCAGTCTCGGATACCGATTCGACTGGCCATCCAAGATCAGGATTTTCCAAGCATTTGTTCAGTCTGGTACGCCTATGAAGCATCTTCCCATTCGATTATTTGCGTGACTCACAAGCGTAGCCACTTGGCGAAACTGGTGGCCCGTAGCCCTCGGTGTGGGTTTGAAGTCGCCTCCAATGAGCCGCCGTATCGAGGGGTACGCGGCAAGGCCGTGATCGAAATGAGTTCTGAAGGGGCCGTGGTCAGTTTGCCAAAGTTGATAGAACGCTACCTGGGTACCACCAACGCGCCACTGGGGCAATGGCTGATGAGCCGCATTGATGATGAGGTTGAATTGCGGCTCTCTCCTACCTGGTTATCGTCTTGGGATTATGGCGCTCGCATGGAGCCTGTTATCTAGTTTGCCAAGCGGCCGTCGCTGGGCCGGTAGCCCCTAAAATCCCATTGCGTCAAAAGTTGAGCTCAACGCGGGTCAGGTTGTTGCAATCAGGTCTTGGATGGCTGCGCAGACCAGCTCGGGAGCCGCCTCTTGCACAAAGTGTCCGCCGCCCTTGATGGTGTGATGCTTGAGTCCTTTCGTACCTGGCACTCTGCCCAGGAAACTGTGTTCCAATCCTTTAGTGACGGGGTCATTATCTGAAAAAGTGCACAGAAAAGGTTTTTCGAACCGCTCAAAAAAATCCCATGCTGCCGCCTGCTGGCTGAGAGACGCAGAGGCTGAGGTGGTTGGCACATGGCTAGGCATGGCGCGAACCCCCATTTTGAATTCGGGTCCTGGAAATGGCGCTTCGTAGGCTTTTGCAAGGCTAGACCGCAAAGGCGAATATTGAAATAGCCCCATTTGATTCATGACAAAGTTAAAAGCCATGACCGGTAGCGCGGGTTGCTCAATCGTCATTTGCATCATCAGCCCGACAGGCAGGTCAACCGTCTCCCAACAGAATTTTTGCCAATAGGCGAATTGACGGGCTGGGTCACCCGAGGGCATCTTGCTGATGGCTTGTTGCATTTCAATTAGGCTAGGCGTTGGAGACTCTGAGCGGAACGTTTCTATCGCGCGCAGGGTCTCTTCGGTGGTATCAGGATTGTAAGGTAGGCCAGTGTTGGCAATGACGACTCGATCAAACCGGTCATCAAATTGGGCGACTAGCCTGAGGCCAATCAGCCCCCCCCAATCTTGGCCAAAAAAAGTGATACCCCTAAAATCGTTGGCTTCAAGCCACTGACCCATCCAATCGACTTGGTGTTCATACGAGTAATGCTCCCGGGCAGCGGGCTTATCCGACTTTCCGTAGCCGGGTAGATCCGGCGCAATCACGCGAAGTCCAGCCCCAGTGAGATACGGCACCATCTTTCGGTATAAGTAACTCCAGACGGGTTGGCCGTGCATTAACAGGACAAGGTTGCCATTTTTGGGTCCCTCATCTAGATGATGGATACGAAGTGGACTGCCATCCTCGGTATTAACCTGGGTGTAGTGTGGGGCAAAAGGATAGTCTTTGAGTTGTTCGAATCGATCATCAGGGGTCCTGAGAATTTGCATTGATCTGCGTCTCCTTACGAAGGCAATACTTTAAGTTTAATGATAAGCATTATCAATGTCCCTCGTCGAGGGCGATAGGGTGCAGGCCAGCCTTTTAACCGGCTTGCAAGCAATAGGCCTCTTTATGGTTGCTCCTTTGCCAATTGTGCAAGGATGCGGCGACGACATCGGCGAGGGGGCGAGACTCGGGGAAGTTTTCCAGATGCGAGCAGGCGGAGAGCGTCAAGGCGCTGATATCTGCGCATTTGACCATTTTTTTCGGGTAGCTCAGAGTGGGGGTAAGCGCAGATGCAGTTGCCGTTGGTTTTGCACCTCATAAGCGCATCAATTGATGTGATAAAGGATCAAATGATGGCATTGACGATACACAAACAGTTTTTCAAAACGCGTGATGAGGTCTACCAAGACTTGGCTCGATCCGGGCACTGGCCGACCACTTACGTGTCAACCGCTTCACCGGAATTACCGGTGCATTGGCATGACCTTGATGTATCAGGCTATGTCATCTCCGGTAAAACCTACTTGCTGGACGAAGCTGGGGCACGCCACGAGATATTGCCTGGAGATAAGCTGGAGATCCCCAAAGGGACCCTGCACGCGGAGGGCTCAGTAGAAGAAGAAGTGGTCTACATTGTGGGCACAGAGTTCCCTGGAGTCTTAATCGATCAACTGACTCTGCTGGACCCCAAAGATCAGCCGAAGGCTGCAACTGACTCGCCCGAGGCGTGAAATCAACCTGCGACGACGCTATCAAAAACCCCGGTCTCAATTGACGACGCCGTTGGTCGCATTGATCTAGGCGAGTTGCATCAATGCCTCTAATATCGGACGCGCTGCCAGACAACGTCGACCGAGGCGACAACTTGACGGCAATAGCGAGGGGGTGACCGATGAACGGTTTACCCAGGAAAGGATGAGGGAGGTAAGCCACATGCTTAAACGGATCGTGCTGCTGGGGCTAATGATTGTGGGTCATCCAAACTTGGTGATGGAAGCGGCAGCCGCGTCATCGTTGCTCACCCACAAAGTATTGCTGACCAGCGCCGAGGGCCATCAACAAGCTGAGTTAGCCGCGGTCACGTTTTCGGATCAAAACACCTCGTCTGCTGAAGTCCGGGTGGTCATTGAGGATAAACGGCCTCGACAAACAATTACCGGAATTGGCACATCCTTCACCGAGTCCTCGGCCTTTGTATTGGCTCATCTGGATCAGCCTGACCGGCTGGTCGTCATGCGTTCGCTTTTTGCCGAAGACGGCGCCAACTTTTCGCTGGCCAGAACAATGATTGGGGCCTCGGATTTTTCGGTTGAAGGACGCTACGATTATGCGCCAGTCGCTGATGACTTTGACTTGGATTACTTTTCAATTGTAGAGGACTTAAGAGGTTTTCCAGCTCGAGACTATCCCGGCATCGTCGACGCCCGCTTTGATCTCTTGCCCATGATTAGGGAAGCCCTCACCATCAAATCGGATCAAGCTGATGCGCAGCTCAACATCATCGCCTCCGCATGGACTGCGCCGCCATGGATGAAAGATATCGACGATTACTATCGGCGGGGAACGCCCGAAACCAATTACCAAGGGACCGGAGGTAGCCTTAAAACGGGTTACGAGGAGGTTTATGCCGATTACTTACTGAGATACCTCGATGCTTATCGTCAGGAAGGGGTGCCAATATGGGGCCTGACACCGGTTAACGAACCAGAGGGCAATAGCGGCCAGTGGGAAAGTATGCACTTTACACCAGAAACTCAGGCAGCCTTTGTGGGGAAACATTTGGGTCCGAAATTGCGAGCCCAAGCGAGCGACATCAAGCTATTGATTTACGATCAAAATCGCGACCAGTTAGAGCATTGGACGGATGTTCTATTAAACGATACGAAAGCATCGCCTTATATCTATGGAACCGCGATCCATTGGTATGCCAGTACAGTTGATGTCTTTGGCGACGTGCTAGACCGCGTTCACCAGAAATTTCCTGACAAGGATCTGATTCACACCGAAGGCACGATAGATGATTTAGGAAAACCTGCTGGCGATGGTATTGGTGATCCGGAGGGGTTTGCCGAATCCAATTGGTTTAAGAATGATGACTTTTGGTGGCAAAAGACAGCAACAGATTGGGCATATACCGCGAGCTGGGCGCCGCGTCGAGAGGATCATCCGATGTATACGCCGGTCCATCGTTACGCCCGCAATATCATAGGCAGTCTGAATCACTGGGTCTCGGGTTGGATTGATTGGAATCCAGTGCTCGATGCCAACGGTGGCCCCAATCATGTGGGTAATTTTTGCGGCGCGCCAATCATGATCGATCTCAATACCCAAGAGGTCTACTATACGCCTGTCTTCCATGTGCTATCTCAGTTCAGCCGAACGATTCGGCCGGGTGATCAGGTGATAACCTCTCGATTGGACGAGAACGATTTACCAGACGACGCCTTGCACGCACTTGCGACAATGAGTCCTTTCGGCTTGGTCTCGGTACAGCTGCTCAATACGCAGGCGACGCCGATTAACGTTGAGGTGGCGCTTGCAGGTCAATTTGCTTCGATTACGTTACCGGCTAACGCGTTGCAAACCTTGCAGGTACAGGTCGACTCAGACTAGGGCTTTTGGCCTATCTCAGGGGACTTTCTCCAATGCAATGGGGATTGGTTTGAGCTGAAGTGGTTGTGGCGTCTGAGGCTGATCAATGACTAGGGTTAAACGGTCGATGGGCTGAGCCGCGTTGAGGGCTTAGTTTTTACCAAGATCAAAGGAATTCGTATGTTAGCAACCGTCGACTTAATCATCATTGCAGCCTATGCGGTTTTTTTGCTGGTCGTGGCGTTATGGGTCTCTCGGGAGCGAGAGGGGCGAGTCAAAAATACCCAAGATTATTTCTTAGCCGGACAAGCGTTACCTTGGTGGGCCGTCGGGGCTTCCTTGGTCGCCGCAAACATCTCAGCAGAGCAAATTATCGGCATGTCGGGCTCAGGCTATGTGATTGGTCTGGGCATCGCATCCTATGAATGGATGGCAGCCCTGACGCTAATCATTGTCGGCAAATATCTGATTCCCGTGTTTATCGCGCGTGATATTCGGACCATGCCCCAGTTTTTAGAGCAGCGGTTTGACGCTCGGGTCCGATGGGTCTTAGCGATCTTCTGGCTTGCGGTCTATGTGTTCGTTAATTTGACAGCGATCCTGTGGCTGGGTGCATTAACCATTCATACAGTGGCCGGTCTAGATATTAATCTTGGGTTGGCGGTGATTGGTATTTTTGCGATGGTGTATTCCCTTTATGGGGGGCTCAAAGCGGTAGCTTTCACGGATTTACTGCAGGTGGTCCTGCTGATTCTTGGTGGCTTGTTGATATCCTGGATACTGTTAGACCTGATTGCGGACGGCGGCGGTCCCTGGGCAGGCTGGCTTGCGTTGCTGGCAGCGGCGCCAGAAAAATTCGATATGATTCTAGCCCCAGATCACCCGGATTATTTGTCGTTACCTGGGTTGTCGGTACTGATCGGCGGCTTGTGGATCATGAATCTGTCCTATTGGGGGTTTAATCAGTACATCATTCAACGTGCTTTGGCTGCCAAGGACCTTGACGAAGCTCAAAAAGGTATTGTCTTCGCCGCTTTCCTAAAACTTTTGATGCCGGTGATCGTTGTCTTGCCAGGCATCGCGATGTTTGTTCTGAACGCCAATTTGGCTCAGCCGGATCAAGCCTACCCGACGGCGATGACGCTATTACCGGCAGGGGTGAAAGGACTTGTCTTTGCGGCGCTTATCGCGGCAATTCTGTCGTCTTTGGCATCCATGGCCAATAGCATAGCCACAATCTTCACTCTTGACCTCTATAGTCCCCTGACTGGCTCGCAAGATCAGCGGCATCTGGTTCGAATTGGTCGGTCAGCGGCCGTGGTCGCGATGTTACTTGCGATGATTTGTGCTCGTCCGCTCCTGGGTAATTTTGATCAGGCATTTCAGTATATTCAGGAGTTCACCGGATTCTTTACCCCTGGAATTGTTGCGATATTCTTGTTGGGCATTTTTTGGTCGCGGATGAGCGCCAATGCCGCGCTCATAGCCGCACTGGGATCGGCGATGCTCTCGTTTGTTTTTAAACTGGGATGGCCAGCGCTACCCTTTATCGATCGAGTCGGTTGGGTTTTTGTATTGTGCGTGGCTTTGGCGGTGGTGGTATCGCTATGGGGACCTGCACGTGCGGACGAGCAGGCAGTGGATTTAACAGATATTCGGTTTAGCACCAGCCAAGGCTTTAATGTTGCGGCGTTCGCCGTGATGTTGATTCTTGCTGGGCTTTATATCAGTTGGTGGTAGGAGTCTCATCGTCGCCGAAGCCGACCTCAGCCAAGGCGAATGATTATAATGGTCGGACTGAGCCTTGCCATTGACCGTATTGAATCGACTTGAGGGCCGAACCCTTGCGATAAGTGGGCTGGCAGCCGAAGCGGGTAATCGATCAGTGGCAGTCAATCAGTCAAGCCGAAACTACCATCAATGCAATACCGAAAAAATAGCGCAAAAAACGCTAACCCTGGATAAGACAGACCGCTTGAGCGATAGCCTGCAATGCATCAGGCTGAAGAAAAACCTACGAATTCAGGAGACAAGGGGCTAGGATGAACCGAATTTCGCGCGTCCGTTCAAACCAGCCTGGTGATCAGTAAAATCCCAAGGAAACTCGGTGTATCGATTCGACCACATCATGTATGCAGCGGCTGATCTTCAATCTGGCATTGATGAATTAGAGGTTTTAACGGGCGTCAGAGCCGTCCCCGGCGGTAGCCACCCAGGGATGGGCACGCGTAACGCGTTGCTGGGATTGGGTAGTCAACAATACCTAGAAATCATAGCGCCAGACCCTAATCAAGACTTGCCCGGATCTCTGGGTGAAGCGCTGATTCAGCACGGCGGGTCAGGCATTCGCAGCTTTGCTGTAGCGACCGATAGGCTGGCGGCGGTCGAAACGCTCGCAGAGGTTTTTGGTTTCGCCAGCAGAGGTTTGACCCCCATGTCGAGAACAGAGCCAGAGCTTGGGCGGCTGGAGTGGCGACTGTGTTTTCTCAAGCATAGGCTGCTACCGTTTTTTATTGATTGGCAGGCGTCTCCCCATCCTTCGAAAACTGCAGTAAAGGGTTGTTCTTTGATGGCGATGACGGTCCTCTTGAGGGAACCCTCCGCTTATAGGGAGTTCATCAGTCAGCTTGATTTGCAGACGCTAGCGCTCAAGGTGCAGACCTCGACCGCCTCGGAGCCCGAGGGTTTTACAGCGACTTTGATGACCCCGAGAGGGATCGTTGAACTGCCCAACTGGTGGATGACGCCGATTCCCTAGCGGCTGCAGATCCTTACTCGGCGCGGTATAAGAACTTGATCTCGGGCCAAGTCCCTAAAATAGCAGACGAGAAAGCTGGAACAACGCAAGGGGTCTTGATTCGTCGGTTTTGCGGAAGCGCTCGATCCTGGCTAGAGATGATAATTGATGATTCGTCGGTTAACCCCTCTTAGAACTTGTGCGAAGATCCCAGTCTGGTGAACAAAGTGATGCGGAGATTGATTATGCGACGCCAACCGCCCATTGATTACATTGAAAGAACGCGGGCCCAGTATGATGCCCTCGGCTATCCAGCCTATGACTGGGTTAAAAATGAAGACTCGCCGCCTTGGGCAGAGATCACCAAGCCGATCAATGACGCGTCGTTAGCGGTCATTGCATCGGGCGGCTTATACGTCGAAGGTCAGATCGCCTTTCATTACAAGGATGACATTAGCCTGCGCGAAATTGATGTTGATGCGCCCACCCATTCCCTCAGGGCTACCCATTTTGCTTATGACCTAGCCCCGGTTCGATCAGATCCCAATGTGGTTTTTCCGCTGGCAGGACTAAAACAGTTGGTTGAGAAAGGTCAGTTAGGCGAATTGGCTAAAACCGCTTATACCTTCATGGGGGGTATTTACTCGGCCCGAAAGGTCCGTGAATTGATCGCCCCCGCGATCGCGAATCGATTGCAACGTGATCAAATCGATTTAGCGTTACTGGTGCCCGCTTGACCCGTCTGTCATCAGTCCGTGGGACTGATCGCAAGAGAGATTGAGCGCCGCGGTATTCCTACCTTATGCCTGTCGAGTGCGTACTCTATCACCCAATCGGTGGCGCCCCCGAGGGCCGTCTTTTTAGATTTTCCTTTAGGTCATACGGCAGGACGCCCACATGCCCTGACAGAACAGGTGGAAATACTGGAGTCGGCACTCACTTACTTTGAGCAGTCGGTAACCCCTGGTGAAATCCAAGCATTACCTTTTTATTGGGCTGAAAACGACGATTGGAAAGCCTCGGTGATGCAAGTTCCAACCTCTGCTGCTGAGCAGGCAGAGGCAGATTTTAGGCTGGAGCGCTTTGATACGCCTCAGTACCAAACAGAATCTGATGCTCGCGTCGCGAACCCTATCTGCCCCAGTTGTGTGTTTTTATCAGAGCCGGATGAGGGGGTTGCGCCGTGAATTATCGCGTTGATGAAAAGGATCTGGCGCTTGCCAACTATCTTACAGCGCATTCGGGCATCCGAGGGTTAGCGTTGTTAGGAGCTGATGAGCTGGATCGAGTGAGAACGCATTTTGAACGCGATGGGTTTGTGGTCATTCGCGATGCCCTCAATGATGAACAACTCGAGTGTCTCCGCGCTGGGGTTAATGAGGCGGTACAAGAAATTACAGCGCTAGACCCAGAAGGCAAAGGTAACCGGGGTCGCGGTCGATATTCTTTTGGTGGCAGCAGTTTGACGCGGAGTCAACTACATCGCCCTGCTTGGCAAATGTTACTGAGTGTTGAGCCGATGCTGGCGGTGTTGGATCTGCTGTTTGGGTCTCCTGATTATGTGCTGCGAGCGGCCAGCGGAGATTTTTGCCTGCCCGGCACTAAAGATTATCAGCGGTTGCATTCGGATGTCAGAGATTGGGTCGATCCGGTTACCACACCCTTCAGTTCTTTTTATGACCCAACGGGCAAAACGAGCTTGCGAGATTTGCCGTGCCCTTACATATGCGTCAATTTCTTACCTCAGACGGTACACCCGTTGAACGGTCCCACCCGACAGATACCGGGCACCCAAAAATCGCGGCAACCGATCCCTAATTTGCGAGATGAGCCGGAATGGATGCGGCTCAGCACCGTAGCGCCGGTCCCGGCAGGCAGCATGATGATTCGAGACGTCAGAGCCTGGCATGGAGGGACCCCCAATCTCTCAGACGAGGTTCGAGCGATCCCTAATCTAGAGTTTTATGCGCCTTGGTTTCGCGAGCCCATCGTGCCAGGAATCAGCGATGAGGCTTACCAAAAGCTACCTTATCGCGCCCAGCAGTTAGCGAGATTCTGCGTCGCCGATCCAGGCGACGCACTCACCATTGGCGCGACTCTGCGAGCGCCGTAACTCGGAGTCAGAGGATGCAGTATCGAAATTTGGGTCGCTCAGCCCTAAAAGTGAGTGAGTTGTGTTTAGGGACCATGAATTTTGGACCGAGAACAGAAGAGGCTGTCGCGTTTGAAATGCTGGATTTAGCGGTTTCCGCTGGCGTCAATTTTATTGATACCGCCGATCAATACGGGGGTGCCCTAGGGGTTGGAAGCACTGAGCAATTGCTGGGGCGCTGGTTTGCGAGGTCTCCCAGCCACCGTGCTCAAATCGTATTGGCGACGAAAGTACACGAGCCGATGTCAAACGACATTAATGACCGAGGATTGTCTGCCCGTCACATCGTAAGAGCTTGCGAAGCAAGCTTATTGCGATTGGGTGTGGATTACATCGACCTGTATCAAATGCACCATATTGACCGGCAAGCGCCCATGGAAGAAATTTGGCAGGCGATGGATCGCCTCATAACCCAAGGAAAAATTGTGTATGTAGGTTCAAGCAATTTTCCGGGTTGGGGAATTTCGGCGACCAACGAACGCCGACAGGCCCGGGGTCAGTTCGGGCTGGTTTCCGAACAAGGGCTCTACAACTTATTGGTGAGAACGGCGGAGCTTGAAGTTATTCCCGCCTGCCAAGCCTATGGCGTTGGTCTGCTACCCTGGAGTCCATTGGCAGGCGGCGCGTTAGCAGGCCCAGCCGAGGGGCAAGGTAGGCGACAACAGGTTAAAGCGATAAGCGCCCGCCATGCCGACCAAATCGCCGCCTTTGAGAAGCTTTGTCAGGCATTGGGTCACGCGCCAAGTAAAGTGGCGCATGCTTGGCTGCTAGCTCAACCTGGTGTGGCGTCTGTTATCCTCGGTTCGGCATCGAAAGCCCAATTGGCTAACGGCCTTGAGGCGACGGCCTTGACCCTCGATAGCCAAACTTTGGGCCAATTAGACGAAATTTTTCCGCCCATGGGAAAGGCGCCGGAAGCCTATGCTTGGTAGTTCGGTCAGCTCGAAGGGGTTTTAACGGGTGGCTCGTGGTCAACCATTTGCCAAACTCGTTCATCAGGTAACCCCATAATCGCCTCGTAGGCACCCGGAGGATAATTGCTCAGGTGAGGTCCAGGCGAGGTTGCGAGGTCGGGCTGGGCGATACCGCCACCTTGATCACTGTACGCTGCCGGCGATTTGTAGGCCTCCAGTTCTTGCGCTGAGATTCCTGCCAAAGCCACCACCTCGGGATCGATCCAAGCATTTTGATCGAGGCTCGTCTTGTGATACGACAGCTCAAGCGCAAGATTCTCGGGGCCGGCGAAGTAAATAGATGCACAAAAGCCATGGTCAACCGGACCCATCACGGGCACGCCTTTAGAACGCAGGCGATCCCGCATGGCCAGCAAGCTCTCATGGTCGGCGACCTTCAAAGCGACATGTTGCATGGTGCCAGGTGCCGCATTTGCGCCAGCATTACCGGCGTGGGTTTGCCCGATTTCGCTGGCAATTTCGCTCATGCCTGGGTTGCTAACGAATGCGATGGCGCTCTCGTCGCCGAGTCTCAAGAAGCCGTGCCAAGTGTTTTCAACACCGTGCATCCAATACAACGCCACCAACTCCATACCCAATTTGTCCGTAAAGAAAGCAATCTGTGATTTCATATCGCTGGTGCAAATGGCCAGATGGTGCAGCCCTTCGACTTTGTTCATAGTTGGCTCCTTGATCATGCTCAGCCCTGGGCGCTGAGGTTTGACACGGTTTCAGGCTTCTAGTGTAGGCGGCTGGTGCGTTAGGTTCAATGAAGGCCGAGCCCCGCTGATGCTGGCTTCCTGCACTGAAACGGCAGGTAGTGTATGGTGAGGACATTCGATCATTAAGGATAAGAGATATGAAAGTAGGATTAGCATTCGGTAGTAGTGTTGCAGTGGACGGACCTGCAACGATTGAATTGTGCCAACGTGCGGAAGCCGCGGGGTTTGAATCGGTTTGGGGTGGTGAACATGTGATTCTGCCGGACTCCATTGCGTCGAAATATCCCTATACGCCGGACGGGAAAATTCCCGCTGAGCCGGAAACCCCGATTCCGGACCCGCTAATCTGGCTGGCGTTCGCAGCTGCGGCAGCGCCTACGCTCAAATTAGGGACTTGTATTTTAATCGTCCCGCAGCGCAATCCATTGATCCTGGCCAAAGAACTGGCGACGTTAGACCAATTGTCTGGTGGACGCTTAGAGTTAGGCCTTGGGGTAGGTTGGCTCAAGGAGGAGTTCGAAGCCTTGGGTGTACCTTGGGAACGGCGGGGGGCCCGCAATGACGAATATATCGCAGCAATGCGCGCCGTTTGGGCCGAGTCCCATGCTGAGTTCCATGGTGAATTTGTGGATTTCGAGCCGGTGACCTGTAGCCCCAAACCCGTCAACGGTAATATTCCGATTTTGGTTGGCGGTGACACCAATGTTGCCATCAATCGGGCAGTAAAACTGGCCGAGGGCTATTTTCCCGGAGAAGGCGACATCGATCGGTTACGAGCGCTGATAGGCCGTGTTCGAGCTGCTTGTGAAGCGGCGGATCGCGATCCAGACAGTCTTGAGATCAATGCCATGTTTGGTATGCAAATGGCTGACCCAGAAGCTGGTGTGGAACAAATGCGAGAGGCAGGGGTTGGTCGAATGATGATTCCAGCCTTTTTCTTTGCAGGCCCGGGTGGCTTGGATCGCATGGATGAGTTGGCGGAAAAGATTATGCCGCTGACGAAAGGTTAGTCAGGGGCAGGTTGCCGATTGTACGGCGGAGCAACGCAACCCAGCGGGTTGAATCTGTCATCCAGGCTCGTAATCTCCCTATCCGAATGAGAGCCCGCTTCCGGCGGTTGCTGATTCAGGGGCTAGGAGGCAGCAGGTTTTGTTGCCTCCTACTGCTATCTAGGCAGGGCTCGATGCCTCTGAAGGGGTTGCATGCCCAAGCTCCGACTCGATTTGACTGATGGTCTTCTGATCAAGGCGATAGAATAAGAAGGCAAGGGTGCCAAGAATGGCGAGCACACCAGGGAAGACGGTAAACATTAACCGGATCCCCATGATAGATGATTCCGTTTGCACCTCGTTGGCGACAAAACCGTACCAGGCCAAAATATAGCCCGACAACCCGGCCCCGACGGCCAGACCCATTTTATGAGCGAATTGAATGCCAGAGAAGACTAGGCCAGTGGTGCGGCGCCCGGTTTTCCATTCGCCATAGTCGGCGCTATCAGCATACATTGCCCAAACGATCGCCGGCGTCGGTCCATTAATGATGGAGCCAAGACAGTTCACGAATACCATCGTCCAGTATTGATCCGGGGGGATAAAGAAAAATCCGATGGACGCCGCGACGTTGCCCAGCGATAGCGCGATCATCAGGGTTCGTTTCTCGAATCGGGTCACCAAGGCTTTGGTGAATACGAGACCGAAGAGCATGGCAAGGGTGCCAAGAGACATAAAAATACTGGTTCGATCAAAGTCGAGCCCAAACAGGTGAAACAAGACGGCGCCGTCGTCACCAATGAAATATTTGAAGTAATACATCGTCCCACCGGCTCTTACGGCAATCGACATTAGCGTCAGTATCCCCGCGACAAAAAGAACCAGCCACGGACCATTGCGCATCAATGCGGCGAGATCAGCTTTGACATTGGTGTTTTGCTTAGGCGGCGGCGCCACGCGCTCTTTGGTGGTCGCAAAACAAATCCAGAAGAAGGCAACAGATAGGACCGCAAAGATGGCCATGACCAGTTGAAATCCTAGGACCTCATCGCCACCCCCGAGTAAGTCTTTGAGTGGCCGCACAAACGTGACGATCAACCATCCTGCAGAAAATGCAAAGAAGAAACGATAGCTTGAAACTTTAGTGCGCTCGATTGAGACGGGCGAAATTACGCCCATCAGGGCTGAATAAGGCACATTGATAGCAGTATAAGCCAGCATCATTAGGGTATAGGTAATGTAGGCGTAAATCAGTTTTCCGGATTCGCTTAACTCAGGGTTTGCGAACATCGCATAGCCGCAAATGCCATAGGGCAATGCCATCCAAAGTAGATAAGGTCTAAATTTCCCCCAACGGGTGTGCGTTCTGTCAGCAACAATACCCATCACTGGATCAGTGATCACGTCGATCAGCTTGGTGATCAGAAACATGGTGCCGACGGCAGCCGGCGAAAGGCCGAAAATGTCGGTGTAGTAGTACAACAAAAAGACATTGAAGGTTTGGAAAAAGAAGTTAGAGGCGCCATCGCCTAGGCCATAACCTACTTTCTCCGTAAAACTGAGTTGCCCGCTATTGCTACTCATGAATCGTCCCCTTGATGATGTTGTCGCGACAATAGGCTCCGCCGTACAGACGGAATTCGCCACAATAGTTTGACTTCCCCAACCGATCAACCGTAACACAACCGATTTGCTCGACGATGGCTGAATCGGACGAAGTTGTCGCTTGGGGAGATGAATCGCCAACCTGGGCGATCAGGGGTTCGGCATAAAGCGCTTGAGGCGGCGAGTGGGCGCCGGCAGCCTCAAACGCTGGCACTGTATCGGTGTGGGGGACTCAAGCTGTTGCAACCAAAGGTCAGCGCCAAGCGCGCCTACTGTGGATCAAAAGGCAGCGCTCGGTGACTTCCCGGGTTCGTATGTGGCGGCAATTAAAAATTGGCATAACCGCCATCGATGAGAAACGTTTCCGCGGTGTGGTAGCGGCTGGCGTCACTCATAATGTAGACCGCAATTCCTGCAAAGTCCTCGGCTGTTCCCCACCGGCGCATGGGAATCCGGGGCATGACGTTGTCCACAAAACGGTCCCATGCAAAGGTCGACTCTGTCATGGCAGTTTCAATCCAACCGGGGAGTAGGGTGTGGGCAGTAACGCCGTAGCGGGCGTATTCAACTGCCAGAGCCTTTGCCATGGAGATCAGCCCACCCTTGGTAGCGGCATAGTGCTCTCCTTTAGCTTGACCTGAGATGGCAGCAAGACTCGCCGTGCCAACTAAACGACCAAAGGCATCACCAGTGTGGGCTCTGCTTTTCATGTGTTTGGTAGCACATTGATAGACGTAAAAGACGCCGTTGAGATTAACCTCCATGATTCGATCCCATTCTTCTTGGTGCATCGTGTCAAACGCTTGGGCACGGCCTCCAACACCTGCATTGGCAAAACAGCCGTCCACCCGGCCATGTTCAGCCAAAGTGTCAGCAAAGGCCTCCTCGACAGCACCTCGGTCGGCAACGTCGCAGATCTTCGCACTGACTCTCGGGCCGTACTGCCTCAAGATCGCCAACGCTTCAGCATTTTTATCGGCATTCGTTCCCCAGACCGCAACTTCACAACCTTGAGCGGCCAAACCTTCAGCCATACCGAGGCCAATGCCGCCGTTACCCCCGGTAATCAGGGCAACTCGACCTTCAAGATTAAACAGATTTTGTATCATAGTGTTGTTCTCCGACTGCGATGGATGAGTGAAACTCCATTTGACTCAACTCAAGGATAGCGCATTGCGAAGGGTAATGGCTGAGGATTCAGGGTTGTTGGACGTGGGCGACGGCACAAGCCTAGACTGGTGGAACGGTCTGGGTCGGTATAACCCTGAAATCCCATGACCGAAGGGATATCAACTCGAATACAATAAGGTGAAGCTTGTCGGATACCTCACTAGGCTGCTCATTTCAAATTGAGCCCTGATTTCAAAAGGTGGATAGTAACGCAGTGAATCAACATCAGGTCATTATTGTCATGGGTGTGATGGGGTCTGGCAAAACCACCGTCGGGAAGCTTTTAGCTCGCCAGCTACATGGGGATTTTTATGATGCGGATGATTTCCATGCTGAAGCCAACCGGGAAAAAATGGCTTCGGGACAGCCGCTGACCGAGGCCGACCGAGAGCCTTGGCTTGCGGTCCTTGGCAGGGAGATAGGCAGATGGCTCGAGGGTGAGCGCCCGGTTGTCCTAGCCTGTTCAGCGCTGCGGGCGAAATACCGATCGCAACTTGCTGTCGATGAACGGCGAGTGAGGTTTGCGCACTTGACCGGAGATACGGCCCTCCTGCGACAAAGAATCGCCGCTCGCAAAGGGCACTTTATGCCACTGGCTTTGCTCGACAGTCAACTCGGAACCTTGGAGCCGCCTGATGATGCTCTAACCCTCGATTTCAGCCTGACCCCTGAGCGCCTGGTTGAGCAAATCGCCGAAGACTTGGCTTCGGCTTTCAAGTGAGGGTTAGCAGGGGCTTTCGATCCGTCGACTTGACCGAGCGATGAGTGGCGATGCGCTCAAGGGTCTTGTACCATCGAGTTAAAGAGCATTGAGGTTAGGGAAGGTTATGGGCGTTAAAGATGTCGTTTCGGTGTTAGCAGAGGTACCCACTTTATTAAAGTTGAAAAAAGGAATGGTTCCTCGACCGACGTCAGTCGCCGATTGTTTTGGTGCTCGAGTTGAGGCGAATGCAAAAACGTATGGCCATCGCTGTGCCATTCGCTTTGAAGGCCAAGAGGTGACCTGGGCGGAATTCAATGCCCTGGCGAATCAATATGCCCATTATATGACCGACCAAGGTGTTGTGCGCGGTGATACGGTCAGTGTGATCATGGAGAACCGCATTGAATTTTTGGCGTTGCTGGTTGGCCTAAACAAAATCGGAGTGACGGCGGGTCTGATCAACACCAACTTGACGGGCAAACCCTTGACCCATTGCATCACCGTGACCCAATCCAAAAAATGTATTTTTGGGAGTGAGATTTCCGCTGCCTTAAATGAGGTTAAAGCAGACCTTGAATTAACCGAGGGAGAGGACTACTTCGAAGTGCCTGGGCTGGGTCAAGAACCGACCACCAACTGGGCAAAGAACTTGAGTGACGGAGCCGACCAGGCCAGTGATGCCAATCCAGAAGGGACCGCCTTAACGACCCTCGGCGAGATCGCCCTGTATATTTTTACGTCGGGAACCACAGGGTTACCCAAGGCGGCGGTGTTATCAAACCGCCGCTACCTCACCAGCGCGGATATGGCCGCAAAAGCTGGGGTCAAGTGCACCGAACAAGATCGAATGTATATTTGTCTGCCGCTCTATCATGGCACAGGCCTCATGGTTGGGGCTGGGGCAGCCATGGTCTCGGGTGCGAGTATGTTCATTCGCCGAAAGTTCTCTGCCTCGAATTTTTTGCAGGAAGTCCGAGACGAAGGTTGCACGTTGTTGGTTTACATCGGCGAATTGTGCCGATATTTGGCCAATACCGAAGCCAAACCTGATGATCACAAAAATCCGCTACGAGCGATGATGGGTAATGGTCTGAGGCCTGATGTGTGGACAGGGTTTAAAAAACGTTTCGGCGTTAAACGGGTGGCCGAATTTTATGGTGCCTCAGAGGGAAATGTGGCGTTTGCTAACTTGATGAATCGCGACTGCACCGTGGGTATGACTTCTGCGGAGGTTGCACTGGTTCGTTACGATGTTGATAACGACGAAATTGTGCGGGATGCCGAGGGCCGTTGTCTCCAAGTTGCCGAGGGTGAGCCTGGATTGCTGCTGGGTAAAATCACCCAAGATACGGTCTTTGAGGGCTATACCGACCCAGAGGCGACGGAGAAAAAAATTGTTCGCGATGCGCTTGAAACCGGGGACGCGTGGTTTAATTCTGGCGATTTGATGCGAACGGTGGACGTGGGTTTTAGTTTGGGTTACCCGCACTATCAGTTTGTGGATCGGGTTGGCGACACGTTTCGTTGGAAATCAGAGAATGTCTCTACCAACGAGGTGGGTGAAATTATCAACGGCTTCTCGCAGGTTAAATTTTGTAACGTGTATGGGGTTGAAATTCCGGGTACAGATGGTCGGGCGGGTATGGCAGCTATTACCTTGACAGAGGGCGTGTCCGCCTTGGATTTAACCGAGTTCTCCGCTTATCTTCGAGCAGAACTGCCGGGTTATGCCATTCCAGTGTTTGTCCGAATTCAACCGGATATCGATGTGACCGGTACCTTTAAAATGGTGAAGGGCGACCTTCGAAAACAAGCCTACGATATTCGTCAGTTTGATGATCCCGTTTATGCCTTGCTGCCGGGACAAGAGGAATATCAAGTCCTAGATATCCCGAGTTTGGAGGGCATAGAATCCCGTAATGGCGGTTTTTAAAGCCGTCTGTCCCAATAGAAATCTTTCGATGTTGGGTCGATCGCACCTCTTGGGGTCTCAGTGTCTTTTGGGGGCTCAGTAAAAGTAGCTTGCATGACGTGCTCGCTGCGCAAGGCTGAACCAAAAGCCGTAGGATGCGCGAAGCTCAGACATCGCCGAAGCGAACAACAGAGGCCTTAACCCGTCAGGCCGCTGAGACCGTCTTCCTTGGGATCTAGGGATCTCAATGCGCATGGACTTGAACAGGAAGGTCTGTGATGCCGCGGACGAAGCTAGAGCGAAGCCTTTGGGCTGGGCCGACGACTTCGACGTAATGAAAGCGTTTTAAAATTTCCTCCCAAACAATACGTAACTGCATTTCAGCAAGCCGGTTTCCCATGCATCGATGAATACCAAAGCCGAAAGACAAATGATGCCGGGCGTTAGCACGATCGATGATGAAGTCGTTAGGCCGATCAATGACACTTTCGTCGCGGTTACCCGAGATGTACCACATCAGCAGTTGGTCATCTTTTTTAATCTGCTTACCGCCCAGCATAGTGTCTTGGTTGGCGGTGCGGCGCATATAAGGTAACGGCGTTTGCCATCGAATAATTTCAGAGACCATATTAGGAATCAGGGCTGGGTTTCCTCGCAGCTTGGCATATTCGTCCGGGTTTTCGTTCAGCGCTAGGACCCCGCCACTGATAGAGTTCCGAGTTGTGTCGTTACCTCCGACAATGAGCAAAATCAGATTGCCTAAAAATTCTAGCGGTTCCATATCCTTGGTGTTCTCGCCGTGGGCGAGCATCGAGACAAGATCGGATCCCGGCGTGGTCATCGATGCGCGTTCATTCCAAAGACCGGTGAAATATTCGAGACACTCCAACAGCTCGGCCTGGCGTTGGGCGAGTGAGTCGACGATGCCTGTTCCTGGAGAAGCTGTGGCAACGTCAGACCATCGAGTTAGCTTGCGGCGATCCTCGAAGGGAAAATCAAACAGGGTCGCTAACATTTGGGTGGTCAATTCTATCGAGACACGATCAACCCAATTGAAAGAGGTCCCCACAGGCAGATCATCGAGTATCTTGCCTGCCCGGCTACGAATGGTGCTTTCCAGCTTTGCGAGATTAGGGGGCGATACCACACCACTCACAGTTGCGCGTTGAAGATCATGCTTTGGCGGGTCCATGGCAATGAAGTTGGAAAAATTCAATTGAGTTGGATCTACGGATCGGTCAAGGCTTGGACCGATGGCAATACCGTGGGCCGAGGAAAAGAGCTCATGATGCTTGTCCACGTACATAATGTCCTCGAACTTCGTGATCGACCAGTATCGTCCAAAGCCTGGGAGCTCATTAAGGTGTACGGGATCCTCTTCCCTTAGGCGTTGAAAGTGCGCAAATTGCAGGTCCTCTTGAAACAAGCGGCCATCGATCATATTGATGGCTTCGATCGGTACCGAGTAAGGGTCACGAATGATAGGCGGGGGGTTATCCGAGAGGAACGGGCTCGTCAGCGGGGATTGGGTCTGCTGGGGTTGCGTCTCGCTCATCGTGTTTCACTCAAAGGTCGAAAAGTTCGTTTCGACGTTAACAGAATTTAATTGTTCGCAACAAGGTTGGTGGCAGGGCTTTACCCGTGAGGGGTGCGTAAGTTCCTGAGAGACTGAAATTTCGGTGAGGAATCGGTAGACTGCCCGGCGCATGAGGAGAATGTTGTGATTGATTATGAGATACCCCTAGGGGAGCATGCCATCCGTGGCAAGCTCTGGGGGCCGGTTGATGGCCTTCCAACCATTGCCCTGCACGGTTACCTAGATAATGCCAACAGTTTTGATCGCCTTGCACCGCTTTTGACCGGTCGACGTGTATTTGCCATGGACTTTGCCGGTCATGGTGAATCCAATCGTCGTCAATCCCACGAACTCTACTCGGGGTTGTCTGACATCAGGGATGTTTTGGCGGTTGCAGATCATTTTAATTGGTCGACTTTCCATATCTTGGGTCATTCCATGGGAGCAGAGATTGGTTCACAACTCGCCGGTCTGTTTCCTAGTCGAGTCGAAACGCTGATTTGCCTCGATGGGTTTTGTAGCACTAACGACACTGCGACGACGTTGGATAATTTGGCCTCATCGGTCACCGCATCCTTTAAGCAGGGAACTCGGCTAAAAGTCTTTCCCACACTGGACGCGATGAGCCAACGACTGTCAACGGCGACGGGTCAGAGCAGCGCATCGGCGTCCGCCATCGTTGCCCGGGGACACCGCGTGGTAACGGGGGGCTTTACTTGGAAGACCGACCCGAAAATCAAAGGTGCTGGACCGCTGGAGCTAACCAAAGAGCAGCTGCGCGAGTTAATTGGTCGATTACAAGCCCGAACCTTGATGATCATTGCCGATCTATCGAATGCTTGGTTACAACGATCCCTTAACGTACTTCTGCCGATGCAGCGAGACGGTATTACCACCGTCTATGTCCCTGGGCACCATCATCTGCATATGCAAGATGAGGTGGTTCAGGTGGCGTCTTTGATTGAGCGTTTTGACCGAGGCGAGTCGCTTTCATCTGAGCAGCTCAGCCAGAGTCGGTATGTTGAAATGCTTGAGGCTTTGGATCAAGGGGAGGAAGGCGAATCGGCTGAATTGAACGGTTTGACCCCAGCAGCCAGCTAGATTGACGATCTTAATTGTGGACGAGAGATCATGGCTTCTAAGCAAAATGGGCCTTAAACACGGTTCTCGTTAAGGCTGCGGTTAGGTTGGGGTTGACTGGCCTGATCATCTGGCGCTCCGCTTGGAACCCAACCTGTTTGTCCTCGTCGTCGGCGCTTAAGGGGGCTGTTTCAGCCTGGGACCTAGGGCCAGCAAGGTGGAACGGGGCGTCAACGCCTTAGACGTCGGTCCGCTATAGTCGCTGAGTTGGCCTCTCAGGTGGAGCCTGCTCGTTGAGCCCGGGGGCTTTTCAGGTTGACCGGTTTAGCAAAAGGCAGACTGAAATGGGATACTCAGCGAAGACCGTGAAGCCAATTTGATCGCACGAGGGGAGAACAGCCAAAACATGTTAGATGAATTTCGTGAAGCAACTCGGAGTTGGATCGCCGAACACTGTCCTGAGGGCGCTCGGGGATCCGGCCAAATTCCTTTTGGCAGTCGTCGAGTGAATCTAGAGCCCGATGTTGCTGATTGGCTGAACGCGATGGTAGGTAAGGGTTGGACGGTACCCACCTGGCCGAAAGAATATGGTGGTGCTGGATTAGAGCGCGCAGAGTACGAGATTTTGATTGATGAACTGAAACGCGCTGGCGCTCGGACGCCCCTGACAGGTCGGGGCGTAAACTACATTGGGCCGACGATTCTCGAGTTTGGCACGGATGCCCAAAAGGCAAAGTGGTTACCGATTTGTGCTCGAGGAGAAGGAGCCTGGGCAATGGGGTATTCCGAACCGGGGGCCGGTTCAGACCTGGCAAATTTAAGTATGAGGGCCGAGCGGGATGGTGATCGGTATGTCCTGAATGGCGCCAAGATTTGGACCAGCGATGCGACGCTCTGTGACTACATTTTTGTATTGGTTCGAACTTCACCGGAAAAACCCAAACACGAAGGCATTAGCCTCATGTTGGTTGATATGCATCAGCCCGGTGTCGAAGTTTCGCCCATTCAACTCATCTCTGGTGCCTCACCCTTTTGTGAGACCTATTTTAAAGATGCGATTGTGCCTGCCGATGACGTCATTGGCGGTGTTGATCGAGGTTGGACGGTTGGGAAGCGATTGCTGCAGTTTGAGCGATCGACCCACGCCGGTATTAACATCTCCGGATCACAAGGAGGGCGAGTTGAAAGCAGTCGTATGCCGGAGACCGTGAGCCGGTATGTATCGAAAGCCAACGGTCGGCTCTCTGATCCTGCGATTCGGCGATGGTTAACCCAATTTGAAATGAATGCGCATGCGCAGCGACTCACCCAGCGTCGAGCCATCGAAGAGCTGAATTCTCGAGCGCCTGGATTCACGTCCTCTGCTGTTAAACTCACCAATGCTTTGAACATTCAATTCGGCGACGAACTATTGGTGGCGGCGATGGGGCATCAAGGGTTCCGCTGGGATCCCGAGACCGCTGATCAAGAAGAGCTTGAAGCATTGCAGAAGTGGTTGTACCAAAAATCTTTAACCATCGCCGGTGGCACGAAAGAAGTTCAACTCAATATTATCGCAAAGCGAGTACTAGGATTACCGGACTGAGGCGTTAGCCGATCCCCGTGGATGTCGATAACATGGCCCTGCCATAAACCTAGACGGCTGAAACCTGAGCAGATGATGTAAAGGCCGAGGACATTGCGCGTTTCCAAACCCGGCGGTGGCTGGGCGCTCTCAGTGAACTCTCGGACCGCATCGGTTGACCGGCTTAGATGCCTTCACTGCCTAGCAGCGTTTCAGGCTGCCGATATCCGCGCTTACCGCTTGCTCAGATCAGCCGTCTCGTTGACGGATAAGGACGTGGACAGCGACCAAGCCAGTAAAACACAGCAAGCGCAAAATAAAAGGAATCCAAAATAGGATGTCCAAGCTTGCCAGCGTCAGGAACCACCACTCGAGGTCTAGCCAAATTAAGATGCCCGTAACTGACATGGCAGCGACAGAAATGGAGCTGATTATCCTGGGCCTATCGATGAAGGTGAGATAGGCAAAGGCGAAGGCCGCCAAAAAAAACATCCGGGATAGCACCGTCAGCGTGTTGACGGGATAATGTTGTGGCACAACGTCATTGAGCGCGAACTGATGGACGATGAGAATAGACAAACCGCGTAGCAGATATAAACCGATAAGGCCGTAGCCGATTCGACGGATGAGGGTGGTGCGGCGCTTTCGATCCTCACCGTAAAGCACTCTAAGATCCTCATTTCGGCGCCTTATGAAGCGCCGTTCCTCCGGGGTAATGACATCATCTTGAGCAACCACAATACCTCCTTGCGCGAGCGGCGCTTAAAGAACGAGTGGTAAATCAACATCACGTACTACGCTTTAGTTTTGACACACTTGTTGAGCAATAGCAAATAGCAAATTGCAGAAGCAATGAGGAAACCAGCGCGGTGCTCACTAAAACCGAGTGCGGGTGATGCAAGCGAATGCGATGAGTCAGAATGGGGTCGTAATCGAGGGCACCAGAAAAATTAAAAAATCGCGCCCAAAGGCTAGGCAAAGTATGGTTAATTTAGGCTTGCGAAGTCGAAGAGCGGCTTTACCCGAGCGAATTTGATACGTGAGGTTAGATCATCTGAGCAGTTAAGGGGGTGATCAAGCAATCCAAGCCCCTTGCCTTGATGGGCGACGATCTGGGAGCCAGTGAGGAGCGCAATAAACTTTCTTGGGCAGAATAACGAAAAGGAAAATCCTATGAATCAAAGAGCGATATTTATTACCGGTGGTGCAGGAGGCATGGGGGTGGCTACCGGTAAACGGTTTGCAGACGCTGGTTGGAAAGTCGGATTGTTCGACTTAAATCAACAGGCTTTAGATGAAGCAAAGTCGGCAGTGGATGGAAGTGCGGTCATGACGGGAGTGCTCGACGTGACCAGTACAGCAAGTTTCACGCAGGCGGTGTCGGACTTTTCTAATTTTTCTGGGGGACGCATGGATTTGTTGTTTAACAACGCCGGGATTGCGCCGGGTGGTTTGTTGGAGGACATGTCAGAAGCCACCATCAAGTCGATTCTCGAGGTCAATGTCATGGGCGTTATCCATGGAATCCGGGCCGCGTTACCGTTACTCAAGGTGACCGATAATGCTTTGTCGATGAGTACCTCGAGCTCTGTGGCGACCTTTGGCCATGCCAAGCGAGCGGTCTACACCGCCAGCAAGTTCGCTGTGAAGGGTTTGACTGAGGCTATGTCATTGGAACTGGAGGCTTATGGCATACGCTCTGCAGATGTGCTGCCAGGTTGTATCGATACACCGATGTTGCGGGAAGAAACGGCGAAGGGTGCAGGAAGGCCTTTCGAATTATCAATGCTCAACGGATTACCCCAATCAGGGGCCTATCGCCTGATGCCAGCTACGGCAATCGCGGAGGCGGTGTGGTCCGCTTACCACGACAGTGACCAGATCCATTTTTATGTGCCCGAGGAAGTGGGTGATACCGATCGGGTAAAAGCCCTCGACATTCAGGCGGCAAGAGCAGAAATTAAGTCCTTTTTGTACCGGGGTTGACCTTCGGTGTCGAAGAAAGCCACCTCGGTCGACTCAGCCGAGACCAAAGGTGGCTTTGATGCCGTCGATGACAAATTCGATGGCCAGCGCACCGAGTAACAGTCCAAATACCCGCTGAATGGCCCCAATAACCGATTTGGGTAAGGCTTTGGCCACTTTTGATGACATCCAAAGTGAAGCTGCTGCCATGATCAGCACCAGCAGAATGGGTAAAAACCCTACAATAGAAGACTCGATACTCATGCTGCTCTTCTCTTGCATCAACATGGTAATGGCGATGGCACCAGGACCTGCAATCAAGGGAATCGCGATGGGGAAAGTGGCGAGTGATGACAACGCTTGGTCGCGGATGGCCTCATCCATGGTGTCTTGTCGTTGCTCTTGTCGTTGTTCAAAAAGCATTTGATAGGCGATCACAATCAAAAATAGTCCACCGATGATCTTGAATGAATCGATGGAAATGCCCATGAATTGCAAGATGGTGCTGCCAAAGCACCAGAAAGCCAACAATACGAAAAAGGCAGTAAAACTGCTGCGCAGAGTAAGCTGCTTGACTTCCTGCTTAGACAAGCCTTTGGTGAACGGCGCAAAGATTGGCAATAAACCGACGGGGTCGATGGCAACAAAGATCAACACAAAATTTTCTAAGAATAAATTGGTCACGATGGTGCTCGACGTTGAAAGGGGCGGCATTTAACCGGGTCACATTCGTTAGGTCAAGCCTCTCGCTGAAAATAGTTGGGGTGGCAAGCGGCTCCAACTGGCTTGTCGCAGGAGGCGGCTTTCTGGACCCAGCCGGGAGCCTTGAGACAAAGCCTGTTCAATGGGTTGATGGGTTGTGGGTCTGGAATTGAAACCGGCTTACTGCACCGTTTCAACGTTGTTCTGGCCCCAGTCGTTTGGCAGGGTGGCGCTCTAGGATTCCATCCAGTGCCCCTTGGGTCGCGGCCTGTCGTGGGCCGAGATATTTCATCCGAAAACCCGTTAGTATGGGGGTGGACGTTCAAGGGGAGTTCGATGAAAAACTGTTTTGACCTAATCAAGATATGGCTTGTTGCGGTCATCGCCGTGAGCTCTGCCGGGGTCTTGGCTGCAAATGACGAGCGGTTTAGCAAGGCCCAAGCCCTACATCAGCGTCTCTTGACGCTCGATGCCCATGTTGACATCGAAATTCCGGGGCAACCTTCGAGTTATGTAGGCGAAGATGGTCGATCTAAGGTCGAACCCAATAAAATGGAAGCGGGTGGATTAGATGCCGCGGTAATGGCGGTAGCAGTTGGCCCGAAGCCCGCAACGGAGGCGGGCTATGCGGAAGCTGCTCGGATCGCTCAGCAGGAGCTGCAGGCGGTGACCGACCTGTTAGGCGATCCAGCACACCCAATGGTGCTCGCGACCTCACCTCAACAGTTGCTTGCCGCTCACGCCAACCACCAAAAGGCGTTGATTTTAGGGTTCCAAAACGCGCTCATTCTGGGCAGAGATGTCTCCCGGCTGACGTTCTATTTTCGGCAAGGGGTACGGGTGTTCGCATTAACGCATATGGGTCACAACGCCTTTGCGGATTCCTCGCGGCCCTTGTTTGACGCAGCACTTGGACGCCATGAGTCCGAGGCTCGACATGGGGGTTTATCAAAGTTAGGTCGTCAGGCAATTCAACGCATTAATGCGTTGGGAGGCATTGTCGACATTTCCCAACTATCTAAGGCGGCGGCATTAGAGGTCATGGCGCTGTCGATCAGCCCGGTCATTGCCAGTCACTCGAATGTGCAAGCATTGACTCAGGTCAGTAGAAACCTGTCGGATGAAGAGATTGACCAAATAGGCAGAACCGGCGGTGTGATTCACGTAGCACCATTTGCCGGCTATTTGTTTGATTCGAGCGATCCAAAACTTGATGGCGAGATCAAAGCCCTTCGTCGAGCTGCAGGGATCACTGAGAAATTTCTGTATCCTTTCGAGCTGTATTGGGAAATCGACGACCCGGAGGTCAAGGCAACGTTTTTAGCGGGTGTTCGTGATCTCCTGGGGCCCATCAGTTTGAACACGATGCTGAATCATATCGACTATATTGCCAGACGCATTGGGGTTGAGCATGTGGGCATTGGCACGGACTTTAATCATGGTAGTGGTATTGAGGGGTTTCAGGATGCATCGGAGGCGCTCAATGTTACGGTAGGGTTGATGGAGCGGGGCTACAGCGATGCCGATATCGCAAAAATCTGGAGTGGGAATTTTATTCGAGTCTGGCGTCAGGCTGTACAGCGGCGCAGCGGAGGCATCGATTAGCCGACCGTTTTTGCACTAGGTGGCGATTTTTTGCGGTGCCTGCCACTGCGGTCTCTTATGAGGACATTCCAAGACCAGCGGCGGCGTGTTTTGGTGTTGATGATTGGCTCCTGATCCCGCCCGGATTGAAGTTTGTCGGGATGTCGCTTCCCAGGGCGTTGGTCCTACGCCGATAGCGGGTTATTGGTCGTCGCTAAAAGGGCTCTGATTTTTACCCAACCCAAACCCGGGCGGGTAACCCCAGTCATCGTTCTGATCAATCTAAAATGGAGAGTAGCCCCGATGTATGAAGATCTTGCCGAAGCGATCGCCCGTCGATTAGTGAGCCGAGAGGAAACCGTGTGTGTTGCTGAATCGTCGACCGGAGGCTTGATCTCGGCGAACCTTTTGGCAGTTGCTGGTGCCTCAAGGTTTTTTGTGGGTGGAAGTGTTGTTTATACCTTGGCTTCTCGTCGAGCTTTTCTTGATATCGATCGTGAAAGGGTTAAAGCGCTGAAGCCGCTCACCGAAGATATGGCGCTGGTTTTTGCTGAGGCGGCAAAGGACAAATTGCAAACAGTTTGGGGGATTGCGGAATTAGGCGCTGCAGGTCCAACGGGTACCCCTTATGGGCATGGTCCAGGCAGGAGCGTCATTGGTATTGTGGGCCCTCGCAGCGCGAGCAGACTGCTGGAAACTGGCACGGATAATCGACTGCAAAATATGCAGGCCTTCACCCGAGCCAGTCTGGAGCTGATGTTAGAGGTGTTATCCGAGGACTGAGCTAGCCGCTGCCGGCCGACCGCAATAGCGGATCCCGAATGGGATTTAGCAGTGGTGTTATTGGCCAACCCCATCTTATCGAGGGTCTTTGACCCAGGCCCAAAGGGGCGCTCCTATCGGTGGATGAGTTTTAGAGAGTAGCAACTTGCCTTGTACTCAGGTAAACCTGCGCGTTTATTCACAGGGCATCACTTCAATGCAGGGCGCAACCGAAGCCTCCCAATTGTTGGTATTCAGCCGCGTCAAAGTATTCCACGCCAAACAAACTTTTGTAGGCAAGACAGTAATCTGCCTGGGAATCGAAAGATTGATCGTTCAAAAATCTGCGTTTGATATCGGTGAGGGTAAGGTGATCGCGCACCATGCGAAGGCCTTGATCACTCACCGTATCAAAAACCATCAATCGTGGTTGATCTGATGTGTCCTCTGGCCACTCAGACCAAAAGGGTAACTCACCACTGCGGCCTGAGCCTGGGGATCCGTGATAAGCAAATTCAGCCCAAAAACTACCCATTTGGGCAGCGACGGTATCAAACTCGGATTGCATCGATACGGGAAAAATAACCCGCATTGGCTTAGAGAACTGATTAAAAACAAACGGTATTTCAAAGGCGTGTGATGCACCGAACAAATCTTTAAAGTCAATGATACCCAGATGATGCCAATCATCGACATCAAATCGGTAGGCGTACACCTTCCCACCCTGGGCCCGGCGTAAATTGCTCGCTAGCGCGTCTACCGCGCGGACTTTCCAAAGATCGGTTGCGTAGCGATTGTCCCGGTTAAACGCATCGAGATCGACAAAACCACTGGGCAGGCCAAAACGGGTTTTGATATGCGGATTGTCAAAGGCTGTGAATAGCTTGGTTTCGTCCCGATTGGTGCCCAGCATGATAGGAACCGCGTTGTAAGTGCTGACGTCAGAAAAAATAACCTCGGCCTTTGATTGTTTGGGGAGTACGTGGCCATCGGCGAAAAGGTCTGGATTGGCGAGCATTCCTCCGAAAGTATTTGGATATAGGTTCAGAATCTCAGCGGGACTCAAGCCTCGAAGAAGGGTCGAAAGATCAGCAGCGCTCATTTGTGTTTGTACAGCTTTAGCCGCTTCCCGATCGCTTGCGAGTTCCTGTTTGATCAAGAGTCTATTCACCACTTCGCTAGCGCTTTGGGGACGTCCCGGTTCAAGGGCATCGACAAAATTTTCGGCTTCGGGGACGGTTGTTAAATTGAGCCCTCCACTTTGGGAAATGGCCTTGGCGAAACGGCCTGCAGCAAGTGGAGAGGCCATCATGCTCAACACATTAAAGCCGCCAGCAGACTCGCCAAAAATTGTGACATTATCGGGGTTACCGCCGAAGTGGTGGATATTACCTTGCACCCAGTCGAGTCCTGCAATGATGTCTAGCGTCCCGAAATTGCCCGAAGCGTCTTCGGGGTTTGACGCGCCTTCCCGCAATGCCTTGTGTCTGAACCAACCTAGGGGACCGAGCCGATACTGAATACTGACCACTACAAGGTCGTGATCACGACTGAGTTGATCACCATGATAAATTGGGGTGCTTGCGTCGCCGATGCTGTTGCCGCCGCCGTGAATCCAGAACATCACAGGAAGCAGCGATGAGGTGTCGGCATTTGCGGGTGCCCAAATGTTAATGAACAAGCAGTCTTCACTGCCCGCAATTTGTCCTTGGATGAATTGCGGACAGCGTTCGCCAAAGGTGAGTGCTTGTCGCTGACCGGTCCAAGGAAGCGCCGGTTGGGGAGACCGCCAGCGCAGATCAGCGACAGGAGGGGCTGCAAAAGGAATACCTAACCAGGTCGCAACATCTCCCTCTACGTAACCAATGACCTGTCCGGTGGATAAGGTTCGAAGAGTGCTGGTTGCCGCTCGTGGCTCATCAGCTGGGTTGGGGACAAAATAGTAGTAGCCCGAGACAAACGTGAACAGGGTCAACGCGACCAGAGTGACTAGGATGTAAAGAATGACTTTCATAGTGGTGGGGCCTTGGCGTATTGGTATCGTTGGTGGCCTGAATTTCAGGCGACAATTAGGCGCCTAGTCTGAGCGCCAAAGAGACTCGGGTGGTAGACCCATCCTTGGGTTAAAACCACTGGGCGAATCATGAGCGTTCTGTCTGTTACGTTGTTCATCCTCAGTGACGTTCAAGCCCTACCATCGAGCCTTCTGTACGCCAAGCCTCTAAGCGCTTAAAAAAGGGGATCGGTCCTTTTCCGTAACTGCTGTTCTGAGCGCTAGTGGGGTTAGGTTTGCCCTCATTGTTGTAATAGCCTGGCGTGCACTCAGCTTGGAACGACTCACTGATTCGCGATAGCTGGATGATTTCCTCAACCCAGGCATCTTCCGCCACCTGACTAGGCTCAACGGTTGTGGTGTCGGTCTTTTTGCATTGATTAATAATATAAGCAATGTGCCGAGCGGACTCATCCATGGCGTGCGGAAAGTTGGTGGTGAACCCTCCTTGAGCGGTGCTGATGAAAAACGCGTTAGGAAAACCCCGGGTTAGCAAACCGTGAAGGCTTCGAATCCCCCTAGCCCATTTATCCGTTAAGGTAAGGCCCCCGCGCCCGACCAAATCGTAGCCAGCGCGTTGCGTGTAGTGTGTTCCGACTTCAAAGCCGGTGGCAAAAATCACGCAATCCAAATCGAAGGTCTCACCCGCAGCCTCGACGCCGGTCTCGGTCATTGCGGTGACCCCTTTCCCCTCGGTGTCCACGAGGGTGACACTTGATCGATTGAAGGTTTGGAGATAGCTGTCGTGAAAGCAGGGTCGTTTACAAAATTGACGGTAGTAAGGTTTTAAGGATTCTGCGGTTTTAGGATCGTCCACCAATTGGTCAACGCGGGCACGGATCTGCTCCATTTTTTTAAAATCTGCCATCTCCATCAGGGCGGGGATCTCGGCTGGATCAATGTTTTGCCCTCGGTAGTTCGCCATCGAAATTAGATTACGAATAATCTCAGTCCACCCATCCATGACCAGATCTTCGTCAACCACTCTTCCTGAAGTGAGCGCGTTGAAGTTCTCCATGCGTGCTTTTTGCCAGCCCGGTGGCAGGCCAGCAGCCCAATTTGGGTCAGTGGCGCGGTTTGCCCGCACGTCTATCGAACTGGGTGTTCGCTGAAAAACATATAAGGCCTTGGCAGCAGCACCGAGGTGCGGAATGCATTGTACTGCCGTGGCGCCAGTACCAATAATGCCAACGCGTTTATCGGCCAAGCCATGTAGGTTACCCTCGGCATTGCCGCCTGTGTAAGCATAGTCCCAACGACTGGTATGAAAGGTGTGGCCTTGATAGCGCTCAATACCCCGAATGCCGGGTAATTTCGGCCGATTCAAGGGTCCGTTAGACAACACGACAAAGCGAGCGCTCATGGCATCGCCCCGATCGGTTTCGATCCGCCATAGTTGGGTCTCTTCCTGCCAAATCAACTGGGTGACCTGAGTTTGTAGACAAGCGTTTTGATACAGATCGTAGTGCCGGCCAATATTGCGCGAATGCGCGAGAATCTCCGGGGCATGGGTGTATTTCTCTTTCGGCACAAACCCCAGTTCATCGCAAAGGGGCAAATAGATATAAGATTCTGTGTCGCAAGCCGCCCCGGGATAACGATTCCAATACCAGGTGCCACCAAAGTCGCCACCTTTCTCGATGATTCTGACGTTCGTGATGCCAGCTTCTTTGAGTCTTGCTGCAGAAATGAGACCGCCAAAACCGCCGCCAATGATGACCACGTCAACCACATCAGTTAAGGGATCTCTGGGTACAGGCGTTGTAACATAGGGGTCATCGACAAAGTGCGAAAAGTCGCCGTCAACACTGAGATATTGGTCATTGGCATCAGCCCGTAACCGTTTGTCGCGTTCAGCTCGGTATTTTTCTCGCAGCTGATCGGGATCGAAGCCGATTGGCGTGTTGCTGTCAGCGTGGGTCATACGCTTTCACCGAATTCTTATGAATGCTCAGTAAACCATATAATGATGTGGAAAAAACGATGGGGTGGGCAGTGACGGTTTCGGGCAGTTCTGCGAAATGTTATGCAGACTGGCGGTGAGCGCCTTGAATGCCAACGAATCAAACCGGCTATGGCTTAAGGCGATCGGCTCGCTAAACAATGGCTGAGATGACTTATCCGCATTTTGAGTCTTTTGAGTTCGATGGCTTTGCGCCGAGGGTAGCTTTGGCCACCTTCTCGCTGCGGTGACCGAAAGATTCCCAAGAACCGGCTTGTGCGCGATAAGGCGCACAAGCCAGGCACTTTTCAATCAGATCGTCAGCATGCCCTCCGCCACCCGGACCGCGCGACCACTGATGAGAACTCGATCGCCAGCCATTTGTAAATGCAAATGACCGCCTCGCTTTGAGCGTTGGGCGGCGCTTAAAGTGGACCGCCGGGTTTTGGCTGACCAAAAGGGCGCCAGGCAGCAGTGAGCTGACCCCGTGACGGGGTCTTCATTGACACCATATTTCGGTGCAAAAAATCGTGAGACGAAGTCAAGGCCTGCCTCTTGGCTTTTCGCGGTCACAATAAATCCACGTGTCGCCTTGCGTTGCAGCTGGTTAAAGTCTGGCTCAAGCCCCACCAAGATCGACTCTGATTCAACTTCAATCAAATAATCGAATGTGGAGCGGCCAAAATAGCGGACAGTGGTGAGTCCTAAGGCGTTGATGACATCGCTCTCAACAGCCTGTGGCTGGGGTGGCGTGGCCGGGAAATCCAAGGTAATCCCCTCAGAAGTTTGGTCGCAGACTAAAGGGCCAGATCGGGTTTGGAAGCAAACTTGACCTGAGAAATGTTTTGAGAATGCGGAGAATAAGACAAAGGCTGCGGCTAAGGTTGCATGCCCGCAGAGATCGACCTCTGCAACGGGGGTGAACCACCGTAGGGTTAAGTCTGCTTCGCCTTGATAGACAAAAGCGGTCTCAGATAAGTTCATCTCCGCGGCGATAGCTTGCATCAGGGTATCGCTGAGCGGTGCTGAGAGTTTAAAGACGGCAGCCGGATTGCCCGAAAATGGCTGATCGGTGAAGGCGTCGATTAAGTGGTAGGGCAGTTGCATGATTCAGATCGCGGTCGATGGAACGGGACGGAGGCATAACGCGAGCAAGGTTTACAAATACCGCCCCGCTTGGGACTGCAATGCCAGGTTGGCCTTAGTCTTGTTCCATGGACCAAGTTTTACTGGTCTCTCGAGCACGCTCCCATTCCGACAAGGTCGAAGTAGTCTCAGTCGCTCGGTTGAGCACACGTTTCAGCTCGGGTTCTTCCGGAGCGAAAGTGTCGGGTATCGCGATTGCGGCAGCGGGGTAAGGGGCCATGGGGCTACTCCAACAAGTTAGTGATGTCTAAAGGTTGAGGCAGGCACAGTAGCAAACCTGTATTAACCTTAATATGGAATAATTTAAATCTAATATATTCCCATAACGACACGGTTGGAGCGCTGAGAGGCTAGTCCACGATTTCGCCTAAAGCCTTGGCTCGATCGAGCCGGGTACGTTCATCAGTTGGTAAATAACGCCAAGCCATCATCAACAGAACGGCCGAGCCCACAAAGATGAGTAATCCCGAAGCGATGGCGGTTTGCAGCGAAGTTGCTGGGTCCATACCTCCGCTGGCATAAAAATCCGATAATTGCCCCATAAAATAGGGCCCCAGCGCCAAACCAATCATGGTGTTCATCAGCAGATAATAGGCGCTGGCAATAGCGCGCATCCGCGGCATGACCAGATCAGAGGCGGTGCTAGGCGGGATTCCAGGCCACGCGGCGCTGAAAATGTGATGGATGAAGTTGAGAGCGAACGCCCACATCAGAGAATCCGTATAAATCATCCAGAGCACCAAGGGCGCGGTTCCGCCGATGGCGACAAAGCCAACGATCAGCCGTCCGGCGGGGTGCTTTTGTTTGGCCCAATCGCCAACGATGCCGCCCAAGGTCACGCCGATTAAGCCGCCTAGCGCGTTGCCAAGGCCAATGTACATGCCGACCTCACCGGGTGTGGTGTCATGCAGTCGTAGCATTAATGGGGCGGTCCAATAGCCAACACCATAGGTGACGAAAGCAATGCTAGGAAACGCTAAGGTCGTGTACAGCAGTGCTCGGGATCTAAAAATCATACCGAAGGTTGCCGCATCGCGATGTTTGAGGGATTGTGCCCAGGAAAAGGTGACGTAGATGCCAATACCCAGAGCCACCCACTGAGGAACATTGCCAGTAATCTCCATCAGCAGGAGGGCAACGGCAGCGATGGTAAGAGCTGCAAGGCCGTTAGCTGGAAGCGAAGCGCCAACCCGTTTGAGCGCGATGAGATTAAATAAGGGCATCATGCTAGCCAGCTCAGTACCGAGCACACGCCAAGGTGCAGGGTGTTCGGGTGCGATCAGTCCCTCGGTGGCGCCTCGCTTTGGCTCTCGTAGGGTTCGCACCCAGATCGCCATAAGGACCCCTGGAATTCCCACCGCGAGGAATGCGGCTTGCCAGCCTTTGATGCCGAGGGGTGCCTCGGTAGCAACAGGGTAGGCGCCATTCCATGTTTCCATAATGAAGCCGCCCAAAAACAAGCCGATGCCCCCACCGATGTAAACGCCTGAGGAATAGATGGCCAGGACGGTTGCTCGCACTTTAGGCGAATAGTAATCAGACAGCATTGAGTAAGCCGCCGGTGAGGCACTGGCCTCGCCGATGCCGACCCCGATACGAAAGGCCGCCAATTGCGGGAACGATTTGGCGAAGCCGGAAAGCGCAGTCATGGCGCTCCAGAAAAACAGGCCCATTGAAATTAAGCTACGCCGTACCCAAACATCGGCAAATCGTGCCAATGGAATTCCAAAGACGGCATAAAAGACCGCAAATACGGTACCGTATAAAAAGCCCATCTCAGCGTCACTCACGCCTAGGTCTGCCTGAATGTCTTGACTCAAAATTGACAGAATATTGCGATCGATAAAGTTAAAAATATAAACAATGACCAAGACAAACAGGACATAGTGGGAGTACCAATGGGATTTTGGTGCTGACTCAGAGGGATTCGATGGAGGCGATTCTGGCGTCATAAAAAGGATCCGCGTGGGGTATTACATGGAAATCTACAGGCATCCTAAGGGTACAGCCCAGGCGGTTGCAAATCGAGAGGCAGGTGCTTGTATTAAGTGGGACAAGAATTGACCCTCAGCGACGATGCGCTCCTCAGGATGGCGGCTGTTTGGGAGAGCTTCGAAGCGAGCGGGAGGGGCGATTTTCGTTGACTCTTTCAGAACGCAAAGGTCCAATGCCAAGATGACGACTGATGCATCAGAGCAATCAACAGGATCTAAGGGCCCGCTTGCGGGCGTGCGAGTGCTTGATTTGTCCGCCGTGGTGTCCGGCCCGATGGCTGCGGTGATGCTCGCTGATCAGGGGGCTGAGGTCATCAAGATCGAGCCGCCGGGTTGGGGTGATGGCGTGCGTGGACTTGGTGCAAGCCGAAATGGTGTCAGCGCGATATTTACGCTGATTAATCGAAACAAGAAATCGGTGGCGATCAATCTCAAGCATCCTCAAGGTTGTGCGTTGGTTGCGGATCTCATTTCTTCAGCCGATGTGGTTATGCAAAACTTCCGGCCAGGAAAAATGGAGAAACTGGGATTGGACTATCACTCGCTGAAATCCAGCCACCCGGATCTTATCTATCTATCGATCTCTGGGATGGGCGAAGTGGGGCCTTATCGTGGTCAAAAGGTTTACGACTATGTGATCCAAGCAATGAGCGGATTACTTGAGGCTCAAGCGGTGGAAAATCGATATGCCATGGTGCGCACGATTATCTTTGATAAGGTGACCGCGCTCACCGCCGCCCAAGCCATCACTGCCGCCCTTTTTGCTCGAGAACGCGGGGCGGGCGGACAGCATATATCGCTTTCGATGTTGGATACGGCACTGTATTTCAATTGGCCAGATTTGATGTGGAATCAAAGTTTTGAGGGACCGGGTGCTGCCAAAGCGGGTGATTTAGCCGATATGTATGAAATCGCAGCCACCGAGGATGGCGCAGTGGTGGCACACCATTTAGGGACGGATTTAAGGCACTATTCGACGGAAGCCATTCTCGAGTTGTTTGCTCAGCACGAGATTCCTGTTGGCCGAGTCAACAGTCGGGATGCGGTTTTAACCGATCCGCAAATCACTGCGAGCGGGACGCTCGAGCGGTTCAGTCATCCTCGTGCTGGCGACATGATTCATCCCAGATCACCGGCTCGATTCAGTAAAACTGAGGTGGGCAGTCAGCGTCCCTCGCCAGATCTGGGAGAACATACGGCTGACGTGTTAATGGAATTGGGCTACTCGATTGAAACCCTGCAAGACTGGGCCCGCGAGGGGATCATCGGTTAGGGTGCGGAGAAGCGTTTCTGCGGAGTTAATATGGTGTCATCAGAAGTCTCGCTGGCGGGCACCCCCGCGGCCTCACCCCTAGGGTATTTTAGTTGGACGAGCGGGCAGTTGGCTCGCGATCCCTATTATATTTTGGTCGTGATCTATATCTTTTTCCCTTACTTCAGCGGCTCAGTGGTGGGTGACCCGGTCTATGGGCAGGCGCTCATTGGCTACTTAAACGCAGTGTCCGGTGCATTTCTCGCGCTGACGGTGCCTTTTCTGGGGGCCATCGCAGATAAGCAAGGACGACGCAAGCCGTGGATTGCGGGCACCGTCGCGTTTATGGGGATAGGCGCCTGCTTACTTTGGTTAATTAAGCCCAATGCCGATGCGAGCACCCTGTGGTTTGGCTTTGGATTGTTACTGCTCATCAATATTGCCTTTGCTTACTCTGAGGTGTTTCACAACGCTATGTTGCCGGCCATCACCCCCGCTAACCGGGCAGGGCTCGTCTCGGGCGTTGCCTTTGCGCTGGGTAACTTAGGGGGAGTCTCGTTGATGGTCTTTGTGCTCTATGCCTTTGCGTTACCCGGCATTCAGGATTGGAGCTTTTTGCCGGAATTGCCTTGGTGGGGAATCGATCAAAGTGCTAACGAGCAGGATCGAATCGTGGGCCCGATTGCAGGAATTTGGATGTTGTTGTTCACGCTACCGCTGTTGCTGTTTACCCCGGATACGCCAACTTCGGGTCTGAGCTTGAAGGCGGCGGCGCGAAGTGGTCTTCGAGATGTCCTTGAGACCCTGTCGCAACTCCGACATTACGCGAATGTTGCCCGATATCTGTTGGCCCGGATGTTGTTTAACGACGGCATGGTAGGGGTGTTGGTTTTTGGCGGGGTTTACGCAGCGGGCACATTCAATTGGGATACGATTTCGTTGCTAATTTTTGGGCTCTGCACCAGCGTGTCGGCGATGATAGGTGCCTATTTAGGAGGCCAGCTAGACGATCGGTTGGGTTCTTTGGTGACCCTGAAAGTCGCTGTGCTGATGACCTGCATCATTTTGTTGGGACTGGTCTCGATCCAGCAGGATCAAATCGGCTTTTATTGGACAGTCTCAACTGAGCCGTTAGGGTCTTTTCCTTACATGAATACCACGGCAGAGCTGGTCTATTTTTGTACCAATCAAATCTTCGCGCTGTTTTTTGTAACAGCGCTATCGGCTTCGAGAACCTTGATGGCCAAAATCTGTCCGCCTGAAAAAGCCACCCAGTTCTTCGGGTTATATGGTCTTTCAGGTTCGGTGACGGCTTTTCTGGCACCGCTTTTGGTGGCCACAACGACGCAATGGTTTGACTCACAGAGGGTCGGCTTTGCATCGCTGGTGTTGCTGATTTTGATCGGTGCCGCAATGCTGTTTTTAGTGTCTGAAACTCGAGTGAGCGTTGCGCCGGCTCGGAGTAAGGCCTAGTGAGAGACCCAAAGGCTTTTAGCAGAGTTTTCTGCCCAACCCTCTGGTGCTGAGACAGTGGTCACACTCGAAGTTCATCCAATCTCAAGTCGACAGACGTCAGTCGTGATCAAAAACCCGTTGTGATGAGGCGCCTCTCTGCGGTGGATCTTAAGCGAGACTCCTCTCGTTTACCGCCTTACTGGTCGCATAATGGAGCAGAAGAGCTGGCGAGAAAACTTTTCAGTTTTTAAATTGTGATCTAATAGGCGCCGTTGGGTGAAGCGCCCAGGTATTCAAGGAAAGTCATGACAGAAGCGCAGTCAGAGGAGCGTCCGTCGAGTAAGTCAATTCGGCCGTTATTATCTTTGGTTCCGTTTATCAAACCTTACTGGCGTACGCTGGTTTTAGCCCTGTTGGCCTTGCTGGCCTCATCAGCGGCGGTTTTGGCGCTACCCATCGCGGTTCGAGATGTGATCGATTACGGTTTTAGCGCCAATGATGCGGCGCAAGTGGATCAATATTTCTTAGTGTTACTGCTGTTTGCTTTTTTGATTGGCGTGTTCAGTGCGGCTCGAGCCTACTTTGTGAATTGGCTCGGTGAGCGAGTTGTTGCGGACTTGCGCAATCGAGTATTTGGTCAGGTCTTGGCCATGGATATGCGATTTTTCGAGGTGACCAAAGTGGGTGAGATATTGTCTCGGCTTACAACGGATACCACCCTGATTCAATCGATATCTGGGGTCGGATTGTCGATCGTACTGCGTTCATCGATTCAGTTTGTCGGCGCACTGCTGTTGCTGGCGGTGACCAACTTAAGTTTGACGCTGTGGCTGTTGATTTTGCTGCCCGCCGTCATCGCTCCGGTGATGATCATTGGTCGCTGGGTTCGCAAATTATCCGCGGCATCACAAGATCGAATTGCAGACGCCAGTGGTTACGCGGGTGAAATTTTAAACGCGGTACAAACCGTACAAATGTTTACGGCTGAGGCGAGTGAGACTGAGCGTTTCCGCCGTGCAGTCAGTCTGAGTTTTCGCACCGCGGTCAGACGAATAAGAGCCAGAGCCCTATTGACGACGGCGGCGATGACCGGTCTGTTTGGCGCCTTCGTGATTGTACTGTGGATGGGGGCAAGGTCGGTACTCGATGGCGATATTTCCGGGGGTGAACTCGGTCAATTTGTGATGTACGCCGTATTGGTTGGCGCCTCGGGCGGTGCACTGGTTGAGTTTTGGGGAGAGCTACAGCGTGCGGCGGGCGCCATGGAGCGAATCAGCCAACTGCTCGTCTTGACCCCAGAAGTGGTTAACGCAGAGGATGCTATGACGCCCTCCGTCTCGGGCCCGGGAAGCGTTGAGCTTAAGCAGGTAAGTTTTAGTTATCCCTCCCGACCCGGTGTCCGAGCATTAAATGATGTGACCTTGTCGATCGCGTCTGGGGAACAAATTGCGCTTGTGGGCGCCTCCGGAGCCGGGAAATCAACCATTCTGCAGTTGTTGCTGCGAATGTTTGACACAGATTCAGGCAGTATCGAAATCGACGGAGTTGATGTCCGGCAGTGGCAATTGCAGAGCCTTCGACAGCGTATCGGCATCGTGCCACAGGAGACGGTGATCTTTGGTGTCAGTGCGCTGGAAAACATCCGATTTGGCTCGCCCGAAGCATCCCCAGATGCGGTGCTGAGGGCAGCAAGGGTTGCGCACGCCGACGAATTTTTAGCGAAATTACCTGAAGGCTATGACACGGATTTGGGTGAAAAAGGGGCTCGCCTATCCGGCGGTCAAAAACAGCGAATTGCTATCGCTCGGGCTGTACTCAAGGATCCAGCAATCCTGCTCTTAGACGAGGCAACCAGTGCCCTGGATGCTGAAAATGAGCGGCTCGTGCAGTCCGCCTTGGAGCAACTTCGCCATCAACGCACGACCCTAGTGATTGCCCATCGGTTAGCCACCGTAATCAACGCAGATCGGATTGTGGTGCTAGAAGAAGGCCGCATCTTGGCGCAAGGTGATCATGATTGGCTTATGCGCCATGAACCGCGCTATCAAGAGATGGTGAAATTACAATTTAATCAGACCCCAAAACAAGATCCTGTTGTAGGCGTTGTCTGAGGCGCGCGAGGGCATCAGACCCAGCTGACCTTGAGCAAGGTCAGACGGCCTCGAAAGGTGAATGATAGGTGCCTAGGTATGGTGCATTGGGATAATCGTTCGAGGCGACCACGCAGTCGTCTAGCTCGATAAGAGGGTACGACAGGCAGGGTTGATGGCGAAATGCAGTCGGTCACCTTGCAGAGGGTTTGTGGAAGGTTTGCGCAAGGTTTGCGGAAAGTTTGATCCGAAAGTGAGGCCTTGGCGGTCGCAATCTATCCCTCAGCGTTGTCGAGGCTCTGGGGAATAGCTCGATGCACCAAGATCAAGATAGCAGTGATGGAGTTGAGAATAAGGAGATTGAAGCAGTGGATAGTAGGCAGGTGACCTGGCGTCGAACGAAGATCGTGGCCACCGTTGGACCCAGTAGCCAAGATCCTGAGATCATCGCCTCGATGATCAAGGCGGGAGTCAATGTCTTCCGCTTGAATTTTTCCCATGGCGACTCAAGTGTTCACGAAGCCAGCGCGGCTCGAATTCGACAACAGAGTGTCTCCCTTGGTATCCCTGTTGGCATATTGTGCGACTTGCAGGGACCTAAAATCAGGATAGGTCAGTTTAAACAGTCAATGGCACCGGTGCTTGAGGTGGGAACTCGGTTTACCCTGTCGTCAAAAGTTGACCCTGCTGCAGGAGAAGAGGATCAGGTTTATCTAGCACCTTGGGTGCTGGCAGATTTAGCTGAGGGCAATCGATTGTTGCTCGATGACGGTCGTATCGAGTTGCTGGTCGAGACCTTGGATGTCGACAGTGCCGTATGCCGAGTCGTTCAAGGCGGCACCCTCTCAAGTCACAAGGGTGTGAATAAATTTGGTGGGGGTCTGTCAGCACCGGCTCTAACTGAAAAAGATTTAGCAGACCTTGAAGTCGCGGCTCGTATCGGGACGGATTTTCTCGCGGTCTCTTTTGTGAAATCGGCTGAGGATATTGTGCTTGCGAGAACGCGGTTACTCGCCGCCGGGAGCCATGCTCGAATCATCGCTAAAATGGAACGGGCAGAAGCCATTGAGGATCTGGCTTGTGGCGCAATTATTGCGGCAGCTGATGGCATTATGGTTGCGAGAGGCGATTTGGGCGTAGAGATTGGCGACGAAAACCTCATTGCGGTACAAAAAGATTTGATCAGTCGAGCGATATCCGCCAACAAAGTCACGATTACCGCGACGCAAATGATGGAATCGATGATTGAAGCGCCTTCACCAACGCGTGCAGAGGTTTTCGATGTGGCCAATGCGGTGTTGGATGGAACGGATGCGGTCATGCTGTCGGCTGAAACAGCAATTGGTGCGTTTCCCGCTGAGACCGTAAGGGCTATGGCGCGGGTGATTCGGGGTGCTGAAAGGCATCCAACACTAGAACGAGATCAAAATAGAGCGGCCACCGGGTTTTCAGATATTGATCAAGCGGTGGCGTTATCCGCGATGTACGCGGCCAATCATCTCGAAGGGTTGCGAGCCGTAATTTGCTTGACTGAAACTGGGACAACCCCGAGATGGATGTCACGGATGCAGTCGTCGCTCCCTATTTTTGCGCTGGCCGAGCAGCAAGCAACCAGCGCGGTCACCGCCTTATACAAAGGCGTTGTCCCAGTGACCTTCCAAGCTTCGTCGGTGAAACCCGAGTTAATCAATCACCTGGCGGTTGAGAGGGTACAAAACATGGCCAATCTAAAGCCTGGGGATTTGGTGATTATGACCAAAGGAGATTTTATTAACGTGCATGGTGGTACCAACACGCTGAAGATTCTTCGCATAGGCGACAAAATCCAGTGACCCACAAAGTGCCATAGCGGACTTGGTCTTGGGTTGGTTTGACTCGTGGGTTTATCGTTACAATAGAGCAAGCGTGTTAGCAAGGAATAGCCATGAATAATGCACAATGGATCATTAACGGTAACCCCAAAGGTCGAGCGTTAATGGCCGAAGATTTTCTAAAGCAGTCAGCAGAACTGCCTGACCTCGGCGATGGAGAGGTTCGGGTCAAAGTCGAATTACTCAGTTTTGATCCGTCACAAAAAGGTCAGATGGAAAATATCGGTTACGCAGCGGCGACAGAGTTTGGCCAAGTCATGCGCGCCTCTGGGATTGGCGAAGTGATTGAATCCCGAGCTGAGCGCCTCTCGGTTGGCACCAAGGTCATGGGGAGCCTAGGATGGCAGCAGTACGCGACCTTGCCCGCCCACCAGTTGGAGCCGCTGTCTGAGGGTGTGCCCGTCTCAGCCCACTTGGGCCCCCTCGGTGCGACGGGTCTCACCGCTTATTTTGGTTTGCTCCGGGTTGGAAAACCTTTGGCCGGCGATACTGTGCTGGTATCCGGGGCTGCGGGCGCCACCGGCTCGATTGTTGGACAATTGGCAAAACTATCAGGATGTCGGGTGGTAGGTATTGCTGGTGGCCCAGAAAAATGTGCTTGGTTGATCAATGAGTTGGGGTTCGATGCTGCCATCGATTACAAAAATGATCGGGTCAAATCTGCGATTCGAGAGGCGTGTCCGAATGGCGTAAACGTATTTTTTGATAACGTCGGCGGATCCATTTTGAACGATGCATTGGCCTGTATCGCGCTGAATGCGAGGGTAGTGATCTGTGGTGGTATCTCTCGTTATCAGGAAGCTGTGTTACCTGCAGGTCCGGCAAATTACTTTAACTTGGTCTTTCAGCGGGCTTCAATGTTGGGCTTTCTGGTGTCTGATTATGCCGCTGAATTTCCGGTCGCCAGAGCACGCCTGGCGGCATGGCTCGAGTCAGGGTCATTGCTGTATAAAGAGGACGTTCAGGAAGGGTTCGATCAGATTCCTGCAACCCTTCAACGGGTATTCGATGGGGCAAATTTCGGCAAGCAACTCTTGCGCTTAGACTAGGCGCTCTTGGGTCCGCGCGTCTGAAGGTTAAGCGAAGTTACCGATGAGCTAGCGCGATGGCAGTCGGGGCGGCCACCGCGCCACTCACCTCGATAACGGCCGGTTAAGCGTCGCTTGCTGAAGTCAATTTGCCCAAACTTTGAATCAGTAAATACTGTTGCTCGGTCTTGATGAGGAGCGCATCGAGATAAGCTCGTAGCGTTTTTTGATCGGTTGCCGCAATGGCATCGGCAAGTTGCTGACGTCGATCAAAGTTAAGATATTGATCATCAAGATCAACCCAGTAACGCCAAGCTCGGCTGCCTAGATTTTTGTCCCGTTCGAGTAATTGAGCGATTAAGCCTTCTTGGTTCTCAGCATAGTCCTCAGGGCTCATATCGGCGAGTCGAGGTGCTTGCGCCTTGAGAAATTCAAGCGTTTTCTCGTGCAAGGTCTCGGCGGTTGCTGAGGGCGACTGAATGATAAATCGGAGACCACTGCGCTCTTCGAATGTAGAAGCAGCACCATTGACCACATAACCGAGTTGCTGGTCAGTTCGTAACGAAGAAAAATACTGCGGCGCAATGATGTGGCCCAGCAATTCGCTTTTGGCGGTTTCTTTGAGGGTCGCCGTGTCGTTTTGTAAGTACAGCACCATGGCTGCATCGTTGTGATCTACGGGGAGCGTCTTGATGATTGGGGTCTCAACTGATCGAACGGTGGGGCGACTGGGTTCAAAGGCCTGGGTTTTTAAAGTGCCGACCAAAGACTTTGTGACCGCTGTCGCTGCGGCTTGCTCAACATTACCAACGAGGAGTGCCTCAACACTGACGGTCTTAAAATAGTCATTCCGCCATTCGGTTAAATTGTCGGGGGTAACGGTCTCAAGAGCCGCCAGTAAATCCGCGGCCGGCCAGGCGCTTGAGACCAGTGTATCTTGTAAGCTAGAAAGGGCCTGTTGGTAGGGGCGGTCTTTGAGTGAGTTTTCAATGTTTTGTTTCAATTGAGTTTTCATGACCTGAAAACGATCCTTGTCGATTGGTAAGGTGGTCAATCGGTCAAGTACTGTATCCAATAACGTCAGTTGTTTGTCATGGTAACCGCCCAAACTCACTCGGAAACCCTTAGGGGGAGCACTGATGCCGTAACTTACCCCCGCGAGCAAAGCAGGGTAAGAAAGGGCCGTCAGATTGTCTTCGACGAGATTGCTATACAGCAAGCCTCGGACTCGGTCCGCCGCAGAAATAAGCCCCGAAGGATTTCGCACACTGAAGTGCATAACAGCGCGAGGAACATTGAATGCTGTGTCGGTAGCAAGGTACAGGCGAATGCCCTCAGGGGTTGCTTGAGCGGCGGGCATGCCAGAGGGAGCGGCGACCAGATCAAGGTCCTCTGGCATAAACGGGTTAGGCAACGGCAAGGCAAGGCCATCGGCGCTCTGTGCATCACGGTCAATGCCGGGTGAGAGCGCATAGGGAACCTCAAACCAGGGCTCAATCGCATCGCCTTTAATGTCGGGTCCCGCGACGGTGACTAACACATTATCCGGCGTCAGATAGGCTAAATAGTCGGCGATGAGTTTGGGGTCAAACCGCTCCAGTAAGTAAGGAGCAACTAAGAGATCGGCGGCCGGGTATTTCATTAGATTCGGCGCCAGACTTTGAACGGTCGCGATCGAAGGTATTTGCTCGCGAAACTCAAAGCCCAGTTTTGCAACCGTGGCGGCTTCGTTGTAGAGGAAAGCTTCGGGTTTGCCGGACTGCAATAGCCCAATGTAGTCGAAGACGAGGTCAGTAATAGCAGGGACGTTTGCATAGCCCGCTTCTGTAAGATCAATATTAATATCAAAAGCTGCGTTGGCTTGGTCGATATTGTCGCTGCCAGCACCTAAGGCGGTTATCCACCCTTTTTGACTGAGCAATTGATGCAGACTGCCTTCACCCTCGTGTCCGACTAGAGAGCTGATGTAGGCGGTGGGCTTGGATTGATAGTGAGGATCGATACTCGGGATGGGGAAAGAGAATGAGACGCTTCGATCGTTCTTTAAGTTTTGGTGATAAAGCGTGGCGGGCAATTGCTCCGGAGTTTGCAACGGCGTGGTTAGGTTTAACGATGCAAGGTTTCGGTTAGGCACTTGATTGAACAGTTCGGTAACCCAGGGCTCGAGGGTCTCTAGCGGTTCTTTGTGCAGGATGACAGCACCCATTTGATTGGCAGAGTAGTGAGTTTCGAAAAACTCGATAAGGGCGGCGTAAATGTCACCATCGAGGGTTTCAAGTGTGCCGATGTTGAATTTTGAGAGTGGGTGCTCAGGGTTAATAGCTACCTTTTGCACCATAAAGCCTCGCCAGCCATCGTCCTTTATCTGCATTTTGTATTCCGAGTGCACGGCGTTTTTCTCTCGGTCGACATAGGTCTGATCAAGAAGCGGCGCGATAAAAAAGTGAGCGAATCGATCGAGAGCCTCTGGAAAATACTCCGGTTGAACATCGAAAAAGTAATTGGTGTGGTCGATCGACGTGTAAGCGTTTGAGCTGCCCCCATGCTTTTGAACGAACGAAAAATAGCCATCTGGCTCCGGGTATTTTTCGGTACCGATAAACAGCATATGCTCTAAAAAATGCGCAAGACCGGGCCGATCCGCGGGATCATGAAAATTGCCGCGAAACGCTACCAGAGCGGCGGCGGACTTGTCCGCCATTGCGTCCGAGATCAATAAGACGCGCATACCATTGTCGAGGGTGAGGTGCCGGTACTCACGAGGATCGTTAGGACTTTTGTTGACAACCTCTGAGGAATCGGTCGAGGGCGCTGTCGCGTTATTGCAACTGGCAAGCAGGCCAAGGAGCAGCGTAAAGCTCAATGTAGAGCACAGTTTGGTTATTGGGTTGAGCATATTGGGGTCCCTTTTGGGATGGTTAAGCCAAGGCAGGTCAGTCACGTGGTCGCTCTGCCGTTAAAAGCCGCCGTTGGCAGCACTCTCGTAAGGTCAATATTGACCGCTAATTCAACGCAGTTCGAGGGCATCCAACTCAGCAATTTGATCTCGCGTAAGCGGCTGATCATCTTGTAATACGGCGTGTAATTCGCTCCGGTTTTTTACGCCCAAAACGACGGTGTCAACGCCGATGAGGGACCGCGCGTAGCGATGCGCAATCACGGCGGGGTCCTGTGACCAGGATTCACATAACGCTCGAAACGGCGCTGCTCTTTGGTAATCAATTTGTTCCGGATGACTCGCTGGAAGCTCACGGTCTAAAGCGGCGCAGAGGGCTCCAGCTTGAACGGCGCGAATTCCCATGACGCCAACGCCTCGATCCCGAGCAATCTCAATTAACGCTCGAGGTCTTGCTGGCTCAGGATAGCGCTGAAGGCTGCCGGGGCTATCCAATAGATTGGTAATCAATTGGACTGCAGCGGGGGGGTCGTCACTCTGGAGCACCCGGGCGATGGCCGTAGGATGTCCTGTGCCCGTTATGCCCCAAGCGTTGATTAACCCTTGGCGTTTGAAGTTTTCGAAAGCTGGCTTAACGACGTCGTTAAACAGGCTTAAGGTGACACTCCATTGGCTCTGGGTCTCATTGAGGGGAGCAGGAAACTGGTAGTCATCCTCAACAATTTGCGAATGCAAAAAAAATAGATCGATGTGTTGGGTTCGCAATGCTTCAAGGCTTCGATGGATCGATCGCTCGAGTTTTTCAACCATCGTATCCGCTGAGTCAGATCCCAATAAACATTTAGAGGTCACGCGAAGGCCGTCAGGCAATTGGCCCGCAAAGGCTTCGCCGATGACGGCTTCCGCCTCGCCTCGACCGTAAAGGGGAGCAAGATCAAGCAGTGTTACGCCAGCGTCGACGGCCTCTTGTACGGTGAGCACAGCCTCTTCTCGATCCGTCTTTCCCCACACTTGGCCGATACCCCCGCCACCCAAGGTGTAGCCGCTGACAGGCCACAGTTGTCCGAGTCGTTGCATAAAGGTCTCCGGGGTTAGGTCATCAAGGGGTGGCGCGCTGATCAAGCGCTTGCCTAACCGCGGTATGTTCAGTTTCGTTGAACGAAAATCGTGCCAGTAAAATTGCTCCAACAATATAACAGCCGCAGGGCATTAAGGCCAAAAGCCATCGGATGGTATCTTGGGTTTCGATTGATTGCTCGATGTTGGGTTCAAAGCCAGAAAACTGTAAGGCTAAACCAATCACGAAAGCGGTGATGGAGCCGGCGATTTTTCGCACCAGATTCCAAACGGCAAGGTAGGCGCCCTCTTTGCGCTCGCCGGTCACATACTCATCGTAATCAACGATGTCAGCTTGGATTGAAGGCGGCAGCACGGCGCCTGCGCCACCACCAACACCGGCAAAAAAGCAGCAAGCGTAGACATAAAGATCATCGCCGGCCCCTGCAAAGAACAAACTGCCGAATGCGCAGGCGGACACCAAGGTACCGATGATCCAGAGGTTGCGTTTGCCAGTGATCAAAGAAATTCGTATCCAAAGGGGGGCAAATAAGAATTGCGGCAATTGGTAAACGATTAGGATCGTCACGAGGGAGTCCATCTTAACCACGTATTCAGCTGCGTAGGCCGCCAATATCCCAAGGGTGCTGCCGCCGAAGGTTTCAATCCCATAGACGATTAACAGCAGTCGCGAGTGTGGGTTGCGGAAGACATCCATGAACGTTTGCAAGGGGTTCTTGACGGCGCGACCTTGGTATTGGGTTCGCTCAGGGAGCAGATAGGTCGTCCAGAGCACCAGTACACTGATGCAAAGGGCCGCAAAAACGGATAACTGAAAGGCGAATTGTCGTTTATCTTCGGCATCTTCCATCAACTGTAGAGATAGCAGACCAGCAGCCACACCGAAAATGCCAATCATATGGCTGAATCCGTACAGTCGGGTTCTGTCGTGGTAGTCGGTGGTAAGTTCAATGGAGAGCGCGCCATGTGGAACAAAAAAAGCGGTTTGGGCCGTCTCGTATAGAAGCAGGCAAAGAGTGATCCACGAAACCAATGCAATACCCGACAAGAGGGAGGGGGGTGACCAAAGACCAATCAACGAAACCGCCATTGGAATGGCCGCGCAGAATAGCCAGATTCTGCGTCGACCCACGGGCGACCGAGTTCGGTCGGATAAGAAGCCGATAATCGGGTCGGGGACGCCGTCCCATAATCTCGCCACTGCGAGAATGGTTCCGATGATCGCCGGCGCAATGAGCAACACATCGGTGGCAAATTTCATAAAGTAGACAACGAACAAGGTGCCCATGATGCCGAAAGCGATTCTTGGTGTTGCATAAGCGAGAATCACATTGATCGGGAGCTTCTCGTAGTCGGGGGATCGAGCGTTGAGCAGATGATGTTTGAACATAAGCGATTGCTTGCGGCTGGCTCACTGAGCGATAGGACAGATGATGGCACTGTATCAGGTCATGTGGTGTCTATCCTAGGACTGATCAGCGCGGTCAATAAGGGCGGTCACCCCAGTCGAGTGGAGCATCGACTTCAAGCACCGCATTACCTCGCGTCGGACCGCCATCCTGTGGGCAATCCTTGCAAGGATTGGCGGACAAACGCAGGAGGTTGGTGGCGCCAGTGCCATTGCCAGAGCTGCGCTAACTGCTGGCTCCATGCTGTAACTCAAGCTTGCCATAATTCCGGCACGCCTTAGCCTGAGGAGGTTGTAGGCCTTTACAGGGTAGTGAGCCCGAGGTCTGCGGAGGTCAATCATCTTTCGTCGGGGTTTCGACGTAGGAGAGAAAAACAACGAAATGTATCGATGAAACGATTCTTCCGATTGATCAACCCCATCGTCGTATGGATGCTAAGTAATGGTTGGCACCGCTTGCTCAGTTTCCAGGTTATGGCACTCGAATTCACCGGGCGTCGTTCAGGAAGACGCTACTGCGTGCCCGTGAGCTATGCAACTGACCAACAAGACTTCGTCTGTCTGACGTTGGCGAGTAATCTCTGGTGGCGGAATTTCATTGATCGACCTGAGCTCTGCATTTGGTATCGGGGTAAACCGCTTCAGACGACGATCAGCCTCGAAACAGAGAACCCGAGTATTATCAGACACGAAATTGAGACACTCATCGCCCACAACCCGATAGATGCGGTGTTCGCCGGCGTTCGGCTCAACTTCAAACTTGAGCCGAACCCTGAGGATCTCACTCAAGCTGCGACGAAGCATGTGGTGCTCAGGGTGCGTCGACCAGTGGAGTCCGGTGCTTCCCTTGATGACTAAAGGTCGTCAAGCGAGCCCTTCAGTTAACGAACACCCGCCCAGAGGTCGATGAAGTCGGCAAAATCATTGTCCTTGACGATGGATGTGGTATCAAAGTGCATCACCTTGCGGCTCGATTGATCGTAGCTCGGCCAGTGCAGCGCCTTACCCTGAATGAACTGGGTCCATACCGTGTGCATGGTTTGCGCAAGGTCATAGGGTAAATCGCCCGGACCGGTGAAGGCGCTGACGCCAGGCGCGTCCAGAACATTAAAAGTAAAGGGGATTTCCAGCGCATGGGTTGCTTTCAGCGCTGAGACACGGGATTCCCAATTAAACTGATATAGGTGAGTTGAGCTCTTCGTGCCTTCACGGAGCTCAGCTAGCCGCACTGCAGGGACTTTAAATGAAAAGTCTGTAGACAATTGAACGGCGATGTCTTGCAGACTTTTATCTGGATAGGCGTCACGATAAGCTTCAAACAAAGCGTTGCCACCGGTGTTCTTAGCGCTCGATCTCGCGGCTTCTTCAGTCAGTTCCCCAAGCATGAACAACGAGGCTTCATCTTTGTTGGTGCCAGTGAGGACAGGGATTTCCGCACCCTGGCCCTCAGCAATCGCTTGCAATAGGGGAACGGGTAAAACCAAGTTATTGCCAGCAATGGGATAAAAAGCTTGCACGCCAGGCGATAGCCCTTCTTTGTCATAGCGGGCGGATACGCGGTTCTGCGCTTCGAGTATCGCTTGAGCCGGTAGGTCAAGTAGCGACTCGACCCGCTCGCTGCGGGTTTCCTCTAACAGCAGCTCTGCGACCCGTTTGCCTTGATCTGGGGTCAGGGTGTGGTGCGCGGCACCACTCTGAGGGATCGCTCGATGGAATAGGCCTTCGGCTTTCGGAGACCCCAAAAGACTGGTCACCGAGAATCCACCGGCTGATTCTCCTGCGATGGTGATTTGATTAGGATCTCCACCAAAGGCTGCGATATGTTGCTTCACCCAAGTCAGGGCGGTGATTTGGTCCAACAGGCCATTGACCCCAGACGTAGCAAGATCCGAGTGAAAAGAGGATAGGTCGGTAAATCCCAGCGCCCCCAATCGGTAATTAATGGTGACCACAACGATGTCACCCTGAAGGGCGAAGCTCTTTCCGTTGTACCAAGGGATCGCGCCTTGGCCCGATCGATAGGCACCGCCGTGTATCCAAACCAAAACCGGGCGAGGGTTTCCCCCGAGCCCAGGGGTTAACACATTTAAGGTGAGACAGTCTTCGTCCCACCGCACTGGGACTCGGTCGGTCATGCCGCCCGAAGGAATTTGCGGCGCAGCTGGACCAAAGCGGGTCGCATCTAAAATGCCTGACCAGGGCTCTACGGGGCTCGCCTTTTTGAACCTCGCGTCGCCGGTAGGAGGCGCCGCGTAGGGAATGCCAGAAAATAATAAAACGTCATCTTTAACTCTGCCCATGAGACGCCCGTCGGCGATGTCTACAATAGGTTGCGATTCGTTCTGTGTCATCGTTATTGATCCTCGCGATACCGCCGTTAAGCGGTCTGATTGGCTGAAAGTTGAATGCTTATTCGATGAACGCTAAGGCATTGAACAAAGGAATACTCTCACCCAAAGATGGAGTGGTCAAAGTCGGTATTGAGGCCTCGGTTTTCGAGAGAATAAAAATTGGCGTCGGAACATTGATTTGCTGGAACGTCTACGTTTAGATAGGGAGGTTAGGAAGGTTTGCCGGTGCCACAGGACGGAGAGGGGTTTGGAGCCTATGATCGGCAACAGGGGGCCTGGTCAGTATGATGATGGGGTCGTTCGATTTTGGGTCTAAAGAAGGTGCATGCTCAAAAATCATCGGGAATGCGCAAACCTTGGGGTCCTTCGCTCCAGCCAGGCCATGATCAACGAGTTTTGATAACAAATGTCGATAATCAAGCTTTGATTAACGAGTTTTCATAAGACAAACGAGTATTCACAAAAAGGCACGAGGACAATTATGAGATTTGAGTCGCCCACCACCACCAAAGCAGCGGCCTCGTTGCTTGCCGCAGAAAAAGGAGTCGCCCACGTATTGGCCGGGGGCACGGACCTGTTGGTCCGAATGAAGATGGGTGCCATCGAGCCCGATCTTGTCGTCGACGTCAAACGCATCGATGCCATGCGTGAACTTACAGTTGCCGCCAGCGGCGTGCACATTGGTGGCGCAGTACCGGCAGCAGCGCTTGGCGAGTCGGCCAAGCTGCGAGCTTTGTGGCCGGGGGTCGTTGAAGCCGCCAATTTGATCGGGTCGGATCAAATCCAAGGTCGTTGTACGGTGGTAGGCAATTTATGTAATGCCTCACCTGCGGCTGACAGTGTGCCTGCGTTGATTGCTGCAGGCGCCAAGGCAATTGTTGTTGGCCCAAAAGGCAAGCGCCGGATTGGCGCGGATAAAGTGGTTTTGGGGCCAGGTAAAACGAGTCTCGCCCGCGGAGAGTTCATCGAGGCGATTGTATTGCCGGCGCGCGCCGCTAGATCGGGGGATGCGTATTTGCGTTTTACACCGCGGACAGAAATGGATATTGCGGTGGTGAGCGCGGCGGTTAATCTCACGTTATCACGAGGTATTGTTAAAACAGCCAAGGTGGTTTTAGGTGCTGTGGCGCCCACAGCGGTTGCTGTTCCGGCTGCCGCTCGGGCTTTGATTGGCTCGAAATTGGATGATGCAGCGTTGGAGAAAATGGCCAAAGCGTGTCGTGCCGCCTGTAATCCGATCGATGATAAGCGCGGCACGGTGGAATATCGAACCAAGGTTGCGGGCGTATTGGCTCGACGTGCAGCCCTGTTGGCCTATGAAAGAGCTGGAGGTGGCAAATGAGTGGAGTAACCGTTTCAACAACAGTCAATGGCGACGCGGTGCAATTTGTCTGCCCGCCGAGCGAGTCGTTAATGGACGTGCTGAGAAATAGATTGAACCTGACTGGCGTCAAGGAAGGTTGCGGTACCGGAGACTGCGGAGCCTGTTCGATTACGTTGGATGGTAGATTGGTGTGTTCCTGTTTGGTACTGGGCGCCGAAGCAGAGGGCCGTCAGGTTGAGACGGTTGAAGGGCTCTCAGAAAATGGCAAGTTGCATCCGTTGCAGGAGCAGTTTATCGAAAAGGCGGCTTTACAGTGCGGTATCTGCACGCCAGGTTTTTTGGTTGCTGCCAAAGCGTTGCTCGAGCGAAACCCGAATCCAACTGAGGAAGAAATTCGCTATGCCTTGGCAGGAAATCTATGTCGGTGCACGGGCTATGACAAAATTGTCAGGGCTGTTCAAAGTGCGGCAAAGATTATGCGTCGGTCGCGAAAGGCCTAGTGGAACAGGAATGCTGATACGCAAGCCANAAGATTGTGCAGAGCGACATCGGACATTCATGGGATGCAACGTAACAGGATCGATTAACGTCGANTGATAGAAGGACAAGTCTTGAGGTTTTTGGTGATCTAACCAACCCAGGATTCANGAATCAGAGGAAGGACAACATGCCTTACGAAACATCGTACACAAATCAGGGATTCAATGTTGTAGGCAGTCGGGTGAAACGGCCCGATGGCATTGATAAGGTCACCGGCCGAGCAAAATATGGCGCGGATATGAACGCTGCCGGCCAGTTGACCGCAAAAGTACTGCGTTCGCCGCATGCCCATGCGCTGATTAAAAAAATAGATACCAGTAAAGCGGCGAAGTTGCCCGGGGTGAAAGCCATAGTCACCGGTGACGATTTTCCAGACCACACGGGCGGTAACCGCGGCATGATGGATATGTTAGAAAACTGTATGGCCAGGGGGCGAGCACTGTATGACGGCCATGCGGTAGCGGCGGTGGCAGCGATTGATGCTGAAACCGCGGACAAGGCGTTGAAGCTGATTAAGGTGACTTACAAAAAGTTGCCTCATGTCACTGACGTTGATGAGGCCATGAAAGCGGATGCACCCATTATCCATGACTGGGTGCGAACAGCCGGTGTGCAGCCCGCGCCGACGACTGCCTCAAACGTGGCACAACGCAGCGAATTTGGACACGGTGATGTTGATGCTGGCTTCGCGGAAGCCGATGTCGTCATCGAGAAGCAATTTAAGACAGAGCAAACTCATCAGGGCTATATCGAGCCCCACGCCTGTTTGGCGCAATTAGGGCCTGATGGTAGCGGTGAATTGTGGGTCACAACGCAAGGTCATTTCACCTTTAGAAATGTTTGCTCAACGTTGCTCGGATTGGATGTCGCAAAATTGAAAGTGACCTCTTCAGAGATTGGTGGCGGATTTGGAGGCAAGACCCACGTTTGGACCGAACCGGTCGCCTTGCAATTGTCGCGAAAAGCCAACCGCCCCGTAAAGTTAGTGATGACCCGGGATGAAGTGTTTAGGGCCTCTGGACCCACTTCTTCAACTTCCATCGATGTCAAGATTGGTGCTAAGCGTAACGGGCGTATTACGGCGGCAACCGCGGAATTACGCTACCAAAGTGGGGCCTTCCCGGGCATGTGGGCGATGTTTGGGGCAATGACTTCCTTCGCGTGCTATGACCTTAAGAATGTAAAATCGGTAGGGTTCGATGTTTTAGTGAATCGTCCGAAAGTGGCGGCTTACCGAGCGCCTTCAGCCCCAATGGCTGCTTTTGGGGTCGAAAGTGTGGTTGATATGTTGGCGGCAGAACTCGGTATGGACCCTGTTGAGTTCAGGATAAAAAACGCAGCGAAAAAAGGTACCAAAGCGTCTTATGGCCCGGTCTATGGGCCCATTGGAATTGGCCCAACACTGCAGGCCGTGAAGGATCATCCCCATATGAAGCGTCGGCTGGGTAAAAATCAGGGTCGCGGCATGGCGTGTGGTTTCTGGTTTAACTTTGGCGGGCAGACCTGCACAGATTTGAACGTGGGCGTTGATGGATCAGTCAACCTTACAGTCGGCACAGTTGATGTGGGGGGATCCAGAGCATCCCTAGGATTGATTGCTGCGGAGGAGCTTGGGATCGACTACGACCAAGTTCGGGTCACGATTGGCGACACCAATTCGCTCGGTCACAATGACACCACAGAGGGTAGCCGAGGGACTTTTTCCTCGGGTATGGCAACCATTTTCGCAGCTCGAAATGCGATTGAAGTGTTGAAGCAGCGTGCTGCAGCTACGTGGGAAATTCCTGTCGATCAAGTGGTTTGGGAAGCCGGTGAAGCCCGAGCCAAAGGCAAGCAGAACAGCAACTTGCCACCTCTCACGTTGAAAGAGATTGCCGCAAAGTCGCCGCGTACGGGAGGACCTATCGCCGGTCACAATGAAGTGGTGGCCGATGGCGCTGGGGTATCTTTTGCGAGCCACTTAGTTGATGTTGAGGTGGATCCAGAAACCGGTGCGACCCGGGTATTGCGATATACCGTCATTCAAGATGCTGGCAAAGCCATTCACCCTGATTATGTCGAGGGTCAATTCCAAGGTGGTGCAGCCCAAGGCATCGGTTGGGCGTTGAATGAAGAATATATCTATGGCGACGATGGGCGACTCCAAAATCCAGGATTTCTCGATTACCGGATTCCCGTGTGTTCAGATTTACCCTTTATCGATACGCAAATCCTAGAGATTCCCAATCCCAATCATCCCTATGGGGTGCGTGGTGTTGGCGAGACGTCAATCGTTCCTCCGCTTGCCGCCATCGGAAATGCGGTTTCGAATGCGGTCGGTGTGCGCATGAACCACGTGCCCATGTCGCCCCCACGGATTTTAAAAGCCATTGAGGATGCTGCTGAGTCGTAAGGGTGGAGGTGCAACTCTCGGGTATCCTAAGTAGCGCCGCAGGTGGGATTCCGTCGGTTGAACTGACGGGCACCACCGTCGGCGAGCTGCTGACGTGTCTTGAGCAACGATACCCAGCGATGGGACCGTTGATCGAGCAAGGCATTGCCGTGGCGGTGAATGGCGAAATATATCGTGATCGACGTGATCAACCGATCCCGTTAGACGCTGAGGTTTACTTGTTGCCCCGACTCGCCGGAGGCTGAGATGTTGACCTTGGTTTAATAGAGGTTGGTTTGATAGAGGTTGGTTTAAATAGGTATTTGGTTTGATACAGGTTGGATTGATAGACGTTGGGATAATCAGCGCTTCGCCATCCATAAGGAGGCAGTTGATCTGATCCTATGGAAAGCGATGCCATAAGCTGTGAGACATCGATATTGGGTGGCTTCGGAACTAGCCACCAATGGCCGGTCGATAGCGAAGGGGTCAGCGATGAGCCTCTCAATAACAAACCTCTCAAGAACAAGCCCCTC
>NZGC01000077.1 GCA_002689445.1 Gammaproteobacteria bacterium
CGAATTTTGAGTGCAATGTCCGGACTGGGTGCTCAGGACGATAGTTTGGTGAGCAGCAAGGCGCTCCGAAATAGTCTCTATTGCGCGGACCTTTCAGCACCTACTTATCACAGGGCCCTTAAGTCTTTGTTGGATCAAGGTTTGCTTCGGCCACCTGAGGGACGCAAAACTGGCGTTTATCGTCTTTGCGTCTAGGATCTAACGATCTAGACAACCTACTCGTTTAACTGTTTGATACTACTTCTGGTTACTACAGATGTTGTTGCTTGCGTGGCTGGGCCACCGAAGGTCGCGCAAGGCAACAATGGCGATGACACTTTGCGCTGCTTGGGATTTAACCTCTCCAGTGCTCTTTTGAGGGTAAAGATGCATGTGGTCATCAAAGCGATGGTTAACAGAACTGCTCGTTGGTAGCACTATTATCGCCGTCTTTTTAGGCTCCTACGCCTTGAGCGAAAAACATATTCTATCCGTTGCAACAGGCCTGCTTGGTTTCACCGAACAAATTCCATTCTTTATATTTATTCCCCACGGCGTTAGGGTCCTTGCGATTTATCTTTTGCGGGAGCGCGCCATCTTGCCATTGCTGATCAGTCACTTTTTATTATATGACCTGTTCTCGAACATGCCCCCGACTTGGGCCTACCTACCCCTTGCACTTATAGGAACCTTAAGCGCCTGGCTAAGCTTTGAGCTATTGCGATGGGCCCACACGAGTGCTTATTACATTTCTGATCAGCCAAAATATCGGGTTAATCGTATCGGACCTCCACTCTTAGCGGGCATCCTAGCCGCCATCATTAATGGTCTGCTGAGTTTTGCCGTATTGTTCAATAGCGACGTCAAGTATGGAGAAATAGAGCTGCTGTTGGGGTACATTTTTGGCGATATTTTAGGCCTACTTGTACTTTTGGTACTCTTCTTTTCACTCCGCTATTGGGTAGATAATCTTCGTGAGTGAGCATGATTCTCTACCACTTGGGGCGCAACATTGATTGCTGACTTAACAGCTCGGCCAAAAACGGACAGAGTAAAGACCAACACATGCTCTATAGCCAGTGCTCGTGCCCACAACCTACCCATCATTTTTTGGCTACTCGCCTTGGGAGGCTTATTTGTTGCGTCGTCATTAAACGCCGATGAACGACTGGCACTTCCACCCGCAATTCAAGGTCAGGCAGGGCCTCTTAAGGGCAAGCCCGTTCGGTACTTCTCTCGGGATGCCGCAACCCTTGGGTACCTTGCTGAACCGGTCAGTCAATCGGCAAAAGGTGGTCTCATTTTGATTCATGAATGGGACGGTTTGACTCAGCGAATCAAAGAAACTGCTGATGATTTTGTCTCGGCCGGATTTCTCGTTTTGGCAACCGACCTTTACAGAGGGCAGACCGGTTCTAACCGTTCAGAGAACCTGAAATTGATGCGAGCCGCCCGATCCAACTCCTCTGACATCATTGAAAACCTCAATGCCGCTGTGGCGCATTTGAGGCAAACCCTCGGGCCCGATGGCCCGGTTGCTACCATCGGTTGGTGTTTCGGCGGCGGGGTAGCCTTATCTTTTGCACTAGGAGGCGATCACCACGATGGTACCGCAATATTCTATGGCCAACTTATCGAGGACCCGGATCGCTTGGCCATGCTGGACCACGAAGTCTATGGCACCTTTGCAGGACTCGATCGGGGACCGACTGTTGATCAAGTGAATGCCTTTGTCTCAGGTCTGAGAATCGCTGGCGTCCCCAACGACATTCACATCTACGACGAGGTTAATCACGGCTTCTGGCTTCATGTCGACCGCGACCCACAAACGCATACAGCGGCGGCAAGGCACGCATGGCATCGCCTGATCCGATACCTTGACCGCGTGTTTGACGCACCCTAACCCAGGATCACGCCTCTGCCGCTCATTGATCGCCAACGAGAAGTGAACCCCGTCGCACATTGAGCCCGACAACATGGCCTCACAGCCGATTAATACAATCCTCTTGATCGAGATCTTTGAAAGGGCCCTATCAAAGCGCCACAACCCTGATCCAAGTTTGCGGCGTGAGCAGCGGGGTATCGTTTTATCTTGCCGAAACCTTTCTGCAGTGACCCAGGCCGATAACAGATGCTCCCTTCGATCTCTGAGAGTCGCTTCGTCTTAAAGCTCGCGCGCAGTTGACCGAAGCTGCGATCAACCAGCGCTACCGATCTTGCTTCGTGGGGTAATTTGCCCCGGGCGCATAGTCTCTTCGGAAGATATGTTCGGTAGCGGCGACGAAGCCCTCGATACTGCCACAGTCAAAACGCTGACCTTTAAACCGATAAGCCAGCACCGCGCCTTGTTTTGCCTGCTCGTTTAGGGCGTCGGTAATTTGCACCTCATTATTTCGCCCCGGGGGTATTCTTTTCAAAATGTCGAAGATATCGGGTGTCAAAATGTACCGCCCAATCACCGCCAGATTACTCGGTGCTACTTCGGGCTCGGGCTTCTCAACCATAGCAGAAACCCTAACCAATGATTCATCCAGCGCTTCGCCCGAGACGATACCGTAGCTGGCCGTTTTATCGAGTGGTACCTCTTCCACAGCAACAATGCTGCATTGATGTGTTCGATAGAGCGCAACCATTTGGGACAACACCGACTCATCGGTATGCACACACAGATCATCTGCGAGAACCACAGCAAAAGCCTCCCCGCCCATCAGCGGCTCACCTGTTAAGATCGCGTGCCCCAAGCCTTTCATTTCAACCTGCCGGGTATAAGCAAACGTGCAGCGATCGATGAGGGCACGGATATCCGTCAACAAGGCTTCTTTATCGGTGCCGGCAATCTGGTGCTCGAGCTCGACATTGGTATCAAAGTGATCCTCCAGCGCTCTTTTACCTCGGCCGGTCACAAAGCCAATCTGATCAAGTCCGGCGCTAACCGCTTCTTCAACCCCGTATTGAATCAACGGCTTATTCACGATGGGTAGCATTTCTTTTGGCATCGACTTCGTCGCTGGAAGGAACCGAGTGCCATAACCGGCGGCGGGAAACAGACATTTTCGAATCACATTTTAGTCCTTTTGATGGATCAATTGCCTCAACGACGCAGCTTCCCATTATATCAATATTCCTAAGCCTCTTTAACTCAATAAGGCAATTAATGCTGAAAGTCCGAATATCCTTGCTGGAGGCGCCCGAAAAACAGGGCTAGGGCCAGGCTGTTCTTCGTAACGAAGGTTCGAACTTTTCTCCGAGCACCGTGCGCGTCCTACCTTTCATCGCTATCGACTTGTCTCTTGCATTCGGCCATAAGCATCCTCATACCGCACGATGTCATCTTCTCCGAGATAATCTCCAGACTGTACTTCAACAATCTCTAAGGCCGTCGTACCCATATTTTCCAATCGATGTTTAGCGCCCTTCGGAATGAAGGTGGATTCATTTTCTCCGAGTTCAAATATTCGCGATTCACACGTGACGCGTGCCTGTCCAGTTACCACCACCCAATGCTCAGCCCGATGTTCGTGACGCTGCAAGGACAGGCGCTCACCGGGAAACACCTGAATCCGCTTGGTGTGGTGTTTTGGACCTCGGTCTACCGTTTGATACCAACCCCAGGGACGCTGCACCCGCGTATGCACTAGGTGCTCTTCCCGGTCTTCTGCCTCCAAGGTGTGGACCAAATCTCTAACCTTTTGACTCTGGCTGGCATGGGTTACTAACACCGCGTCGGCGGTTTCCACCACAACAATTTGCTCCAGACCAATCACACCCACCAGGCGCTCATTGGCCACAACCAAACAATCTCGACTCTCTTGTAGCAACACGTCCCCTCGATGGCTATTGCCAAGATCGTCCTTGGGCCCAATGTTCCAAAGTGCCTGCCAAGAACCAACGTCGCTCCATCCGGCGTCTAGCGGCACAACCGCAGCCCGTGTCTCGCGCTCCATAACCGCATAATCAATCGACTCCGCAGGGGCCGCCGACCAAGCCGCGATCTCTGGTCGAATAAACACATCATCTATCGACTTGTTGCGCCAAGATTCCTGCGTTTGACGAGCCAAGTCAGGTGCATGATCCGTCAATCGAGCTAGGTAATCCTGGGCAGTAAACACGAACATGCCGCTGTTCCAATAGTATTCCCCAGTGGCAAGATACTCTGCTGCAACCGCTTGACTGGGCTTCTCCACAAACCGCTCAATGGCAAAACCAGCCTCCAGTGCAGCGCCGCGTTGTATGTAACCGTAGCCGGTCTCTGGGGTGAGGGCAGTGATCCCGAAGGTAACCAAGTTTCCCTGCTCCGCCAGGGGCAAGGCTCGACCGATGGCTTGGTGAAATGCATCACGATGCTCAATGACATGATCGGAGGGCAATACTAGCAACGCGCATTCGTCGTTTGCCTCGAACGCTTCACGCCCTTCAAGCGTCGCATGCGCGGCCAGCGCAATGGCCGGCGCCGTATTCTTACCCGAGGGCTCCAGGATGAGCTTTAGCCCATCCAATCCGAGCTCAACCAACTGTTGTTTCACTAAAAATCGATAGTGCTCATTGCAGACCACAATCGGTGGTAACACATCTTGTAACCCTTCAAGACGCTGCACCGTGTTCTGCAACAAACTTTATTCATCCATCAGCGGCAACAACTGTTTGGGATGCTCTCGTCGTGATAGGGGCCAAAGTCTTGAGCCCGCGCCACCACATAAAATTACCGGTTGGATCTGCATAGCCACTTCACTGTAAGAAAACGACAGTATACCNGAGATAATGCTCGACCCCTCGNTCAGATCTGATTNGAGCTANTGACTTTAATCAAGGCACCAACGCCCTNAATCGTCGAGGCAAAGTAGTGCCCTGCTTGAGACTGGCCTCAATCGAGTCTAATAACCCTAGCCTCTAAGACCCGTAAAGAGGCTATCGCCTACTCTGAGCGACCTTCGCTCTCTTGCGGGGCGAGCCAACATGAATTATCGCCCTGCCTACCCTGGCGAAGGGTCCTCGCTGGTCGAGTTACAGTCGATCAAAACCTTCGAGATAGCGATTCGATAGCTGCTGATAGTACCGGGCGTTGGCAACATTGGCAGCATATTGGTCTCTTGTGGCAACTAACGTGGCAGGCACGCCCGCGATAATCGAATTCGGTGGAAACTCTGCGTTCTCGCGCACAATGGCTTGTCCAGCAACGATCGACCCTCGGCCTATTTTGGCCCCATCCATGACCACCGCGTTGATCCCTATCAAGCACCCATCACCAATGTCACAACCATGTAAGGTCACATGGTGAGTAATCGAGCAATCCTCACCAATTAACGTGCCTGTTTCAGCCCCCTCATGGATCATCACAAAATCTTGGATATTGCTTCGAGCCCCAATGTGAATACTGAATTGTTCGCTCCGCGTGACCGCATAGGTCCATATAGAGACCTCGGGACCCACATAAACTTTTCCCTGCAGTCTTGCCGTCTCGTGAATAAACCCTGGCTGATCGAGTACCACGTGCTGTCCAATGGATTTGATGACATTCTCCTTATTGACTACCGCTACGCATGCGGCTCTTTACGTTTCCTTAACGCCTTTTGACGGCTTTGCTGATCATATGCCATACCCTGAGCGGGATCCCTGCTAACTCCTTTGAGGGTTAAACTCGGTCCCCGTGACGGATGAGATGCTGCTCTACTTGATCTGTCTGTTCTCTCTTATACCTGTTTTACGCGGTTTTCCCGCCCTACTCTTGCTACTTGCTCTATTGATTCTAATGATCCTGTTGGTCCTGTTGGCTTTGTTGGCTCTGTTGGATTTCTCAGTCCCACCCATTCGACCCACCCGACCTATCATCTCCATTCCCATACCCATACCAGGATAGGGGCTCAGTCTTTTCCAACTCCCCAACTGCACTGAACGAAGGAGATCACGCTACCGTCATGCATCATATTGATCCGCCTGGGCCAATATGTGCGCCAAATTGGGTCGATGCTCACGCATCTCACCTTCTGTTAAGCCTTCTAGCGAATGGGGGAACTTCAGCCACGCTTCAGTTTCATGAACAAAATAGTCGGGCACACGGTCGGTCTGGTTACGCTTGGGTTTGTAATAAGGAACGGCGATGCGGATATCTCGGGGAAAGTTGCGCCGTGTATGACGCTGCAAATCCTGTAAAACCGCTTCAATACTCCGTCCGGTGTCAAAAACATCATCAACGATCAATAGCGACTGTTCAAAGCGCACATGCTTGATGAGATAGCTCATCCCAAGAACGCGAACCTCACGCTGTTGCTGATCGATACCTTCATAGCTTGCGGTTCGAATTGCAATATGGTCCGGCTGATGTCCAAAACAGGTGAGGAATTCTTGTACGGCTATCCCGACAGGCACGCCTCCTCGCCAGATTGCCACGATGAAATCGGGAGAAAAACCACTCGCTTCAATCATCGCTCCTAAGCGCCAACTGTCCTCGAGTAAGCTTTGAGCATCGAGATAGCACTTCTCCGGCATGCAAGGTATCCTTTTCTATTCAGCATGAGCTTACCATGACCGCTAAAATCTTTGTTGACGAGCAAACGGTGATTGACGAGAGTTTTCGGCTCGGAGTTCAAGTCTATAACTCAGGATTTCGACCCACTTTTATCGTCGGATTATGGCGAGGCGGCAGTACCGTCGGTATTTACCTCCAAGAGTGCTTACAGACCCTCGGCGTGACCACCGATCACATCGCGCTTCGAACCTCCTACGCTGGCCGTCAGGCGTACGAATCTGCCGTCAGTGACCCTCAACAGCCTGTGTCAGTTCATGGCACCCATTATCTTATCGACGCTTTAAACCGAGACGACCGTTTGCTCTTGGTTGATGATGTTTTTGCCTCTGGTCGGACTATGGCCGCAGTGATTGAAAAACTCAGTGAGCGTTTGAAGCGAAACCTCCCTGCTGATATTCGAATCGCTTGTCTATTTCGACGCGATCGCGCCCATCGAGTGGGCCCAACCCCTGACTATGTGGCGCATCGGACTGAGGATTGGGTAACTCTACCCTACGAGCTCAACGGCTTATCCGCCACCGAGTTGGATGCTCATAAACCAGCCTTCAAGCGCCTAGTCGCGACCTACGGGCTGACCCTACCCAGCCTAACCGAGGCGACGTAACCATTCGCTGCTTGAAGCGAACAAAGGACCTTGTGCTATGACCTACCTCATCGTTGCACTACTGCTGACGATCTCAGCAACCGCACTCTGTTGCGCATCAGCCAGATGGCTAGGCCATCAAGTCTTGCCGCCCATTTTAGCCGGCAGCGTCGTCACCTCAATCTTTATTGCGGGCAAGCTGGGATCTATCGAGCTATTCGGCTTCGGAGAGTTCGCCATCACTGTCAGCATTCTGGTTTACAGCAGCACATTCTTAATCACCGATGTGATCTCAGAGTTAGATGGTCGCCAAGCCGCCCAACGCGCAGTACTCGGCACCGCCCTTTGCTACCCCTTGGTACTGCTTACCTCGCAGCTCAGTGTACACTGGGCCCCCAGCAGCTTCTATGACAATCAAGCGGCCTTCGACTCGGTGATGAGTTTTGCCGGCCGTATTACCCTTGCCTCGTTGGTGAGCTACCTCGTTAGCCAATCCATCGACGTATGGACCTTTCACCGAATTAAACAATTCACTGGAGAGCGACACCTGTGGCTACGGAACAATGGATCGACGCTTTTCAGTCAAGGCATTGATACCCTTATTTTTTATGGTCTTGCCTTTTTCGGTACCGTGCCGCTGATGACGCTGCTGCAATTGATGGTCTTAGGCTATCTACTGAAGCTCGTGATCGCGCTGATTGATACCCCTTTCGTCTACGCTGTGATCCGAGCGGTACGTGGGCCCGCCCTTCGTTAGACATTCCCGCACCCATCGCGGGCCGGGCAGGTCGAATCAACCCTCTTGCGTGACGTCGAGGCGAATTCGCACCTTGACCGGCCTGCTTTCGCTAAGATTGATCGTTACAGCGCTACCCTCGAGTCCAATCCCCGAGGATCAGGCGATACGTATTGGGGGGGGTAAGCTTCAAAGTTTGCGCTTCGGTGTTCGATCAAAGGCGACCGACGAGCCATCGATCAAGCAACAGCAGAAAGCCCTAAAAAACCCTTGAGGCATCAACATCAAGCCTTGAAGATCCCTCGCTACTTTAAACGCTTTTTCTGCCACGCCTTGAGACAAATAAAATCGTGAGCCAGCGTTGCTGCAGCGATCGCAGTGATCTCACTGTGATCATAGGCAGGCGCCACTTCGACAACGTCCATGCCAACAATATCGATCTGTCCTAACCCTCTGAGAATGGTTAACGCATCAAGGCTGGATAGACCACCCGCCACGGGGGTTCCCGTGCCAGGGGCAAAAGCCGGGTCCAAACAATCGATGTCAAAGGTTAAGTAGGCCTTTCGCCGTCCCACCACTTTTTGAATTTCAAGCACGGTGGCTCTTACTCCATTCTCTGCGACCCAAGGACTGGACATCACGGTAAACCCATAGTCATCTTCACTGAAACTGCGGATGCCAATTTGCACAGAGGTGTGTGGATCAATCAGCCCCTCTCGAAGCGCTCGCAAAAACATCGACCCATGATCCAACTGCTCGCCGTCATCAGGCCAGGTGTCAACATGCGCATCAAAATGAATTAACGATAAGGGACCGTATTTCTTCGCGTGCGCCTTGAGAAGCGGATAAGTGACGAAGTGGTCGCCGCCGAAGGTTAGCATGGTGACATCTTCGGCTAGGAGCTTCTGAGCGTGGGCTTCAATCACGGCAACTGCCTGATCGGGATACCCAGAGACAAAGTCAACATCGCCATAATCTGCAACCGCGAGGTGGCTAAAAGGATCATCGTTAAAGGGAAAGGCGTGGTCCGCGATTTCGGCCAGCTGAACACTGGCGGCACGAATCGCCTGGGGCCCAAACCGAGCGCCGGGTCTAAACGTTGTTGCAAGATCAAAGGGTAAGCCCGAAACCACCAAATCAGCACCAGCGATATCTTGGGTGTAGGCACGTCGCAAAAAGGATAACTGTCCGCTGAAAGTTTGAGAGGTTCCACTAGGACGTAGTAAATCCAAACGCGGATGGTTTTTGGCGACTCGATCAATCATGGCAAATTCTCCTCTTCAGGAGCCATCATAATTGGGTTAACTAGATGCGGTCCAGCGCGGCGTAGAAAAGCATGCCAGCAACAAGGCCAGGCCAACGCAACCATTTACCCCCCGGGAAGCGCCGATGTTTAAGGTTGGCTAAGCAATCAAACCCTACGGCCTGACCTTTGATGGCCTCACCGATCAAGTAGCCCCCCATGTTCGCCATCGCAACACCATGCCCTGAATACCCCTGCCCATAGTAAATGTGTTGACCCACACGACCAAACTTGGGCATCCGATTCATGGTAACTGACAGGGTGCCTCCCCACGCATAAGGCAGATCAACGTCTCTGAGTTGCGGATAAATCGCCTTAAGTCGACGACTCACAACTTGACGAATGTCCTTCGGAAAAAATCGGGTGTAATTTTCACCGCCACCAAAAATCAACCGATTATCCCGAGAAAGATGAAAGTAGTTCACCACGAATCGAGTGTCGACCACTGCAGCATTATTTCGAATAAGTTGCTTTGCCAACGCGGGCGCCAGAGGCTCAGTTGCTACCATAAAATTGTTGATCGGCATCTGGTAACTGTCGGCAACCGGCAAAAGCCCATTTAAGTAGCCATTGCAGGCAACCACTACTTTATTGGCGGTGACAGTCAGTCCCCTACCCTCAACGATCACCCTGTCGTTATGGGTTTCTTGTATTGACTCAACTTGGCTGTCTTCAAAAATTTGCGCCCCTTGGCGCTCAGCCGCGTCTGCAAGGCCCCGCGCGAGGTTCAACGGATGGATGTGGCCTGCTCGAGTATCTAGGTAACCGCCATAATAAGCCTCGCTACCCAATTGGTCGGCGACCTCCTTAGCTGAAAGTGGCTGACAATCTTGATAGCCGTAGCGCTGCTGAAGGTGTTGCGCATGATCCCAGAGTTCAGCTTGATAACGCTGGCGGTGGGCGACGGTCATTTCTCCATCTCTCAAATCACAAGCGATGTCATAATCGACAATGCGTTGCCTGACTAACGCGTTGGCCTCCAAAGACATTCGCCAGAGCTTTTGTGCCCACTCATCACCCACCATGACTTCAAGATCTGCCTGATCTTTGCGCTGACCAATACCAAGGACACCACCGTTGCGACCCGAGGCTCCGGCTCCCACCTTAAATTGTTCGAGCACGATCACGCTTAAGCCGGCTTCCGCGAGGGTAAGGGCCGCAGATAGCCCGGTATAACCAGCCCCTATCACGCACACATCGGCATCAACGTCAGCCTCTAGCTTGCGTCTTTCAGCCGTCGGATTGCGAGTCGCGTAATACCAAGACGCATCAAAACCGATATCCGGTCTACCGCCAGCACGTCGACTCAAGTTCATTTGAGGCATAGCCCTTCCATCTACAACATGCTCCCCAAATAACTAATTTCCCAGGATGAAATACGAATATTGAAGTCCTGTAGCTCGCTGCGTTTGATGGAGGCAAAGACGTCCAAAAACTCGCGACCCAAAAGGTCTGCCATCTTGTCGCTGCTGGCTAAATTTAACAGCGCAAGATCAAGGTTATCGGGCAGATTGGAGGTGACTTCCCAACAATCCTCTTCGCTGGCTTGGGTAGGCTCAAGCGCCTCCTCAATCCCCAGCAACCCCGCCGCCAGAATTGCGCTAATCAGCAGGTACGGATTGGCATCGGCGCCAATCACTCGGGTTTCTACACGGCCCTCTTCCGCGGGACCATAGGGAACTCGTAATCCTGTTGTGCGATTATCATATCCCCACTCAAGATTGATCGGCATTGATAGTTCGCCTGCAAATCGCTTGTAACTGTTGATATTTGGCGCAAGCAGCGCAAACACCTCTGGAATATAGGCTTGCAATCCTGCAATGAAATGCTGAAGCGCTGAAGGGGCTTTTTCATCAACCAACGCAAACAGATTCTCCCCGGCAGCATTTTCTAAACTGCAGTGCAAATGCAGACCGGAACCCGGCAAGTCAGCAGAGGGTTTTGCCATAAAGCTAGCGAGATATCCATGCTCCAGCGCACATCCTTTGACCAGGCGTTTGAGCAAAACCATTTGATCTGCCACCTCAAGGGCGGGACCATGCCTAACATTCAGCTCTATTTGACCCGCGCCGACTTCATGAACCACGGCGGCAAGATCCAAATCCGCGGCAGCACTCATTTCTTGCACGTAACTCACAAAGGGACCATACCGATCGAGCGCATCAAAGCTAAAGGCTTCACCGCCAAATTCGTCACGACCATCAAAACCCGCACCCGGTTCTAACTCTTGGTCCCCACGTTTCGGCGCGCTCATCAAGTAGAACTCGATTTCTGGCGCGACGATGGGCGTAAGCCCTTTGGCCTCATAGCGCTCTAGAACCCGTTTGAGCACGTTTCGACAATCATAGGTGATGGGATCTCCTTCTTTGTCCTGAGCCTCACAAATCACCTGCCCGACCGAGTCATCTTTCCAAGGCGTCAATCGATAGGTCGACCAATCGGGCGACAGAATCAAATCTTCATCTTTTGGGTTCAGATCATCCATCGTCTCTTCAGCGTAGGTACCATGGATGCATTGGAACAGCACTGCTTCAGCCATTCTCGGCAAGTGCGCTTCATCCAACGTCTCGCTTTCTACGGTTTTACCCCGTGGCACGCCATTCGCATCGGTGATGAGTAAGTCAACCCGGTTGGCTAATCCCTCTGGTATTGTCACTGAATCTCTCCCTCAGCCGCTGTCTTGTTTAATTCTTTTTCCCAAATAACGACATTTCGCTCAATGAACACGAAAGCCATAATCCATAAAAACGCGTCTTCAAAATCTAAAAAGGTGCCTGCAAATCCCCAATAAATTGCAAAGACCACGAGCGCTGAATAAGCAATGACTTTTAAGATCCGAGACAGGGTCATCCAAGTCTCATATCCCAGCCGAGCGCCAGTGAACTGAACATCTAACTCGATTAATAGGACAATCAGTATCCAAACGCCCGCATTGGCAATGTCGATCCACATCAGGCCAGCGACTGCTGAAAAATCGGGCGCCAAAGCAAACCACTGCAATTCGTGTTGTACCATCAACGGCGCGCTCGCTTCGGCCAACAACCCTCGGCAATCCGCCAGAGACAGGGTCAAGAAAACATCTTGATCGACCATTTGGGTGTACCCCGCTGCCACCAAGCTGCAGATCTCAGCGGCGGCCAATGGCTCCGCTCCGTAGAACGCAATGGTTTTCAAAACATAACCAATCATCGCAGTCACAATAAAACCAAAACAGATGAGCCTTATCGCAATCAGCAAGCGGGAAACCCCGGGGGTGATTTGCTGGTCCTCTAACTGAAAGGTCTCCAGCTCAAACACCAGCAGCAATACCACCCAGGCCGTGGTGTCGATTGTCGCCGCATATAACTCGAGCAACAGCAATAAATCGATCGCCCCATAGGTTAACTGCATCGACGCCTGCCGCTCCTCCTGAAAAAAGAAACCAATATTCAGGGTCAGTACGAGATAGACACTCCATTTGAATAAGGCAAACCAGTGGGGCCAGGCAAGGATACCTGCTAACCCATCACCGCCGTTCCCCTGGTAGGGCCGGGTCCTTCGATTATCGCTCATGCGTATAGACCTCACGCCCGTCAAAGTAAGTCGCTACCACCTCGACTTCGCCAATTTTTTCAGGGGGAAGCCCAAACAAATTTTCGGATAGCACCACCAAATCCGCTTTCTTCCCGACTTGGATTTGACCCGTCAATTGCTCCTGATGCATCAGCCAAGCCCCATTTTTGGTGTAGGCCTCGATCATAGATTCAAGCGACACCCGCTCCTCGGCATTCAACACGCCTTCGATGTTGCCCGCTGGATCGCTTCGAGTCAGCGCGGTTTCGATGGCCAGCAAAGGATTCATCGATGAAACAGGCCAATCACTACCTCCTACCACACGGGCACTGCGCTGTTGCAATGATCGAATCGGATACATCCTTTCAACCCTTTCAGCGCCAATTGCTGGTAAGTTGATATCCATAACGTAGGTATCGGGTAATGCCCAAAGCGCTTGAAAATTGGCCGCGACATTGAGTCTGGCAAACCGCGATTGGTCTTCGGGGTCGATCAATTGCAGATGAGAAATATGATGCCTGAGATCCTGGTCACCATTGACACGGCGGGCTGCCTCGATGGCATCTAACGCGACCCTTACTCCTCGATCGCCAATGGCATGGAACATCAGCTGGATGCCCATCGCATCATAAGCAACCACTTTCTCTACAAGTATCTCAGCTGGAGTAATCAACATACCGCGGTGCGGCGTCTCACTGATGTACGGCGCCAGTAGGGCCGCCGTCTCCCCTTCAAGCACCCCATCAACAAAAATTTTGAGGGATTGACGCTTCACCAATTGCTCGCTGCTAAGATCTTCGGGGCGCACACTTTCAACCGGCGCCGGCTCAAAAAATGGGGCAATCACGGACATTGCAAGGACCATCCGCATATTCAGTTGTCCGGTCTCAGCGAGGGCTTCGTAGGCCTCCGCCTCCAAGACGGTTGTGGCGGCATCAATCACTGAAGTGATACCGAACCGATGCGCTAAAGCAATCGCTTCAAGGCCAGCTGTCTGGCGAGCCTCCAAATTCATCTTAGGCAAAACGTCTTCGACCAACAGCATCGCCGACTCTCGCAGGACGCCAGATGGTGCCAGCTGATCATCGCGTTCAATTATCCCATTCTCGGGATCGGGACTATCAAACGCAATACCCGCATCATCAAGTGCGGCGGATGATACCCAAGCAGAGTGACCATCAGCCCCGCGAATAAACATCCTTCTTTCAGCGTTCACTGCATCAAGCAATTGCTTAGATGGATTCGCCCCTGGAAAAATCGACAAATCAAACCCAGCCCCTACCAACCAGGCTCCCGCCGGTAATGCTTGATCACACTCACGAATGGCGCCGAGAAGCTCAATTTGATCGGCAAGACCCACAAGATTGCACTGCATTAATTGCAGTCCCCCATAGATCAAATGGCTGTGACTATCGTGCAGACCAGGCAAAATCATCTGCCCCCGCATATCCTTTTCAGGACCTCGAAAGGCAGCCCGGATCTGCTGATCATCACCTACTCCGACAATTTGGCCCTCCCGAATAGCCAGGGCCTCGGCCCAAGGTTTGGCTTCATCGACGGTATAGATCTCGGCATTGACCAGCAGTAAGTCGACACCTTCACGCTGCTGACAGGCAGTGACCAAAACGAACAAAGCGATGAAACAAAGTCTCTGGTAATGAGGGACCATTGGAGATCAGAGCAGGTTTAGCGCTCCCCCCCTGGTAATTGAGAATGTTGGTTAGGCCTCGTTAATACTCGGCTCGAAGACTTCATGGAGATTTCCTTTACTGGCCAAATTATGACTCTCTAGCGGTTTCTGTCAAGCCACCTAGGATAACCCTTGACCCGCTTTCCGAGAGAGCGCTAATGTGACACCTTGGCGGCCCAGTATGGCCTTTTACCCCCTTTCTACTCATGAGGTCCTAGGGATATACCTCCGGCCTTAAATCACCGAACAAAGGAGTCTATCTTGACCATCCAACCACAAGCGACGGCTGAGAACACCCTTGAATCCGGCCGCTTTCTCCACCCTTTTACCGATTTTGCCCAGTACAAACAAACCGGGGGACGTACCTACGTAGGTGGGGACGGCGTTTATATCATCGATCATCAGGGTAATCGGCTTTTGGATGGCATGTCAGGCCTGTGGTGCACCAATTTAGGGTACAGCCAGGACAGCATCAAACAAGCCATCACGGCGCAACTGGATCGACTGCCTTTCTACAATAGCTTTTTTAATTGCACCACGGACATCACTCTACGACTTGCGGACCAGTTATGTGAAGCACTACCCGCTGGCTTTGAGCATGTCTTTTTTACCAATTCGGGATCAGAAGCGAATGACACCAACCTGCGTTTGGTTCACCGCTATTTTGACCTTTTGGGTCAACCAGAAAAAAAGCACATTATTGCCCGCACCAATGCTTACCACGGCAGCACGATTGCCGGTGCCAGTCTCGGTGGAATGAAAGGTATGCACGAGCAAATGTTGGGTCTGCCCTACGTCCATCATGTTGAGCAGCCCTACACTTTTGCTCACCTTGGCTCGCTCTCCCCTGAAGCGGTTGGCCAGCAAGCGGCCCAGTCGTTAGCCGATAAAATTGACAGTATCGGCGCTGATCAGGTCGCTGCGTTTATTGCCGAGCCCATTCAAGGGGCGGGCGGCGTTATCATTCCTCCCGACAATTATTGGCCTCTGATTGTGGAGATTTGTCGAGAACGCGACGTGTTGATCATCAGCGACGAAGTGATCTGCGGGTTCGGCAGAACCGGTCAGTGGTGGGGCTGCGAGACGTTCAACTTTGAACCGGACCTGATCACCTTCGCTAAAGCCGTTACAAATGGCTATCAGCCGTTAGGTGGCGTCGCCATTAGCGATAAGATCGCGGCCATCCTGACTACAGAGGGCGGCGAGTTTGCTCATGGGTTTACCTATTCGGGTCATCCGGTGGCCTGTGCGGCCGGTCTTGCGACCCTTGAGCTCTATCAGCAGTCGTCCGTATTGAGTGATGTTTCAAGCACGATTGCACCCTATTGGTCGCAAGCGTTAGCTCAACTCGCAGACCACGCCATCGTCGGTGAAGTCAGGACGCAAGGCATGCTAGGCGCGCTTGAACTGGTTAAAGAATCCGGGACAACCGACCGCATCGCACCGGATGCCGCCGCCGCGGTATTTTGTCGCAACTATGCCATCAGTCATGGTCTTATGATTAGGCAAGTTGGTGATGGCCTGATCCTGTCACCGCCGCTCATCATCCAAACCTCAGAAATTGACCAATTGATCATGGGGCTGGAACAGGCGCTTGATGCCACCGCAGCTGCCTTTGGCATCGCAAGTTAACGCTTCGGTTTAAGGGAAATCCCCAAGCCCCGAGCCAGCGCCGTTAATTTGACCTCTAATCCTGGTGAAGATTCCGGTGGCTGTATCAGGTACTTGGTATCACCGGTTGCCGACCAAGCAGGCCAGGGCGCGGTCGTATCACTGGCAGGGGCTCCAGTCTTGGCGAAATTAGCCCAGTAGATACTCATTTCCTGCGCGAGCATTCGGTCCTCTTGGCTCCAGCCATAGCCCGCCAAATGCTGATTGTTAAACACATAGGCGAGTTCCCCTGAGTGATAAGCGCCAGCGCTACGCAGCGCTTGGCTGTCGACCAGTTGCGGAGCATCGGGCCGGTAAATGCGACAAACCGGCGGGGTATGAGGCATGAAATACAAATAACTGTCAGCACCCTGATCGGCATTGAGAGCCGCCCAGTGACGCATGCCAAAAGACATCATAAGGTCACTTTCGATCGCGTGCCTCGCGGCCGGAAAACCTTGGCGTAAGACATCAGCATAAGCAGCTTTGACCGCATCGATACGGCTTCGATCAGAACCCAATACTCTGACCAGAAACCGATCAAAGTCGGCTTCCTCAAGATGCCGTTTTTCTGCGATAAGGCCAAGGCCCTCGTTCGCTAACGAACCGAGAAGTAAAGGCATCGCGGCGGCTGATCCTTGTTTAAAAGATGCCAACGGAGCTTCTGGTAGTACCCAACCATCAACGGTGATTCGGCTGTAAGAGGCCCAGCGGGATTTTTCCATTGCGGCCAGCAACTGAGCATTGGAGATCTCTCTTAGCGCCTTCGTATTTTTTGGGTGACCCAATTCAGCCATCAGTCGTTCGCCCGTCTCAAACCCTTTGGGATCACGATCAAAAGCCTGCAAACTGTGGCCAGACTGTCCGATTACTTGATGAAATAGGCCCTTGGCAAGCGGCGACGCCATCAGCGCACAAATACTCTGAGCCCCTGCAGATTGACCAAAGACCGTCACCTTTTCAGCATTTCCGCCGAACGCCGCAATATTGCGTTGAATCCACTGCAAGGCCGTAATTTTATCCTGCAACCCGTAGTTGCCGGCTGCATCATGCTCTGACTCTGCAGCCAGCATCGGCAAAGCAAGGAAACCCCAGGGGCCCAACCGATAATTGACCGTTACCAGGACAACTCCCTGCCGAGCAAACTGCTCGCCATCAAACAGCGCATGATGCGCCCAACTTTGAATATGCGCGCCGCCATGAAACCAAACCATGACAGGCCACTCTGCTTTGCTCCGACTGAAATCAGCCGGTGTCCAGATATTCAAATATAGGCAATCCTCGCTGCACGGTCCCGGGGCAAGAGACCAAACAAAGTCGTTATTTCCAGCACTCTGCCACGCCGGCAACGAAGGCCTTTGCGCGAGATAATGCTGATTTGATTCCGACTTTAATTCAGAAGGCCTGAATCGACGGTCACCGACAGGAGCTTCGGCATAAGGTACGCCTTTAAACACGGCGACCGAAGCCTCGGGGTCTGACCAAAAACCTTCAAAACGGCCAGCGGCAGAATGTGCTTGCGGATTGACCATCCCTTCAAACGCTCATTTGTTCATCACTCATCGATTCCCATTCGACCTCGGCCTCATCAAACTCGCGGGGCCTGCTACGTCATCGCTCTAACGACTTCCCCAAGTCAGGTCAAAGACGCTTACAAGCTTCACCTCATCGACCTAATGCGCGCCCCCAAGGAAGCGCTCAACTGTTCTAATGCGCATCCCCAACTTAATCAGAGGGTTTACAACCCTGCTTCGGCAGCCGCGTAAACCAGGTGTTTAAATTCATGGCTAAACGGATGCCAGAATCCTGGCATTCTTTGGGTGAAGCATAACCCTGATACCCCCGCCTCCGGTGCGATCCAGCTGTGGGTGCCGAGCAGTCCGCCCCAATGGTATTCGTTGACGGCCAACTTTGATTCTTGGGCATCGGGTTTTTGCTTCACCGCAAAGCCTAAGCCGAAGACCGTTCCAGGCATGGGCCAAAAAGGAAAATTAACGGATACACCTTCCGCCAATTGGTTTTCTCGCATTAACCGCAGCGTTTCAGGCAAGAGATACTGATGGCCCTGCCACTGCCCTTGATTCACGATCATTTGAATAAATCGAGCGTAATCATGCAGGGTTGAGACCATCCCTCCACCACCGCTTAAAAATCGAGGGCGCTCATCGGCACTAAAATCGGCGCTGGCAGGCATAGCCTGGAGGCCACCTTGCATCGGTTTAAAAGGCTCTAAAGGTGCATACAAAGTACACAATCGGTCTCGGTTTTCTGGCTTCACATAAAAACCCGTATCAGCCATCCCAAGTGGCTGCAACAATAAATCGTCGATCGCCTGGTCTAAGCGTTTTCCCGATAACACCTCAATCAGTCGACCGCAGATATCGGTGGCGACGCTGTACCGCCAATTGCTGCCGGGTTGATAGGCTAAAGGCAAATTGGCTACCGCATCGGTGTAAGCAGCAAGATCAACCTCAGTTCCTCCTAGGCCACCCAGACCTGCTGCGTTATAGGCTTGATCAATCACCGACTCAGGTTCCACAAAGCCATAGGATAAACCCGCTGAATGACTCAATAACTGGCGAATGGTCATCGGGGATTCCGCGGACTCTACATCATCGAGACTCTTTGCATTCGGTCTTAACACAGTCATATCGCCAAAGGCGGGCAAGTAATGGTGTACACCATCATCGAGGCCAAATTTGCCCTGCTCATACAACATCATTAACACAACCGACGTGATCAATTTCGTGTTCGAGGCTATGCGGAAGATTGCGTCAGCGGAAAGCGGTGCTTTAGATTCAATGTTGGCAAAGCCTAAATGTCGCTCATAAATGATTTCCGTGTCTTTCAAGATCAAGAAGCTCACCCCAGGTACGATCGCTTCGTCGATATAGCGTTGCATGGCCTCGTCAATTTTTGTCAGCATTTTATTCTCCACTTCCATCCTCTTTTATCTCTTATCTCTTATCTCTTATCTCTCATGCAGCATCGATTCACTGGCTTAACCCAAGACCGAGACAATCTCAGGGTGTCCTATCCTCACACCCAGTGCTCGTGAAAACATGGCGCAATGCTCTGCCGGAACATGGACCTATCGAAGCTGAGAGCCTGAAGACCGTCAATCCCTAAGCAGGGTAAACCATCGTTTTCAGTGCGCTTCGTCGCGTCGCTCGCTCAGGGCTTGTAAATGCGCGTTGTGGTCCTCGCGGGTGATGCGATATCGGGAGACTATCCATAGACCGATCAAATATAGCCCACAATAAATGGGTAGAAAGAGCGTTGCCAAATTCATACGGATCTCGTTCGTCACCGCATCCACAGAAGTCACTCCATCTAAGCCTACGATTGAGACGATTGAACCCGCGCCAACGATCCCGCCAGCGGAGATCGCTTTTGCAGCAAATCCCCGGGCCGCGTAAAAAAGCCCTTCAGATCGGCGCTGGGTTTTTAGTTCGCTATCTTCGACCACATCCGCCATCATCGAGTCTAAGAGCACCCCTCCAATAATCCCGCAGATCACTTCCATCACAATGAAAGCACTATAAATATACAGCGACAACCAAGAGCCGAGTTCTGGCCACCAACCAGAGAGCAGCAATATGTAAGGAATCGGGTAGAGCGCGATGTTCACCAAAATAGCAACAATGGCGGCGCCTTTTTTACCAAAAATTTTTCCTAAATAAGGTGCTGCCCAATATGCGATCACAGGAGACGCCAGCACACCAATCGCCGTGACACTGATTTGCGCGCCGGTAAAACCAAAAAAATAGGTGGTATTGTAGAGATAAAGCGCCGTTCCCAAACCCCCGGCGATACCCACCGTCAAGCCATAAAAGAACAATGCTGCAAAGTTCTTGTTTCGCACGGACTGAAATATTTGCTGTATTTCTCGTTTGATCGCTCTGAACCGAAACGGCTCGACCGGCTTAGGCAATGCTGCCGCAATCCGTTGGGTACCCATCGATGACACCATAATCGCCGCGGCAATCACCAACGCACCAACGATGCCATAAATACTATAGCCCGCTTGAGATGCCACGCCATAGGCACCTACCCAGAACATAAAATTGATCATATGAATGCCGTTACCGCCAGTCCACCCAAAAAAATGTCGTAGCGCTAACCATTTATTTCGACGGTCGTAATCGGTTTCAAGGTCAGGCAACAAGGCCGTTGAAGGGACCTCAAACAAGGTTGTTCCTGTTCGAATCAGTAGCGCCATGGTCAACACATACCAAAAGGTGTTGGAGTCATTCAGCTCGACCACAGGATTAAACAGCGCGTAGAACGTGACCGGCAGCACGAAAAAAGCTGCGTACATAAACGGATGACGACGCCCCAATCGACTGCTGGTTTTGTCGGACCAATGCCCCAACAGCAGATCCGATACGGCATCCCACAACATGGCAATCGCCAGTGCCAGGGATGCTAGATACCCCGGTAACCCCAGCACTTGATTTGCATAGATCAACAGCAGATAACTGAAGGCGTTGTTCTTAATGCCATAGGCGATCGACGCAGAACCATAAAACCAAAAGACTGGGTTTTTTTCTAATGTTTGGGAAGACATAACACCTCTTGATCATCAACGACACTGAATCAGCAGCTATCCCTTTCGGTCTGATATTCGAGGGATCAACCCACGAATCAGGGATCACCCCCTACACAACTTCTGTCCTGCATCTAACCGCATCCGCTACCAACGGCGCAACCATTGTTTCTTACCTTGAATTTTCAACTGCTGCGCTACTGCGACGAAAATCACCCTTGCGCAAACCTTTGCAAGCTCAAGCAGCAAGGCTACAATTTGGCCACGCGTAAACACCCAACGAACGATGCAATCACGATACCACCCTGATCACCTTCAACAATGGCGGGAAAATGGCTTCGCCGTTATTCCAAATTTCTTTTCTCAGGCGGAAATGGCGCCCATTTACCAGGACTTTGACCAACTCTACGGGCATCTGGCACCCGAGGCGCAAGCGGCCGTTGAGCTTGACAAAAAGCTCCCTGGGTCCGTTGGCAAAATGCACCACAAGCAATTTCAAAATATTGATGCTTTACCCTACGATGCCGGCATTGAGATGAATTTGCTGTCGCTTCACCCCGATTTGATGACCTTTGCTGCAGCCTGCCTCGGCGTTGACGCTGTCGCTTTGTATCAATCGCATACCTGGGCAAAATTTACCGGTGAGGCAGACTATGACCAGGCTCACCATTGTGATTTTGGCAACCACACGCTAGCCGTGCCAAGCGACGACCCCCGTTATCGCGCCGTTGACTTCATCGTTTATATCAGTGATGTGACTGACGATTTGGGCGCTCTTCACTATGTCACAAAGGAAGATAGCGACCGAATACTGTCTCCAGGCGCGGTTACCGCAAGCGCGGCAAAACAAGCCAGCCTGAAAGCCGTCGAGCGCTCAGCCGCTGGCCCTCAAGGAACCCTCGTCGCCCACAGCATCGATACTTTCCATCGAGGCACCAATCTCACCCGTCCAGAGGGCCGACGATTTACGATGACTATCGGCTACAAGGCGCTCGATAACCCGCTGATCGGCTTTGACAACTGGCACTCGAGACCTGAGCGTCCTTGGGGACAAATCTTAAATCACGCGAGTCCGGCTCAACTGGCCGCATTGGGCATCCCCTTACCCGGTTCAGCTTATTGGACCGAACGCACACTGACTTTGACTCAGGCCAGATGGCCTGACTGGGACCTTCACCCATGGCGTGCCGCGATAAACTGAAGTATCCCGCCAGGTATCCGAATACGCTAGACCTGCCTTCAGACAACTGTCACACTGATTGCACACTCTGGTAACCGCCTGCTCTATGATAGAAAAACTTTCTTTAACCTTGGGCCGATGCTTGCTTGGCCTCTATTTCTTAGGACCAGGCATTTCAAAAATCCCTGGCTACACCGCCACAGGGGATTATATGGTCCAGCATGGCGTGCCGCTGGTGGCTCTACTGTTACCCATCACCATAGTGCTACAAATTGGCGGTGGCTTGTTGTTGATCGTCGGCATTAGAGTGCGCGATGTAGCGCTGGTTTTGGCCGGTCTGACCCTCGTCATTAACCTCGGGATGCATGATTTTTGGAACACCTATCCCAATACGGATAGCGGTCACGAGTTGCAAAACTTCGTTAAAAACCTCGGCATTTTTGCAGGACTCTTGGTGTTGGCGAGCACGCAGTCCTTGAATCAATGGAAGCTCAATCGAGCTTAATCGATCCATGCGCTTCCTCAGCCACGACCCACTCATTGTATAAGGTGTCGATCGTAAGCTTTAAGTTTTCGGCCTTAACATATTGCGCCTTTTGAGCCGCCTCTGGCTGCTCAAAAAACACAGGTTCAGAGAGAGACGTCATGAGCCCTTCAAGCTCTGATTCTGCTTTGGCTAAAGCGACTTCCAACCGATCGATTTCTCGCTTAAGTCGTCTTTGCTCAGCTTTGCGAGCTCTGCGTCCCTCTTGTGAGTCTAGGGCTCCAGGTGGAGCTGATTCGGCTACTGGTTTCTGCTGCATCGGTGATGCGGTCTCTAGGTTCGCCAGTTGCCCTCCCCGGGCAACCCAATCTGAGAAGCCCCCCATCTGCTCTTCGATATGACCCGAGCCCTTAAACACCAACAGAGAAGTCACTACTTTGTCGAGAAAGGCCCGATCATGACTCACCAGCAGCACCGTGCCTTGATAATCCATCAGCAACTCTTCTAGCAACTCCAAGGTCTCAATATCCAGATCGTTAGTGGGCTCATCCAACACCAATAGATTGGCGGGCTTGGTGAACAAGTGCGCCATCAATAATCGGTTTTGTTGGCCCCCAGATAGCGTTCTAATTTTGCCCCGAGCCTCAACCGAATCGAACAAAAAACGCTTCAAATAGGAGACAACGTGGACTGACCGACCGTTGATCTCGATGAACTCTCGTCCCTCCCCGATAAAATCTGCGACGCTCTGATCAGCCGGCAGCGACTCACGCCCTTGGTCGAAATAAGCAACATCAAGTTTGGTGCCTTGTTGGATAGACCCCTGATCGGGCTGGATAACACCCAGAAGCAACTTGATCACCGTCGACTTACCGATACCGTTTGGACCAACAAGGCCAACTCGGTCGCCACGCTGCACCACCCAGGAGAAATCTTTGACCATGGGTTGCTGACTAAAGGCGAANTCTACCGCATCGAACTCACAAACGATTTTCCCTGANCGAGCGCCTTGATCCACTTCAAGGGTCATACTNCCGCGCACAAGACGTGCCGCNCGCGCCTCTCTNAGTGCCTCAAGCGCCCTCACCCGACCTTCATTTCGCGTTCTGCGGGCTTTAATGCCTTGCCGTATCCATGCCTCTTCCTCAGCCAGTTTTACGTCAAACTGTTTCTCTGCGGCTTGCTCCTGCTGGCGTTCTGCATCGCGTCGCTCGACAAACGCATCATAGCGACAGAGCCAATGCTTTACCTTACCGCGATCGATATCAATGACTTGATCAGCGACCTGTTGCATCAACATGCGATCATGAGAAATGAACACGACCGTGCCGCTAAATCGGGCAATGACCTCGGTAAGCCACTCAATCGCAGGAATGTCTAAGTGATTGGTGGGTTCATCCAACAGCCAGACATCCGGACTCGCGACTAAGCTCCGAGCGATGGCAACCCGCTTGCGCCAGCCTCCGGACAATTCTCCGAAAACTTGCATCGGTTCAAGGCCCAATTGCTGCAGTAGGGCATTGACCTTGGGCGCAAGGCTCCAAGCCTCAGCGACATCAAGTTGATCTCGAAGCCGGACTAAGGCGATTTCTTCAAGTCCCTGCTCTACACCCACCGTGTACTGGCCGAGTACGATTCCAATCTCACCTAGGCCGCCTGCAACAATTTCAAAAATAGTGGCGTCAACGGGATACACTGAGTTTTGTTCCAACAATCCGTGGGTTAATCCCGAGCCCAATGACAAAACGCCCGTATCCGGCGAGTAAAGCCCGGAAATCAGGCTCAGCAGTGTTGACTTGCCGCTGCCGTTATAGCCCGTAATGCAGCAACGTGCTCCGCGCTCGATGGTCAGATTGGCATCGCGCAGCACGGGTTCATGACCAAAAGCAATCGAAACGTTTTGAAGGGTAATCGCGGCGTTCATGGCGGGCATGCTACCACGATCGAATTCATCTTCGTCACCACAAGAGGCTTTACCCTACCCAGGGATATCTGGAATACCGTATTATGTGATCGATTCCTCAGGCTTTCCTCGAAATGCTGACTAACACTTTTCCTAGCGTTACCCAATCTCGAAAAGTCGATCGCGTTTTAAACGACAAGCCACTCGATGATCAAGCGATCACCATTGGTTGGACCCAGCAAAGCAAACCTGGTCCGCTTTTCCTTATCCGACAGGTCCAAGACCGGGCGCCCTTTGTTCAATCCACCGAGGCACAATACCCTCGTCGACCAACAGCACGCTGTCGTTATCGGCAAGCCTTTTGTCCAGATCGCCTTTTATTCGGTCATGATGCCGCGACGGTGGAGACGTTCGAGTTGCGAAACAGATCCATTGGATTCGGAGTCTTGAATAGCAGGAGCGGCGGTTGGGTCGAGGAGCCAGTCGTCAGCCGCAAGGGCAGATATCCACCTAAACCGATGGCCCAGCGGCCGGCAAATGAAGTGGTTCGATCGCTGAATCCGGTGATTCATCAAAAACACGAGGTTGCGCTATATGGCGTGGGGATCATCGACTCAATGGTCGCCCTCTTAATTTGGTCCGCCATGACCTTTACCAACCGACGGAGGCCCTTGAAGCCGGATCCCAAACTGGACATCAGGTGGCGATACTTCAAGGGCCTCTCGAACCCCTTCAGCATCCTGTCTTACAGAACAAATCAGAGAGGCTAATGTGGATTCGAAAAAAGCACAATCTCGACTCCAACGCCTGACCGCTCGAGCAGAGCATCTGATTGCGCAGCCAAAACTGTTGATGGCCAGGTTGAGCCAAGCAAGAATGAAAGTGATTCACTCGAATCGACGTGAATTGAATCAGATCCGCTCCGAACTTACCCTTTTGATTGACTTCGCGCTGGACCTCACACGGGGGGAATATCAAGCGGTCAACGTCAAAACCCCCGTTATGATCATCGCTGCAATCCTGTACTTTCTCATGCCACTCGACAGTATTCCTGACTTTCTCCTCGGATTCGGCTACCTCGACGATGTCACCGTTATTACCTTTGTCATCAACCAACTGCGTGAAGAAATGACCAAATATAAAGCTTGGCGAAACCAGCGAGGGGATCACGGAGATGAAGCACCCTAGTCTACGGGGACCTATTACGTCTCTCGAGACAAAGTTCGGCACGTTACACAGGGACATCCCTGTGTTGCTGGGTTAGGCTATCCTCGAACCAGACTCGCTCGACTGAGCCACAACCTAAAAAATAGCGTGAGCTTTCAACTGATCGGAGAATAAGACCATGCAGGATTATCAAGAGATTCGCTACGACATCGATGGGCCCGTGGCTACCATCACACTCAATCGACCTGACCAACTGAATGCCCTCACCGACTTGACTCAGGCCGAGGTGAGACACGCCCTTGCGGAATCCGAGCGCAACCAAAACGTCATTGGCAGTATCTTAACCGGCGCTGGTCGAGGTTTTTGTGCAGGTGTGGATATGAACGCACTTGGCGAGATGAGCGATGCCGGCAAAAATTTATCGGAGCGATTCGATCATCTCAAGGCCAACCCGGGCAATCCCCTGGGAGACCCAAACTACAATGGCTCTCCGACCTATTTCCTGGGATTACGCAAGCCTCTCATCGCCGCTGTCAATGGCGCCTGCGCAGGCCTAGGATTCAGTTTTGCGACCTTCTGCGACCTTCGATTTATGGAGCGAGATGCCAAAATCGTATCGTCCTTTGGTCCCAGAGGCCTGATCGCCGAGCACGGCACAAGTTGGATGCTGCCGCGCCTCGTGGGTCCGGCTAACGCCCTCGATATTTTTTGGAGCTCTCGAAAAATCACTGGCGAGGAAGCCTTTCGAATCGGCTGGGCCAACCGGCTATCTGAGAACGGTGACAGTGCCACAGAGGCCGCAAACTATCTTCGGGGTCTCGCCGAAACTTCGGCTCCCAGCTCTATCATGATGATGAAACGGCAAGTCTATAAACATCTCAACCGAGAACTGGGACCGGCAATGGCTGAAAGCACGGAGTGGATGAATGACAGCCTTGGTCAAGATGATTTTAAAGAGGGGGTTGCCTCTTTTGTGGAGCGAAGGCCTGCACGCTTCGCACCGATCCTCGTGGAGGAATAAGGGTTAGCTCGCTTTGGAATGCTCGCTGAGGGCCACTCAGCCTTATTCGTTAAAAGCGACGGCCCTTGACGGGCCCCATCTGGAAGCCCCCTGCTGATGTTACCTTTTGGGGGCAGAGAGCTCAAAGCGGGGTTGCAGCGACCGCAGCGCCTGACGGCCGCAATTCACCCGTGACCCGACGCAGTTCCATGTGGCTGATCTGCCAGCCTCGCTGGGGTTGGTAAACGACCTCGTCAAAATAGGTACCGATGAATAGCCAGACTTCCCGATCATTCTGATCGTGCCAGGCTTGCACATAACTCTGCATTTTTGCCTTGCCCGAGACCACTTCGCATCGATCATTCCATTGTAAATCATCGAACGTGACGACTTGACTGCCGATGAGGTGTTGGGTGGGCCCGAGCGGGCCCAATGCACCGCGTACCACATCAACCCAACCTTTCGGACCATTGGCCGTCAGGGGTTGCGTCTCTGGACCAGTGACGGCGAAGGTGACGTCCGGACTGAAGATCTGATGGTAAATCTCCCCCCCGGCGGTTACCGATGCCTCAGTATCTTCACCAATTTGATCGGTGGCTATGGCATAAGCCCTTCTTAAATATTCAATTTCCTGCCGTGCAACCGCTTCAATCGTTTTTTGATGGCACATGCTTAAATCTCCTCGCTGTTCCTGAGCCCAGGCCGATAAGCCTGATGCCATAAGCGTAAAGGCCAACAGCAGTCTCAAAGGGCTTAACCTAAATCGCATCAAACTCCACATCCAATCCGTGCAGACCATGTAACAGCGCATTTGCTGCAAATTCTGGTTTCGCGCCGCCCTCGGCCAGTCTAAAGTTCGTTAATCGTTCAAAAATCACTTTAAATCCAATATTCATCTCTCGCCGGGATAAGGCCGCGCCGAGACAGTGGTGAACGCCCTTACCGAAGGCAACCTGCTCCTTCAAATTGGGTCGAGTAATGTCAAATCGCTCTGGATCAGGAAACCGTCGCTCGTCTTGATTCGCCGAGGCAAAACGTGCAAATAAAATGGCATCCTTGGGAATCGTCACGCCATGCCATTCGACTTCTTTTACCGCGCGACGAAACATATTAGAAGACGGGCTCGAAAACCTCAGCACCTCTTCAACAAAATTTGAAATCATTTCAGGTGAGGGGTCCGATTTCAACAAGGCGTATTGATCCGGATTTTCGATCAACAACAATATCCCCTCAGTGATCGAACCTGAGGTGGTTTCATTGCCCGCCACCAAAATCTGACCGATCATTGATAAACACTCTTCGATACTCAAGGGCTGCTCACCATCAATACTGGCATTGACGACCTTGGATAAAATGTCATCTTCGGGCGCGGCTCGACGTTCCTCAATGCGCGCCGCAAAATAATGCTGAAATTCAACGATATCCCGCGCGGCAGCGCGCACACCTTCTCGGTCCAATTGTTGACTTAAATTACCAATAAACGCCTCGGTCCATTTTCTGAACAAGGCAAGATCTTCCATCGGCGCGCCTAATTGAGAAACGATCACTCGCAACGGCAAGGGAACGCCAAAGTCACTGAGAAAATCACATCGTCCTGCCTCAATAAAATCGTCGATCAGTGCATTGGCCGTTGCCTCTATAAAGGGCTCTAGTGCCCGCAAACTCGACGGAGAAAAGGCACCATCGACAAACTTTCGATAGCGGCGTTGAAGCGGCGGATCTTGGGTCAGCATGGTCGGGACCTGAGGGTAACCCTCGGCCAGTATCGCGCTGAGCTCGGGGTCCTTTGATCCATCCATCGCTCGGGTCGGCTGTAACATTTTGCTTGAGAAAGTCGCCGGATCCATCGCCATTTTGACCACATCTTCGTAACGAGAGATAAAAAAGATCCCTGAACCTGGATCCTGAAATACAGGCGCATCATCACGCAAACGCTTATTCAAACCCCAGGGCCGTTTCAGCAACTCAGGATGCATTGGGTTAATGTCGTGAAGCGGGCAGGTCCCAACCGCGGCTAACACATCCGATGCGTTCTCACTCATAAGGTCTTCCTCAAAATCCAGTCAAACAACGTTTTGGCCTTTACGGTAGCGTTTTTTGATTTCAATTCCAAGCAGTGCTGACGGTTTTATCTTACTCTCGAGACCTTTCAGGGCCGAGTACCTTCGGGCTGAGCGCAGCCTCTAGCCCGCGGTTAGTGCACTTGCCTGACTGCCAAGCCCATTTGCTTGGGCTATGCCGTCGACCAGAAGCCTCTGTCCCTTGACCTTGACCTTCACCTTGACCTGGCAGTGCGCTTGCAATGCCCGATTGAAACAAGTGAATAGACGCCGGTTGAACCGAGCCAGCGCTCTTTCCTATTTGTCTAAGTCTGCTTCGGGCAGCCCTCTCCAAACCGGCCGCCTAGCCCAATGAACGCCTGCACGTTATAGTCATGGACCGGTCCGCTGGTTCGCGGCCAGGAGGCCCAACTTTCCTACTGTCTAAGGAGCACATTCTATGGACCAATTTCAAGATCAGGTTGCTGTCATCACCGGCGGGGCCAGCGGTATCGGCAAAGGACTCGCCGAAAGGTGCTTGCAAGAAGGTATGAAAGTCATATTGGCAGATATCGAGGATGATGCGTTACAAGCAACCGTGTCGGCATTTCGGGCAAATTACAACAACCCGATCGTAGGCCAAATTACTGACGTTAGCGTTGCAAGTTCGCTCGAAGCGCTCCGAGATCGAGCACTGACCGAGTTTGGCGCTGTCCATTTGCTCTTTAACAATGCTGGCGTTGGAGGCGCAGGCGGAGCCTGGACGGGAACTGAGAAAGACTGGGATTGGGTCATTGGCGTTAATTTGATGAGCGTGGTGCATGGCCAGCGGCTTTTCCTGCCGGTAATGCTTGAGCAAGCAACACCGGGACATATTGTTAACACCGCCTCGGTGGCAGGCCTCATTGGGGGCGTCACCAATGCCCCTTACTCGGTAACCAAGCACGGTGTCGTTGCTTTAACTGAGCACTTGCACCGAGACCTTTTGCTCGCCGGTTCGCAACTGGGCTGTTCGGTGCTCTGCCCTGGCATCATTAATACCAATATCGGTTCAAGTGGCCGCAACCGGCCTGAGCATCTCATCAATGAGGACAGCCCCGCCCCGACGGATGCGCAACTCGCCATGCGGGCTCAGTTTGACGCGGTTCTGGCAGAGGGCATGCCGCCGAGTCAAGTTGCTGATATTGTTTTCAAAGGTATTCGCGATCAACAACTTTATATCCAAACCCACGAGCACTTTAACGATCGAATTCAGAGTCGAGCCGAAGACATTATGCTGGGCCGAAATCCGGACCCTAAGTTGTATCAATGGATGGACTGAGCCAGGAGGGGCTCATTAGCCTTACCGAGCTGACAGCGACTGGCTTAGCTGAGCGCGGGCGGATCTGACCCTGCTTTAGGGTTTATTGGGCTTTACAGCCACACCGTGTGGCGCTGGTTATTGATCTTCATAGCCCAGCGCTGGTGAGCCCGTCAGGACGCCGACCAAGCCTTTAGGATTTCGCGGGTCAGGTCCCATTGACTCATTGGCCGTCGGCCAAAATCAAGTCCACGTCTTACGATGACAAGGTCCTTCGACGGCACCACAATCAGAAATTGTCCTCGACTTCCCGCGGCCGAAAAGGCATCCCTCGGCACGTCATCACGGTCCTTTGGAACTAGCCACCATTGGCCACCGTACTGCCCCCTCGGATTATTCGGGATATTAGCCGGTGAACGCATAAACGCTATCCACTCTGACGATAGCAATCGCTCACCTGCCCAAACCCCATCGTTCAGCAACAATTGCCCAATCTTAGCCAGGTCTCGGGCGCTGGTATAAACCTGGGAGCTCAAGATAAAATCCCCTTGCCGGTCGACGCTGAGCACGGTTCGATCCATTCCCAGCTTGTTAAGGAGCCGCTGAGCCGGAAACCGCCAATATTCTACCTCCTTCCCAATCGCTTGCTTCATCGCATTAACGGCCAAGAGCGTGTCGTAATTCTCATAATCCCAGTAGGTCCCTGGATCCCGCACCAAGCCTCGAGCCCGCGCTCCCACCGAGGAACTATCGCCCGCCCAGTAGGCAAGCCCGCTCCCGGATTTGTATTCTTGACGGTTATTGTCCACCGGTTCTAGCCCTGTCGACATCGTCAGCGCGTGGCGCAGCGTGATCCGTCTCCTTGGGTCCTGTTGACTTTCATTGAGTGCAGGTAACCAATCGGCGGCCAAAGGTTCATCCAAGACGAGCGCTCCCTCGTCGACCAGCATTCCAATCAAGATCGCGGCAAGGCCTTTGGCCGTTGACCAAGTTCGGGTTCGAGTCGTTGAGTCAAACCCGGGCGCATAGCGCTCCAACACCACTTGACCTTGATAAGTGACCAACAAACTCACGGTGACTTGCTCTTCAAAAGGTCGATCAAACACCCAATCCGCTGCCGCTGCCAATGCCGCTGCGTCAAATTCCGCCGATACATCACGAGCCTCAAGGCCTCCGGCTGCAACCGTTGCGCTTGCAAGCCGCTCAGATTCGATGGCCGGATACACCGGCAGCTCTGCTACAACCTCAGCGGTCGGAAGCTCACCTGGAGCCAATACAATACATCCGAAACCGGGTTGGTATACCGCGGCAACTTGTTGCTCCGGGTTATCGGTACCCACGATGACCGAGCGGTTAGCCTGATCGACCCGATAGGGCCCACCATTGGCATCCCCGAGCGCGGATCGAAATCGTGGCGGCGATAGATACTTGAGCTCTTGATCATAGACTTGGGTCAGCGAACGCCCACTGGTGAACAAACCGTTGCACATTAAGACCGCTTGTACCCCATTGAGTACCGAGGCCTCTTGAGCCGCTCGCCAATCTGCAAGTAAGCCGGAAGGAGCGAGCAATCCAAACAGGCCACAGATTAAGCAAAGTCTTTTTGCGCGGTGTGCGAATGCTAAACCCGAAGCCCCTTGAGGGATCATCACGCTCACTTTCACCCCCGGATCAAGCGGCCGGGTCGAGCCCCAGTGTCCTCATCCAGTGCACGAGTTTTGACGCCACTCACGAACGTATTTAGGTAACCACTGGCAGATTGCAAAATTCGCCCTCCGCCCGCTGGCAAATCATGAGCGACTTTGAGTTCGCCCAAGCTTAGGCGGGATAGATCGATGATGTTCAAATCGGCTCGCTGCCCCGGCAGCAATCGACCTCGATCCTGTAAACCGAACAAATCAGCGTTGCGCGCAGTTTGCTTGTTCACAATCATCTCGATGGGTAACTTCGGACCTCGGGTACGATCTCGAACCCAATGCATCAACTGGTAAGTTGGACCCACTGCATCAAAAATCAGATTCACATGCGCCCCCGCATCTGAGAGCCCGATGGTTGTGTTGGGATGCTCGATCATTTTGCGAATGACATCGAAATTGCCTTCAACGAAATTGGCTCCCAGCGAGATGGCAAAGTTTCGCCCATCCTCTGCAATCAAAAAGTCATACACGAAGCTATCAATTTCCTGGCCAGCCTGGGCCGCCAGCGCACCTAAATTCGTGCTCGCTTCTGGCTCGTAATTCATGGGCACCGACAGTGGAAACATACTGGCTGCGGCCATGCCAAGGAGCCCATAGATATTCTCCATCGAGCCAGGAAGGTCAGGCTTGACGTCTTCGTCGGCTAAGATGCGCGCTTTAATTTCAGGTCGACGGAGCTGCTCAAGCAATTGATCTATCGGCAAGTGTGACAACTCGAGATAGGTTTTTCGTCGCTGGAACATATGGTAGGACCGCAGACTGGTGACAAAACCAATCGGACGCGTCGCGATTTGCGGCATGATGAGGTGACCTGAATCACACGCTGCGGCCACGAGATCAAGACAAGCTTGCCATTGGTCTGGCCGACTGAAATTCTGGGCCAACGTAAAAGTCACCGGACAACCCGTCGCCTTGGCTATTTCAATAAACAAGGCGACTTCTTCCTCTGAGGTTTGATGCTCTGGCCCAGCGAGATCGCCAACGACACCCGCGGGTACTGCTTGAAACACACCCCGACCCACTTTCTGCATCGCCGACGCCAAGGCCATCAGTTCTTCACGCTCGGCAAAGGTCCCAGGAATCGTCTCTCCAAGCACACTTCGATGACCTACGGTACGAGACGTTGAGAATCCCAGCGCGCCGGCACTGACAGCCTGCTCTACGATCGCCGCCATTCGCGCTAAATCTTCAGCAGTGGCATCTTCATGCCGCAGGGCTCGATCTCCCATCACATAATTACGCAGGGCACTATGCGGCACCTGCGTGCCCACATCGAGGCTATATTGCCGAGAGGCCAGGTAGTCAAGATATTCTGGAAAGGTCTCCCATCTCCCCCACTCAATGCCTTCATACAGCGCGGTACCAGGTATATCCTCAACGCCCTCCATCAGTTCAATCAGTCGTTGTTCACCCCCAGGAGGCGCCGGTGCAAAGCCGACCCCGCAATTTCCCATGACTACACTGGTGACGCCATGGCTAAAAGAGGGATCAAGCGTATCGTCCCAGCTAACCTGACCATCGTAATGCGTGTGAACATCGATCCATCCCGGCGTCGCAATTGCGCCGTTCGCTGCTATTTCTTCTTTGCCTTGGCCCCCAACGTTTCCGACCTCCTGAATCCGTCCATCTTTGATCGCAATATCACCCTGATAGGGTGCCTTTCCTGTTCCGTCAACGATTTCTACACCCCGAATCACTGTGTCAAACATCATTCTCTATTCCTGCTTTGTTGTTTACTGAATTACTGATTCTGCTAACCCGAAGATCCTCTCATTCAACTTGATCAACCTAGCACGGTTTCGCCCGACATTTCCGTCTGCCCTAGGTTTTCGCTCCCTCAGCTGACATCATTTCTCACCCGCAACGCCGCCATTCCCGGGGCACTTTAAAACACCCTGCGGCAAGGCAGTGTTTCTTTTTGATGCCCAAAGCGCCTATCCCCTAGAACCCTTAAACGATCTTCGACTGACCTTCGCCCCAATAACGATCCCGCAGTAATCGTTTGTAGAGCTTACCCGTTGGCAACCTCGGCAGCGACGTTTCATAGTCGATTGATCTGGGGATTTTTTGACGGGCTAAATGCTCACTCAAATACGCCAATAACTCATCGGTTAGCTCCGCATTGGGGGTCACTCCCGCAAGGGGTTGAATGACCGCTTTAACCTCCTCGCCTAAATCTTCGTTCGGCACACCAAACACCGCTGCATCATCGACCTTTGGATGACTGATCAAAAGATCCTCGCATTCCTGAGGGTAAATATTGACCCCTCCAGAGATGATCATGAAGGTGGCACGGTCAGTGAGATATAAAAATCCATCCTCGTCAACAAACCCGACATCTCCGACGGTGGTCATCGCACCATCTGGAGAGGTTGATTCTCGGGTCTTTTCGGGATCGTTGTGGTAGGAAAATTCCGTTGCCGTTTTGAACCACAGTGTTCCAGGCACGCCGACAGGTTGTGGATTTCCGGTTTCATCCAGGACTGTCAGATCACCCAAGACGACTTTCCCCACGGTACCGGGGTGGGCCAACCATTCTTCGGTGTTACAGGCGGCAAAACCAAGCCCCTCAGTAGCGCCATAATATTCGTGAATGATCGGGCCCCACCAATCGATCATCTGCGTTTTGACGATTTTGGGACAGGGTGCTGCCGCATGAATGGCGACCTCAAGGGTCGACAGGTCAAACCGATCACGAACCGAAGGGTCAAGCTTTAACATTCGACTGAACATCGTTGGAACGAGCTGGGAGTGGGTCACCTGGTGCTGCTCGATGAGCTTGAGATAACGCTCTGGATCAAACCGTTCCATGACAATGACTGTGCCGCCAATCCGCAGGGTCAAATTAACCGCCGCTTGCGGTGCAGAATGATAGAGCGGAGCCGGCGAAAGATAGACCATACCTTCTCGATACCGCCAAAGATCGCTGAGAAATTGGTACAAGGGTAAGGGCTCCCCCGGGGGCTGTTCTGGCAGAGGACGAATGATGCCTTTCGGCCTCCCCGTGGTACCAGAGGAATACAGCATCGAAGTTCCCAAGGCTTCATCCTTAATCGGCGTCTTCGGATGACCTTCAAGCTGCTGCTGATAATCCCGAAATCTCACGTCTTCGAAAGTTTTCTCTTGTGATCCCTGCTCATCGATCAACCAGACCTGCTCGACTCTCGGACAATCTTTTACCGCTACTTCGACAACTTCTCGCTTCGCGATCGAGGTAATCAGGATCCGAGATTCCGAATTATTGATGATGTAGGCGAGTTCTTCCGCGGTAAGAAACGAATTGATACAGGTGTAATAAAGTCCTGCACGCTCGCCAGCCGCACAGCTTTCTATGTACTCCAGGTTGTTTTCCATGAAGATTGCGTAATGATCCAAACGCTGCAGGCCAGCCGCGCGTAGCGCGTGCGCAACCTGATTTGCGTTGGCTTCAAGGGCTGCATAGGTTTTAATCTCACCGGTTGAGGCCATGATCACAGCTGGCCGATCAGGGTGTTCAGTTGCGTAGTGATTGGGATACATGATTCAACCCTCTGAGCATTGTGCCCCAACTTTTAGCATGGCCGCAGATGCCTTTCAAACGTCGAAGCAGACATCTCCTCGCCGCTAGATCAGCTGTTCTGCTAGCCAACCAAAGCGTTCAAACCACCAGTTGCGAACCCGGCGCCACAGCGATGACTCGGCATCGAGAGCCTTTTGGTCATGTGCCACCCTAACCAAGTAACTTCGAATTTCTTCACTTTCTTGCTTTGAGAGCACCGATTTAAACCCTATCATTCCCGCTGGCGCCAGCACTCCCTCTAATACAATCGCATCGAAAATCTCATGCGTAGCTTGGGACATTCCTCTCAAATCTGGCACCAACCCTTGGCTCACCGCTCCGACGCCGTGGCAACGCAAACAATGTTGGTTGTAATGACCAAGCCCAGCCAGGACCGCCTCATCGCTGGCCGTATCAGGAGGTGGATCAATCACCAGTACCGGTTCGGGAATGTCAGGCAATGATGCCTCACCTCCTAACTTAAAGGTAAGAATTCGGCCAGGCCCACCCGAACGGACCTCGGGCTGCGCGAGCACGAGTCCGACGGCACCCCCCCAACCTGCCATCACACTCAAATACTGCTCTCCTGCGACCTCATAGCTAATTGGCGGCGCAATCATGCCTTGGCCGGTATCGAATGACCATCGAACTTCACCCGTTTGAGCATCATAGGCTTGCAGCCAACCTGTACCCGTACCCTGAAAGACCAGTCCAGATGCCGTGGTTAGGACACCGCCATTCCACATCGTGGCATGAGGCACCGTCCATGCCGCCTCGCCTTTCAACGGGTCCCAGGCAATCAACTCGCCGCGCATCAGATGTTTTAACACCGGCGCCAAATAGTTGGGATCCAGCTGGGCCAGAGGATTATCCTCAACGGCTCGATCATTCTGCCCGGTATTCCAATGCGGACCCGGTTGATGCTGGTAGGCTTCAGCATGATTGTAGACTGACAAATTACGCATCGCCGGGATATAGACCAACCCTGATCCTTGATTAAACGCCATAGGTTGCCAGTTATGCGCGCCAAATGGGGCGGGTCGAATGATCTGTTCTTGATCTCGATAATCAGCCACCTCAGTTTCAACCGGTCGACCCGTCGCAAGATCAACATGACTCGCCCAGTTGATCGGTACGTAAGGCGAGGCCGACAGCAACTCACCCGTAACTCGGTCCAGAACATAAAAGAAACCATTTTTAGGTGCTTGCATGATGACCCGTCGCACCTCGCCACCGATCGGGAGCTCGGCGAGAATCATATGCTGGGTGGCCGTATAATCCCAATTGTCAGCGGGTGTGGTCTGGTAGTGCCAACGATAACGACCGGTGGTCCCCTCAATTGCGACAATCGACGACAAGAACAGGTTATCACCACCTCCTGGGCTTCTGATCTCCCGGTTCCAGGGCGAACCGTTACCCACCCCGATGTATAAAAGATCCAGTTCAGGATCGTAGACCATCGAGTCCCAAACCGTTCCACCACCACCGACTCGCTCAAAATCCGTACCGCGCCAAGTTGTTTTTGCCCAATGTAATTCAGGTTGGGCAACGGATTGAGTTGCGGCGGGTACCGTGTAGAAGCGCCAATTTAATGATCCGGTGTCCACATCATAGGCAGAAATGTATCCCCGAACGCCGTACTCTGCGCCACCATTGCCGATAACAACCTGCTGACCGACCAATCGAGGCGCTCCGGTGATGGTATAGGGCTTAGTTTGATCAATCGTTAATACGGACCACAAGACCTCGCCTGTATGACGATTGAGTGCTATCAGTCGGCCATCTAGCGTCCCGACAAATAGCTTATCCTCTCGAACTGCCACACCCCGATTCACCACATCACAGCAAGCGTTAGCGCCCCAAGCCTTGGGTACCTCCGGATCAAACTGCCAGCGTAGCCTACCCGAGGCGGCATCCACGGCAAACACTTTGCTCCAAGAACCGGTGGTATACATCATCCCGTCGATCACAATGGGCGATGCCTCCAAACCCCGTCGCGTCCCCGTTTCCATCGACCACACTAAGCCCAAATTTTTTACTGTCTCTGAATTAATTTGCGTTAAGGGACTCTGCCGTTGTTCGAAGGTATCGTGGCCATGCAGCGGCCAATCTGCATAACCGAGCAAACTGACGGTCAGCAGTGCCCCCTGCATTAGCTTGATTATGCTAGCCAACCACTTATTCTGCCTGTAACCCACCCGTCTCTCCTTACCTCTGATTTTAATCGCTGATCATTGATCAGTCGTCATGTGTGCATGCCATTATCTGCTTTGATGTTAAGCGGCAGGCCACGCCTATTGGCGGTCTTAATCGAAGTGACGGCCATTGTCTGCAATCGACTCGGCTCGAAATAGACGTTTCGCGTTGGTCGTGAAAAGGCGCATTAAGTCTGGATCAACCTCAAGTTGATGCTGATCCCAGCCCGAAAAATTGGTACCCAGTAGTAAACGCTGGTCACCGACAAGGGAACGGAAAAATGAAAGTACCCGGTCATCATGGACGTGGGTGTCGAACCAAAGCCGTTGTAACGCCTCTTCAAAAGCCCCCTCATACTGCAACGCTTGGGGCACCCAGGCTCGCTTAACGCAGGCTCGATCAAGCCTGCCTATCAAAGACGCAATTGCCCCGCCGGCATGTGAAATACAGATATCTAAGGCTGGATGACGTAGAAGCACCCCACCGTAAATCAACGTTGCAACGGCAATGGTTTCTTGAGCGGCAAAGCCGGTAAGCAAGTCTAGGTCAAACTGTAAAAGATTCGGGTCGCCACTCGGTCCATCGATCCCTGCCGGTGCCGGATGGAAAAATAACGGCACATCCAAATCGACACAGCAAGCATAAAAAGGATCGAGGGCAGGGTCGTTCAAGGGTCGGCCAATATCAGTACCGATGTAACCGCCCAGCATACCCAGTTCCAAAACAGCGAAACGTAATTCGCGTATCGCCGCATTTACATCCTGCATCGGCAACGCCGCAAAGGCCGCCACGCGCTCAGGCGCGAGCGCTACCTGCTCAGCCAATGCCAGATTGTGGGCCCGGCAAAAAGCCGTCGCGTGAGTTGCGTCGATAAAATGAAAATACGTGAGCGGATTCGGTGACAACACTTGAAAATCGAGATTAACCGCATCCATAGCCGCGATTCTGAGCTGAAGATCCATGAACGGCCCTCCCGCATAACGGACGCCGTCTAGGCGATAGTCACCCACTCTAAACCACGGCGAGTCCGAATCTTGATCACCCAATTCGGGGCCATGAACACCCGCTTGGTGCATCGACCCCTCAAGCACAGCATGTGCATGGATATCAATACTGCTCGCTTGCGCGAGAAGAGATGCTGTGGTCATACCGAGTCCCTCTCCGTTTTCGTGGATTTACGTTTGATGTCGCCTTAAGGCTTTTGCCAATGCTTGGCCTATGCCCCCCGCCAATGCCTCTCACTCGCCGTCTAACGATCGCTTGTGCGACTCTGGAAACCTGACGTCGTAACCCATCTCAAACAGTCGTCGCACCCAAAGACAGTCCCCCATCAACGGTTAACAACGTTCCAGTTGTCCAAGTCGCCTCAAGGAGATAGCCAATCGCCTCTGCTACGTCTTGCCCATCACCAACTCGACCCAAGGCATGCATCGGCGCTAATCGGCGAAACCTTTCCTCAAGCTCAGGCCGAGTGCCGACCCCAGCCCTGAGGTTGATATCCGAGGGTACCGCCCCTGGGATCACACAATTGACTCTGACCCCAGCTGGTCCCAACTCTGCCGCCATGACCTGGGTGAGTCCTTGCAGCGCCGCTTTAGTGGCCGCATAAGGAGAGACGCCAGGGAAGGCTCGGCGGGTGTGAACCGAACCTAAAAACACGATACTCCCTTTGGTTGCTTTTAAGCTTGGCAGTGCCCACCTCGACAGCATCATCCCCGCGACGACATTTTGATTAAAAATGTCCAACAATTGATCAGCATCGTATTCCTCGACCGAAGCCCGATACATATTGCCCGCGTTGTTAATCAGCCCTTTTATCTCTCGACCGTGACGCATCGCTGCCTCAACGACTCGCTCTTGATCCTCTTTGACAGTGACGTCAGCCTGCACGGCTAAGCACCGATCACCCAATCGGTCAGCGACCCTAGCGATGACATCTGCACGCCGACCGCAGATCGTCACCCTCGCACCGCGGTTAATCAACATCTCCGCCGTCGCCTCACCGATCCCGGATCCGCCGCCCGTGACCAGATAACCGTCCTCCTTGTGCCTCACAAGCAAACAGCCATTACCGACCCTCTTCCAATAACCAAAGCATCAACTTATTGATAAGCGCAGCAAGGCTGGGGTTAGACAACGCCGAGAGATCATGCCCCATTGAGCAATAAGCACTCTTAAACGTCCCCTCGGTCCTTCGCCAGACTACCGGCTGAGCCTTGGTATGACCGTCTGAACCCATCATCAAAACCTCCACGTCTTCAGCTACCTCGAGGTCGCAGTAGAGTTCATCGACCACGTCAAACGCTTCTAACATCAACCGCGTTCCCGGTTCCGTCGGCAGCACTGAGATGGTTTGAGGTGCTGGGTGATGCGACTGTCCCCACTGCCATGCCCCTCCCAAAAGTTCAGGCCAGACCTTCGAGTGGGTAAAACAGATACTCGCTGTATGCAGGCCCAGTATTTTGCCACCCCGATGAGCATAGGCATTGAGGCAAGCATCGCCCTCTTCGGCCATCTCGTAAGACCAGTCGCTGCGGTACGGGTCATATTTTTCGCCTTGCATCGGCCAATGCAGCGCATTTACTGTGAACAAATCGACCCCACCCTTGTCCAGACGCTCAAATGCCGCATCTGGATGCGTCACGATTTCAGTCGTTAGACCCACGTTCTCACCAAGGCTCGCCACCTGAGCGCTGGTTCGCTGAAATTCATGGAAGATCCCGTTGGATAAAATCAGTTGATGCACCCTTCAATCTCGCGGTAAGTGGGCAAGCACGCTATTGATCACGCCGCCGTCGATCACAAGCTCATGACCGTGAATATAGGCCGCGGCATCGGACGCCAAATACAATACGGCAGAAATGACATCCGCAGCCGTGCCTAATCGATGTAACGGCACCCCGCCGCTTCGCTTTGCCCGTACCTTTTCGTCTGCAAAAATCGGCGCCGACATTCCCGCATCGATAAAACCTGGAGCAATGGCGTTCACTCGGATCCCTAAGGGGCCCCACTCTAGCGCTTGCAACTGGGTTAAATTCGCAATCGCCGCCTTGGTTGCGGCGTACAACCCAACATTCGGCGCGGGATGCACGGCGTTGACCGAGCTCATATTGATGATTACGCCGCCGATGTCCTGCATACGCTTTGCAGCCTGCTGTGCACAAAGCATCGAGCCCATCAGATTGACACTGATCACAGCTTGGATGTCATCTTGAGTCTGATCAATCAGCGGACCGAAGCGCACAATCCCCGCATTATTGACCAATAAATCCAACGAACCGAACTCCCTGAAAGCCGCCTCAACCTCAGCCCGATTTCCCACATCCGCTGGCAAGGGCGTCACGCCTTTGCATCGCTTTGCAATTTCGGCCAACGCGTCAGAATCGATATCGATTATCCCAACTTCATAATCTGCTTCAATCAGCGCAGCAACCAGCTCAGCACCAATACCCTGGGCACCACCTGTTACTATCGCTTTCTTCGTCATGCAGTGCTCCTTTCATTGACACGTTAAGGGATAACTCGCCCAAACGCCACGCGTGGTGTTTGCCCGCAAGACCGGAGGCTGTGACTCATCGGGCCGAAGTTTCGCTCGCCCTAGGGCCGCGATTACCCGAGTCAGCAGTCCTACCTGAACTTCATTCCCAGACCGCTTCTCAGTTCGAACTCGGCCCGCCACCAAGACTCTCCCAGGACAACTATGATGTCCAGTTCCGAACGTTAAACCCAAAAATGGACGCTGATCGGCGACCCATCGCCTAGGGTTGAACCGTTCGGCATCTCTGCCAAAAATCGTCGAATCCTGATTCGCCTCTTGCAGATTAATTTCTACTTGGTGATGCTGATTCTCCGCTGCCACGCGACGCATGATCGGACTGGCAGGATGTAACCGCAAGGCTTCATGGATCGCTCGCTGTAATGGCAACAGGCTTTGCCTATTACCCATTTCCGCGAGGGTGAGCTGAGGCGATTGGATCAGTTCATGAAAAACATGGACCAGGGCATTCGATGTACTAAATACAGAAGCCTGCATCAAAAATGCCACATCTCGCTGGAGTTGGTCCGTTGTTAATTCGCCCCGGTCTCTTGCCGCCAACAAAATCTGCAGCAGATCGCTCAACGCGTCCCCTGGCCCTTCATTTCGCGCGGCGATTTCCGGATTCAAATATTCCACAACGAACTGCTTTAGTTCTGCATCAACTCGCTGATTCAGCGCCTCTTGACTCTCTAAACTCTGCGCGCTGGTAGCCCCTTGACCAAAAGTTCTAATCGTCTCCAATAAAGCGCCATAACGCGCAGGCGTGCACCCCACCCCAACGAGCTTTAGAGCCATCACTAATGCAATCCTCTCAGCAAAAGCAACCAGATCGCCGCCACCGGCTGCGCAAAGATCAGCAATGCTCGGCCGGATTGCCGCCTCATCAAGCCACTGTTCAAGGTTTTGAGCGTGTGACGACGAAAAAACCGGGGCCATTAGTTTTCGTCGCGCCCTATGCACTTGACCTTCAAGATTCAGAACCACGCCTGTCATGAGTACGGGACAATCCTGATAGAGCCCCTGAACAAGACTGCGATCCAGCAAAACTTTGTGGGCGCGAGCAAAAGAGCCGGGATGAGATGAATTCATCTTATTGCAGGCCTCACGGTAGACAGACCGGGTAATGCAGCCAGGTATCTCGCGCGGACTCGAGGTCTTTTTCGGGTGGTTGATCCTGGTCAGGTCGCAGTCCTGCTGCCAACAACAAACGGTAGATGGTGGTTAAACTACCCCATTGGTGAGTTTGCAAATCAGGGGGGTTGGAACGATTTACAACTGCCCCAGCCACCAGATTTAAGCCAATACACACGTGCATCCCACTACCAAACGACAGGCCCCAAGGGTTCGCGCCTATTGTTCTTGGTCGATTCGGGTTGAACACCTCGGCATCAATGCCAAATACCGTCTCATCCCGATTGGCCGTTTGTAAATCAATGATCACTTCATCTCCCTCAGCCAGACTGCGCCCATCCGGCAGTTCAAGGTGCCGAACCGCACGCCTCCAAGCTTCTGGGCTCGACGGGTGAAGACGCAAACTCTCATGCGCGCATCGTTGTAGCAGCAATGGGTCTTCTAACAAGTTGTTTACGGTTAGACCAGTGCTTTCTAAATACGTGAACAATTCGTGAAAGCCATGGGTGATCGAGTGAACGGAAGTATGGGCGCTAGCCAAATAGAAAAAACCGACCTCTCGCAGCATTGCAGCGTCGGTCAGCGCCAGGGTAGATTGATGGTCCAACAGGAGTGATAAAATGTCTTTATGCTCGGATGGATCGACATCGCTATTGAGCCGACGCTGTTTAGAGGGTTGAAAATAAGCCCGATCAAACTCATCAATGGCCTCTCGAATATCCTGTTCTAACTGAACTCTGTGGTGACCTTGATACTGCGCTAAGGTTGCGGCTTGGCCTAGCCTTGCGAGCAGGGCTGTGAGGTACTCCGACTCATCTTCACTGTCGTCAACTCGATCAATACCCGAGAACACCAATGAAAGTTGTAACATCAGTCGATAGCTCAGCCATTTAAGATCCAGCTGAGTCCGCTTCTGAGCCGCACTCAGCACAGCTGCGACCATCTGAGGTAAAAGGTTAGCTTCGATTTCGCGAAAGAAGCTCCGCCGGAACATCGCGCCCTCCACCCGACGTCGGTCTCGATGCTCATCGCCGTGCAGGTTCACCAGGACATCTTCCATCAGTAAACTGCCCGCATCGTAAAGAGACTGTCGAAGATCAGGATGCTTCAACGCCGCCTCACAGAGCGTATAGTCGGTCAATCGCAGCACGCTCATAGCGGTCCTAAATGGGTTTCAGCCAGCGATCGAGTCAGGATGTCATCGGAAAACGCACTCATCCGCCACCCGGGAATCTGCCAAGTTGAGGGCAGCGGCAATGAACGATCGACCACCCGCCCAGCTTTGATGACCGTGTCAATGAAATTGCGTCGACCTAATTGATCAAGATCTTTTAAGGGATCGTCGGCCAAGATCAAAAGATCAGCCAAGTAACCCGCCTTCAGGGCTCCCAATTCACCCTCTTTGCGCAGAGCAATGGCACCGAACTCGGTCCCCGCGCGAATAGCTTCCAACGGCGTGAGGCCGAGATAGGTTTGCAGCAAATTGAGTTCTCGGTAGTGCCAATCTCCATAAGGGGTTAACGAAAACCCGCTTTCACTACCGGTCAATATCGGGACTCCGGCCTGATGGGCTTGCTTCAACTGGTCTGCACTGGCCGTGATTTCTTCTTTGAAAACAGCCTGTAACTGGGGGTCGGCGCCAATCGCGCTGCCGTAGTCAGCCAAATTTGCTTGAAAAGTGAACGTAGGAACGAGCGGGACCTTTCGATCAACGACAGCGGTTAGCGCATCTTCATCCATATACGTAGCATGCAGAATCATGTCGAAACCTGCTCGGGCAGCGTCCCTAACACTGCTTGCATTTCGACAATGCCCCACTACTGGCACACCCAGCTGGTGCGCTGTATCACACACCAATTTAAGCTCGTCTAATGACCAGGTTTGAATTTCTCCCGAACTGGCGCCAGGCCGTACAGGTAAGCCACTCACGTGCACTTTGATCCAGTCCACCCCGGCCTTGATCTGTTTATGGATCTCCGTGATGACTTCATCTCGCGTGTGCACGATCATACCGTAACCCAGCCTACCTCTGTCCGGCAGCAATCGACTGGCTGTACCTCCAACACAATTAATCAGCACATTGCCACCGGTTGTCATTCTAGGGCCCTCTACAACCCCCGCCTCGACGGCATCCCGCAAGTCCACGCCTACATCAAAAATACAGTCGGCATCAAAGAACGCCGTCACGCCAGCTCGTAGTACCTTCTGGGCGTTAACGCTCGCCACGAGTGCGGCCAGGCCATAGCGCCGGTGAAAAAACAGTTCGTCATTGGTTCGTGGCTCGTCAAAACTGATATGACAATGGCTATCAATTAAGCCCGGCATCACAAATTTGCCAGTCGCATCCAGTACTTCGGCAGCTTCGATATCTGCGGGCCCGAGATCGCCTACCTTGTCGATGCGTTCCTCAGCCAACAACACATCAGCTTTAAAAGCAGGTTTCCCCGTCCCATCAATGATTTGTCCGCCCTTAATCCATGTTTTTGTCTTCTGCCTCACATCATCCCCTTGGCTTCGCTTCATCGGCGTTTCGCTCGCTTGAGACCCAGGCCTCCTGGACTCGCAAAAACACCGGTTTCAACTTTTTACGGCTCAATCACGCTGCTCTTGGGCGATCAATGAACGCATCCCAATCAAGCCCTCAACGCCGACATTGATCGACTTGAAAGCGCCCTCTTGCTTGATCATAACCCTGCCTGATACTGTTTTACATCCTGCTTTATCTCTCTCATTGGAGGTTAATGTGCTTAAGATACGCGTGAACGATCAGTCTCATGAAATCTCCGCAAGTCCAGATACGCCTTTGCTGTGGGTACTCCGCGATCACTTACATTTGACGGGCACAAAATTTGGTTGTGGTATCAGTCTTTGTGGTGCTTGTACGGTCCATGTTGATGGCGAAGCCGTGAGATCCTGTACGCTGCCTGTTGCCGCAGTCACCGGCAAGGCGATATCAACCATTGAGCACCTCTCCAAAGGTAAGGATTATCATCCAGTGCAAGCTGCTTGGTTGGCTGAGGACGTTGCCCAATGTGGTTACTGTCAATCAGGGCAAATCATGGCCGCCGTCGCCTTGCTCAATGAAAACCCCAATCCCAGCGATGCGGATATCGACACCGCCATGGCAGGCCACGTTTGCCGGTGCGGCACCTACCAAAAAATTCGTGCGGCGATCCATCGCGCCGCCCATCAAGTCTAGGAAACTCACACCTATGAATACGGTAAAGTCGACCCTGAATCGAAGGCAGTTCTTACAACAAGGCACGATATTAACCTCAGGCAGTTTCATCCTGGGTTTTCAAGTGCCTGTTCAAGCCGACTCAAAAGTTACGGTGTCTGCGCCGCTGGGCAGCGAGCCGCTGATGACCGATGCCTTTATTCGCATTGATACAGATAACACCATCACCTTGCTGATGAATCATGCTGAATTTGGCAATGGTGTGTATACCAGCGTTGCAATGATGGTCGCAGAGGAACTCGACATTGACTGGGAACTATTGCGATGGGAGGCTGCCCCAACGGAGCCCGCCTATTTCAGCCCGATCTTCGGTGAATATCTCACTGCCGGGAGCGTATCCACCGCAGGCGCCTTTGTCCCTATGCGAATCGCTGGCGCAAAAACCCGCGCCCTGCTCCTCGCTGCCGCTGCTCGCTATTGGCAGGTATCTAAAGAGACCTTACCAGCCATTAAAGGGCGGGTTCATTCCGACGATGGTCGTCAAATTACCTACGGTGATCTTCTACCGGTTATTCGAGCGCATGGCCTGACAGCCCCAGCGCAGGTCGAGCTCAAGGAATCTAGCGAATTTAAAGTCCTCGGCAAATCCCATAAGCGGATCGAAGGTGCAGAAAAGGTTACTGGCCAGGCGATATTCAGTATCGACATCAAAAGACCCAATATGCTCTATGGCTCTGTGGTCCGGCCTCCCGTTTTTGGCAGCCAGGTGATCGATTTCGATGCCACCCGGGCGATGGCAATTCCAGGAGTCGCCAAGGTGAAAGCAATCGATGCGGGCGTTGTCGTCTTAGCAAAGGATTATTGGACCGCTCAGAAAGCGGCGAAGCTCATTGCCGTTGAATGGGATGATCTGGGACGCGGTCACCTATCGAGTGAGGCCTTTATCGCAGCCTACCGAGAAATGAGTAACCAGCCTGGGATGACCGCTGAAAATATTGGTGATGCCCTCGAAATTCATGAGCAAGCGGATACTGTCTTTGAGGCGGTATACGAACTTCCCTATCTCGCGCATGCAACCATGGAACCCATGAACTGCACCGCGGCTGTAACCGAAGATCGTTGCGAAATTTGGGTCGGCACGCAAAATCAAGGGAATGACAGGACCGTCGTTGCTAGGCTACTTGGCTTCAAAGAGGAGCAAGTCATCATTCATCGAACCCTGATGGGAGGAACATTTGGTCGGCGGGCCAGCAAGACCGCCGATTTTATCACCGATGCTGTCCAGGCTGCCCAAGGCGAATCTGTCCCGGTCCAAATCATTTGGTCGAGAGAGGAAGATATTCGAGGCGGGCATTACCGCCCTTTGTTTGTGCACCGATTACGCGGCAGCCTTGATCAAGAGGGCTATCCCGAGGCGTGGCATCAACGTGTCGTCGGACAATCGATTATGCAAAACACCAAACACGATCCTGCTTACATGGTAAACGGCATCGATATCTATTCCGTAGACGGCTGCCTGCAAGCGCCCTTTGGTGTTTTTCCTTACGGCACCACTTATCAAATTCCTCACCATCGGATCGAAAGCCATAACCCGCCCAAAGTCGGCGTCTATCCTCATGAGTGGCGGGCTGTGGGTCATACCCATACGGGCGTCGCCTACGAATGCTTTTTGGATGAACTGGCATTTCATGGTCAAAAAGATCCCCTTGCCCTTCGCCAACATTTGGCCAAGGACCATGCCAGAATGTCGGCAGTGCTCGCCAGGCTCCGGACTGAAACGGAATGGGACAGCCCTCTCGCCAAAGGCCGCGGTCGGGGTGTCGCGGCCCGAGTCTATTCCGTCTCTCCCATCGCACAAGCGGTCGAGGTTACTGTGAATGAGGATGGCGGCTTTACGGTTGATAAAGTGACCTGCGTTGTGGACTGCGGGTTTGCAGTCAACCCCTTAGGTATTGAAGCCCAAATTCAAGGGGGCATTATGCTTGGGCTCAACGCTGTTGCTTACGGCGTCATTGACCTTGTTGACGGGCAGGTACAGCAAAGTAATTTTCACGATTACCGACCTTTACGTATTCACCAAATGCCGGAGATAGAGGTCCATATTGTTGACAGCGACGCACCGCCAACTGGGGTTGGTGAGCAGGCAACGACACCGATCGCGCCCGCTGTCGCCAATGCCTTATTTGATGCAACGGGCACCCGTGTACGACAGTTCCCGCTCGATCGCCACGGCTTTACCTTGATCGGCTGAGGCAGCAGACTCAGCGTTTTTAGTGCATTAGGGTTACAGCCGATAGGGCTTGCAGAGGGTAGAGATAGCAGGGAATAGAGCTTGTAGCGTATCAGTTTTCGCGCATCGGGTTTGAATTGTCGCTGCCTTGAGGACTATACAGCCGGTTGCAGCAAGACGTGATTCAACATCGCGAGCGCCGCAATCAACAGCATCCCGTAACCCAGCAGTATCTGACTTTGTCCATCCAAATAGCCTTTGCGGCGGCCCCAGCGCCTCCGGACCCTATCGCGCCCGACCCATCGGATTTCTGGCAGCGAGCCAAGACATCCTGCTGCGAGGGTCGTTACTAATCCAATTAAATTCCACCACAACCACGAGACCGAAGGTACCCAGAGCCAAAAGCCGACATTCATCAACAAGCCCAAACCCAACCCGAATAGCGCCCCTTTCCCCGATACAAACTGCGTCAAGAGACCCAGAAGGAATACGCCCAAAATGGGTCCGTTAATGAGCGAGCCTATTTTATTGATCGCCACAATCACCGTGTCTGCAATATCACCCACCAGGAAAGTAAAACCCAGGGTCAAGATCCCCCAAAGAGCGGTCAGTACTCTTGCCACAATCAACGTTTGGGCATCACTAAGCGGCCGTTTAACCCTAGGTTTAACAAAATCTTCAAGTGATGCCGCGCTCAAGCTATTGAGCACCGAATCGATTGATGACATGGCTGCGGCAAACAGCGCGACAAAGCCCAAACCCAACACGCCACTCGGCAAGGTGACCGACATGTAAGCTGGTACCGCTAAATTCAGGTTTAGCGTGCCGTCACTGGCAATCAAGGATCCTAAAAAGCCCGGCTCCTGGATACTGTGGTAGGCCAAACCGACACCCAGAAAACAGTACAACGCCACCAAAGGAAACCGAAAAAGACCGTTAATTAGCAACGCGCGCTGACCCGATTGCACGCTCTTCGTCGCTAACAGACGCTGCATCTGCGATTGATCACACCCGTAGTACGAGACATATAAAAGCATACCGCCTACCAACATCGGCCAAAATGCGAAATCGACCCCATCGCCCAAACCGTGGTGGCGAAAATCTAGCACCTGTCGACGCTCTTCAGATAACGCTTCAAAAAGCGGCAGGATTCCATCAGCCTCATGAATCATCAGGACCGCAATCCCAGCGAGGGTCGTTACGAGGATCAACATTTGTATGACATCACTATAGATGACCCCTTGAATGCCTCCGAGGTAGTCATAAATCAGGGTAAAGACGCCGAGGAGCATCACCGACCAAAAAAAAGACAATCCCGTAATCTGGCCCGTGAGCAAAGCAACCCCGTAGAGGGTAACGGCTGTGGCCAAGCATCGAATCAGCTGGAAAACGCCGCTTAAAGCCAATCGCACGGACCTATCAAACCGATTCTCAAGGTAACTGTAAATGGAGGTCAGCTGCTGACGTCTGAAGACAGGATAGAGGAGCAAAAGTACGACGATCATTGCAAATGGCAAAGCAAGCTCGTACTGCAACCATACCAACCCCCCACCTACCGAGAAGGCAATAAAGGCTGGGGCGCCTAAAATACTATTCGTTGAACATTGAGTGGCAAGCACTGATATTGCGACGGGCACCGCGCCATGCCGACGATCGCCCACCAAAAAACTGGTGCCGGATTTCTGGCGACGAGAGAGTACTACCCCTAACCCTAGCATCGCCACCAGATAGAGCGTAATCACAATCCAATCTGTTCGGGTTAATACCCATAGGTCGTCGGTCATAAGCCGGATCAAAACCAGTTGGTTAACCAGACGGCCTGGTACGGAAAAAGCGTTAATTTGGTGGTGCCTTCCCGCAATGGCTCATCGGATAGCAAGTCATGCCAAGCCTCTCCGACAATGAGGTTTAGACTGTCGATTGAGAGGTGCTGTACCCTTTTGGTCAGATTGTGAACGCAAAATATACTCTGCTCTCGATCCCGACTTTGTCGCCAGAAGGCAAACAGTCTGCTGCCCAACAACAAGGTGTACTGGGTCGCGTTCGGATGAAATGCGGGCTGCATTTGGCGAACTTGCAGTCGCTGCAAGAGGGCTCGCATAACCTTGCCATGATGCAAAGTCTCATTAGCCAACGCAGCCTCCAGAGCCTCCTGCTGCCACAAGTGACGATTGATCGCTCGATTGTGGCCCAGGGCTTCCGCTCGGCGGTAATCATTCTGGGTGCCAAAGAGGCTGTGAATATAAAATGCAGGAACGCCCTCGAGCCCCATCATAATTGTGTGCGCTAGTACAAACCGGCCCATTTGATGTTCGTCCTCCGCACCGTGAACCTCACCAAATGCGTCATAAAGACTGATATTCAGTTCATAGGGTTGCGGTTCACCCGCAACTTCCCGCCAGGACACTCGGCCATGCCGATCCAAAACAGCTTGCACCAAGCCTGAGATAGCAGCCTCATCCAGAATTCCTTCAGCCGGCCGCAAGCCGATGCCATCGTGAGAAGCGATAAAGTTCAAATACGCAGTACCGTCTCTTGCTGGCGGCATGCTCATCATCCATCGGTTCAGAAAGTCACTGGTGCCCGCAAGCAGACCCTGCAGTAGCAAAGGAGGTAACGAAAAGTTATAGATCAAATGCGCTTCATTGCTGTTACCGAAGTAACTCAAATTTTGATCATTGGGCAGGTTGGTTTCTGTGATTAACCAACTCTTTGGCTGCTTGTGTTCGATCAGCGTTCGCAATAAGCGAACCAACTCATGCGTCTCGGGCCGATTGATCGAGGACGTGCCTGCTTGCTTCCAAAGGAATGCGATCGCATCAAGTCTGAACACATCGATGCCTCTGTCCAAGTAATAGCGAATGACCTTGACCATTTCTAGCAACACGGCGGGATTGGAGAAATTCAGATCCACCTGATCGGGCCCAAAAGTCGTCCAGACTTTGCGTAAGCCTTTGCGTGTTTGCACTTCGGTGAGCAGCGGCGTGGTTCTGGGTCGCACCACGGCTGATAAGTCTTCGCTGTCCTCCGGCGTGATGAAATAATCACGCCCTGGTAGTTCGCCGCGTTTAAATTGATCGAACCAAATGCTACGACTCGACACATGGTTAATGACGAGGTCGGCCATGACCCGCGTGATCGAGGTGAGCCTTTCAATGTCTTGCCAATCTCCAAGGCTCTGATTGACTTCCAGATAATTCACCACCGAGAAACCTTCATCTGAACTGAAGGGAAAGAAAGGTAACAGGTGAACTATGTTAAAGGCAGAGGAAAAGTAGGCTGCAAAGATGTTGGTCACGGTCTCAAGGGGGGCCTCTCCCTTGGCATTGACCGAGTTACCATACGTCACTAGCACCGCATCCTGCTCGGACCAGAGATTGGTGTGCTGAGCCACCCTTTTGGCACCTGCTGGGTTGATGCCCATGGCCTTGATCAGCGCTGCCGTTAAGGCATCTGCATCGCTGCTCGGATAGATGCTGGTGACTGATCGTGCTATCGCCTCGTGCAACTCCACAACCCGCTAACTCTTACAGCCATATTGCTCGCGATCTAAACGAACCGCGTTATGCAGTTGATGAACAATATCTGGGATGGCGCTAATCACCCGATCCCAATGGGGAACAAACGGCTGCTCCAGCGGTTTGTTTAAAAACTGGTCTCCTGCTTTCATGATATTTTCAGAGAACAGTTCCACCAGCTGCTCCTCGGCGTTGATATCAAAGCGGAGACCGTTCATTTCGGCATCACACCGATAACTCTCGACGAGATCTAAACCAATACGTAGGTAGGCCGCTTTCACCGTCCGGAATATACCGCTATTGAAAATCACGCCATCCGTTGCAAGTTTTCTAAAAAGCGCTTTCGAGATATCAATGGACATCTTAGACAGTCCACCCTGATCATTTTCTGCGGAGACAACCTGATGTTTGTGGTCATAGATATCGGCAATTTCTACCTGACATATCCTTCGGGTTGAAAAATTGCGTAACATTTCAACCAGAGTTCCAACTTCTAAGCCCCAGTCGCTCGGAATCCTCAATCCTCGCATCGCATCCCGTCGCATTGAGAACTCACCGGCCAGCGGATAACGAAAACTGTCCATGAATCGAAGATAATCTTGATGTTGATCGTCTAGTGAATGCTGCAGCGCTCTAATCAGCGGCGTCACCAATAACCGAGAGACTCTGCCGCCTAACCCTTGATCGCCAACTCGAGAGTAGAAGCCTTTGCTGAACTGAAATCTAAACCTTGGATTTGCCACCGGATAAATCAACTTGGCCAGCAATGATCGATGGTAAGTTTTGATATCGCAGTCGTGTAAGGCCGTTGCTTCAATATCGGGCAATCCCAGCATGTACCCCATGCAAAACCAGACGTTCCTTCCTTTGCCCAACTGAGTGGGCGACAGTTTTAAGGCTTGCAATTGCTTATCGACAGCACGCAACCGCGGGCCATCGTTCCAAAGCACACTGACTGACTGAGGTAATCTTCCAAAGTATCGCAGCGCCTGACGGAACTGGTGTTCATCGGCTTGGTCCAGACCGACGGTGATTTGCTTGAGGTAATTAACCTTTTGCAACTCTTGAACGATGTTCTCGAGGGCCGGTTGCTCCAACTCACTAAATAAAGAGGGCAGTATTAAGCCTAACGGTCGCTCGGTGGCAAAGTCTTGCAATTCCGCCTCGAGCTCGCTTAACGGGCGATTAACCATATTGTGTAAGGTCGTTACGGTTCCCGATTGAAAACTATCGGCCATGGTCTATGCTCCTTGTGTCATTCCTTTGATCATCGAATCGGCTCCTAGCCGGTGCAAACCTTCAAGCACGCCTTCGCACCAACCCTCTGGTGCCTCAATCTGGGTTTTGTAAATTGTCTTACCGCAGGCATAAGGGATGTGCTTACCTTGCCGCTTTACAATGATGCTCACATCAGATGCGGCTAACATCGGTAGGTCATTAGCGCTATCACCAAGGCTCATCGTGGGAATGCCTTTGGGATCGGTTAGCAGCGACATGAACCGGCGCATCGCCTTGCCTTTGTCAGTTTGACCTTGAAGGGATGACAGTCGACCGCCTTGAACCAGGTCAAAGCCTTGTGCTTGGGCTAGCGCTCTGAGATGCGGGTCTTTTGCATCTGGCTTTAACGGCAGCGAATACTCGCGCTGCTGAGCTCTCGCCAGCTCGGGACCCGTTAAACCTGTTAGCGTCTCTGCGAATTCCGTGTCACAGGTCAATACATCTTCTCGGTCCGATGCTTCACGGCGCTTAAATTGGACTATCGCTTCAAGATCTCTACCCAGGACCCAGCGACTCATTCCGGCCTCGGTCAAGGCGTTCGCTGTCTCGTTGTACGTTAGCCAGGATGTCCTCAGCATGGCGTTGGGCATCAGCAAGGCTGAGCCATTTTCAACGATGACAGGCAAACGAATTCCCAATCCATCCAGAAGGTTTCGGCACTCCGCCCAAGTCTTGCTTGTATTAAAGACGACGAGCACCCCGTACGCTATCAATTGTCTTAACAAGGCCGATGATGCCTTACTGTCGAACTGGTCGTGCCCCAAAAAGGTGCCGTCAAGGTCAGTAAACACGATCACTTTTGGTGCACTACCCCACTGCATTACGCCCTCCCTTAAATTCTGCTCGTCACGTGTCCACTGCCTTGATCAAAAATCCAACCATCGGCTTAAGCCACCGACTGAGCCCTACGCTTGCCCTTCCGCCTCGGCGGTATCCAATGGCTAGCAGGTGCAGCGATTCATCCCTGATCCTCGACACTGATGGAATCCTAGCGTGCTGATCCCACGGCCGCCTCTGGGACAGCCGGGATGACTAACCGTCGACTTGTCCCTCAGACGCCAACGACTCCTTGTCTCCAAGGGTCGCCGCACGGTCAGCCCTCACTGCCACCCATGACTGACTGGCAATCCATCTTTCATGACACCGTTGGCCATCGCCGCCACGGTTAACGGGTACTAGTCCGCTCGCAATAACGGTTAAAACTTTTAGCAACAACTGGACAAAGCAATAACTGGGCCAAGCATTAACTGACGAGACTTCTCTAGAGCAACTGCAACCGCTGGGTCGATGCGGTGCCCGGCATCCCTCCAGCCGAGAAACCATCAGGACCCAACTCTGGTTTGGGAACTCGCAATCACCACAATTTTCCCATCGCCTTAAACCCAAACCTGCTATTCTGTGCGCCGATAAGTTCTACCACACGTCCAAAGGATGCGATCAACATGTGTTATCAACATTGGATGAGACTCGGTGCCATTTTGGCCTTTCCCACGTTGATCCTTGGCTGCGAGGCGCCAGAGGAAACACCGGTTCAAGGGCTTGAGCCGCCGGTCGCCGATCGGATCGAGCATTGGGTTGACGGAGCAACCACCCCAAGGCTGGATGAGTATTACTGGATCCGAGATGATTCGCGCAGCAACCCCAAAGTTTTGGCCCTACTTGAGGCCGAAAACGCCTATGGATCAAAATTGATGGCTGCTAGCCAGGCCCTACAGCAGCGTTTATTCGAAGAAATCACGACGCGGTTGCCGCCAGAAGATGATAGCGTACCGGTCCAAATCGGCGATTTCCATTACTACCGTGCTTATGAGGCCGGTCTTGAGTATCCGATCTACCGCCGTTTCAAAAACGAGCGCGCACTCGATGAGGAAGTGGTTCTCGATGTAAACCAATTGGCCAAGTCCCACGACTATTACGCCGTCGGCAATTGGGTTATCGCACCCAATGAAGACCTTGTGGCTTATGCTGAGGATACGGTGAGCCGCCGGATCTATACGATTCGGATTCAAAGCATCAAAAGCGGCGCAGTCCTTGATGATCGCATCGAAGGCGCGGCGCCTTCGATCGCTTGGAGCGGTGACGGTCAGTACGTGTTTTACATCAAAAAGAACCCCGAGACCCTGCTAGAGCAAGCGGTCTTCCGGCATCGTTTGGGTACCGACCAAAGCCAAGATGAACTCGTTTATCAAGAAGTAGACAACACCTTTAGCTTGTGGCTCGAAGAAAGTCGAAGTCGGCACTTTGTGTTTATTCATGCGAGCAGTACAGACAGTAACGAAATCTTAGCGATTCCTCGTGATCAACCGCTTGCATCTCCAACGCCGTTGCTTGCCCGGCGAGATCAACTGGAGTATCGAGTCAGACACGTAGGCGATACGTTTTATTTTTTGACCAACCTCAAAGCACCCAATTACCAATTAATGAGCGTAACTCAAACGCGTGCCGGTGATATCAGCGCTTGGGAGGAACTCATTGCCTTTCGACCCGCCGTGTATATCGAGGACTTCGAGATATTCGATGATTTTATTGTCCTCAAAGAATTAGAGGCGGGACGTCCCCGATTGCATCTGTACGATCATCAAGGTCAATTCCTCCAAGCCATTCCTGTCAAAGATCAACCAGCCACCCTGGATCTTGCGGCGAATCCACAATCCGCAGCCCAAACAGTCCGGTATGAGCTCAGCAGTTTGAAAACCCCCGACAGCACCTTGTCTTACACCCCCAAAAGCGATGAGGTGCGCATTTTAAAGCAGGCAGAAATTGGTGGAGGATTTGATCCGGAACGGTATGAGTCTCACTACTTAACCTTTAAAGCAAGAGACGGCGTCGACGTTCCTATTTCTTTGGTCTATCGTAATCGTGACGACTTCATGGGTCCCAGGCCGACCTATGCCTACGCCTATGGCGCTTACGGCTATGCCACTGACCCCTATTTTCGCAGTTCTATCGTTTCGCTGTTAGACCGAGGCTTTTTATTTGCCATCATCCATGTTCGCGGCGGACAAGAGCTGGGCCGTCAGTGGTATGAGCAAGGACGATTATTGAATAAACGCAATACCTTTAACGATTTTATCGATGGGTCCCGCTACCTCGCAGCAGAGGGTTGGTCCGACCCTGACAACATTTTTGCCGCAGGCGGCTCTGCTGGTGGATTGCTCATGGGCGTGATCGCCAATGAGGCTCCGGATCTTTACCAGGGCGTTATTGCTCACGTGCCTTTCGTTGATGTGGTTACGACCATGCTCGATGACCGCATTCCGCTCACGACATCGGAATATCGCGAGTGGGGTGACCCTCGAGAGCCAGAAGCGTATGCCTACATGCTCTCCTACTCGCCCTACGATCAGGTCAAAGCTCAAGACTACCCTCACCTCTTTGTGACTACGGGTCTTTATGACTCACAGGTTCAATACTTTGAACCTGTCAAATGGGTTTCACGATTGCGGCGGTTGAAAACAGACCGTAACGATCTCGTGCTTGATATTGACATGCGTTCCGGCCACAGCGGCCCATCCGGGCGCTTCGAACGGTATCAAAAGACCGCCCTCGAGTATGCCTTTATCCTCGAGCGCATACAGGCGCGCTGAAGCGATCACAAAATGGCCGCTTCGCGTTCGTTTTGATTTGGGTCTACTGCCTGCGCCCGAAGCCGCAGTCTGGTTTGGTCGCCTTCGATCAAGGAGCAGCACATGCCTTGCTTATGACTTGACCCCCTCGATCCGAGAGCCGGTCTAACCCTAGTGATCGCATTGATTACCCTGAACCGACTCCACCTGACAGGCTCGCCCTACCGCATCATTGTTGTTGATAAATTCGGACATAATCAACATGCATGTATTGTGGAAACTCGGTCTCAGCACTCGGCGACCCTGGGAGATTCCCGCCTACGGCGATATTGAATATTAAGAAAAATGCCTTGCGAAAAGCCTGTAAACTGGCTGAATCTGTAATGGTGAACTTCTGAAACGATTCTCCATCAATTAACCACTCGAGTTCCGTTTCGCTCCAGACCAAGCTAAACACATGGTATTGATTGTTAAAGGTCTCATCACCGGTCAACGTGATACCAGAGGGACCATTGGGATATTGCGCTTTGTTGCCGCTTTCGCTCCAATGCACGGTGCCAAACGCATTGTTGTCCCGTTGTCCGAGAAGCTCCATGATGTCGATCTCCCCGCTCGCAGGCCAACCCACATCGCTGAAATTGGCACCGAGCATCCACAAAGCCGGCCAGAGACCCTGCCCCGTTGGCAATAAAGCTCGGATATCAATTCGACCATAGGTGAATTCAAGTTTGTTTTCAGTTGTCATCCTGGCCGAAGTGTATTGCTTACCCGCAAATTCCTCCTCGCGCGCTTCGATCACAAGCTGACCCTCTCGCAGATAGGCATTTTCCGCTCGATAGAACTGCAGCTCGTTGTTGCCTCCGCCATAACCATTGACTTCAAAATTCCACACTGTCGTGTCTATAGTCAGGGCATCAAACTCATCTGCGAAAAAAAGCTCGTAGCCTGGATAGGAGGTTGGCGCTTCAAAACCGCTCGCCGCATTCGGTTTGACCCAATCGGTTCCCGGGGGATCAACCTGAATAAAGCCATCTCCTGGCCCCTCCGGATTCGCCTGCCATCGGACATTATCCAACTGGAATATGGAGTCTGTGTGGCGAGCAGCCCAAATCACAAGACCAGTGTCAACCGCTCTCAACTCAAGCCCCTGCGCAACCAGATCGTTGAGTTCAACCTCATAGGTAACCCAGGTACCCAGTGAAGCGTCTGCTAAAGGGTAATCGCCGGAGGTGCAAGGGTAACCGCAATCGATCTTCATGATCATTTTAGGGTCACCCGAAATCAATCTCACGTCGAAAAGGATTTTGCCTCGGGCAAATCGACCTAGATCAAGACTTTTACCTTGACCTGTCTTGATATAGAGACCTGCTAACTGACCGGCGGAACTGTGCTCGACTTGCAAGACCATGCCCCGCTGCCCATCCTCTACTGCACTCCAGCCAATGTTCGGACATCCTTCGCCCTCATCGTTTTCACACGAGTTATAGTTAATGCCAGCATCAAAGGCACCAATGATGTCGAATTCCGCTCCCAGCAGCGCACTTGTAAGGAATGGAGAAGATGAAGCAACGGCGGCTTTTAGAACCGGGAATTCTTCAACCGCAGGCTTAACTTCTACCGTGCGCTCAACTTCAGTGGCATTACCAGCGCTGTCGGTAACCGAGTAAACGACTACATAGGTGCCCTCCAAGTCGACATCTATGGCTGCATTACCTACGATTTCGATGATCGCCGTCAGGTCACCGTCTTCACGGTCCTCTGCTACCGCCCCAGGTTCAAAATAATCTTCACCCACTGTCAACACCAGCCGGGCGGCGCCCACCAGAGTCAACACCGGCACGCGATCTTCTAAGCTGTCGACAATACCATCACCGTCAGAATCGATGATGGTTGCAATCTGTTCAACGATCGCTTCACTTGTCACCCGGGTTGCCGCAGGGCTATAGGCGCCACTGATCAAAGCCTCGTTCGAAAAGCCAAAGAGGTGACGAAGAATTAAAAGGCCATCCGTTAACGGTAATGTTTCCCCGTCACCATCAATGTCCAGCGCACTCTCATTTGATTCAAGGACTTCCTGAATGGCTTCAGCCTCAAACCGCGCGCTGTTTTCGCCTAGTGCGCCAGTGATCAAGGCGGACCCACTAAAACCGAACAGATGCCTCAATACGATCAAGCCATCTGTCAGCGGTTGCACTTGCCCGTCTTGATCCAGGTCTAGCGTAAAGGACGGTGCCTCCTGAGCAGACAAGGCAGCGGGCAAACAAAGGGCCCAACAGCTCCAAATAACCTGAGCCGCCCACTTTTGTCGACCTAAGTCTCTTCTCGTCTGCCTATTGTCCATCCCGATGATTCCCCCGGACCCTTCCTCGCCCAAAGGCGGGAACCTATCCCCTTTAAACCCTTAAGTTTGGGGCATTATCCGTCTTGTTTGTGCACTAATGCGACAAGCTGGAAGCTATTTGCGTCGGAGTCTGCTGCATTCATTGAGCCGAGAGTAGTATCAGTTTCAGGAATAGCTTCGCATTGCACTCAGCAACAACGTTCCGATCGGCAACCTTATTGATCGAGCGCCTGATGTCGCCCAGCGATATAAGACCGAATAAATCCTTTCACATCCGCTGCTGATCGCACGGGGATCTCCTCCATGGGGGCGTGTCCAACGCCTTCGTACACAATGACTTCGCTGGCTGGCAACGCTGCATCGAAACGCCATGCGTAAGCCGCGGGTATCACCGAGTCTTGCTCACCCCATAGAATGAGAGCCGGCATTTTCAGCGACTCAAGTCCTGGCGATTCAGACCGTTGCCAGGGCTTGTCAAAGCGGCCCAAAATCGCGGCCCGTGTACCTTCTCTCAACGCTAGCTCGTAATAACGCGTGATCAACGCATCCGTCACCACCGGAGAATCATTGTAAGCGGCTTTCGCCCCTTGAACGGCCAGAACATAAGGGTCGATTCGAGCAGCAATCGCTCGAAACCAAGGTTGTCTGAGCAAACTGAAAACCATCGGGGCCGAGCCGCCTCGATCCGAATCGCGATCTTCGTCAAACCATGTTGAAGGCCCGCTGGCGCTGACTAAAACGAGTCCCAGGACGCGGTCCAAATTTTTCGCCGCATATCGCCAGGCGACCCCTCCGCCCATTGAACTACCGCCCAACACAAATTGATCCAAAGCCAGATGATCAACCACCGCCTGCAACGTTCGCTCCTGGGCTGCTGCGGAGTAATCGCCACTGGGTACCGCGCCGGTTAATCCATGCGCTGGAAGATCCAGAGTAATCAAGCGGTAGTCTTCACCCAACTGCTGCACCCAAGGTTCCCAGGTATGCAGCGAAGCCATGCTCCCGTGAATCAGCACCAGAGGCAGTCCCTCTCTGGCGCCCTCATCTCGAAAATGGATGCGAGCCCCATCGGGTAGTATCAGAAATTCAGAGGCAGCATTGGCATACTTCGCGTCCACCACTTCACGCGGCAAGTCACCCTGATAAACACAAGCTGACAGCAAGACAATCAAGCTTGCTAGGAGTAACCAGACTATTTTTTTCATACGGTCCTCAATTCATTCTCAAAGGCGATTCCCGTCTAGCTGCCCCGCGATCAACCATCAACCTCCCTCGGAGATTCGTTGAGCCCAGACGGTTCCGATCCCTGATCGCGCTACCCGGTTCGATCATGAGACCCGATAGCGGGTTCCCTTGGCATTTCCCTCTTCCTACGACTGTTCACTCTGTCTAGCACGCAGAATCCTTTCTGGTTTTCTTCCTAGGTTTTCCTTCCAAAGTCCGTGTTTGAGGTTTCGCTTTGGGATGACTCACTTCAGATGCCCAAGGTCCCCCCCTTGAGGATTGCCTCTTTTCTTTCTACGAGCAGCCTCGGGTTTTAGGCCGACCCTAGGTCAGTCTTAGCGCCAGCGCCATTTATTGCGCAAATCGCTTTATTACCTGCTTGCCCAAGGCCATCATGTGCACCTGATCAGGACCATCCGCTTGCCTGCACCACCGGGCATAGTTGAAAGCCTCAGCCATGGGGTAGTCGGCAGTTAAACCACCAGCGCCGTGCAATTGCATACACCGATCGATCACTGTCTGCGCCATCAAGGGTACGGTGATCTTTGCTGCGGCTATAAAATCTCTGGCATCTTTGGCACCCAATTCGTCTACCCGCCGCGCCGTTTTAAGGGTCAACAATCGTGCCTGCTCAATTTCGCTAAAGGATTTTGCAAGATCTTCCAAGACCGACTGATGATCAGCCAGCTTTCTACCGAAGGTTTCTCGCTCGGTCGCGCGCTGACACGCTAGCTCGAGCGCGCGCTGGGCGCAGCCAATTAAACGCATACAGTGATGGATTCGTCCTGGGCCCAACCGACCCTGAGAGATCTCAAATCCTCGACCCTCGCCAAGCAACATGTTTTCCTTAGGCACCCGCACATTCTCGAACACCAACTCCGCATGCCCAAGGGGCGCATCATCATAGCCCAAGGTGGTTAGCGGCCTGATCACCGTCAGCCCAGGCGTGTCTTTGGGGACTAAAATTTGGCTTTGCTGCAGATGCCTATTGGGATTATCAGGATCTGACTTACCCATCACGATCAAGATTTTAGTGCGCTCATAAGGCGCATTCGTAATAAACCACTTGCGACCGTTGATAACGTAGTCCTCACCATCGCGCTCGATCCGAGTCCTAACGTTCGTGGCATCGCTTGAGGCAATGTCTGGCTCGGTCATGGCATAAGATGACCGGATTTCACCCTCCAGCAACGGCGTTAACCACTGTGTTTTTTGAGCTTCTGTGCCATATTTTAGGAACACTTCCATGTTGCCCGTGTCGGGCGCATTACAATTAAACACTTCCGGGGACCACAAAACTCGACCCATCATTTCTGCCAGCGGTGCATATTGCTCGTTGGTCAGACCCCCATGATCTGCCGGCATCCAGAGGTTCCATAACCCCTGCGACTTGGCCAGCGTCTTTAAGTCTTCCATCAACGGAACGGTTGAAAATCGATCACTCAGACCATTCAACTGGGCGTGATACGCCGCTTCATTGGGGTAGATGTGCTCGTCCATAAATCGGGACAATTGATGGCCTAAATCAGCGACGGACTGCTCGGAAATACTCATGCTCACCTCGATATCTACTTGCCTATCAGGCTAGGATAGGCGAGCGTATCATAGGACAAGGGCAAATTACGAAAACCAGCAGACTGATCTCTATGTACTGATGTACTCGCCCGCTTTTTAGGCTTGAAGTATTGGCCCCCCAGGCACCCTCGCGAGATCAGGTTAAGCCCAGGCTCTTAGCGAACAATCTGGCAAAGAGCGCCAACACATTGAGGTGATGACATGAATTGCTACTCAAACAAAACCAATGTATCCAGCACATTTGATTCCAGGTGCAACCACCTTAATTCGAATAACACAGCCCCAGCTCCTTACCGAACGAGCCGATTTAGACGTGCCCTCGCCATTGCTTTGCTTGTATGGCTACCTCAGATCCTTCTGGCAGATACCCTGCTACCCGCAGAAATTCAAAAAGATCAATGGTTGCTGGCTTTTGTCGACGTTGAGACCACCGGATTGCGACCCGGCTTTCACGAAATGATCGACATTGGCATGATCATTACCGAACTTGATGGTACTCCCGTCGACCGCCTGTTCCTCCGAATCATGCCTGAACATCCTGAGCGGACGGAACCCGGCGCTGCGGCCGTCAATGGTTTCTCGGTGGAGCTGTGGCAAGAAAGGGGATTTATTTCAGAGCGGCAAGCAGTCGCGAAGCTCATCGAGTTTACCGCTCGAGTCTCGGAGCAAAGGTCGCTACTCATGGTTGGCTTCAATGCGTGGTTTGATATCTCATTTATTGATCACCTTTTTCGGGGTGAGGGTCAAAGCTGGCGACAACTATTCCACTATTTCGTGCTTGACCTACCTTCGATGGCTTGGGGTCAGGGACATCGGGACCTCAGCGGTAACCGATTGGCAGAGCGTCTCAGCATTCAGGCAGAAACAGATAATCCACTGGAACACACTGGGCTAACGGGGGCTCGTTACAATTTAAGCCTGTACCAAGCCCTGGTGAAATCAAATCCGGAGCTACAAAAGAATCCCACCCGGCTATCCAGGCCATAAGCCAAGACCGGTTTTGGGCGGCGAAGCCCTAATTTTTTCAAAACCCGCGTCAATTGCATCAAAACCCATTTCATCGCTAGACTCATGGATACAGGGAGATAGACCGTTGTACACAGCTCAAGGATCAATGTCATGACAGAAGAAACCCAGCAGGATTGGAAACTCGAGCCAACATCAAATGCCGAAACACGAGCACGATGGAAAATCGAGGCCTCAACACAACCCGAGGATCTTCCGCTATCTGAGCTGGATCCAGGCAACGGCGATTGGTTTGAGCAAAACAAAGAGTTGGCTGTATTTGAGCGTCTCCGCAAAGAAGCGCCTGTGCACCTGACCGAGCAAAGTCAATATGGACGCTACTGGTCAATTACAGAATTTAAAGACGTTAAATACGTTGATACCCACCAACATCTTTTTTCATCCGATATTATGAATGGCGGTATTCGCCTCGGCGGCCAACCGCTCAATGAACCGCCGCCGGATTTATTTCATTTACCCATGTTTATCATGCAAGACCAACCCGTACATGATGTGCAGCGGAAAGCCGTTGCACCGATGTTCACACCCGCCCGCCTGGCGGCGATGGAGGGACTGATTCGACAGCGTGCGTCGGCCATTTTAGATGGGCTTCCCCGGGGTGAGACCTTTAACTGGGTACGGGAAGTTTCTGTTGAGCTAACCGGCCAAATGTTGGCAACACTTTTTGACGTGCCTCAAGAGGATCGCCACAAATTGATTCACTGGTCAGATACCGTGGAAAGAATCGGTGACCCAGACTATTTTGAAACGCCGGCCGAAGGTTTTGCTGAAATCTGGAAATGTTTTGAATACTTCAATGAGATTTGGCAACAACGACAAGCATCGACCACCCCAGGCGAGGACCTCATCTCTTTTCTTGCCCATGGCGATGCCACGAAGAACATGGCACCCAACGAATTCCTGGGCAATGTTTTGCTATTGATTGTTGGCGGCAACGACACCACCCGTAATTCTATCAGCGCTGGCGTACAGGCGTTAAACCAGTTCCCCGAAGAATACGACAAGCTGCGTCGAAATCTAGATTTGATCCCCAATATGGTGTCTGAAATTGTTCGATGGCAAAGCCCTGTCGCCCACATGTGTCGAACCGCAATGGAAGATGTCGAAATCGGCGGGCATCAAATCCGAAAGCTAGATAAGTTAGCTATTTGGTATTTGTCTGGTAATCGGGATGAAGGTCATTTTGCTGACCCCAACCGACTGATCATTGATCGACCGAATGTGCGTCAGCACTTATCTTTTGGCTATGGTATTCATCGTTGCTTGGGTAATCGGCTTGCAGAAATGCAACTACGCGTGCTATGGGAAGAGATCATGGCCCGCTTCAGTCAAGTCGAAGTGGTCGGTGACGCCCAATATCTCAATTCCAGCTTTATCCGTGGCATTACGGATCTACCGGTACGGGTGCACGATCGATAATTAAAGACTCGGCAGCAGCGGCTGACGAACAGTGCTCGGCGTGAACCTCTTTGGTGCTATAGAGCGATGCCGTTGAGATCAACTTCGGCATTACGCTTATCCCGACGCCGGCTCGTCACAACTCGGTGATAGGTACGCCAACCGCTATCCGTTTTAACCAGTTTGTCGTAGTAGCTAGCGGTCGACGTTAAGCCCTTACCGATTAATGCGACAATACGAAAACGCAACTCAACACCACGCTCATCGGATTCAGCATAAATGTTGGTCATCATGTGGGTACGAGGATGGGCGGCCTCCGACTCCATAAAGACCTTAATATCGTCGATACCATTGCACACTCGAGAACCCACCCCGGTTAAATCAAACACAGCATCCTGTGTAAATACGGTATCGAGTTTCGCCCAATCTCGATCATCGATTGCATCCCCATACCGACCCGGTAGTTCGTGAATCTCAACCCGATCAGCAGTTGTCAAAGTATTGGGTGACTGGTTCATATCGCGCTCGCTCGGCAGTGTTCAAACAGGGTCTTTCCGCGTGTGAATTTATCGACAGGCATTACCCAATATACCGTCAATTGCACGGTAAGTAGTGAAAAGTCTCGCGGTATTTTCGCGGGCCTATTCACTAATGAATGGAGATTATTTGATCAATACAGTCCCAGAAGACGTCTCAGGAGGCGAAATTGGCTGGGACCCCACTGATGTAAACCCTGCCGTACCTGGCTGGTTTTTACGAAACGGTTTTTTCAGAACACCCTTCTATCATCATCCTGCTTTGGAATGGTGTTGGTGCCGCCATAGACGGGGACCTCAGGATCTGACTGCAACCGCCGCCACTTTGACCGTAAAGTTCTGCTTAGATACCGTCGAGAAGTCAATACACCGTGGCTTCCGTTAAAAGCACGGTTAAAAGTACCCTCGATTTCACTGGAGGAGCTTGAATCCAAATGGCTATTACAACATCAGGAGAGAGATAAGAGACTTTAAAAACAGAGACTTTAAAAAAAAGAGACTTTCGACGACCTAGGAATTTAAAATTGGTCGGGACGGCAGGATTTGAACCTACGACCACCACACCCCCAGTGTGGTGCGCTACCAGACTGCGCTACGCCCCGGACGGACGCAATTCTACCAGCATCGGTGACGCGAATCTAACCTAAAAAACCTGGGCTAACTCAGACGCCAGCTGAGAACAGCGTTCTATTGTTTGATCGCGCTCAGGACTTCCTCGAGTTCCGCAATCATTTGTTTGATTAACTGCTTTGCTTGAGTTTTATCTTGTTTTTGCGCATCGCCAGACAACCGCTGACGGGCCCCGGTAATGGTGAAGCCCTGATCGTAAAGCAAAGCTCGAATTTGGCGAATCATCAGAACATCCTGACGCTGATAATAACGCCGGTTACCTCGCCGCTTGACTGGAGAAAGCTGCGGGAACTCTTGTTCCCAGTAACGCAGCACATGCGGCTTAACCGCACAGAGAACGCTAACTTCACCAATGGTGAAATACCGTTTACCCGGAATGACTGGAAGATCAGAAGTCGCTGTCTGGTCCTGCATAGGTCTCTACTCGCGCCTTTAGCTTTTGCCCCGGTTTAAACGTCACTACCCGCCGGGCTGAAATGGGAATATCTTCCCCGGTTTTGGGGTTACGTCCGGGCCGAGAGCGCTTGTCGCGCAAGTCAAAATTACCAAACCCCGAGATTTTCACCTGTTCGTTCGACTCAAGGGACAGACGAATCTCTTCGAAAAACGCTTCAACAATCTCTTTGGCTTCTCGCTTGTTAAGACCTAGCTCTTCGAACAATTGCTCGGCCATTTCTGCTTTCGTTAAAGCACTCATAGTCGCTACCTCAACTGTGCCTGAAATCGGTTAGACAAACCGTCGATCACTGCTGCCATCGCAGTATTAACCTCATCGTCAGTTAGAGTGCGCGAAGGGTGCTGGAAGGTCAAGCCTAATCCAACACTTTTCTTTTCAGGATCAATACCTTTACCCATATAAACGTCAAACAACTTTAAATTCAGTAAAGACACTCCTGCGCAGACCTCAATCTCTTGCCGCAAACTGCTAGCAGTTATATCTCGATCAATTAAGATTGCGATATCTCGTCGCACTTCTGGAAATTTTGAAATCTCGCCGACCCTGGGAACGATTCGATCTAACACCTCCATCAGATCAATCTCAGCTGCGAACACCGGCGCTCGAAGTTGGTACTGCTTGGCTACCTCAGCTGACAACAAACCGATCTTACCTACCGTTCGACCACCCAGTTGCAAGCTAGCGCTTTGACCTTGCTGCAGCCCCGGTAACAACATGGCATCACACTGTACATCTCGCCCCAGTATGGCCTCCACATCCCCTTTTAGATCAAAGAAATCAATTGTTTCCGAATTGTGGCTCCAGCGTTCCGGCAACCTACGTCCAGTTAATACCATCGAGAGATGCTGACGCTGATCGATGCCGTCAAACAAAACGATTTCACTCTGCTGAGAAAACACCGTGCCTACCTCGAACAATTTTAGATCCCACTGCTGGCGATTTTGATTGTGCGCGACCGCTGAAAGCAGTCCAGGTAACAAGGATGTTCGCATCACGCTCATTTCGCTAGACAGAGGATTCTTAAGTTCGACTGCTTTCAAATCAGGAGTGAGTGATGCTTGTGCGGTGCCGTCAACAAAGCTGTAATTAATCGCCTCGTTGTATCCCCGATTGACAAGAATTTGTTTGATTGCACCCACTTCTGTTCGGGTCTCGGTGCGAGCCAGCATGGCCAGCTCGGCCGTGGGCCTCGTCACTGGCAACGCGTCATAGCCGATGATTCTGCTGATTTCTTCAATCAAATCGGCTTCGATTGCAATATCAAATCGATGGGAAGGAGATTCGATCCACCACGCCGTTTCATCTGACCCTGCATCCATCTCAAAATCAAACTCAAGCCGTCGCAGAATATTTTCAATACTGGCTGCGTCGATCGCCATCCCGAGCACGCGTTCGACTCGCGCCGCACGCAACCTCACCCGACTCACCAGCGGCAAATTGGCCTCATTGACGCTATCAACTACCGGACCTGCTTGCCCCCCCGCAATGGCCAAAATTAATTCGGTTGCTCGATCTATCGCTCTGACTTGTCCACGATAGTCAACGCCTCGCTCGAAGCGATGACCTGCATCAGTGTGCATGCCATAAGTGCGCGCTCGGCCAGCCACGGCAATTGGCGAAAAGTACGCGGCTTCTAGAAAAATATCTTGAGTATCCTCATTGACCGCAGTCGTCGCACCGCCCATGATCCCCGCTAAGCCAATAGGCCCAGACTCGTCCGTAATTAGCAATGAGTCTTGCGCAAGCGTTAAGGTATTGCCATTAAGCAGGGTTAGGGTTTCACCTTGAACAGATCGCCGAACCGTAATGCCTCCCGACAGTTTACTCGCATCGTAAGCATGCATTGGCTGATTGAGCTCAAGCATCACAAAATTCGTGACATCAACCACCGGATCAATGGCGCGAATTCCGGAGCGCCTTAGCTTTTCGACCAGCCACAGAGGCGATGCTGCCGACAGGTCGATACCCTGTAAAACTCGACCGACAAATCGAGGGCAGGCTTCACCCGCATCAAGCTTTACTTCCAATCGATCTTTGATGGCGGCCTTCGTCTCTTTGATCGCTGGCATACAAACGTCGAGGTCATTCATCAAACCGACCTCTCGCGCCAGACCGATGATCCCCAGACAATCACTGCGATTCGGCGTTAAGTCCACCTCAATGATATTATCTTCTAAGTCCAGATACCGATTAATATCCTCTCCGAGCGGCGCATCGGCAGCGAGTTCCATTAACCCCTCATGCTGGTCGCTTAAACCGAGCTCTCTCTCGCTGCACAACATTCCGAAAGACTCTACGCCACGCAATTTTGCTTTTTTGATCTTAAAGTCATCTAACTTTGCGCCAACCAAAGCAAAGGGAACTTTAATACCCGCCCTTGCGTTGGGGGCACCACACACCACTTGAAAGACTTCTTCGCCGCTTGATACCCTACAAACCTGTAACTTATCCGCATTGGGATGGGGGCTAGTTTCTAGCACCTCACCAACAACCACTTTCGAAAGAGATGCTGCTACGGGTTCGACGCCATCGACTTCTAATCCAGCCATTGTGATCTGACTGACCAGGTCCGCAGTTGTCAACGGCGGGTTAACCCATTCTCGCAGCCATTGTTCACTGAACTTCATCGGAATTGCTCCAGGAACCGCACATCGCTATCAACAAAATGGCGCATATCTGAAACACCATACCGCAACATAGCGAGCCGTTCAGGCCCCATGCCAAAGGCAAAGCCCAAGAAGCGCTCTGAATCTATGCCTGACATTTCTAGCACCCTAGGGTGGACCATGCCCGAACCCATGACTTCGAGCCACCCCGTGTTCGAGCAGACCCGACAGCCGGCTCCTAGACAATGAACGCATTGCACGTCGACTTCTGCTGACGGCTCTGTAAACGGAAAGTAACTGGGCCTGAACCTAACCATTAGGTCTTCGCGCTCGAAGAACACCTGTAGAAACTCTGTAATGATACCCTTGAGATCTGCAAAGCTGCATTGTTCATCAATCATTAGCCCTTCTACTTGGTGAAACATCGGCAGATGGGAAGGATCAGGTGGGTCAACTCGATACGTTTTGCCCGGGCAAATAATACGGAAAGGCGGTTTACGAGATTCCATCGTTCTCACTTGAACGGGTGACGTATGTGTCCGCAGCAACAAACTGTCCGTCACATAAAATGTATCGTGCATGGCCCTCGCCGGATGGTGCTCCGGCAAGTTTAGTGCTTCGAAGTTGTGGTAATCGTCTTCGATCTCGGGGCCCCGAACCGAATCGAATCCCACCGAATGAAAAAATTGTTCGATTCTATCGAGAACGATTGATACGGGATGGAGAGAGCCCTGAGCGACGCCACGAGCGGGCAAGGTCACATCGATCGCGTTCGCCGCGGCGGCTGCTTCCGCCTCAATCTGCTCTAGTGCGCGTTTGCGATTCTGTAACGCACCTTCCAACTTTTTCTTGGCTCGGTTGATTTCTGCCCCAGCCGCGGGCCGCTCCGCTTCTGGGAGTTGCCCGAGCGTTTTGAGCAAGCCAGTCATCGCCCCTTTCTTGCCCAACTGTTGGATTCGCAAATTCTCAACATCGGCAACGTTGGACGCCCGCGACACCGCCGCGAGCGCTTCATCGAGAAGCGCTTCTAAATCGGACATCGAGATTCCTCTACCTTGTTCAATTGTGCACACGCACACCGGAAGGTTTAGGCTGCTGCTAGCGCCTCTTTGGCCTTTTCGGCAAGCGCTGCAAACGCGTCAACCTCATGCATCGCAAGGTCCGCTAGAACCCGACGATCGATGTCGACATTGGCTTTCTTAAGCCCGTTAATCATGCGGCTGTAAGACAAGCCGTGCTCGCGAGCTGCTGCATTGATTCGCTGAATCCATAGGCCTCGGAATACGCGTTTTTTGACTTTACGGTCGCGGTAAGCATATTGACCGGCCTTGGTTACTGCTTGCTTTGCGACACGAAAGACACGGCTTCTTGCTCCGTAATACCCTTTTGCCGCTTTCATCACCTTTTTATGGCGACGGTGCGCGGTGACACCTCTTTTTACTCTTGGCATTGGTTAATCCTCAGGATGATTTCCATCATCTTTAAGCTCGATGAAAGGGCAATTAGTGACCCAGCATTCTACGAATGAGCGGCGCATCGCTTGGCGCAATGGCTTTCATACTTCGCAGGTGACGTTTCCGCTTCGTCGACTTTTTGGTCAGGATGTGGTTCCTGAAGGATTGACGGTGCTTATAGCCTTTCGCTGTTTTCTTAAAGCGCTTGGCAGCACCACTACTGGTTTTCAGTTTTGGCATGATCGAACTCCGCATTGCTCATGTTAATGGTGCCTACTCACGTCTTTCCTAGCCCGATAAGGACTAGCTTCGCTAACGTAAGCGACTCTCCTAGGCTGCGCCGGGGGCGGTATTGCCCATCTCGGCATTCGCATTCGCGAACTTGTTAGGCTATTGCCTCACTGCTGCCTTTCTTCTTCGTGTTCGGTGCAATCACCATGGTCAGTTGCCGTCCTTCCATTTTTGGAAACATTTCAACTGATCCGATCTCTGCTAAATCTGCTTCAATTCGCTTGAGCAAATCCATGCCGAGTTCTTGGTGTGCCATTTCTCGACCACGAAAACGTAGTGTTACTTTGGCCTTGTCACCGTCTGTTAGGAAACGGGTCAGGTTGCGTAGTTTTACCTGATAGTCTCCCTCTTCCGTTCCTGGTCGGAACTTCATTTCTTTTACTTGCATGCGTCGCTGTTTTTTACGCGCCGCCGCTTTATCTTTCTTTGCCTCGAATATGTGTTTGCCGTAATCAAGAATCTTGCAAACGACCGGGTCTGCGTCAGGCGCAATTTCCACTAAATCCAACTTAGCTTCTTGTGCCGCTTTTAAGGCATCAGCAATTGAGACAATACCGACTTGTTCCCCGGTAGCTCCGATCAGACGCACTGTTGTCGCTAGGATATCGTCGTTTATTCGAGTTTTTTTTGAACCGTCTTTTTTGATTCCAAAGCCTCCTTCAGGCCATAAGGCCGGGCATTATAGCAAAATCAGAGCGTTCGTCCCTTTTTTTCTTCATCTTTTCGCACTAATGTCAAAAAGTCCGCGACTGGCATAGAACCCAAATCTTCCCCGCCTCGGGCGCGTACCGCGACTTGCCCCGACTCCCGCTCTCGATCACCCACCACCAAAAGGTAGGGAATCTTCTGCAAAGTATGCTCTCGAATTTTAAAACCAATTTTTTCATTCCGGGTGTCAGATTCGACACGGAGTCCGGCACCCACCAACTGGGTCACTACTTCATCGACATAGGTCGACTGGCTATCGGTAATGTTGAGCACCATCGCTTGAACTGGCGCGAGCCAAACGGGGAAGTCGCCCGCATAATGCTCAATCAAAATGCCTATGAATCTCTCAAAGGACCCGAGCATTGCCCGATGCAACATTACCGGTACTTGGCGACTGCCATCCTCAGCCACGTACTGCGCATCCAATCGGTCTGGCATCGAAAAATCTACCTGTATGGTGCCACATTGCCAAACCCTGCCGAGACAGTCTTTCAGAGAGAACTCAATTTTCGGACCATAAAATGCACCCTCTCCAGGCAACATTTGCCAGGACAGTGATTTTGCGTCCAAGGCATCGGCCAGCGCCTGCTCAGCTCTGTCCCAAATTTCATCCGATCCCACTCGTTGCTCGGGTCGAGTCGACAACCGGATCACGATTTCATCAAACCCAAAATCACGATACACCGCCGATAACACATCGATGAACTCGGAGACTTCACCTTGGATTTGGTCTTCACGGCAGAAAATGTGCGCATCATCCTGCACAAAACCCCGGACACGCATAATGCCTTGTAACGTACCGGACGGCTCATTGCGATGACACGAACCAAACTCTGCTAATCGAATGGGTAACTCTCGGTAGCTCTTGAGCCCCTGATTGAAAACTTGCACGTGACAGGGACAATTCATCGGCTTCAACGCATATTGCCGGTTATCCGACTCGACGGAGAACATACCATCACCAAACTTATCGGCATGACCGGACTTCTGCCACAAACTCATATCAACCAGCTGAGGGGTACGTATTTCTTGGTAGCCATGGCGCATCTGAACGTCTCTGATGTATCGCTCTAGCGTCTGCCAAATTTGCCATCCTCTGGGATGCCAAAACACCATTCCAGGGGCTTCTTCTTGGGTATGAAAAAGATCCAAGCGCTTGCCCAACTTTCGATGATCCCGCTTCTCTGCCTCTTCCAACCGGAAAAGATAGGCCTTAAGCGCCTTCTTATCGCCCCAAGCAGTTCCATAAATACGCTGCAACATTTCGTTGTTGGAATCACCCCGCCAATAAGCACCTGCAACTTTCGTCAACTTAAACGCTTTAATGTGGCGTGTGCTCGGCACGTGGGGACCTCGGCACAGATCAATGAAGTCACCCTGTTGGTAGAACGACAAGTCTTCGGTGTCAGGAATGCTATTTAAAATATCGACCTTATAGTCTTCACCCTTGGTCTTAAACAGTGCTACCGCCTCATCACGCGACATGAGCGAGCGAGTCACCGTCTGCCCCAGGTCTGCTAAGGACTTCATCTTCTTTTCAATTTTCGTAAGATCTTCGGGCGTAAAAGGCCGCTCATACGCGAAATCATAATAAAAACCGTCTTCAACCGTTGGGCCAATGGTCACTTGAGCAGAGGGAAACAATTCCTGTACCGCTTGCGCCATCAGATGCGCGCAGGAATGCCTGAGCACGTCAATCCCTTCGTCATCCCTTGCAGTCACGATGGCAACAGTGGCATCGGTCTCAATCGTAAAACTGGTATCCACCAATTCACCGTCGACCCTGCCTGCCAGTGCAGCATTGGCCAAGCCCTCGCCAATAGACGCGGCTACTTCGTGAACGCTTACGGCTTGTTCGAACTGTTTTTCGCTGCCATCAGGCAGCACAATGGTGGGCATAACGCATCTCCTTTCAGTGGTGACCCCTACCAAAGGCCACGTGCGGTTAGTCGTGTTGGGGCACTCGCTGCGCCAAAAAGTGGTAGGAACGGTCGGATTCGAACCGACGACCCTCGCCTTGTCGAGGCGATGCTCTAACCAACTGAGCTACGTTCCTATTGTCCTGTGCACATGCTTCACCTACTGGTCGCACCATCAGCGATGCACCCCTTAAGCCTGCACGCCGGTTTCCTAGAGGAGTATCGGGTGGCCTTCCGCAATGTGCTTGCAAGGCGCGCAATATACCAAATTCATCATTGGATGCCTAGGTTCGAACAAACTGATCTCGCAGTTGCTCGATTTTGTCTCGAACTTTTGCGGCGGCTTCGAATTCTAAGTCCTTTGCCAACGCGAACATTTCCTTCTCGAGGGCGACAATATTTTTCTCCACGGCTTCGGTAGAGGCAAATACTTCGTCACTCAGCTGCACTCGTTTTGCCTTGCCTGTTTGACTACGCTTCGACTTAGCACCTTTTGAGTCAGGGCTTCGTGCACCTTCCATAATGTCAGCGACATCGGTTTGAACACTGACGGGCTGGATACCATGCGTTTTATTGAATTCCTCTTGTTTTGCTCTCCGCCGTTCGGTCTCATCAATTGCGCGCCGCATCGAATTGGTGATCTGATCGCCGTAAAGAATTGCCTTGCCTTGAAGGTTTCGAGCTGCTCGCCCAATGGTCTGAATCAGAGAGCGGTCAGAGCGTAGGAATCCTTCTTTATCTGCGTCTAAAATTGCGACCAGGGACACCTCTGGCATATCCAGACCCTCCCGCAGCAAATTGATGCCCACCAACACGTCGAATTCACCCAACCGCAGGTCACGAATGATCTCGACCCGCTCGACGGTATCGATATCAGAATGCAAATAGCGGACTCGAACACCATTCTCGTCGAGATAATCCGTCAAGTCTTCGGCCATCCGCTTTGTCAAAGTTGTGATTAAGACCCGCTCGGACGCAGCGACTCTCAACCTGATCTCACCAAGAACATCATCAACTTGCGTTTTCGCGGGCCGGACTTCTATCGCTGGATCGACCAAACCGGTGGGTCTAACCACTTGCTCCACCACCTGGCCCACTCTTTCGTTCTCGTAAGGGCCGGGCGTTGCCGACACATAAATGGCTTGGGGCGCCCGCGCCTCCCACTCTTCAAATTGTAAAGGCCGATTATCCAGGGCGGACGGTAAACGAAAGCCAAACTCGACAAGCGTTTGCTTACGAGCACGATCACCCTTAAACATAGCGCCAATCTGGGGAATTGAAACGTGAGACTCGTCAATAATTAGCAGTGCATCGTCGGGCAAATAATCGTATAAAGTCGGCGGTGCCTCACCGGCTGCGCGACCGGATAAATAGCGAGAGTAGTTTTCGATGCCATTGCAATACCCCAGCTCTTTGATCATCTCGAGATCATACCGAGTGCGCTGTTCGAGGCGCTGAGCCTCGACCAGTTTATTATTGTCCTGAAGTTGCTTAAGACGGACTTGGAGCTCTGCCTTGATCAAATCAATGGATCGCTCCATGGTCTCTCTTGGAGTGACATAGTGGCTCTTGGGAAAAATTGTAATTCTCGGTACTTTTCGTATCACCGCACCCGTCAGGGGATCGAACAAAGTAATTTGTTCGATCTCGTCATCAAACAACTCGATCCTGATGGCTTGCTTGTCGGACTCGGCCGGAAAAATATCTATCACATCGCCTTTGACTCGATAGGTCGCGCGACGCAACTCAAGATCGTTGCGAGTATATTGCAACTCCGCCAATCGCCGTAGAATAAATCGCTGATCAACGCGATCACCTCGATCGAGATGCATCACCATTTGTAAATAAGCTTCTGGATCTCCGAGCCCGTAAATACTCGACACCGAGGCCACCACCAACGCATCTCGTCGCTCTAAAAGCGCTTTGGTTGCTGAAAGCCGCATTTGCTCGATGTGATCGTTAATGGCAGCATCTTTTTCGATATAAGTATCAGACGAGGGCACATAAGCTTCTGGCTGATAATAATCATAGTAGGAGACGAAGTACTCGACCGAGTTATTTGGAAAAAATGCCTTGAACTCACCATAGAGTTGCGCCGCCAAGGTCTTGTTTGGTGCCATCACCAAAGTTGGTCTTTGCACGGCCGCCACCACGTTTGCCACGGTGTAAGTTTTGCCTGATCCCGTCACACCCAACAGCATTTGCGAAGCTAAGCCCGAGTCAATCCCCTCCACCAAAGAGGCGATAGCAGCAGGTTGATCACCCGCGGGAGAAAACTTTGAAACCACCTGAAAGGGCGTTGACTTCATGCATCAAACCGAACTGATCCTAAGACTCACTATTATGCCTTAAGTATCCGCCCAATGTGCGTTGATCGGATTGACGCTGCGGCCCTATCCCCGTAGAATCGCTTCCTCCAATGATCCCCGATAGCTCAGTTGGTAGAGCAAATGACTGTTAATCATTGGGTCCCTGGTTCGAGCCCAGGTCGGGGAGCCATACACATCAAGGCCTGCGATTGCAGGCCTTGATCGTTATGGGAAGCTCACTTGGGTAACCCCCGATTTTTACGGACCCAGACTCGGCCAAAGCCTTGCTACGGCGTGCCTCCGGTCATGAGGGTGGTTGAGCCCATCTTCTCTCGATCGCCTCACTCTCGTTCCTCTGATTCTCGATCATCTAGGCGAATCCGGTGGGCATTTCGCTCTACGGTTCTCAAGCCAACTCCCTTAACCGCCGAGAGCTCTTCCGCCGAGAAAAATCGACCATAGCGGGTTCGATATTCAACAATGGCTTTCGCTCGCCGCAAACCGATACCTTCAAGCGTCGCGGCTATAGTTGCCGCATCAGCTTGGTTAATATTCACAACTTCGATACTCGCCTCGAGGTTATTCCGAAGCTTACCTTCCGTTTCTGCTTGGACAAGGCCACTTGTCAAAAAAAGATAAAAGCTCGCCATCCAAAGCGCCTTAGCTGGGTTGATCAACATCAACGTCTCCTTAAGTAAATTTACAGGTAATAGCCCAATGCGACGACTTTGACATCTGACGGCCACATTAGACGGCCCACCTTAGGCGATCCCAGCGAATGCTTTGTACACTTGAATCATTCGCTGTTGTGAGCCATGCGCTTCAGCAGGGTGAGGGCATAGCTTTCAAGGCTAGCGTGATTGGCCTGACTTGCCAGGGCCTAGCCAAGCCTCCCTGGCATCGGCGAGCCCGGAACGGCTGGCCGGCCATCCAGTTGAATACGGATCCTGCCATTCGCAACCGCATAACCCTATTGATTGGCCGACGATTGGCCGACGCGATCGCGCTTGAGTTCCTAGGTTGTTGGGTCCTTGACGTGCTGAGTAGACCGGCATGAGATCGACACGGGTGCGAGGTGGCGAGCAGCGCATTAGGCTGAAGCGGCCATCCGATTTAACACGTGAGCCCCACCGCTAGGACTTACGTTGCCCGCGCCTAGTCCGAGTCTTGACCCAATAGGGGCTCTATCGACGCCCATTCACGACAACTTGGGCAATGCCAACGCATCCGCTTACCTTCGAAACCGCAATCATTACAGCGATAGCCCGGCTTTTCTTTGACCATGGCTTCCGCAAAGTCCTTCAAGAGCGTCAAGTTGTGCGCTAATCGACCCTCGGCATGAACCAAGTTGATCTCAATCAGCTCAACGAAACCTCGTAAACTCGGGTTAACCTGCATTTGGTTAGCAATGAATCGCGCCAAGGCCTCCGAACCCTCTTGCTCCTCGATCACTTGTCCCAAGGCTAACACCACAACCATCGCCGGTGTCTGCTCCAAACACTGAGTCAGGTATTGACGGTACCCATCAGGATCCGCCAATAATTGGTAAGCTGACTTCAATGGCAGTAATGATTCACTGACGTAGATCGGATTCTGCACCAGGACTCGCTCAAAATGACGCACCGCGGCTTTTGCATCTTGATTTGAGAGGGACACTTGGCCCTGAAGCAAGCTGACCCGGGGATTACTGGCGTTATGGCCAATGGCTTTGGTGAGATGGTCTGTTGCCGCCTCGATATTGTCTTCGGCAATCGCAAGTTCAGCCAATTCGCAGCAGTAATGAGAGATTGCATTCTCAATCTTACTTTCTTGCGCTCCGCCGGTCACTTGTTGGGCGATCTCTATCGCCCTATACCAGTCACGCTCTTGCTCATAGACTTGCAACGCAACCTTTAAGCTCTCACTTCTGTACTCAGGATTTTCCTCAGCCAAGTTCATGGACATCGTTTCAGCACGATCCAGCAATCCCGCTTGAAGGTAATCTCTGGCAAGCTCAATCTGCACCATGTTGCGAGTTGCCCGATCAAGCCTTGCTTTGTTCAATACACTTTCATGCACAAAAACTGCTTTTTCAAGCTCACCGCGCCGACGCAACAACCCCCCCAAGGCTAGGTGAGTATCGATGCTGTCTTTTTCAAAATCGAGCTCTGTTACCAACGTGGCAACTGCCTGATCTGGCTCGTCATTCAGAAGGTGCCTAAGCCCCATTTCATAGTAATGGCTCCGCTTACGCTCCCGGCGACCCAGAAACCAGCCCAAACCAACTGCTCCCAAGACCAGGAAGACCAAAAGCCCCCCGTCAATCATCGCAGGTACTCACACAATGGCGTGATCCAGTTAGGTCATACCCTGGCTGCCACAAGCCGATACCCCCACAACGCTGGCGCCGTGGCATCTTGATCTGAATCGAACTTTGATCCTCACAATTATTTCGGTGACCCAGCATGCTTATCTCCCTCGCCTAACCCACCAATGTGCCACTGAGGACCAGACATTTCCGAGCGTTAGCCCGACCAAAAAAGTACCCACCAGCCACCAGGACAACGGCAACTCGGGAGACTTCAGAGAGATCAATTGCAAAGAGACCAAGCTACTGTTTTCGGTCGCCAATACAAACAGCAGGAGAAAGAGCACCAGGAGCACTAATTTAAACACGGTGCGTTTTAACCAAGTCATCGCATCACTACCTTTCAGCCATCGCAAGCACCAACCTAAGGCAAGGAACCGTGACAATCAAGGCGTGCAGAGCTTTGTACTCAGTCTGCTGGATTCAGAGAACTGTTGACTCGCTCGCGGAGTTCCTTACCCGGTTTGAAATGAGGAACGTACTTTCCAGGTAAGGATACCGACTCCCCGGATTTTGGGTTTCGCCCAACCCTAGGCGCCCGATAATGCAGTGAAAAACTGCCGAAGCCACGTATCTCGATGCGCTCGCCTCGGGCGAGCGCATCGGACATGTGGTCAAGAATCATCTTAACGGCCAATTCCATATCCTTGGCTGTGAGTTGGCTTTGCGAGGCCGCCAACTTCTCGATGAGTTCTGATTTCGTCATCGCTTACTTATTCCGCGTCAGAGGCAGCTTTGCCCTGCTCTTGCTTAATAAGATCACCCAGCGTTGCGGGTGTTACCGCCGCAACCTCCCGCTCACGATGCTCTTTGACTGCAGTCTGCTCATCTGCAATATCCTTCGCTTTTACCGACACGGTAAGACCGCGATTTTTTCGGTCGACGTTAACGATTTTAACCTCGACTTCGTCGCCGACAGAAAGTGCCGTTCTAGCATCAGAAACGTGATCAATTGAGAGGTCACTGGCTTTCAGTAGCGCTTCGACATCATCTGCCATCTGCAGAATCGCTTGCTTAGCATCCACTTCTTTGACCGTGCCTTTAACAATAGAACCCTTGTCGTTTACAGCAACGTAGTCGGAGAAAGGGTCTTGTTCTAGCTGCTTGAGACCGAGCGAAATTCGCTCCCGCTCTGGATCGATTGCAAGAATCACCGTCTCTATTTCGTCGCCCTTAGTAAATCGTCGGACCGCCTGCTCGCCAGGTTCATTCCATGAGATATCAGACAGATGGACCAAGCCATCAATCTCACCCTCAAGACCGATGAAAATACCGAAATCCGTGATCGACTTGATGTAACCTTTGATGCGATCCCCTTTACTGTGCAGCGCCGAGAAATCTTCCCAAGGGTTACCCTTACACTGCTTAATACCGAGCGAAATGCGGCGGCGCTCTTCGTCGATATCGAGAACCATCACCTCGACTTCATCACCCACTTGGACCACTTTGGATGGGTGAATATTGCGATTCGTCCAGTCCATTTCCGACACATGCACAAGCCCTTCGACACCCTCTTCAAGCTCTGCAAAACAACCATAATCGGTTAAGTTAGTGACCTTCGCCATGGTACGAGCACCTTCAGGATAGCGCCTCGTAATTGCAACCCATGGGTCTTCACCCAACTGCTTGAGACCCAATGACACTCGATTCCGATCGCGATCGAACTTAAGCACCTTGACGTCAATTTCATCCCCTACCGCAACAATTTCGCTCGGATGCTTAATGCGCTTCCAGGACATGTCCGTAATGTGCAACAGACCATCAATACCGCCCAAGTCCACAAAAGCCCCATAATCCGTCAGGTTCTTAACGATACCCTTGAGCTCATGGCCTTCTTGCAAGTTCTTCAGTAATTCTTCACGTTCTACGCTGTTTTCAGCCTCTAGCACAGATCGCCGTGAGACCACCACGTTATTACGCTTCTGATCAAGCTTGATCACTTTAAAATCTAAGGTCTGACCTTCTAACTGCTCGTTATCTCGCAGTGGCCTGACATCAACCAACGATCCCGGCAAAAACGCGCGAATGTCTCTAATTTCGACGGTGAATCCACCTTTCACTCGGCCGCTGATATAACCTTGAATGACCTCTTGGTCTTCGTAGACCTTTTCAAGGACTTCCCACGATTCATTACGCTTGGCTTTTTCGCGAGACAATTTGGTTTCACCAAATCCGTCGTCGACAGCGTCCATTGCGACTTTAACCGCCGCGCCAACTTCTATTTCTAGCTCGCCTTTCTCATTCAAGAACTGACTTCGAGGAATGACACCCTCGGATTTGAGACCGGCGTGCACCGTTACCCATTCTGAATCAATATCAACCACAACACCGGTGATGATTGACCCTGATTTCAATTCAACTGTTTTTAAACTTTCTTCAAATAGTTCTGCAAAACTCTCGCTCATTCACTTTCCTTCGAGGTCACCCTCGTCAAGTCTCCCAACTAAAGACTCGTCTCATTAATTTCGCATCACTCGGCGAAGCTGTTGGCACCCAGTGATACGTTTTGTTCGACCACTTCCCAGACCGCCTCGTGCACTGCGTCGAGACTCAGTGCTGAACTGTCTAGAATGATCGCATCTTCTGCAGGCTTCAAAGGCGCAACAAGTCGACTCGCGTCTCGGGCATCTCGCTCTCGAATACTCTCCAGAAGGGCGGCAAGGCTAACATCCATACCCTTATTTTTCAACTGCTTATAACGCCGCTCGGCACGTACTTCAGCGCTCGCGGTAAGAAATATTTTGACTGCTGCATCAGTAAAAATCACCGTACCCATATCCCGACCATCCGCAATCAAACCCGGCGCCTTTCGAAATGCACGCTGCAATTGCGCGAGTCCGTCTCGAACACTTGGCATTGAGGCAACCCGCGATGCATCAACTCCTGCGGCATCCGTTCGTATTTCATCCGTCACTTCTTGGCCACGCAGCAGGACCTGAAAAGGTTCCGGCCCTGAGGAGGCAGGTAAAAATGCCACCTCTAAATGTGCCGCAACATCGGCAATGTGTTCCTCACGGTCTAAATCGATCCCGTCTCGCCGAGCGGCGAGCCCTACCAAGCGATACAACGCTCCGCTGTCTAAAATATGAAATCCTGTTTTTATTGCCAACGAATGGGTAACGGCACCTTTTCCAGCCCCACTCGGACCATCAATGGCAATTACAATGGGTTTCGACACTTTCGTTCTCCTTCGCCTATAGCAATCAACACTGTTGTGCTGGCACCCTGGTACTCGACGTTTTGTGTTCGCGGCATCAACCCCGCCGCCGCTGATCAATTGCTAAGCTCGGATTTCCCATCGGTTCTCCGATGCGCCACATTCATGGCTATCTTTATTGGTGGCTATCTTGAGTGATGCCAATCTTTCGCAAGTTGCGAACGTTAACCTTCGAGTCTTACCCACGATCTTGCCCTGCTTCAGTCCTATGGCAACTTTCGGTCGGCTTGCTGTAAATCAGCGAAATAGTCCCTCGCTGCTTTTGCTCGACTTAATTTGACCATAAGCGCGTCGGAGTCTCCGTTTTCAATCATACTTGCCGTGTCGTCTAACGCTGCAATCATCGTCTTAAGCCGTTGCAATAACGCCGTTTTGTTGGTCAGAAATATGTCGTGCCACATCTCGGGGTCGCTGGCGGCAATGCGCGAAAAATCCCTAAAACCACCCGCTGCGTACTCAAAAACTTCTCGCTCATCGCCAAACCCAGCCAACACATCAACCAAAGTGTAAGCCAATAAATGGGGTAAATGACTGGTTTGGGCAAGGACATCATCGTGGTGTGCGACGGTCATGGTAATGACCTCTGCTCCCAGGCTTTGCCAAAGCGCTTTGACCTCGTCCAAGCATTGCGGATTCACCCCGTCGATCGGCGTCAGTATCGTTTTGTGATTCGCAAATAAATCCGCTTTTGCCGCTCGAACAGAGTGTTGCTCCGATCCAGCAATGGGATGTCCGGGCACCCAATTCCCGGGCAGACCACCCCATAGCTCTTCGGTCGCTTCTATTAATGGCACTTTCACGCTGCCGACATCGGTTACAACCCCTTGATAATCGCTCAACGCTGGAATAATCGACGCCAACTGTTTAACCGGTGTGCAAAGACAAATGATGTCAGCAACTTGGGTCAACTCCGCAATGCTATCAACAGCACTATCGATAATTCCCCGGTCTAATGCATAGTCGAGGGCTTCGGGATCGACGTCCATCGCTACGATTCGGTTTTCAATTGAGGCTACTTTGTAGCCAAGTGCCATTGAGCCGCCAATTAACCCAAGTCCGACAATCCCCAGCACACTCATGGCTTTGCCAGTACGCGACCTAATGCCGCCAGAAAAAACGCATTCTCCGTTTCTGTCCCGACCGACACGCGTAAATGGTTCGGCAGACCATAGACCCCGATCGGTCTGACGATCACCCCTTCTTGTAGCAAACTCTGATAGACCGGCAAGGCATCGCGACCGAGATCGAAGGTGAGAAAATTACCCACCGACGGAATCACGGGCAACTTGAAGGCCTCCAATCCGAGATTCAGCTGCTTGAGGCCATCGCGATTGACTTTGACGCCCAGTTTTACGTGAGCGTCATCCTCAAGGGCCAGCAATCCCGCTGCTAGCGCGGTACTGTTAACATTGAATGGTTGACGAATACGGTTCATCAAATCCGCAATATCTGGATGGCTGACGGCGTAGCCCAATCTGAGCGCCGCCAATCCATAAGCCTTTGAAAAAGTACGAGTGACAATCAAGTTGGGGTATTGATCAATTAAGGTCAGTCCATTGGGGTAATCGGAATCTTCCACGTACTCTACGTAAGCTTCGTCTAGCACGACCAATACCGTTTTAGGCACTGCCGATAGAAAAGCGGTCAACTGATCCCGCTTGACCCAGGTGCCCGTGGGGTTATTCGGATTCGCCAGAAACACCATCCGGGTTTCACTGTCGATCATTGCGAGCATCGCTTCTAGGTCCGGCGTAAAATCATCGCAGGGTACTTCCACCAGGGTTGCGCCTAAACTCGCCGTTACCAATCGATACACAACGAAAGCATGAGCGGGCACCACCGACTTTAAGCCTGGCCGGAGGAATACCCGAGCGAGCAACTCGAGCACATCGTTCGAACCGTTGCCGATCGTTAATTGATCAACGCTCACATCAAACTTTTTGGACAGGGCTGCCTTCAATTGGTAAGCACTGCCATCGGGGTAACGGGCACTCTCCGCGAGGACAACATCGAGCTCTTCCACTAATCTCGGCGTTGGACCCAAAGGATTCTCATTGCTTGCCAGCTTCACAATCTCGGTGATACCTAACTCCCGCTCCAATGCCTCAACCGGCAATCCAGGCTGATAGGGCGCCAGGCTCAAAATTCCCGGATTTGCTGCCTCGTGGAACCAACCCATCAGCTCATCCTCAATGCTTTGGGATAACTTCCCAGTAATTTTATTTCAAGCGCATCTTGCTTTACATCGGCTAACAGTTGTTGAACCCGCAGGTCCGCACTGTGCCCATCAAAGTCAATAAAAAACACATAAGACCACATCCCTTGCTTGGAGGGTCTGGTCTCGATTGATGTCATTGAAACTTCATGGCGATGAAACGGCTCTAACACTTTAAACAAAGCGCCTGGCTGGTTGTGGGTTGACACCATGATTGAGGTTTTATCGTTGCCGCTGGGTCCAACGGGCTCTCTGCCAACGACCAAAAAACGAGTCGTGTTATCCGCTAAGTCTTCGATCTGTCGAGCAATGATCGAGAGCCCGTAGAGTGCGGCTGCAACTTCAGCACCGATGGCCCCCGATTCAGGATCTTCTTTGGCCTGTTTGGCTGCTTGGCCATTGCTACTGGTTACGACTCGGGTTGCATCAGGGTAATGGACATCCAACCAACGACGACATTGACCAAATGTTTGCTGGTGAGCATAGATCCGCCTAATCGGTGCATCAGCGGATACTGCCATGAAATGATGCTGAACCTTGAGTTCGCACTCTCCGCAAATCAGCAATGAGGCGGTTAGAAAGTTGTCAAGCGTGTGACTGACCACACCTTCGGTAGAGTTTTCCACTGGGACAACACCATAGTGACAGTTCTCAGCAGCTACCTCCCGAAAGACATCATCGACCGTAACATGGGGCTGACCATTAACGGCATCGCCAAAATGCTTGAGCGTCGCTTGTTGCGTGAATGTACCTTGCGGCCCCAAATAGGCGACTTTCATCGGCTCTTCTAATGCCAGACAAGCCGACATGATTTGACGAAAAATTAAACTCACCTTGTCGTGACTCAAGGGGCCATGATTGCGCGCTATGACTTGTCTTAACACCTGGGCTTCGCGCTCAGGGCGATAAAATATCGCCGCGCCATCGCCGGCCTCAGCCTGCTTCACCGCCGCCACTTGCTGAGCACAGGCTGCTCGACGATTAATCAGCCCTAACAATTGATCATCTAGATCATCGATTTCGGCCCTGAGCGCGCTAAGATCTTGCTCAGGTGACGAAGCATCAGTCATCACTATTATCCTCGATCAGACCGTTCTCTGCTGGTCGCTCTGCCGCTGCTTGCTCGGCAGACAGGCCCTGTACCCCATCATGCTCTCCATCGTCAGCATCCAAGCCTTCAGTTTGAACACCCTCTTCCGGCTCCTCAAACGAAGCGACACCCACGAGCGCCTCCCCCTCACTTAAATTAATCAAGCGGACACCTTGGGTATTCCTCCCTTGCGTGGAAACCTCGGAGACCCTGGTACGAACCAAGGTCCCCTGATCACTGATCAGAATGACCTCATCCTCATCCCCCACCTCGGCTGCACCCACAAGCGCACCATTTCGGTCAGACAATTTCATGCAGATAACCCCCTGACCGCCGCGGCCGATCACAGAGAACTGATCGACGGTGGTTCGCTTACCATAGCCGTTTTCACTGGCAAGCAGTAAAACACCATCCGAGTCCGGCACGATTAAGGCAATCACGGTTTCTGCTGATCGTAGCTTGATCCCTCGAACGCCACGAGCACCGCGTCCCATCGCACGAACATTATCCTCTTTGAACCGAATTGCTCGCCCACCGGAGCTAAACAACATAATGTCGGATTGCCCGTCAGTAATTGATGCGCCCACTAACGTGTTGCCTTCTTCTAATTCTATCGCGATCAAACCGGAACTTCGGGGGCGAGAAAAATCAAGCAGAGGTGTCTTCTTAACTGTGCCATTCGTGGTCGCCATCAAAATGAATTGCTCAGGGTGGTAGCCCTCCACCGGCAGCATCGCCGTGATCCTTTCATCCTCGGCTAGCGGCAGAATGTTGACGATCGGTCGGCCTCGAGCAGCCCTACTGGCAATGGGGATTTGAAAGGTTCTTAACCAATACACTTTGCCCAAATTCGTAAAGCACAGCAGCGTATCGTGGCTGTTGGTCACCAACAACTTGTCAATAAAATCCTCATCCTTCACCGCGCTAGCCGAGCGGCCTCGCCCACCCCGCTTTTGTGCTTGATAATCGGATAACGGTTGAGTCTTGGCGTAACCTCCATTTGAAAGGGTCACCACCATATCTTGGGGCGTAATCAAATCTTCCATCGTCAGATCTTCTTGAGATTCAACGATTTCAGATCGGCGTTCATCGCCATATTCATCCCGAATTTGCTCAAGCTCTTCTTTAATTAAAGCCAACAATCGTTCGGGAAGGGTCAAAATCTCAAGTAAATCAGCGATGTTATCAATAATTTCGCGATACTCTTCGAGCAGTTTCTCTTGCTCAAGACCCGTCAGACGATTGAGCCGCATTTCGAGAATAGCTTGCGCTTGCTCGGGAGATAAAAAATATTCACCGTCTGCCTTAAGCCCATATTGCTCATCAAGATCATCAGGTTTTGCAGCATCGGGACCTGCTCGCTCCAACATCTGCATCACCGTGTCTGAACGCCAAGACTGGGCCAACAGTTTCTCTCTGGCTTCCTGCGCATCAGCACTGGCTTTGATCAGTTCAATCATCGGATCAATGTTCGATAGCGCGACAGCGAGACCCTCTAGAACATGGCCTCTGGCCCGAGCCCGTCGAAGCAAATAGACCGTCCGCCGCGTGACGACTTCGCGACGATGCACAATGAAGTATTCTAAAACTTGTTTCAGATTCAGCACTTTCGGCTGATTATCAACCAAAGCCACAAGATTAATGCCGAAGACACTCTGCAATTGGGTTTGCGCATACAAATTATTGAGCACCACCTCAGGAACCACATCTTTCCGCAGCTCAATGACGATACGGGTGTCCTTTGCGGATTCATCTCTCAAGTCAGTGATGCCTTCGACTTTCTTTTCTTTGTGCAATTCCGCAATTTTTTCGATTAACTTGGACCGGTTAACCTGGTAGGGGATCTCATGCACGATAATGCTCGATTTACCTGAGGTTTCGTTGAACACGATGTCGCAGCGGGCGCGCATTTGAACCCTACCATGACCGGTTTTATACGCCTGAATAATGCCGGCGCGTCCATTGATAATCGCGGCGGTTGGAAAATCTGGACCCTTGATGTGTTCCATCAATTGTTCAACGCCTAAATCGGGCGCTTCAATCAACGCAATTGTGGCATTCACAACCTCGGTTAAATTATGCGGTGGAATATTGGTTGCAAATCCGACGGCAATCCCACTCGAGCCGTTAACCAGCAGGTTAGGAATTCGCGCAGGCAGGACCTCAGGCATCTGCAAGGTACCATCGTAATTGTCGACAAAGTCCACGGTTTCTTTGTCTAAATCAGCAAGCAATTCATGCGCAATCTTGGCCATACGCACTTCGGTGTAGCGCATTGCAGCGGCCATATCCCCATCCAATGAACCAAAATTACCCTGACCATCTACCAACGGGTAACGCATCTGCCAGTCTTGAGCCATACGAACGATCGTGTAATAAGACGCAGTGTCCCCATGGGGGTGATACTTACCAATCACGTCGCCAACGATCCGCGCAGACTTCATATAAGGGCGGTTATAGGCGTTGTTCAGTTCGTTCATCGCAAAAAGCACGCGTCGATGCACTGGCTTCAAACCATCTCGAACGTCAGGTAACGCTCTACCCACGATTACGCTCATGGCATAATCGACGTAGGACTGCCGCATTTCGTCTTCGATGTTAATACTACGGATATCGTCGTTGTCCAATTCGCTCATAGATCACTTATCTTTTTTAATTCAAAATGGGGCTTATTCGAAAGCATCTCAGCAGCCCAGCATCGGCGTTTACGACCCCATCCATCTCGTCAAAAACGCTGTGGCGCTTGTCAGAGAAGAGCAGCTTTTGTTGCTAACATTACGTCCAATGAGGTCACCGACGCCGTTTGACCTATACTAACACAGTGGGACGTCAAAGCCCATTCAGAAAGCTGTCGGCAATGCGATATAACTTACTGATTTTATTAACTATATTAGCCCTAAACAGATTCCTACAAGGATTCCTCTTGAAACCCAAATTCAGAGCGCAGGATAGATGAACTTAACCTCGAGAATTCAACCCGAATGGCTTCTGCCGATTCGTCCTAAAGGCGTGCTACATGTCAACCATGACCTTATTTTGCAAGGTTCCGAAATCCTCGAAGTCCTGCCGAGAGAGGAAGCAAACGCGCGTTATCCTAAGGCGCCATGCCTTATGCTGCCGGGGCAGATCCTCATGCCTGGCCTGATCAATTGTCACGGTCATGCAGCGATGACATTACTACGCGGCTATGCCGATGATTACAGCCTTTTTGAATGGCTCAACAACCACATCTGGCCGGCCGAGGCCCGGGTTGTTAGTCCTGACTTTGTCGAAACTGGCGCTTGGCTTGCCGCGACAGAAATGATTCAGTCCGGCACTACCTGTGCCGCCGATAGCTATTTCTTTCCTGAGGCCACCGTGAAAGGCTTTCAACGAGTGGGCATTCGAAGTCAAATCACCACGCCGGTGATCCAATTCCCATCCCCCTGGTCTGGCTCCGAGGCCGAAGCCATCACCAAAAGCTTGGCTTTTTTCGAATGGGCAGACCAATTTCCTCGATTGACCCAAGGCTTTGCGCCACATGCCGTATACACCGTGAGCGATCTTGGCTTTACCCAAGTTCAAAAGCATGCTGAAGCGCTGAGTCTTCCTATTCATTTGCACCTGCACGAGTCTAGCGCTGAGGTCCAGCAACAGCTTAGCGAGACCGGTGAGCGGCCCATTGCTCGCTTGAAACGGCTGGGGTTGCTAAGCGATTTATTGCAAACCGTCCATATGACCGACCTTGACGACGAAGACCTCGACGCAATCGCCCCCTATCGTATCGGGGTGGCACATTGTCCAGAGTCGAATCAAAAATTGGGCAGTGGCATCTGCCCAGTCGCGGAACTCACTCGACGGGGGATCAATATCGGTCTTGGGACAGACGGTGCCGCCAGCAACAACGATCTCGATCTATTTCAAGAACTCCGTAGCGCGGCCCTACTGGCTAAGGTCAGTCAGCTTGACCCGACCGCATTGGCCGCCATCGACACTTTGGAAATGGCAACCCTTGGCGGCGCGAGGTTTTTAGGGCTTGAACAACAATTGGGTAGTCTCGAGCCTGGTAAGCAGGCCGACATGATCGCCGTCGATCTCAGCGACATTCGACATCAGCCGGTGTATCATCCCACCTCTCAATTGACTTACACCGCTACTGGACAGGACGTTACCCACACTTGGATAGCTGGGGAATTGCTATATGCCAATAGGCAGCACAACAGATCAGACTTGGCCGCTCTACGAGCATCGATTCAAGACTGGCAATCAACCATAAATCGCCTTACTTAACTATGTCAGACAATATCGATCCTGAAGAAATACAAAAATTTGAGGCGATCGCACGGCGCTGGTGGGACCCCAACAGCGAATTTAAGCCTTTGCATGCGATCAATCCGCTCAGAACCGGCTATATCGCCGATCGCTGCTCGCTGGAAGGTAAACACGTGCTGGATATCGGCTGCGGCGGCGGATTACTGACTGAAGCCTTGGCCAAAGCAGGTGCCCATGTCACGGGCATCGATATGGGGGAAGTGCCATTACAGGTAGCAAAGTTACACCGTCATGAGTCAGGACTAGAGATTGATTATCATCAAAGCACCGCGGAGCAATTCGCAAAGACGCATACGCACGCTTTCGATATCGTTACCTGCTTAGAAATGCTAGAGCATGTGCCTGATCCAGGATCGGTAGTGCGAGCCTGTGGACAACTGTTGAAACCCAAGGGTGATCTATTCCTCTCTACCCTTAATCGTAATCCCAAGGCCTATGCCTTTGCGATTGTTGGTGCGGAATACCTATTGGGCCTATTGCCCCGGGGAACCCATGATTATCAAAAATTCATTCGACCCTCGGAACTCGCGCACAGCCTCAGAGCCCAGGATTTTACCCTTCACGATATCCGAGGCATGACCTACAACCCCGTTACACAAACTTACCGATTGAGCCCAGACACCGACGTCAATTACTTAATGCATGCTCGCTATGAACCTCAACCTAACGCCACCTGAAGGCGGCAGCTTTCGCGATTTAAACATTCTGATCACCGGTGCAAGTGCTGGCATTGGTCGCGCCCTTGCACTTCACGTTGCGCAACTGGGGGCCACCTGCTTACTACTGGGACGGAATATTGGTGCGCTTGAAGCAGTCTACGATGAGATTCTCGAAAAGGGCGGTCCAGAACCCGCGATCATCCCGTTCGACTTAAGCAATCTCGACCCGGAAAGGCTCAATGAGATGGTCGAAGCCATCGCAGACCGCTACCATACCTTAGATGCCTTAGTGCATAACGCCGCTATCCTGGGTGACCGAATACCGTTTCAGCAATATCGGTTAACCACTTGGTCGCAGGTCTTTCGAATCAATTTCGATGCGCCTGTCGCATTGACTCAAGCCCTGTTACCTCTACTGCAAAGATCCAACAAAGGTGCGATTCTCTTTATGAGTTCCAGCGTGGGGAAACAACCCCGAGCCTATTGGGGCGCCTACGCCAGCTCCAAATATGCGGTTGAAGGTTTCGCCAAACTGCTTGTGGACGAGTTGCACAACACCAGCAATATCCGGGTATCGATCGTCAATCCTGGCGCCACTCGAACCAAAATGCGCAAAGCGGCTTACCCGGCTGAGGATCCCAGCTCGGTTAAATCCCCAGCAGACTTAATGCCTTTGCTCACCGTTTTAATTTCACCTTTTTCCGACGCCCCCCGCGGCCATCGATTTGAAAGCAACGGCACCGGCGAACCCATCGGCGAAGTTTAGATGGAAGCGCGAGGAGCATTATAAAGGACCACCCCTGGCACGGGCCTGAACTTGAGGTTTAGCGGCTGGAGTATTGGGGTCTTGGGTCTCAGGATTGAGCCTTGGTTACCGGGCCTTAGCCCTTAAAATCTTACGACTTAGCGTCTTTCGTTTTTCGTTTTTCGTTTTTCGTTTTTCGTTTTTCGGCCTCAACCTTCAGCCTTGAATCCCGGGAGGTCGAGCGCCGCCCTTGCCGCTTGGGCAGTTGTGCGATTGCCGGTATCACGCTAGCGGGCGCTGCGCTTACCTGCCTTACTCAACCGCGGCCCAGCTTTTGCACTCGATGGGGAATCGCTAGGCGGCATCAACCCTGCCAAGCGATATAGCTCCGAGACATCTTTGCCTTCGATATCTACAAATTTTCCTGCCTTGACTGCAGACGGAATAAAGAAACTGCCAAATCTGACCCGTTTCAATCGGCTCACGGTTAATCCTTGGGATTCAAACAAGCGTCGGACCTCACGATTACGACCTTCGGTCAAGGCAACGTAGTACCATTGATTCGCGCCCGACTCGTCACGTCCTTTGCGGATATCCGAAAACCTGGCAATGCCATCATCGAGCAACACACCGTCTTTCAGCGCCTGGAGTTGCGCCTCGCTGACTTCACCCAGCACCCGAACCGCGTACTCCCGATCGATGCCCGAGGAGGGATGCATCAGTTGATTGGCTAGCTGACCATCTGTCGTCAGCAACAGCAGTCCACTGGTGTTGAAGTCTAAACGTCCTACCGACACCCAACGCTGCTGCTTAATCTTGGGCAAACGATCAAACACCGTGGGCCGCCCTTCCGGATCATCACGACTACAAATCTCTCCGGCTGGCTTGTTGTAAAGCAAATGTCTTTGCCTTTGCTGTACTGACTTTAACGCCCTACCATCGACGACGATTTTATCCTCAGCGCTCACTCGATCACCGAGATTCGCGACTTGGCCATTGACCGTAACTCGTCCAGTCGTGATCCAGGTCTCCATCGTGCGGCGACTACCCAAACCAGCGGCGGCAAGCACCTTTTGCAATTTATCCGTCATGGGGTCGCCTTAAGCACCAGGCTCAGAGTCGTTGGAGGTCGAGGGGTCCGCGGACGACTCGCCAGGATTGGCCTCCTCCGTGGCCATCTCAGGCGAGCTTATCTTCGTTGGTTGAGCCGGCGAAGACTCAACCGTTTCCTCCTCAGCAAAAGCCGCTCGGATAATGTCCAAATTGGTATCGCTACTGGCTGAAAACCCTGGGTCTACCGATGCTGAGGCCGTGGTCGTCTGAGCGTCAGCATCCACGGCAAGCGGTTCTGCCTTAACATCTTCATCCAGCCTAAGCTCCTCGTTCTCATCCGCTTCCTCATCCTCATCCGCCTCTGTCGGCGCCATGGCTCGACGGATATTGTCACGAATGGTGTCCACCGTATTTGCCACCTCATCAAGGTCCGTGTCTTCGATATCGGCGATTCCTGCTTCTTCGTCATCCAAGGTCAACGTTTTCATTTCAATTAGCGGTTCATCAAGCGCTAATCGAGATTCCATATCATCGAGATCACGAATTTCAGAAAGCGTCGGCAACTCATCCAAACTGCTGAGATTAAAGTAATCAAGAAAGTGCTTGGTGGTTGCATACATCGCTGGTCGTCCTGGCACATCTCGATGCCCAACAACGCGGATCCACTCTCGTTCCAGGAGACTTCGAATGATGTTGGTTGAAACGGTCACCCCTCGGACCTCTTCGATGTCACCTCGGGTGATCGGTTGCTTGTAAGCGATCAAGGCCAAGGTCTCTAACAGCGCCCGAGTATATCGCTGGGGACGTTCTTCCCAGAGGCGCCCAACCCAATCAGCATAATCTTGCTTAACCTGAAATCGATATCCGCTGGCAAGTTGGCGAAGTTCAAAGCCGCGGTCACCACATTCTGCTGCAATCACCTCCAAGGCCTGTTTAACGTCTTGCCGACTGGGAGGGTCAAACTCAAACAGCGCCGTCAAATTATCCAACGACAATGGGCTTTCCGAAGCCAGTATGGCGCCTTCTATAATCTGCTTGAGAGGGAATTCCTCTGTCATAATGTGCTCTCGCTCGCCTCTGGTTCAATGGCATGAGTTTTCGATCGAATGTGAATGGGCGCGAAGGCCTCTGTCTGCACCAACTCAATCAACGACTCTTTGATTAATTCTAGCATCGCAATAAATGTGACCACCACGCCTTGCCGGCCCTCGGTCACATCGAACAACTCCACAAAGGCAATGTACTGATCACCTCTTTGTTGGATACGCCCTAAGATGTGGGACATCCGCTCCCGGGTCGATAATGGCTCAAGACTGATTTGATGGCTGGCATTTTGATCGGCTCGTCGCAGCACTCCCGCAAGCGAAACCAACAATTCCTGCAATTGCACATCTGGCAATGGTTTGACTCGGTTGGACACTGGCGCGTCAGCCTGAGCGATCCAAAAATCTCGATTACTCCGCGGCAACTCATCAAGCGCCATAGCCGCCGTCTTGAACTGCTCGTATTCCTGCAACCTCCTAATCAGTTCCGCCCGAGGATCATCCTCGTCCTGTTCTGCTTCTGCTTGCCGAGGTAGCAACATTCTCGATTTGATTTCTGCCAGCATCGCTGCCATCACCAAATACTCTGACGCTAGCTCAAACTGCAACTCCCCCATCAACTCAATGTACTGCATGTACTGCTGAGTGATGTCCGCCACTTTGATGTCCAAAATGTCTAGGTTCTGTCGCTTGATTAAATACAAGAGCAAATCGAGCGGCCCCTCAAAAGCTTCGAGGAAGACTTCAAGCGCATCAGGAGGAATGTATAAATCATCGGGCAGGTTGGTGAACGGCACCCCTGCAACCAGCGCCAGCTCACTTTGCTTCTTTGGCATCGCCGCCAACATGGGCGGCGTCGATGGAGGCGATGGGAGATCGTCTGCCATTACAAGGACCTGTAATCCAATCCCATGGCTGCCCTGACCTCGTCAAGGGTTTCTCGCGCTTGTGCTCGCGCCTTTTCACAGCCCTCAGCAATGATACTCCGCACCAATTCAGGGCTCTCTTCAAATTGCAGCGCGCGCTCTCGCATCGGTTGCTGCTCCTGCAAGATCGCTTCGATTAATGGCCCTTTGCAATCTAAGCAGCCGATTCCAGCGGTCGTACAGCCTTCTGTTATCCACCCCTGGGTGTCCGCATTCGAGTAAATTTTATGCAAATCAAAAACCGGACACTTGTTCGGATCGCCTGGATCTGTTCGCTTTACTCTGGCTGGATCAGTGGTCATGGTACGGATCTTCTTAGAGACGGATTCTGGATCTTCACGCAGTGTGATGGTGTTGTTATAGCTTTTGGACATCTTCTGCCCATCCAAACCCGGCATCACAGGATTTTCAGTCAGTAGTGCTTGCGGTTCTGGCAAGATAATTTTTCCAGAGCCTTCGGCATAACCCAATAAGCGATCACGATCCCCCATCGATAAATTACCCTGGGTTGACACAATAGACTGAGCCCGCTCTAGGGCCTCCTCACTGCCTTGCTCTCGGTAACTTCTCCTCAGCTCTTGAAACAACTTAGCGGTTTTGCGTCCGAGTTTCTTCACCGCCTCTTCAGCAGCCCGCTCAAAACCTTCATCGCGCCCAAACAAATGATTAAACCGACGGGCGATTTCGCGAGTCATTTCAACATGCGGTACTTGATCAGCACCGACAGGAACCCGCCCCGCTCGATACATGAGAATATCTGCGCTTTGTAAGACCGGATACCCCAGAAAACCATAGGTACTTAGATCTCGATCTTTTTGCTTACTCACTTGATCCTTAAAGGTTGGCACCCGTTCGACCCAACTGAGTGGCGTAATCATAGATAGGAGTAAATGTAATTCCGCATGCTCGGGCACTTTCGATTGGATAAACAACGTGGTCGAACTTGGATTAACGCCAGCCGCCAGCCAATCAATGACCATTTGCCAGGTGTTCTCTTCAATCTGGCGAGTTTCCTCATAATGACTGGTCAACGCATGCCAATCGGCCACAAAAAAATAACTGTCATATTCCAATTGAAGTTTTACCCAATTCTTGAGCACGCCATGATAGTGGCCAAGATGCAAACGGCCCGTAGGTCGCATGCCGGATAACACTCTGGATTGAGATTCATTGAGACTCAAATCATTCCCTTATTTTAAACGCGTCAAAACTAAAACCCATTACGCTCATCAACCTCAAGCTTACGTTTCCCCACCTCAGCATGCCGGGTCAGATCGTTTAACACCTGTCTACACCCTTTGTCCTACACCCTTGTCGGCTGTCGGCCGCCTACTACCAACTGGGTACGGCTAAGCCTCTACTGCTGACTGTCGACTTGTCCTTGCCGATCTCAGCCTCAGCAGGCGCTCGACCCCTGCTCATTGGCCCGCGGCAAAGGCCCCATTTCCGGTGATTTTGATCCGTGTTTTTAACCTTTATGCGGTCAACCGTCTCTGTACCCATCGGCACTAGGCTGCAAGATAACGGCCGACGGCCGCACCACAATACCGGAATTTTAGCTGAGATTTCTTGCCGCGCTCGGTTGGTTGAGATCAGCGCTCCTACATACCCTTCCTCTCAATTATAACCGGCTGCTGGCCCAAAGTCGCCGACTAAAGCCCAAACAGCGTCGGATCGCCTAAACCTCGTCGAATCACTTCAGGCGCTTGATCGGTTAAATCAATCACGGTGGTCGGGTCTAAGCCGCCGTAACCGCCGTCAACAATAATGTCCACCTCATGCTCGAGGGATAATCGAATATCGGTAGGATCATTCAAGGGATAGGGGTCGCCAGGCAAGGTGAGCGTGGTGCTAACGATCGGCGCACCAAAAACCTCGAGAATAGCCTTGATGATCTGGTGATCGGGAACCCTCAAACCGATGGTGCGACGCTTGGGTTGGACGAGTCTTTTTGGCACCAATTTACTGGCTTCGAGCACAAAGGTAAAAGGTCCTGGGGTCGCCTGCTTGAGCAACCGGTAGGATGGATTGGGCACTTGGGCATAAGACCCCAAATCTGACAAATCGCGGCATAACAACGTAAACTCGTGTTGCTCCTGCAGCTTCCGAATCCGACGAATTTTATCCATACCCCGTTTATTATCCAGACTGCATCCTAGGGCGTAACAAGCATCTGTTGGATACACAACAACCCCACCTTGACGAAGACAGGATGCCACCTGCTCTACCAACCTTTTTTGAGGGTTTTCTGAATGGATACTGAAATACTGCGCCATTGGTCCAATCTGACATAAAGCCTTTACGACCACAACTGAAGTCGCAATTTATTATGCCCTCGCACTAAAAATCACACTTGATCAAGCGCACCCTCCTTTGACGGACCATCGGCAACCTGTTCGAATTGCGTTATCATTATGAAATCCAAAGCCGTAGAGATACCATGGAAAAAATTATTGAACTCGCCGTCCCAATTCTGTTTTTCGTGGTATGGGTAATCACTGGCGATATCTTTATCAGCACCCAAGTACTGATCGGGATGGTATGCCTTCAAGCCGCTTATGAGTACTGGCAGCATCGCCAGCTAAAAACGATGACAAAAGTGTTACTCGGTAGCGTCATCATTATGGGCGGGCTCACAGTGACCTTCCGCGATGAGACGTTTATTCTCTGGAAACCGACCATTATGAACTGGATATTTGCGCTAGTGTTGGCTGGCAGCCAAATCATCTTTCGTAAATCTATCTTAGGCGCTTTCTTAGGACGTCAACTACAACTGCCGTGGCAGGTCTGGTTTCGCTTGGGCTACGGCTGGGCACTGGGGTTCTTTCTAGCGGGTTGTCTCAACTTGGTGGTGGCTTACCAGTTCAGCCTAGATATCTGGATGAAGTACAAACTATTTGGCGGTTTCGCTATCACAACCATTTATATCATCCTTACTCTCATCTACCTCAACCGAATCGGAATGGCCGCTGGCTTAACCGAGGACCAATCGGAGTAACCAGATGCTCTACATCATAATCGGTCGTGACAAAACCAACAGCCTCAGTGACCGCTTAGCGGTACGGCCGCTACACCTCCAGCGCATCGAAGCGCTTCTCAGTAGCGGTCGATTAATCATCGGCGGCCCAATGCCCGCGATTGATAGCGACAACCCTGGCGAAGCTGGTTTTCTCGGTTCTGTCATCATCGCCGAATTCGAGTCACTTGAAGCTGCCACCGATTGGGCGAAAGCGGACCCCTACTACACGGAAGGCGTTTTTGAGTCGTTGGAGGTCCAGCCTTTCAAACAGGTGCTTCCATGAAGCAAATCCCCAGGCATTGGACCCGCCCCTTTGGGGTTATCCTGGTCGGCGTTTTGGGGCTGATCCCGACGAGCAATGCAGCGCCCGCCTACGTTCGGGATACTCTCTATGTACCGCTGCGCGCGACCCCAGATTATGAATCTGACTTCGTCAGAAAGGCACTCGTCAGCGGCACCCAAGTTGAGACTTTGAGCGATAGAGCAGAAAACGGTTATCGATGGGTACGATTCCAGGAGGCCAACGGCAACACCGTTGACGGCTATATCGAAGCACAATATTTGGTCAGCGAGCCCATCGCGAAAGATCAGTTACAAGGCGTTAAGACCGCCCTTGAAGCGGCCGAGCAAAGCAACAATTTACTGACGATCGAACTGAAAACTGCGCTAGACGCAAAAGTGCAGGCCAATGCCGCAGCGACATCATCAAGAGCTGCCTTGATGGAAACGCAGGCGAATTTGGAGCGCCTCCAGGCTTTATCCCGGGATGCTCAAATTACCGCAGAACAATTAACCAATACTAAAGAGAAAAATAGGCAACTTGCGGCTGATCTGGCCAAACTGCAAGCGGCACAAAGCCAACAACACGATGACGTCCATAAGCGGTGGTTTCTTACAGGCAGCGGCGTCGTATTTATCAGTTTACTCATCGGTTTTTGGGTCAGTCGCCGAATCTATCACCGAAGTCTATCTGGAGGTTGGTCTTAATGACTGTGCTCAGCGTCAACCTAAACAAGATTGCCCTACTCCGCAACGCCCGAGATACCAGCATTCCTAGCGTTATCGAGGCGGCCAAAACCTGCATTGAGGCTGGGGCACAAGGCATTACTGTTCATCCGCGGCCAGATCAACGCCACATCCGAGTCTCGGACGTTTACGCGCTCAAAACTTTTCTCGACGACTACCCTGATATTGAATTTAACATTGAGGGTAATCCGCTGGCAGGACCTGAGGCCAATGGCTATCCAGGCTTTATGTCCTTAATTGATGAAATCAGACCTCATCAATGCACCCTTGTTCCAGACGACCCCCTACAATTGACCAGTGATCATGGCTGGGATATCCGTCAAAACCACAATGTCCTTGCTCCATTTATTCAAGAGTTGGCTCATTGGTCTATCCGCTCAAGCGTTTTTCTTGATGCCGACCCCGATCAAGTGCCCGCAGCCGCGCAGCTGAATATCGCTCGACTCGAGCTTTATACTGGACCTTATGCCGAGCATTTCGACTCGCCAAATGGCTCAGCCTGTTTAGACGCTTACGTCCAAACCGCTCAGCGAGCCAGCGAGTGCGGCATCGGCATCAACGCAGGTCATGATCTTAACCTGAACAATTTACCGATGCTCGTTAAAGCACTTCCGCAACTTGAAGAAGTCTCTATTGGTCATGCGCTCATTGCCGACGCGCTCTGGGTTGGACTGGGAAAGACCGTCCAACAGTATTGCCAAGCGATCCAACGATAGATCGGGCTTTAACGCACAGGCCTTAACCAGTATCATCTACGGCCTCAATTCAACAGCTTAAGGTTATTATGTTCTCCAAATTACTGATCACCCTCATGTTCACTGCGCTCACCTCTTTGGCGCTTGGGTATCTCGATCACCAACAACTGTCGCTCCCTGTCAGCTCAAACGATTGGCTTGGCTTTGCTGTTCTGTTCGGCGGAATGTTATGTGCTGTGCTTTTGACTTCACAAAATGCTGTGTCAGCCGCCGCCAACGCTGAGGACGATGAAGAAGACGAGGAAGCGGAATATGACAGCGATGATTTTGAAGAAGGCTCGGTTAAGTGGTTTAACACCAAAAAAGGTTATGGATTTATTACTCGAGACCAAGGTGATGACATTTTCGTGCATTTCCGCAACATTAAAGGCCAGGGGCGAAGGAGCCTTAACGATGGACAGCGCGTAACCTACGTAGTCATCGAGGGCGACAAAGGTCTCCAAGCCGATCACGTTAGCCCCTTAGAATCCTGAGCCGGTATGGCAGATGTTTACCTTCTGGGACAAGCTGATGATCTCGCGACGCTGACTCCCGAGGATTCTCCCGACACCGTTGCCCTTTGCTTACAAACGGGTCCTCTAGATCAAGAGGCCCGATTACCGCTCTATGCTTTGATGCACGGCCTTGTGCTCGACGATGCGAAAAGTTTTGAGTACTTAGATCGTGCACTGTCTGAGGAAGGTCCCTATCTCATGGGCGTTGATGATCGCTTTCCTGACCTGCTAGCCGGACTTGAAGAATCAGAGCTTGAGGCGACGGTTGATCACTGGCACGCCTGCGCCGCCGTCGAGGCGCTAGCGATAGACAAAGATGATCTCACCAAATTCTTATTTGAACTCGCTAATCTCTGCAAAATTCGCGACCAAAACCCCGAACTTGACTTGTATCTTTTCTGCGAAGGCTACTGATGCCTGTCTATTCTACCGATCGTGGCCGACTCTGCCCCTCCTGCCATAGCGCGATCACGCAATGCCATTGTGCCGACCTTCCCTTGTCCGCCGATGGCTCAGCTGTGCGAGTTCATCGCGAGGTCAAGGGCAGGAATGGCAAACCCGTGTCGATCATCCGAGGGCTTTCACTGAACAAAAGTGAACTCAAACGGCTATGCCAAACCCTAAAAAAGGGTTGTGGCGTCGGTGGCAGCGTGATCGAAGGCAACATTCTCATTCAAGGTGATCACCGGGATAAAATTATCAGTCTGCTGGCTGCTGCAGACATTCCGGCAAAACTGGGCGGCGGTTAAATGGCTCACTTGATCGCACCGATAGAATTAATGTCGATGCTTGAGGACCCAGGCGTTGTCGTTTTTGATTGCCGGTTCGATTTACAGCAGCCGGAAGCCGGTTCTGAACTGTTTGCTGAGAGCCACCTACCCAAGGCGCAATACCTCGATTTGAATCGACACTTGAGTAGCGACCCTATACCTGGCGTTACTGGCAGGCATCCTTTACCCGACCCCCTGGTTCTGCGCCAAACCTTGGGTCAGTTGGGCGTCGGCACTGACTCATCCGTGGTCGCCTACGATCAAGGGACGGGCGCCTACGCCAGCAGACTCTGGTGGTTACTGCGCTGGCTTGGCCACCCCAAGGTTCAAGTGCTCAATGGAGGCTACGCTGCATGGTGTGATGCGAAGGGCCCTTTGACTCAAACCGTTGACGACTTTCAGCCTCAAACACTACCCGAGCGTCCAGCACTGACGCGACAGGTTGCAGCAGATGAACTCAACCCACTTCAGCCCCAGCGAAAGCTCATCGATGTCAGGGATCCGGTCCGCTTTCGGGGCGAGCAGGAACCGATTGACCTCGTCGCAGGTCACATACCCAGCGCCCATAATTTACCTTTTCTTGAGAACCTTTCAGGCGATCGATTTAAGTCAAAGACTTCGCTATTGACCATGTTTCAACAACGAGGCCTGCAGCTGCAAGATGATGTGGTGTGCTATTGCGGATCGGGTGTCACTGCCACTCAAATGATTCTGGCGCTGCTTGAGGCCGGTTTTAATGAGCCAGCCCTTTACCCAGGTTCTTGGAGCGAGTGGATTACGCATCCCGATCGCCCGATTGCACTTGGGGCCGAACATCACTAAGTCCTACCGAGCCAATCCCCCTGCGCTTCGTTGGCAAGGCGGTTTACCCTTTTCGGACGAACACCAAGACAGCTACTGGGGACATGGGGACCCAAGCTTAGAGAAGCGTTTCGTGTTTCCCAAGCAGCATCATTTAGCCGAGCGCGGCAACGCCTGCGATTTTTTTGTCATCTTAGAATTGGGATTCGGTTTTGGTCACAATTTGTTGCAGACAGTGGCTGAATGGCAAGCCACCCAATCGTCGGCCCAATTGCACTACATAGCGATCGAACGCGCACCCCCCTCTCGGCATGATTTCGAGAAGCTCCATGCCGCATTGAGCATTCCGGGTGGGCAACGCTTAATCTCAGTGTATCCGCCAAATTTAGAGGGCTGGTACACCGTCTGGTTCAGCCCACAAGTTCGCCTTACCTTGATCTTTGAAGACGCGATGACCGCATTGCCTCGGCTTGACGCTCGGGTAGATGCTTTTTACTTGGACGGCTTTAAACCCAGTCACAATCCAGAGTTATTTAATCCTTTTATCTTTAGTGCCCTTCGCAATCACGCCCAGCCTGGCGCAACGATCAGCAGCTACTCCGTGGCAGGTATCGTCAAGCAAGGCCTGCGCGCCTGTGGTTTTCAGGTAGAAAAAAGGCCGGGGTATGGGCAAAAGCGCGAACTGCTCTATGCCGCTGATCCCCGACCATGGCAAGGTCAGCGATTACATCGCCCGACCATTCAAATTTTGGGCGGCGGCGTCGCTGGGCAGAGCTTACAGGCGAGCCTTCATCGATTCGGCATTGCCCCAATTGTCGTTGTTGACCCCAGCCACGTCGGAGCTTCACGGCAACCAGTAATGAACGTCTACCCTCAGTTATCTAGTGTAAGAAACGCAACCTCTGAGCTGGCCATTGCCGCCAATTACTTTGCTTTACACCATCTTGAGCCGCTTGAGCCAACCTCCTTGATCTGGCAAAGCCAGAATACTCAACAACAATCGAAAATGGCAAAACTCTGTGAGCAGCTGACAACCGACTACCTTGAGGGTGCCAAAGATCGTTATTTCTACCACCACGCGGGGCTATGGCGCCCGAATTTATTGGCAACGGAACTTCAAACTCGAATATCGGCTTTCAGTGCTACGGACGGACGGCTGAATATGCTCGACCTCAAAGGCCAAATCATTGCTGCCGCAGAAGTCACCCTATTGGCCACGGGCGCAGCTGCACCCTTACTGCACACGATTCCTCTTAAGAAGATACTGGGACAGAGTCTCACCATCCGAACTGCTGAAATGGTTGCCACCCCGTTAATCGGAGAGATAACCTTGATTCCCCTCGCCGAGAAGATCTACCTGTTAGGCAGCACCTATGAACCGGAAGGCGGCCCGATAAGTTCGGTAGGCGACGCCACAAAACAACTACTCAATCGATTTACAACCCTGACAAGGCAGGCAAAGCCGGAGGTCCTAGCGGTCCATCAGGGGACCCGGGTGGCTTTGCGCGATAGGATTCCAGTCAGCGGTCCCATTTCAATCAACGACTTGAGATCGTTTCGGAAGGATTTGAGCAATACTCAATTGGCGCCGCTACAGCCGAACCATTTGATGGTGCTCACGGGATTGGCTTCTCACGGCGCGACCCTTGCTCCGCTCATGGCGGAAGCACAGGTCAGCACCCTTGTTGGGACGCCCTCAGTTTTACCCAAGGATCACACCCAACTCCTCAATCCAAGGCGTCTATTGGGGTAGCAATCTGACGTTAATAACGTCCTCAACCGCAGCAAGAGAGGCCAGTAAAGACGCTGAGGGTTCGCTTTCAACATCGATTAAATTGTAAGCGATTTCATCACGACTCTTATTAATCATGTCAATGACATTGATATTTTGGTCCGCCAATATCGACAGTACTTGGCCCAAAATTCTTGGGACATTACGGTTTGACAACGCAATTCGAGTACCGACAGGACTCCGCTCTAAATACAGGTTCGGAAAGTTAACCGAGTTCTTAATGTTACCGTTATTCAAAAAATCGATTAACTGATCAGCAGCCATTACCGCACAATTTTCCTCAGCCTCGTCGGTGCTTGCGCCTAGATGCGGCGTCGCAATGGCTCCTTTGACACCAAACAACAAAGGGTCAGGAAAATCGCTGATGTAATGCGACAATTGGCCGTTTTCGAGCGCGCCTTTCACGGCCTCCGTGTTGACGATTTCTCCACGCGCGAAATTGAGTAAAACGGTTCCTGGTCTGACTTCTGCCAACAAATCCTGATTCACCAGACCACTCGTCGCTGGTAACGCTGGCACATGCAAAGTAATGAGGTCTGATTTGGCAAACAATGCTTCCACACTGGCCATCCTTTGCACTCGGCTTGATAAGCGCCAAGCGGCATCCACTGAAAGTGCAGGATCATAGCCTAGCACCTCCATACCCAGCGCGAGCGCAACGTCAGCCACCATAGAACCAATGGCCCCCAAGCCTAAAACCCCTAGGGTACGCCCTTTGAGCTCAGAGCCCTTGAAAGCTTTCTTACCCGCTTCTACCTCTGCGTTAAGCGTCGCCTTATCTTCCTGTTGGCCCAACTGAGAGACGAATTCGATCCCCTGCACTACGCCTCGCTGCGACATCAACATACCCGCCACAACCAGTTCCTTAACCGCATTGGCATTGGCTCCAGGGGTATTGAACACGACGATGCCCTTATTCGTGTAGTCTGCCACTGGAATATTGTTCACACCTGCACCGGCGCGACCTACCGCCAACAAGCCTTCGGTAGCGTGAGCTTCTGTTAATTTGTAGCTTCGTAGCAGGATCGCTTCGGGTTGGGAGTGACTTTCTGACAACTCAAACCGGTCTGGCTTGAATCGCTGCAAACCTTTCTCTGCAATATTGTTTAGCGTAAGTACCTGGTACATGGCGGCGCCCTTCAAAAAAGCCGCTATTGTACACAAATCAAAGAAAATTAAAGGCGTATATTCTCAAGCTTAGGATGAGTTTCTCTCAAGCTTATGAGCTTCGCAGTTCCGGCGCCTTCAAAGAACACGCCCAAATTGCTTGGAGCGCTTGCAGATATCCAGCCCACTGGCGACTAGCGTAACTGCTGCTCGAAGAAAAACCGCTTAATCTCGCTCAAGGTCTGTAAGGATATTTGCCCTTGTTCATAGGCGATGGTGAGCAAGCGAAGCTGTTCAGATGAGGTAGGGGAGTTCAAGTAAACCAGCCCGCCCAAGACCAAGACGACCATAACGACACCCAGCAATTGACTAAATTTCATTACAATACCTCCTTCCTAACATGGTCAGCGCACCTAAAACCAATGCCACTACCCCTGATAATACACTATCTGGGCCTATCATTGGACCACCCAGCAATTCAGCATGATCAAAACCCGCGGCGAGAGGCAGCGGCTGGGCGTGCGCCCAAAACCAACTACTGACGACGGTCTGTGAAAACAGACTGCTCTCAATCAACAAACCAACCAATGGTAGGCCCAAAGCCCAGAATAGCGGCTGACTTCGAGCGACCGACGACACCAGCAGTATCCAAAGAAAAATTGGCAAGCCCCACCACATCTGCTTTAGCGTAACAAAGAGCCAATCACCCACGACTAACACTCCGGCAGACAACAGGCTCGGACCCGATACGAGCTCTTCTACGAACGATGACAAACCCATCCACAATACGAGGGCAACCATCAAAAACGTGATGAATCCAATCAGCAAATAAACCAAGGGGATTAGCACAACACCGGTGAGCAATTTGCTGAGTACAACCTCAAGGTCAGAGACCGGTAGTGATTTCCAAAACAGGATACTGCGATCCTTTCTCTCTTGGAACAACGCTCCCAGTAAGTAACTCAAGACCACCAATTGACCCATCAAAAAAAAGGCGAGACAGAAAAAAGTTGCCACGGCCTCTGCTGGCCCATCCGCGATATTCACGTCAGTCTGAAGCGAGAGATTCAGATCCGCACTTCCGAGGTAATTGAGCCCAAACACCACAGACAGGAGAGCCAGCGTGACATTAATCACCAATAAGCCAACTGGCAACCGCCATACTAAATTCGGGTGCTCCCATATTTCGCGCAGGCCCAATGCCATCAGGGTGTTCACTGTATTCATCACTGTATTCCTTCGTAACTTTTATAACTTTACAAATTTACAAATTTATAACTTTGTTCATCTGCCCGAGGATCAAGCGCCCGGCGTACCTCAGGAGACTGACCGAAGGTCTGGTCCCATCATGCCAACAAACAATTCAGCAATGCCGACCCGGCGTCGTTCGCCAAGCCCCTCCAGCGCATCGGCTGTGATGCTGTCAAAAATAAACGAAGCGCCGGTCAAAGTCGGCGTCTCTGATAAGGGTCCTAAACTCCGCACCGTGGCCAACGATGCCGAGGGCGCATCCAATGCAGAAAATCGTTCAAAGACATCATCCATCGTTTCACTCAGGCGCAACCGACCGTGTTCAATAAACACCAAATGGGTCAGGAGGGACTCAATTTCTTCGACCTGATGCGTGCTGATCACCAAGGTACGCGTCCCATCTAGAAAGGTCTCAAGTAGCTGCTGATAAAATTGAGAGCGATAAACGATATCCAAACCGAGGGTCGGCTCATCTAGAATCAGGAGCTTGACATCCATCGCAAGTACCAACGACAAATGCAACTGCGTGATCATCCCTTTCGACAAAGTTTTAATCTTTTGCTTCGGTTGAATTTGGGTATGCTCGAGGATCTCCCAAGCCTTCAATTCCGAAAAGTTAGGATGCACCGAAGCTGACAGTTGGATAATTTGATCGACTCGCATCCAGCTGGGCAGTATGCCGACATCGGAAATATAACCCACAGATTGCATGAGCTCGTGCCTAGACCGCCGCGGGGAGCGGCCCAAAATATCAATCTCACCTTCGAAACTCGACAGTCCCAGCATTGCTTTCAAGAGCGTGGTCTTACCCGCTCCATTTGGGCCAATTAATCCCAACACGCCGCCTTGAGGAATCTCTAACGAGACGCCGTCTAACGCGCGATGTTGCCCAAAGCGCTTGCTCACCTTATTGATCGATGCATATGGCGTCATAATTTTTCCTCTAAAAGATCTGCTAACGATAACCCCAACAGAGAGAGTCGGCGTGCGATGCTCGGCCATTCTTCACGTAAGAAACGAGCACGTAATTCAACCCTCAATAACTCCGCCGCATCATCTGCGACGAACATACCCAAACCCCGACGCTTGAAAGCTACGCCATCCTCGACCAACAGCTGCATCGCTTTTGACACCGTCAGCGGATTGACATGTTGCTCGACCGCCAGTTGACGAACCGAGGGCAAGGGTTCTCCAGGACCAATGACCCCTTCCAGGATCAGTTGCGCAAGGTATTGATGAATCTGCAGATAGATTGGCTCCTTGTCGTTCCACGCAATTGGCATAGGTTATTCCCTGTTGCTAGCCACCCTCATTATTCCAACTTGGCCGAGGTTTTATCTGAGCTAAAACAACTCTACTGATTTAGTGTATTAGTATGCTAGCACACTATATAACAAAAACAAGTCTAAACATCGCCAGTCCTAACCGAACAGGACGAAGCTTGATCTATTGACTGACCTTGCGATAATTCAATGGCGGCTCGCGATCGCCAAGCAGCGCACGATAGACGTAATCTGAACCCCGGCGCCGATCAAACTCAACCTGAGCCGCCGTTAAGACCGTAGGGTGACTGATGAGCGTTCTCGCTGTCAGCGCCAGCGATTTGGCCGCAACCATCATCCCTTTTACGCCAATTGACGTTCCACCGGCTGCGATGGCTTGCCAGCTGTGAGCCGCGGTTCCGGGTACCCAGGTTGCAGTGGTCAGACCCGTTGTGGGCACGACCCAACTGACATCGCCTACATCGGTTGAACCTCGACCTTGCTGAAAACGAAACGGTTGAATCTGAGTTTCTAGCCCTGGGCGCGGCGTACTGTCACCAAAGCTCTCAGCAATCTTTGCCGCAAATTGTTGCTCTGACGGACTCATGGTGTATCCACCCACCCGTGACAAACTGTCGTACATGGTTCTGGCCAACACGTCATTGGGCAATACCGCGTGATTGCCATGCATGGTTTCGATATTGACCGAGGTTCCTGTCCCCAGCGCCGCAGCATGGGCTGTATTCATTACCCGGTCCCAGATCCCCAATAGGGCTTTCGCATCAGGGTGCCTGACGTAGTAATACACCTCGGCGAAGTCCGGCACGACGTTAGGCGCTTTACCACCACTGGTAATCACATAGTGCACTCGTGCCGAATCGGGTAAGTGTTCACGCATCAAGTTAACCATGTGATTCATCGCTTCAACCCCATCGAGAGCAGACCGGCCCCGTTCGGGTGCCGCCGCCGCATGGGATGAAACACCCGTGAATTGAATCCGTGCTGACTTATTCGCAAGGGTAGTGCCGGGGTTTGCAGCGTTTCGATCCCCAGCATGCCAATGCAAGACCGTATCAACATCATCAAACAATCCCGCTCTTACCATGTAGACCTTCCCTGACCCACCTTCTTCGGCAGGGGTACCGTAAAGACGAATTGTTCCCTGCCGGGGTGTATCGGCCAACCAATCTTTCACTGCAATGGCCGCGGCGGTAGACCCAGCACCAAACAAATGATGTCCACAAGCATGTCCGGCTGCCTTCCCTGGCAAGCCTTGCCGAATCGGTACCGCCGCCTGAGAGATACCCGGTAACGCGTCAAATTCAGCCAGAATCCCGATGACGGGTTGACCTTCTCCATAACTTGCCACAAACGCTGTCGGAATATTGGCAACACCCGCTTCTACCTTGAAACCTGCGTTCGCCAAAGTATCCTGCAGCAACTGACTGCTTTTATGCTCTTGATATCCCACCTCAGCATGGTCCCAAATTTGCATCGCAATGTCGGCATAAGTGTCTTGAGACTCGGCAAGTGTCAATAACATCTGATCCTCGTCATCGCTCAACACAGCCACGCTATGTAGTCCAAACCAGGCAACCAGGATCGACCTGATGGCGGTTTTTAGTCTTACGCCTACGCTTGCTGCTACTCCTCGTCTTGCTTCCACTCTTGCTCCCCCGCTCACGCTGTCTTTCGTTATCTTTCCCGTTTTCTTTCCCGTTCCCATTCCTTTCGAGATTTCCTTTGCCATTGCTTTCACTCCTCGACTGTTAGGATTGTCATCCTTATCAAACCTCGATAAGCGTCAACGGCAGTTCGACTCATTGCCAACGGGCCAACTCAAAGCGCACCAACAAAACCGGTGGGTTTGTCCTGTGGCTCCTGCGCCGAACCCTCTTGCTTGCCCTACCAGCCTCCCTAGGCTAAGCCCCCACAAGCAAGGGTTATATCAATAGGCTCAATCAACGGTTACCTTTGCCTCCCGGTCGCTTAAGATCAGCGACTTCTTCGATCAACTGCCAGATTGCTAGGACACTGTCCGGCCGTCGATAAGCTTGCAGTTGCTCAAGGAACTGTTGCTTCGACACCCATAACTCGCTCGCCGCCAAGGCAAGTTTTCCTGGCGCTAACCGTTCTTCAGACAAGACCATCGCATACCCTTTCTCTTCGAAAAGCGCTGCGTTTTCAAGCTGATCACCTCGACTCGCCGCTTTGGTTAACGGAACCAACAATTGAGGCTTTTGAAAACACAGCAGCTCATACAACGCGTTAGCACCGGCTCGCGAAATGACCAAATCAGCCGCTGCGAGAACGTCCCCAAACTCCGCTCCCAAAAATTCAAACTGGTAGTAGCTTGGATACGCCAAAAGTGATGCCTCTACCGCGCCTTGTCCCACTACATGTACCACCTGAAAGCGTTCGATGAGGGCATCAAGATCGACCCGGACACACCTGTTGAGCACGTGAGAACCCAGACTCCCTCCGAACACCAAAAGAATCGGCCGACTCGGGTCAAGGGGCTTCTGCACATTGAGGTACGACCTCCCTCGTTCAGCATTCGCCTCGCGTAAGCTGGCCCGAAGCGGTGTACCCGTCACCTCAGTTACTCGCCCTTTGAAGGCAAGTTGAGTTTCTGCAAAATTCAAACACACCCGATCACTGAGAGGTGCGCTCAACCGATTGGCCAACCCCGGCGTTAAGTCTGACTCATGGATGATGACTTTGATTCTCAATAACGCTGCCGCAAATACAACAGGTACTGCGACAAAACCGCCTTTTGAAAACAATACATTCGGCCGTCTTCGTTGCAAAATCCACAGTGCCTGGAAAAAACCCCACAAAATTTTCATGGGATCGAGGAAATTTTGCCATGAAAAATAACGTCTCAATTTTCCTGACGCGATGCCAAAATAAGGAACACCACAATCCGCCACAATGGCAGCTTCAATGCCTTTTTTTGAGCCGATGTAAAAGCACTCATGTCCTCTTTGACTCGCTGCCTCGATCAGGGCGACATTTGGCGTGACATGACCGGCGGTCCCGCCGCCTGTAAACGCAACTTGCAACATCAAAGATTCAGCACTTGTTTAAGAAATGGGATGGTTAACCGACGTTGCAGTCGCAGACTCTCGTCGGCCAACACGTTCAACGTTTTAATCAGCGATCCAATTTCTCTTGGGGAACGTTGCAAAAGAAAATCGAGGACCTCAGTTGGCAACGGCAAGCTGACCTCGTCAGCAAACCGGCATAATACCCGGCGCTTTTCATGCTCTTGTAATTGCCCAGTCTGTAGCCATTGCATTGATCGGCACCGAGATGCCACATCGGATAGCGTAAAGTTGATTTCCGGTAATGGCTGCTGTGATGCCATCAATAACCAAGTGATGCCATCAGCCGAAAGATGATTGATCAAATCATACAACGCGAGTTCCCAGGGCCTGTTACCCAAAATCCCATCCAGGCCATCAATCGCTAACACATCAAATGCGCGCAAATCTTTGAGAATTGCCGGCGAATGATCGGCTGCTGGCGACAAATAGAGCGATCTTCCACCCTGCTGCTCACACCGATGGCACAACGCCTGGAGCAAATGGGTCTTGCCGGATCCGGATGCGCCGCTGAACCAAACGGCAGCTGGAGCCAATGCAAGCGCCCGTTGACCAACGTCGCCTTCGTAGCGTTCAAGGGTTGAATCTTTGTCTAGGGGAAATTCAAACGTCAGCTGAGCATTCACTCTTCGACGCCTCGGCCGTCGATCGCTGGGTTCGATTCAAGCTCAGTCACAGCGCCCCCCTCCTTCGCTTCGCTAGCCTCACTCCCAGTGGTGGTTAATGCCTGTGGTTCGCTTTCTGCGGGTTCATCTACGGTTACAGAAGAACTCTCAGCGCTTCCCTGATACCACTGACTGTGCAAATATTGTTGCAACGAAAACCGAACCAAGACCATCAACACGGCAGTTACCGGCAACGCCAAGAGCACTCCTGAAAACCCGAAGAGCTGACCTCCGGCTAGAACTGCAAAGATTACCGCAACCGGATGAAGTCCAATTTTATCTCCCACCAACCAAGGTGTTAGGACACTCCCTTCCAAAATTTGACCTACAAGAAAAATGCCAAGGACGTAGGCGGGATGTAACCAATCTTGAAACTGATAGGCCGCGGTCAACGACGCTAACGCTAAGCCAAGAATAAAACCTAGATAAGGCACAACACTGGCTAGCCCCGCCACTAAACCAATGATTAAAGCCATTTCCACGCCCAGCAGCCCTAATCCAATCGAATAAAACAGGCCCAGAAAAATCATCACCAACAGTTGACCCCGAATAAATGCCGCCAACATGTCGTCCCCAGCTCTGACCAGTGAGCGGATAACCACCAGTTGAGACCTGGGGATTAAATTGTCCAGACGCTCAATAATTGAGTCCCAGTCTCGCATCAGATAAAAAGCCACCACCGGCGTTAACGCTAAGGTCATGACGGCGCCAAATATTGCTTTGCCAGAGGCTGTTAACTGTCCCAATAAGTAACCTAGGACATCACTTGACTGCTCCCAATCACCGAGATATTCCTCCGCCAACCCTCTGACATCCATCCCACCAGCATCGACGCCTATCCACGGAGTCAACAAGGGCGCCAAGCGAGCTTGCAGCCACACTAAGGTCGCTGGCAACCGTTTCAACAGTTCGGTGGCTTCATGCGCGAGGGCAGGAATGAACAGCATCAGGGTAATGGCCACCAACAGTGCAATGGCCAAAAAAACCAACCCAGAAGCCAAGCCACGGCCTATGCGCCAGCGCTCAAGCCGATCAACCCAAGGGTCGCCAAGATAAGCGAGCAGTGCCCCTAAGAAAAATGGTGTCATCATCGGGCTCAACACATTGAGTAACAGTAGCGCTACCACGACCGACCCGAGTAGCAACACCCCTCCCAGCGATACCTTCATCTTACGCTCCAATTACTCGTGTTCATTGTTCTATTAAGGGTTCCAGCGGTACCACAAAGTGCCTGCTTGAGGATCGGATCGCAGCAAGTTCAGCTTTCGATCAAGCGCAATCACGTCGATCATCTGCTGCAGATCGCCCTCTGATTTAACCCTAAAGGTCACCATATCGGCGCTGAATCTTTTCGGTTGAACGCTCATGATTTGTCCTAGACCGCCAAGATATTGAGCAACATCGGCATAAGCGGCTAATTCTGTAAGGCCTTCCACCGTCAACTCAATATCTGAGCGAAACGAGGAAACGGCATATTGCTCACTGAGGTTACTGGCGATTGCACTGACCAAAGCTTCTGCCAAGGCCTCCTCAGAATCGGCACTGACACTCCCCCCCTGCCATTGGCCCTTTTCGCCCAGTGACCAATCTCCCTGCCATTGACCTTGAAATTGCGATTCAGCCCTAAAGACTAAAATTTTATCCGGTGAATATCGGACCGATGCAGTCTCCAACCGATCCAAAAACCGGCCCCAAATTTCTGCAACAGAAATCGTACTCGTATCCTCTAGATCCCAAACCGGCAAAAACAGTGGCACCCCCCTTCGCTCTGCGACCGCAGCCAACGTTTTGGCAAAGGGCTGCGTTAGGGCCTCACCCACAACCTCTCTGGTGCCCTCCCGGCGCAACGCAATCCAACTCAGAACCGATGGACGATTGCTACCCCAGACTGGCAGTTGCGCCTCCTTCAGCAATTGACCGACCAAGCTCGACTCAAAGCGTATTCTCATGATCTGTCCCGGCCCAGCCTCTGGTGTTAACCGTGCGGTTTGATCCAGTCGCGCCTCGATGCCGCCTTGAGTTGGCGGATCTTGTTTCGGTAAAGCGGATGCCACCGTCGAATAGCTGAATTCCGAATAGAACTGTTCAGGCTTCTGTAGAGCCAATTTCACCCTCGGATCGTCTGCAACATTGACTCGGCCTGAGACCCGTACCAATACTTGTTCGAGCCCTCTTGCCGCATCTTGCCGGCGCTGCTGATCACTCTGAGACACGGTCGGCACCCATGCCACATAGAGGTCTTCTACAAACAACGCTTGACTGACCGGTGCAGCGATCGACAATATGAACCATAAGCCAAGGGAACTTTTGACACCTAAACGCATTCTTAACCTATAACTCCTTTTTTGAAGTAACGCTTTTGGAGAGCTCAGCGCCATGGTATTTCAAACTTTCCCTAGTATAGCCACTTTGGGCGTCAACCTCATAAAGCAATTGACACCCTGCTTTTTTTGGCGGCCCGTAAAGCCCCAATTAGTAAGCGCTTGGATGGTCGGAGGCACCTTAATGCTGGGTCTCTTGACGAGCCCACTCAGCTTCACCGACGCGCTCGAAAAGCACGCAATCCCTAAGCCTTTTCGAGTCGTCTATCGGGCTGATTACAAGGGGCTACCCATCAGCGCCACGGGCATCCGAGCATTTTCCTACGTCAATACAGAGAACGACCAACGGGTTTATACCTTGTCTTCCTCCGCCTTGAGTATTTTTGCCAAACTTGAAGAACAGTCTGATTTTACGCTAGAAGCCGGCAATGCCCGTCCATTGTTTTATCGGTACGATCGAACAGGCCTCGGCAAGAACAAGAATACTCGCTTAAATTTTGATTGGCCCAACCAGTTGTTGATTGACCCTGACACGAAAGAAACCTGGCCTTTGACCAAGGCCTTGGTTTCTGATCGATTGCTGTATCAATTTCAGTTGCAGCTGGATTTGTTGAATGCAGGTCCTGCGATTCCTGTTGGAACCCTCCGCCGGTATAACGTACAAGACGAGGGCACGGTCAAATCCTACGAGTTCAAAGTTCTGAAAGAGACCCTACTCTCGACACCCTTGGGTGATATATCCACTTATGAAATTATCCGCTCGAACGATGCACCTGGGCGTCAAACGCGATTATTTTTGGCACCAGATCTTGAATTTATGCTCATTCGTTTTGAACAAACAGACGCGGACGGCGAAGGTTTTTCTCTGATGCTGGAAGAGGCTTTCCTGGGGGAGGTAGCCGTTACCGCCGAGCAAACCGCTGCGCCCTAATTCCACCGACTGACCAAAGATGAGGACTGCGTCTCAAGCATCGGCCCTATCGAGCCTTCAGGGACCCGCGTCTCAACCTGTCAGGTCTTGGGGAGGGTCACCCCGGTCTGGCCTTGGTACTTACCACCCCGGTCTAAATAGCTGGTTTTGCAGACTTCGTCGCTTTCAAAAAACAACATTTGAGCAACGCCCTCATTGGCGTAGATCTTCGCGGGCAACGTTGTGGTGTTGGAGAATTCAAGCGTCACATGGCCTTCCCACTCGGGTTCTAAGGGCGTCACGTTCACGATAATGCCACACCGGGCGTAGGTTGATTTTCCCAAACAGATGGTCAAAACGCTTCGTGGAATCTTGAAGTACTCAACCGTTCGGGCCAACGCAAAAGAGTTGGGCGGGATCACACACACATCGCTTTTGACATCAACAAAGCTGTTCTCATCGAACGCTTTTGGGTCTACCGTCGCAGAATGGATATTGGTAAAGACTTTGAACTCATCTGCACAACGGACGTCATAGCCATAACTCGAGGTACCAAACGATATGACCCGCTCGCCGTTCACGGTCCTCACCTGCCCTGACTCAAACGGAGTGATCATACCTTCCTCCGCTGACATCCTTTGAATCCATCCGTCCGATTTGATAGCCATGGTTATCTCCTAAAATTGTGTCATTGTGGAAAGCTACCGAGGGGAGCCTCTCTGCTGGATCTGCATCACTGCGACCGCAGTCGCTGTTCAATCGTCAACAATAGAAATTACGGGGACAACCGGCGCTTCACTACCCGCGAGTCTGGTTAGCATCTGCCCGGCAAGATCCGCAAAAAGAGACTTTGAGGGTGATCTTACATCACCCGCTACCGGCGTTCCCGCGTCGGACTTCTCTCGGGTTTCTGCCGCCAACGGGATTCGAGCAAGCACCGGCACGGCATATTCTGACGCCACCGCCTCTCCACCGCCAGTTCCGAATATTTCCGTCGCCTCCCCGCAGTGCGGACAAACAAACTGGCTCATATTTTCAACTAGTCCCAGCACGGGCACGGCCACCTTTCTAAACATTTCAATGCCTTTGCGGGCATCAAGCAATGCGATATCTTGGGGAGTCGTAACGATCACGGCGCCGGAAACGGGTACCTGCTGAGCCAGGGTCAATTGTATATCGCCGGTTCCAGGAGGCATGTCGATGATCAAATAATCCAAGTTCGGCCAGGCCGTTTGGGACAGCATTTGCTGCAAGGCACCACTTGCCATGGGTCCTCGCCAGATTGCGGGGGTCTTACTCGATGCCAAAAAGCTCATCGACATGCAAAAAAGCCCATGCGCTTCTATGGGAACCAATTTATCATTGACCACATTCGGTCTTGTACCACTGGGTATGCCGAGTAAAGCGCCTTGGCTCGGTCCGTAGATATCCGCATCGAGTAAACCCACGGTATGACCGGCTTGCTGCAATGCCACTGCAAGATTTGCGGCTACGGTGGATTTTCCAACACCGCCCTTGCCTGACGCCACCGCAATGACTTGGTCAACACCGGCTATTTTTGGCACAGATTGATTCGTCTTGGTTGTCACAAATACCTCGAGTTGATGCAGACTCCAAATTGTACCCGTTGCCACCGACAAAATCCCACTGGAGCGACGACAAAATCCGGCTGAGAGGATCACGGCAACGGAGGTAAACCTGTTGATTCAAGCCTCACCGCTACCCCCTGACACAGCAATCAGATAAACTGGCGCCTTTGAACAGAAGACAGCCATGACAGACCAGCGACGTTTACTGGTGACCAGCGCACTCCCTTATGCCAATGGGCCAATCCATTTGGGGCATATCCTTGAGCATACCCAGACCGATATTTTTGTGCGATTCCAGCGCATGCGGAATCACGAATGCGTCTACGTTTGTGCTGATGATGTTCATGGTACCGCAGTCATGCTCAATGCGGAGGCCGCGGGACAAGACCCCTTGGACTATGCTTTAGCCATTACCGAGGCGCACAAAGTGGACTTTGCAGCTTTCGATATCAGCCACAATTGGTATGACACCACCCATTCGTCTGAAAACCGAGCCCTTGCAACGTCAATCTATGAGCGGCTGCGAGCCTCTGGCAACATCAAAAAATCCGACGTTGCACAATTGTTCGACCCTCAGAAAGGGCTCTTCCTGGCAGACCGGTTTGTCATTGGCGAGTGCCCCAAGTGCCACGCCAGCGACCAATATGGCGACAACTGTGATGCCTGCGGCGCGACTTACGCGGCAACGGACCTGATCAATCCAATTTCCAAACTCTCGGGTGTGACCCCAGAACTTAAAACTTCAGAACACGTTTTCTTTGCCTTATCTCAGCATGCTGAGTTCCTCTCCGCTTGGACAACCAGCGGCGCGCTCCATCCCGCGATCGCCAACAAACTTTCTGAATGGCTGGAGTCTGGATTGCAAGACTGGGACATCTCACGCGATGCCCCTTACTTCGGGTTCGAAATTCCAGAAGAACCCGGAAAATATTTCTATGTATGGCTCGATGCCCCTATCGGCTACATTTCAGCAAGCCAGCAGTATTGCGACCAGCAGGGCATGGACTATGAGGACTTTTGGCGTTCCGACTCGACGGCTGAGGTCCACCACTTTATTGGTAAAGACATCATTAATTTCCACGCCTTGTTTTGGCCAGCGCTGCTAAAAGCTGCCAATTTGCGCACGCCGACTAAGGTCCATGCGCACGGATTCTTGACGGTGAATGGCGAGAAAATGTCTAAGTCCAAAGGGACTTTTATTAACGCAAACACCTACCTGACCCATTTACCAGCCGGGTATTTGCGTTACTATTTTGCCTCAAAGCTGAACGCTAACATTGCGGACATTGATCTCAATCTTGAAGATTTTGTGCAAAAAGTGAACGTTGATTTGGTCGGTAAAGTTGCCAATATCGCCAGTCGCTGTGCCGGTTTTATCAATAAACAATTTGAGGGACAACTTAGGGCCACTACGGGAACCCCGCTCTTAGCAGAGACCCAGGCCGCCGCAGAGCTCATTGCCGAACATTATGAGAACCTAGCCTTCAGTAAGGCCATGCGAGTCATCATGGGGCTGGCCGATCAGGCAAACCAATTTATTGCAGAGCAACAACCTTGGAAGTTGATCAAACAACCCGAAACTCGTGATCAGGCAGCAGCGGTCTGCGCAGATGGGATCAACCTGTTTAGATTGCTCGCGCTTTATTTAAAACCCGTCTTACCGCAATTCGCGACTCAATCAGAGGCTTTTTTAAACGTACCACCCCTCACCTGGGCAGATCATCAACACCTGCTGACCGATCACGCCATCAAACCTTTTAAACCCTTAATTGAGCGCATTGAACTTGCTCAGGTTGAGGCGATTGTCACCGCGGAACGACAAGCAGCTGAATCTTTACAGGTCCCTGAGGTGGACAAGAACTCAACTGACCAACCCTCGGATGCCTTCATCAATATTGATGCGTTTGCGGCAATTGACCTCAGAGTTGCTAAGATCCTCGACGCTACTGCCGTTGAGGGTGCGGACAAACTATTGGCTTTAACCTTAGATGTGGGAGACCACCAACGAACGGTTTTCTCGGGCATTAAATCTGCCTATTCACCCGAAGAACTTCAGGGGAAATATACGGTTTTGGTAGCCAATCTTGCACCCAGAAAAATGAAATTCGGCGTCTCTGAAGGCATGGTGCTAGCAGCTGGACCGGGCGGCGAGGACATTTTTTTAATCACCCCTGATGCTGGCGCGAAACCGGGCATGAAAGTGAGTTAACGAGCATGTTCACTGAGGCAATGACCGTGCTTTTCGCTGCCATCTTTGTGAATAACTTTGTGGTCGTTCAGTTTTTAGGTTTATGTCCCTTCCTGGGCGCCAGCCAAAAGCTTGAGAGTGCAACCGGGCTTGCAGGCGCGACCTTATTTGTACTCACCCTCAGCGCAGGCGCTTCGTATCTTTTAGAGCAGTATCTGCTGAGACCCTTTGAGCTTGAGAGTCTGCGCATTTTAGCGTTCATTTTGGTGATTGCGGCACTGGTACGATTGATGGATATCGTGATTCAAGCGACCCAGCCCCTCATCCATGCTTTTCTTGGGGTTTATATTCCTTTGATTACGACGAACTGCATGGTGCTCGGCGTTGCTTTGATCAATGCTCGCCAGAGCGAATCATTATTAGAGGCACTCGCACTCGGACTGGGTGCGGGGCTTGGCTTTGGCGTGTTGCTGCTAATTTTTGCCGGATTAAGGGAGCATCAGCAACGACTTCAAGTGCCAAGAGCTTTTCAGGGTGCTGCCATCAATTTCATCACCGCAGGCCTAATCGCCCTGGGTTTTTCTGGATTTACCGCGATGCAGTTCGCTTCATGATTCCCTATCTTGCTACCCTCGGCGGTTGTGCGATGTTGACCCTTTTCATCGTTTATCTGGCTCGTGCCAGATTCTCTGAGCGCTCGAATGAAGTGGAGCTGCGTATCGAGCAGTTGTTGCCCCAAACGCAGTGTGCCCAATGCGGTTACCCCGGTTGCAAGCCCTATGCGCAAGCGATTGCGAAAGGGGAAGCCATCAATCGCTGCCCACCCGGTGGCGAAGCCGTGATCGAAGCGCTTGCAACGCTGCTAAACCGCCCAGCGCCCCCCCTCGCCGATGACCTCAAACCGGTGCCGGTTCCACTGGTTGCGCGAGTTGTTGAGGAAGACTGTATCGGCTGCACTTTGTGCATCAAGGCCTGCCCCGTTGATGCCATTATCGGCAGTCAAAATCAGATGCACACCGTCATCGAGGCGCTTTGCACCGGTTGCGAACTCTGTTTGCCCCCGTGCCCAGTCGATTGCATCGAGCTTCTTGAGAAGCCCGAGGTTGCGCTTCGCCTTGTGCCTAAGCCGGAGAGTAACCAACCTTGCATCATGTGCGGCGCTTGCGTGCCGGCCTGCCCCAAACATCTTGACCCCCAACGGCTGTTTTTAGCATTCGATATGCAAGACAAAACCGCTCAAGCTCAGTTGTCGTCCTGTGTTGAGTGCACACTCTGCGATCAGGTATGCCCCAGCCACCTCCCGCTTACCCAAACCTTTAAAGCCATGAAAGCCAATGTGGCAGCTCGAGACATACAAGCCGCGGCGGCACTCCAGGCGGAAGCGCGTCATCTCCAAAGACAACGTCGAATGCAGCAGGCAGAGGTTCAGCTCGTCCGCCGACCCGACCGGCAGGCGGCCAAAGCACTCATTGACTCCCTAGCAAAGGAGCCATCATCTTGAGCAGTGAGCAGTTGATGGTACGAACCACTATTGGTCTAACACCGGGTTTGCTAGCGGCAATCTACGTGTTCGGCCTGGGCATTTTATTCAATGTCCTGTTTGCCATTCTCATCGCGGTTATACTCGAGTTCGTGCTGCAAAGACTTTTAGGGCATCCCTTCTCACGGGTAGCGACCAGTAGCGGCTGTTTAGCAGCGGTTTTATTGGCCCTATGCCTCCCCCCCCTCCTACCTCTGTCCTATGTTGCCCTCGGCGTCGGCTTCGCGCTGATTTTTGGAAAGTACGTCTATGGCGGTCTCGGCCAGAATTTATTCAATCCAGCCATGGTGGGTTACGCCGCACTACTTTTAACCGCACCACTGGCACTCTCGCAATGGTTGCCCGAGTCTGGAATCACTCCTGATCTTGAGACACTTCTTGCCATTAAACTGCAATTGCAGCCTGTCGACGGCTATACCGGCGCTACTGCCCTCGATTTGTTGAGAAACCGAGGAGCACTCACCATAGAGGAATACTGGCTGACGGCAGAGACAGTATTTAGTGATCAAATGCTGATTGGCAGCGCTTACCTTTTGGGCGGAATTTACCTGATTCAGGCAAAGATCATAAACTATCAGCTCCCCTTGGCGATGCTCCTTGGCCTGTTGGTACCCAGCCTCCTAGCATTTGATGGCGGAAGCTCTTCGAGTTTGGGGTCACCCATCCTACATTTTTTTGCGGGTGCAACCTTATTGGGCGCCTTTTTCATCATTACCGATCCTGTTAGTTCACCCAACACCCCCGCCGGCATCATTACCTATGGTCTATTGATTGGTCTACTGACATTCCTCATTCGAGGTTTTGGGGCATACCCCGATGGCCTGGCCTTTGCGGTACTCCTTGCCAATGCCTGCGGCCCCCTGCTCGATCACACTGCTCGGCATTGGCAGAAGACGAGGCGTTCGATATGAAACCCGCCGCCTTGACCCTTGTCGTTGCAGCCCTCGCCGCGGCTTTACTGATCGGCTTTATTTCTGAGTGGGCGAAACCCGTGATCAAAACCAATCAAGTCAATTATCAAGAACAAGTGCTCCGAGAGATCGTCAAAGCACCTGATGCAATCTTGGTTCCCTTTGCCGAACCCGAAACGGGGTACTACGTCACTCGCAACGGAAGTGCCATTGGAACCCTTCACAAAGTCTCAACCCATCAGGGCTACAACGGTAGCATCGACGCTTGGTTGGCCTTAGATTTGACCCATTCAATCATTAACTTAGCCACCCTCACTCACCAAGAAACCCCAGGCATTGGCGATATTATCCACCGAGGCTCGACTTGGTTGAATCAATTTGTTGACACGGGACTCACCGATTACCGCTATACCCTTCGGCGCGACGGCGGCGATTTTGATCATGTGACCGGAGCGACCATCACCAGTCGAGCCTATGTAGAAATGCTGGGGCAAGGATTGGTGCATGCCCGCGCCATAAAACTCGAGGCTCGCGATGAACCCGAGTAAATCCCAAGCGCTAGAGGGCCTTTGGCAAAACAACCCGGCCCTAGTTCAACTGCTCGGCCTTTGCCCACTGCTCGCAGTCAGCCAAACGTTGGTGACCAGTTTCACGCTTGGCGTCATTACCCTGCTGGTTTTAGTCTGGGCTAATGCGATCATCAGCCTGATCCAACGCTGGTTATTTGAGGATATTAGACTGCCTCTACAGATACTGGTGATCGCAACCATGGTCACCGCCGCTGATCAACTCATGCAGGCACTGTTTTTTGAGATGCACCAGCGAATCGGACTATTCATCGCCCTTATTGTCACCAACTGCACCCTGCTTGCCCGAGCAGAACTGTTTGCTCGGCGCAATCGATTGGGGCTTGCGATCGCCGATGGATTTTGGATGGGCCTGGGATTTTTATGGGTCATCACCTTGCTAGGAGGCATTCGGGAAGTCTTAGGCCGCGGCACACTGTTGGATGGTTTATCGTTGCTGCTGGGGCCCAGCGCCGATCATTGGACACTGGTGATTCACACCTCTCCACTGCTCATTGTTACCTTAGCGCCTGGCGCTTTTTTGACCTTGGGCTTACTGGTAGCCCTGAAAAACAGAATGGATATCGCCCATGAATCAAGACAAGCGAACCGCGTTTCTGACCCGATTGCGCGACGAAAACCCTGAGCCAACGACTGAACTCGAATACGACAGTACATTCCAACTGTTAATTGCGGTGATTTTGTCGGCGCAATCAACAGATGTCGGCGTCAACAAAGCCACCCGCAAACTCTTCCCCGAGGCCGGGACCCCTCAAGCCATTGCGGCGCTGGGAATCGATGGATTGAAACCGTATATCCAGACGATTGGCCTGTTTAACACCAAAGCCGCCAACATCATCAAAACGTGTAATCTGCTGTTAACCGAGCATCAGGGGGAAGTACCCAATGATCGCGAAGCGCTCGAATCGCTACCGGGGGTTGGCCGAAAGACGGCTAACGTGGTGCTGAATACCGCTTTTGGGGCACCTACGATGGCCGTGGACACGCATATTTTTAGAGTATCGAATCGTACCCGCTTCGCGCCGGGTAAGACCGTGCTACAAGTAGAAAAGAAGCTGCTGAAGGTCATTCCAGACGAATTTATACGTGACGCTCATCATTGGCTCATCTTGCACGGGCGCTACATTTGTACGGCCAGAAAGCCTCGATGTGCCGCCTGCTGTGTATTTGACCAATGCGAGTATCCTCGGCGACTCAAAATCGTGAGTGAATTCGAGGAAAAAGGTCATTAGCCTAACGCTTAGGGTTTGATTGCCTTAAGCTTGCCATCTTTAATCGAAGCGCATTGAGTTTTATAAACCCTTCGGCATCACTTTGATCATAGGCTCCAGCATCATCTTCAAAGGTCACAATGTTGCCATCGTACAAACTGTCCTCTTCCGACCAACGACCCACCACGCTGACTTGCCCTTTGTACAGCTTGAGCCTTACCGTACCGTTAACGCTCTGTTGAGACTGATCAATGAGTGCTTGCAACGCGATCCGTTCCGGGCTCCACCAATAACCGTTATAAATTAAGGTGGCGTATCGCGGCATCAATTCATCTTTTAAATGTCCCAATTCTCGGTCTAAGGTGATCGACTCTATGGCCCGGTGCGCTCTGAGTAACACTGTCCCTCCCGGCGTTTCATAGCAGCCCCGAGCTTTCATGCCCACATAACGATTCTCAACGATATCAACCCGCCCAATGCCATGACTACCCGCAAGGCGATTCAGTTCAGCAAGCAACGTCGCAGGAGATTTCCGCTCTCCATTGATGGCGATGGGGTCTCCCCGCTCGTAGCTAATCTCAATATAAGTGGGTGCATCGGGCGCGCACTCTGGTGATACCGACCACAACCACATCGACTCTTCAGGCTCAAGACTCGGATCTTCTAAAATTCCACCCTCATAGGATATGTGCAGGAGATTCGCGTCCATCGAGTAGGGTGACTGAGCCCCTTCTCTTTTTTGTTCTACCTTAATCTGATATCGCTCACAAAATGCCATGAGGGCTTCACGGGAGTTAAGATCCCACTCCCTCCAGGGTGCAATCACTTTGATGGCGGGATCTAAGGCGTAGGCGCCCAATTCAAATCGGACCTGATCATTGCCTTTGCCCGTTGCTCCATGCGCGATCGCCTCAGCGCTCGTCTCCGCGGCGACTTCAACGAGGCGCTTGGCAATCAAGGGCCGAGCAATGCTCGTCCCGAGTAGGTATTCGCCTTCGTACAGGGTGTTACAACGAAACATCGGAAACACAAAATCTGCGACGAACTCTTCTCGCACATCATCGATGAAGATCTCTTTGACGCCCATGCTGGCCGCTTTCTGACGAGCGGGCTCTAACTCTTCGCCTTGACCAAGATCCGCCGTATAGGTCACAACCTCACAATCGTAGGTCTCCTGCAACCATCGCAAAATCACCGAGGTATCCAGGCCACCCGAATAGGCCAGTACAACTTTATTTAACTTCGGCATCGCTCTGTCCTCTTAAAAAAGCCCGTATGGTAATCCTTTGATCGCAGAGAGGCCAGATCTGCAGTAACAGTGTTACAATTGCCCCATGCGACGCCTGACCCTGACCCGACCCGACGATTGGCACATTCACCTTCGAGATGGCGACTACTTAAGTCAGACCGTCAAAGATGCGGCAGCGCGGTTTGGCCGTGCGATTGTCATGCCCAATCTGTCACCCCCGGTTGTGAATGTCCAAGACGCGGAACGCTACCGTACCGAAATTTTACAACATGTCCCTCGATCTTTCGCCTTCGAGCCTTTGATGACCTTGTACCTCACACCGCAAACGGTGGCAGCGGATATTGTGGCCGCTGGGCAATCTCCTTTTATCGCAGGTTGTAAACTCTATCCTGCTGGTGCCACGACCAATTCAGAGGCGGGCGTTTCAGCCATTACTCAGCTTTATCCGATTTTTGAGGCCATGCAAACCGCGAACTTGCCCTTACTCATCCATGGTGAAGTCACCACGCACAGCGTAGACATTTTCGATCGTGAGGCGCGGTTTATCGACGAGAGTCTTGCGCCTTTGATTCAACAATTTCCCGAGCTGAAGGTGGTATTCGAACACATCACCACCCAAGAAGCTGCGCAATTTGTCGCCGATCAAGGCCCCGAGGTTGCTGCCACGATTACCGTTCATCATCTTTTGTATAACCGCACCGACATGCTTGGCAGCGGGATGAAGCCACTGCTCTTTTGTCTACCGATTTTAAAACGTGACCAGCACCGGCAAGCATTGTTGGCAGCTGCCACTTCAGGTAATCCCGCGTTTTTCCTGGGAACCGATTCCGCTCCGCATCCAAGATCGAGCAAAGAAAATGCTTGCGGCTGCGCCGCTGGTTGCTATACCGCCCATGCGGGCATTGAACTTTATGCTGAGGTTTTCGATGCCGCCGGTAAACTCGATCGTCTAGAAGCCTTTGCGAGCCATTTTGGACCGGATTTCTATGGTCTTCCTCGCAATCCCGACAAGATAGTCCTTGAGGAAATCCCTTGGACTGCGCCAAAGACCTTGCCCTTTGGCAATGAGCTGTTGATGCCCCTACGAGGCGGGGAAACGATCGCTTGGCGGCTAGCCTCTCAATCGATGTCCTCCTCATGACGGATCACAAGTTACCCATCGCCCGTCGCTTCAGAGGGTTTTTACCCGTGGTTATTGATGTTGAGACTGGCGGCTTTAATGCAAGCACTGACGCTCTCCTTGAGGTCGCTGCCGTGTTGGTTGGGATGGATGATCGCGGACGGCTTCATCCTGCCGAGCAATTCTTTTTTAATGTCGAACCCTTCGAAGGCGCCAATCTAGAGCCAGCTGCCCTTGAGTTCACAGGGATAAAACCGGATAGCCCACTGCGTGGCGCGATTTCAGAAAAGGAGGCGTTAGCGGCCATATTTAGTGCGGTACGCGCCGAGGTCAAACGAACGGGTTGCCAAAGAGCCATTGTGGTGGCCCACAATGCTTCCTTTGATCAAGGCTTTCTCAACGAAGCCGCTAGACGGAGCAATTTAAAACGTAATCCTTTTCACCCATTTTCAAGTTTCGATACCGCCAGTCTTGCAGGCCTGGTCTACGGCCAGACTGTTTTGGCCCGGGCTTGCGCCGCTGCGGGCATTGCCTTTAACAATCAAGAGGCGCACTCGGCGATTTACGATTGCGAGAAAACCGCCGAGGTTTTTTGCGATATGGTGAATCGCTGGCCCGACCCTGTGGATCTGAGCGATTCGAGAGAGGACGAGGGCGCTTCCTGAATCCTCGATTTCGACGGGTTGAGAGTCAAGGCTATTGATTATCCGGCAGTGGCACTTCGTCAATCAGCGTTTGTAACTCGCCGCTTTGATACATCTCAGTAATGATATCGCAGCCGCCTACGAGCTCGCCTTGAACAAACAATTGAGGGAAGGTCGGCCACTCCGAAAAAGCGGGCAAATTCGCTCGAATCTCTGGATTCGCCAGGATATCAATGTAAGCAAAAGGCTTCCCACAGGCCATTAGCATTTGCGATGCCTGAGAAGAGAAGCCGCACTGAGGCTGATCAGGAGACCCCTTCATATATATTAGGATAGGATTTTGCGCCACTTGTTGACCAATACTTTCTAATATTTCACTCATGCCACACCTGTCTTATTCAAAACTATATTTTACCTTGTTTTACGATCCTTGACACAAATGGACCGCAAGTTTCTTACCGACTGACCTTTGATTCGCCCCAGCCACCGCCTCCCGGCGTCAAAATTCTTAGCACCTGCCCCGCTTCGACCCGCAGTTGCGCTTTGTCAGCCAAAAGCTCTCCATCCAGACTGTTCTCGCCTCGCTCACCTTGGTGACCACCCGCCAGGCCCCAGGGCGCACTTTGACGGCGCTCGGTGATCAAGGTTACCTCGGTCGGCGCAAGAAACCGGTAACTGCGCTCCAAACCATCGCCGCCGCGGTGTCGACCGATACCACCCGATCTCCTTCGAACTCGATAGCTCAGGATTTCAATCGGAAAATTAGATTCCATAACCTCAATCGGGGTGTTGAGCGTGTTCGTCATATGACTCTGAACAGCATCAATACCAGGGCCTGCCGCACTAGCACCTGTGCCCCCACCCAAGGTTTCGTAGTAGTCCCACCGTTTTCTCTCTCCCATGGCGACGTTATTCATCGTACCCTGACTGGCCGCGGGAATTTCACCCGGCAATGCTTTGGCCAGCGCTCCCAACATACAATCGACGATGCGCATCGAGGTTTCCACATTACCCGCGGCTGTCGCCGATGGACGCTCTGCGTGTACCAGGGAGCCAGGCGCTGCCTTTACCGCGACGGCGTCGAAGGTGCC
>NZGC01000078.1 GCA_002689445.1 Gammaproteobacteria bacterium
CTTTCCTTAGAATGCTCAAGCCATCCTGTTATCGTCCTGTCGGAGGTCTTAATGTCAACGCAATTTCCTTTATTCATCAATGGTCAATGGATAGAGACAAGCAACACCATTGAAAACGTTAATCCATCAGATACCAGCGATGTTATCGGGCATTACGCGCAAGCTTCTGCAGATGAGGTGGAGCAAGCCATCGTATCAGCCAGACAGGGTGCCAAGCTCTGGGGTGCTGCACCGTTAGAAACTCGCTATCAGGTGTTAATGAGTATTGGTAACGAATTAATTGAGCGAAGTGAGTCATTGGGTGAATTACTGTCCCGAGAGGAAGGTAAGACGCGTGCCGAAGGGATGGGTGAGGTCGTAAGGTCGGGCCAGTTTTTCCATTATTTTGCAGCAGAAGTTCACCGCCAAATTGATCAGCGGGTAGATTCGGTCCGACCCGGTGTTGAAGTAGAGACTCGGCGAGAACCGGTGGGTGTCGTCGGAGTGATCAGTCCTTGGAATTTTCCGATGGCGACAGCTGTGTGGAAAATTGCGCCTGCATTGGCCTTCGGTAACGCGGTCGTTTTCAAGCCGGCGAATTTGGTGCCAGGGAGTGCCTGGGCCCTCACAGAAATTGTATCAAGGCAAGCCGCGCTCCCCGCCGGAAGCTTTAATTTGATCATGGGTAAGGGCAGTACAGTGGGTGATCAGTTGGTGAATAGCGACAAAATAGATGCGGTAACCTTTACAGGGTCTCTTCCGGTCGGTCGTCAAGTCGCCAGTGCGACAGCAGCGAATCTGGTGAAGTGTCAGCTTGAGATGGGCTCAAAAAATGCCTTAATCGTGGCTGCTGATGCGGATATTGAGGTTGCCGTGAATGCAGCCTTTATCGGGGCCTTCAGTGGAACGGGTCAAAAATGTACAGCATCATCCCGTCTGATTGTCGATGCAAGCCTACACGACGAATTTGTAGCGCGACTCAAAGCCAAACTCGAAGATACCGTGGTTGGGCCAGCCCTTGATGCAGGAGTCGAGATGGGGCCTGTGGCCTCTGAACAACAGCTTTCCGAAAACCTAAATTGGATCGAGCAGGGAGTTAAAGATGGTGCGACGTTGGCTTGTGGTGGTCAGCGATTGCAATTGTCGAAGCCGGGTTATTACATGTCACCCGCCCTATTGATTGGAACCACCAATGCCATGCAAATTAACCGGGAGGAATTGTTCGCACCGATCGCTTGTGTGATCAAGTCCAATGACTATGAGCACGCCTTGACGATATTAAATGATACCGAGTTTGGACTGACAGCGGGCATTGTGACTCGTTCACTAGCAACGGCATCTGATTTTAAAAAACGCGCCGAAAGCGGTTGTGTGATGATTAATCTGCCCACTGCTGGGACGGATTATCACGTTCCATTTGGGGGTAGAAAACACTCAAGCTTTGGTCCGCGAGAACAGGGCCAATATGCCAGGGAGTTTTACACCATTGTCAAAACAATCTATCTCCAACCCTAATTCCGGAGTTTGCTGATGAATCAAGAATGGATTGTCATTGATGGCCTGCAGTATTCCAACTGGTCTCGAGAGATTTTTGATCAAATGCGTCTCGGGGGCGTTAATGCGGTGCATGTGACGGTGGCTTATCACGAAAACACACGGGAAACGCTCACCCGTCTCGGTGAATGGAATCAGCGGTTTGAAACCGATGGCGATCTCATTCGGCCCGTTTTTCAACCAGAAGATATTGTCACAGCCAAAGCAGAGGGACGCGTCGGAATTATTTTTGGTGCACAAAATTGCTCGCCCATAGAGGATGAAATTCAGTTGATTGGCGTGCTACGCAGGTTAGGCCTGATGATTATGCAGCTCACTTATAACAACCAAAGCTTGCTAGGAGCAGGCTGCTACGAAAGTGAGGATGGTGGTATTACCCGATTTGGTCGTCAAGTCATTAGAGAAATGAATCGCGTAGGGATGCTAATAGATATGTCACACAGTGCTGAGCGATCAACTCTCGAAGCGATCGATTTTTCAGAGCAGCCCGTTATCATCTCGCATGCCAACCCCAGCGAGTTCCGTCCCGCGCTTCGCAATAAGTCGAACAAAGTGCTTGATGCCGTTGCCCAAAGTGAAGGGCTGCTGGGCTTTTCTCTTTACCCTTTCCACTTAAAAAATGGGCCTGACTGTAGCCTCGAGGATTTTTGCGACATGGTCGCGTGGACGGCAGAGCGGATGGGGATTGAACGGATCGGATTGGGCTCAGATTTGTGCCAGAGTCAGCCGCAAGCCGTTTTGGAGTGGATGCGTAACGGTCGATGGTCTAAACAAATGGATTATGGTGAAGGCTCTGCATCTGATTCGGGATGGCCGGATGCGTTATCCTGGTTTCAGGATAACCGCGACTTTAAAGGGATAGCAGATGCCTTGAGCCGAAAGGGCTTCAACGATCACGAGCTGGGGCTAATCATGGGGGGTAATTGGTTGAACGTTTTGTCTCGTGCTGCGACCTCATCGTTTGAAACAAGCAACGAAAGCGGGTCAGCCTAATGCTAGACAGCGCAACCCTCAATACGCTGGCGATTCGACCACCAGGTGTGGTGATGGATTTGGAACGCTTGGGTTCCCTGACAGCAAGTCGATTAAGTTTTTCGAGGAGTTTGCTGAGGCAGATGGCGCGTCAGCGTTGGCAAATTCAGCGGGAGCGATTTGAGTTGGATGAAGATGGGTTCGGCCAAACCATCTATCGGTTACAAACACCGAATGGACGCTATCACGTTGTAATCTTTTCGCATCCCTTAAGTGATGATCAACGTTCCGACAGGGTAACTGCCGAGGCTTGGGATTTAACCTTTGGGTTGGTCGAAGGCGATGTGGAAGAGGCCCTTATGTGTTCTCTCGCTGAAAACCTACCGCTTCAGGAAGCGGGACGCCAAAACCCACAGTTGCTTGTGATTTCAAGGGCCAACAAAAGCACCCGAAACTTCGATGCATTTGTGACTGCTTTGTCCCGCGGTCAGCAACCCAGTATCGATGACTTGAAATCGGCGGGGTACTTGTATCGGACAACAGCAGTCTATGGGAACGGCAAATTTGGTATAAAAGATTATAGTCGGCTGAGTGATAATCCGGATTTTAGGCAGCCGTTTGCTGCTCAAATGATTGCCGTTTATGTGCTGCGGCAATTTTCGATAGATCAATTAGAACATATTGCGGCTAGGCGAGCGCCAGGAACTGCCGTTCCACTGAGTGATGCGATACAGCGTTACGTGGGTATTGGGAATTCAACGGGGTTGGGCATGGCGCCTTTTTTGATCAATCACCCATTGCTCATTAACCAATGGATTTATTGTCGCGAACAAGCCTTAGCATTGGCTAAAGCCAATCTACCAGACGAAGCGGCGCGAGATCGATTGGTGGCGTTATGTGAACGAGCTCAGCAGTACTATTTAGAATCGCAGATCGAGGATAAAGACCAGGTCGAGCGGAATTCAACGTTGCTGGAAGAATTGGCTCACGTGACGGCTTGGCTTCAGCAGATGCCGGCTGAATCGACCCTATGGTATCAACTGACCGAATGGGGTGAAGCAGCTTTATCCCTAGAGACTCAGGAGCTTTTAAATTCGTTGCTGATAGAGATTTACCCGGAATCCGTCGATCCATTAGAAGACGAGATGAGCGTGGAAGAAGTACAGGATTTGATACCGGACATGCCGCTCATCCAACTCAAACAAATTATAGAAACCCAGTTCGATTGGGCCTTGTCTCAGGACCTAACAGATCCCGATGAGCGGTATTGGTTTTGGTATCGTTCCATCGAAAAAGAAGAACCGCGATTAGGGGTCAGAGGGGTTGATCAAGGCGAAGAAAAAGAGATTGCCCTAGCGATCGGGCCGAGAGTGCAGCAGGTGTATCGCTTACTCGAATCTTATTTGGAGGCTAATCCAACGGGAGTAGCGGTAGATTTTTTGCTCGAGCATTCGAGAGTTGTTGACGTGGTTCGCAGAATCCAGTCGATGTCAAACACGGCTTATGGCGAAATCCGAGGGAACTTATGGCACCGAGAGCTGAGGCCTATGCACCTTTTGCGGACGAAGTTGTCCTTTTTAGGAGCAGGTCGTTTTGATCCGAGGGGGGATCGCTGGGTGCGGGTGACCTTCTTCCAAGGAGCACCGAGCATCGCCGAGCTCAATGCCGAACCAGCAGATTTGAGCGGATTCGATGATTGGAGTTTTGCGCTCGCACCTCACCAAACGTAAAGGAGCTGTGCTGATGATGGTTTCCTACAATGAGTTACAAGCGCTCTCGAGAAAAGCCTTCTTGGGAATTGGCTTTTCTGAAGCCCAAGCGGATGATGCTGCCGATATGGTTTGCTGGATGGAAAGTCATGAATTGAACGGCCTTGTCGAGTTGAATCAGGCGCTGCAGCGAATCCTGGCAGAAGATAATCGTGACAAATCGCCGGAGCTACTCTACCAAGATGCTGATCTGGCGATTATTGATGGGCATGATATGAGCGTTTTGCAGTGCTCGCACTTGCCCCTCGAGCTGGCCTTTGCAAAAGCCCGAGCCCGAGGCCTAGGTGTTTTGAAAATCAGACATTGCCGCCAGCGCCAACTTATTATGGGGTATCTAGCACGATTAGCCAGTCGTGGTATGAATATCACCGCGCTCTGGCGGCATGCTCAAACGCCACTGACCGAACAAGTAGTCGGTTTTAGAGCAAACTCCACGGTTCCATCGATTAGGATCTATACCTTGGAAGAAATTCCCGATGAGAATAAGCTCAATACCGGAATCACCGTCATCATGGCGAATCACGTAGATTTACTGCCGACCATGCGGTCCGATTATTCGTACGATCTTTTGGCGCGTCATGAAGAATCGGAGCTTTTAGAAGTGGAAGTTAGGCGCCGAGCATCGGGTGACGGTTTTGATGTTCCCTCCTCGTTGTGGGACCAACTGAAAACCCTCGCTCAGCGTACGTTTGTGGAATCTTTTGAAGGCTCGCAATTGGGCGCAGGGCCTTTGGATTAGGCGAAGTCAAAGGTATTTGAGGTAGGATACTCGGTGTTGGTGGTATCGAGGGGAGGGAGCCGAATGTTGTGATGCGATTAAGGATTTGCCGTGCTTTGATGAACGAAGGTAGGTGTGGCAGGCAGCAGGCGGTGATCCAGGCCCTATNATAGNCGGGTGGATCTNATCCATTGGTTGGCTAACGGAGTTGCAGAAGTCAAGCGTAGCGAAGAGTCNGGCTCTATCGTGTAAGCTTACAAATTGTTTACGTCAATATTGTGTCATTCANTGCGGCTCAGCTAGAGCGGCTCAAGTAAGACTGCTCAAAAAGTGCTCAAAAAGTGCGCAAAAAAATTTGCAAAAGAGTGTGCAAAAATGTGTGCGAAAGAACTGTGCAGAAGAACCGTATAAATAGAGCTGACCAAACAAAACCGCGCGAACAGCGCTGTGTAAACCCATTCTGAAGCAAAACGAAACCGGCAACCCACAACAACATGAAGATGCTGACGCCAGCATCGAGGTGAGAAATGACGCAATTATCAAGATACGTGATCTTAATTCTCTGTCTGGTCTTGGCGATCGTGTGTTATGCCGTGGGCACCGCCAAGGGTTTTATCTTGTTTTTATTGTTGGGTTTTTTGTTCGAGGTTGCCTTTTGGATTGGCTGGATCACGGTAAAGAAATAGAGCGGGACCGACGGGGTAGGATCTCAATCCACTTAAAGTCCTCGTGATGGTTCAGTCTGAGATTTGTGTTCGAGGTGCGTCGTTAAGAAAGTTTGGGGTAGTCTTGCCCTGAATCTGGCGGAGAGAGAGGGATTCGAACCCTCGATACGCTATCAACGTATACTCCCTTAGCAGGGGAGCGCTTTCGACCACTCAGCCATCTCTCCGATAGGATGGAGGAGGAAGCGTGAAACTTCCTCAGCCCGACGATCGTTGCGGGCATGCTCAACATAATGGCGCGCTGGGAGGGAGTCGAACCCCCGACCTTCTGGTTCGTAGCCAGATGCTCTATCCAGCTGAGCTACCAGCGCGCGAGGGAGCCATTATCTAGCCCGGTCCCGGCAAGGTCAACCAACTTGATTGGTTATCGAAAAAGAAATTGCTATATTTGCGCTAGATTCGAGAGTAAAGCAATGACCCAAGACTTTTTCGCTGTTGGTTTGGAGTTGGCTGCCCTGGGCATGGGGACGGTCTTTGCTTTTTTGACTCTGTTGGTTCTGGTGACCAAGCTGATGTCGGGCGTTGTGCGCCGGTTTCCTGGTTCTGTCTCAGCAGAACATTTACCACCAGTTAATTTATCCCGGTCGCAACCCTCGGGTTCAGTATTGGCAGCTATCGGTGCTGCTGTACGTCGCTACCGGGATGACCGCGCGTCGTAAATTTTTCGCTACGACTGTGAATCGCTTAAAGTGATATTGAATATCAAAACACAGGATGTTTGGAGCTAGGACTATGGCGGACCAAGATTCGCAAAATGTGCAACCTTTAGGGATAACCGATGTGGTGTTAAGGGATGCGCATCAATCACTATTTGCAACGCGAATGCGTCTTGACGATATGTTGCCGATTGCGGAAAAACTCGATCAGGTCGGCTTTTGGTCGTTAGAAAGTTGGGGCGGAGCAACCTTTGATGCATGCATACGTTATTTAGGCGAGGACCCTTGGGATCGAATACGTGCGCTGAAAGCCGCGATGCCGAATACGCCTCAACAAATGCTGTTTAGAGGGCAAAACATCCTAGGGTATCGTCATTACGCGGATGATTTGGTTGAAAAATTTGTCGAGCGCGCAGCAGTGGCCGGGGTGGATGTGTTCCGAGTTTTTGATGCGATGAACGATCCGCGTAATCTAGAGTGTGCGATCGCCGCAGTGCGTCAACAAGGTAAACATGCGCAGGGGACCTTGTCGTATACCGTCAGTCCCGTGCATCACCTCGAGGGGTGGCTGGACATGGCCAGGCAACTCGAATCCATGGGCGCCGATTCGATAGCGATCAAAGATATGGCAGGATTATTAACGCCCTATACAGCTTTTGATTTGGTGAGTGGATTGAAACGGACAGTGCAGATTCCAATTCATATGCAGTGTCATGCAACCACTGGCTTATCCACGGCAACCTACCTCAAAGCCATCGAGGCCGGAATCGATAATGTCGATACGGCGATCAGCTCCATGAGTATGACGTACGGCCATTCTCCAACCGAGAGCGTGGTTGCAATTTTGCAAGGCACGGAGCGTGATACGGGATTGGATATTGTCTTGCTCGAAGAAATTGCAGCCTACTTCAGAGAGGTTCGAAAAAAATATGCGGCGTTCGAGGGGTCTCTTCGCGGTACTGATTCAAGAATACTGGTTGCACAAGTACCAGGCGGGATGCTGACGAACCTTGAAAGTCAGCTTAAAGAGCAAAATGCGGTCGATCGATTGGATGACGTACTGGGGGAGATACCTAAAGTTCGAGAAGAGCTCGGATTCATTCCACTGGTTACCCCGACTTCGCAAATTGTTGGGACCCAGTCCGTTCTGAATATCTTGACGGGAGAGCGCTATAGCAATATCACCAAAGAAACCCAAGCGGTTTTGAAAGGAGAATATGGCGCAACCCCGGCGCCGGTTGACACCGCCTTACAATCGCGCGTGTTAGACGGTGCAGCGCCGACGACAGGGCGCCCTGCTGACGATCTTGAGCCTGAGTTTGAGCGTCTGCAAGCTGAGCTGGCTACCTTGGCTGAATCGAAGACTTTGCAATTTGGTTATCACATTGAGGACGATGTGCTGACCTACGCATTGTTTCCTCAAATCGCGCTGCGATTTTTTGAGAATCGACACAATGCAGAGGCTTTCGAGGCAGATCCGGCGACTGCGGCTGTTGATGTCGCCGAGCCAGCAGTTCAAAAAGGCGCATCGGCAACCTCGGCCACTGAGACCTATACCGTGCAGGTTCAGGGCGAAACCTTTGTGGTTTCAGTGTCTGCAGGCGGCGAGTTATCGGCGGTTCAACCGGTTAGCCAAGCCCCATCAGCGAACGCGCCGGTTGCCGCCGGCCAGGCCAGTTTTCCAGCGCCGTTGGCGGGTAATGTCTTTAAGGTGCTGGTTAAACCAGGTGATGCAGTATCGAGTGGCCAAGTCATTGTCATACTCGAAGCGATGAAGATGGAGACTGAAATTCGCGCCACCAGTGAAGGCGTGGTCAGCGAGGTGCTTGTGCGTGAGGGTGACGCAGTCAAAGTTGGTGAATCATTGTTGACGTTGGGGTAATCCGTGGATCAGTTTTTGCAGTTATGGCAAGGCACCGGACTCTATCAAATGCAGTTCGATCAGTTTGCGATGATCGTCATCGGCTTACTGTTGCTCTATCTTGCCATCGTTAAAGGTTTTGAGCCTCTCCTGTTGGTGCCGATCGGATTCGGTGGATTGCTTGCAAATATTCCTGGGGTGGATATTGCCGTGGGCGAGGGCATCTTGGCTCAACTCTATAGCCTGGGTATTGAAACCGGCCTCTTCCCTTTATTGATTTTTATGGGCGTCGGCGCGATGACAGATTTTGGCCCGTTGCTGGCAAATCCAAAAACGCTTTTCTTGGGAGCGGCAGCGCAGTTTGGTATTTTTGCAACGCTGCTTGGCGCCTTGGCGTTAAGTCAGTGGGGAGTCTTTGACTTTACCGCAGCAGAGGCCGCAGCCATTGGAATTATCGGTGGGGCTGACGGACCTACCGCGATTTATGTGGCTGGCCAGCTCGCTCCCCACTTGTTGGGCGCGATTGCCGTTGCGGCTTATTCTTATATGGCGTTAGTGCCGTTGATTCAGCCGCCGATTATGAAACTGCTCACGACAGAGCGAGAGCGATGTATTGAAATGCGGCAGCTTCGAGAGGTGTCTCAGCGAGAAAAAATTTTATTTCCTTTGATGCTTTTGCTCTTGGTGGCACTTTTGGTTCCAAGCGCGGCGCCGTTGCTGGGAATGTTCTGCTTTGGTAATTTGATGCGAGAATGCGGTGTGGTTAATCGCTTGAGCGATACAACCCAAAATGCACTGATCAATATCGTGACCATCTTTTTAGGCCTTGCGGTCGGATCTAAGTTACGAGCAGATCAGTTTTTGGTAATCGAAACACTAGGTATTTTGGTGCTCGGGATGGTTGCTTTTTGCATCGGTACTGCAGCGGGGGTCCTGATGGCAAAATTAATGAATGTCGTCATTAAAAAGCCGATTAATCCTTTAATTGGCGCAGCAGGTGTCTCTGCGGTACCCATGGCCGCGAGGGTCGCCAGCAAAGTCGGCCTTGAGTCGAACCCGAACAATTTCTTGTTAATGCATGCTATGGGGCCCAACGTTGCTGGTGTTATTGGTTCGGCAGTGGCAGCAGGCATATTGATCGAATTTGTGAGTTAAGGGGATCGCTTGACATCAAGGTCAGGCGTTTGTAGCTTGATGGCCTCGGCGAAAACAGCACAGCGCGTGATGATCCCAATGAAGCTGCATAAACGGGATTGATGAATCGAGATTGAATAAACGAAATTGAATAAACGAAATTGAATGAACGAAAGGGAACGAACTAACGGATTAATCAGATCAGTCAGGTTAACAATCGATAGTTTGAAAGTAGCACCGTTCAATACCCATTTATCAAAAACCTAGAGTTAAAAGGCAATAAGGAAGGAAGCACTATGCAAGAGTATCTGCAATTTTATATCAACGGTGAGTGGGTCGATCCCACAACACCATCTACCCTCGAAGTCATCAACCCTTCGACTGAGCAACCCTTCGCGACCATCAGTATGGGTAGCGCGGCGGACGTCGAAAAAGCGGTTGCTGCAGCCACTTCAGCCTTCGACAGCTTTTCCAAGACCACGGTCGCCGAGCGAGTCGAATTGCTTGGCGCGATTCTCGCGGAATACACCAAGCGCTACGATGAGATCGCCCAGGCAATCTCCACTGAAATGGGTGCTCCCATATGGTTGTCTAAAGCGGCGCAAGCAGCAACAGGCCAAGCTCACTTCGCGACGACTTTAGAGATTTTGAAGAACTACGAATGGGAAGAGAGAAAAGGTAAATATTTACTGCGTCGTGAACCTGTTGGGGTCTGTGGGCTTATCACGCCTTGGAATTGGCCGATCAATCAAATCTCTTGTAAAGTTGCGCCGGCTCTGGCTGCAGGTTGCACGATGGTGTTAAAGCCGAGTGAAGTAGCGCCTGTAAATGGCATTATTCTCGCAGAAGTCTTGCACGCAGCGGGGGTCCCTGCCGGGGTATTCAATCTCGTCAATGGTGATGGTCCTGGGGTGGGTGAAGCAATGTCGTCTCACCCTGACATCCATATGATGTCCTTTACGGGTTCAACGCGGGCCGGGGTTTTGGTGGCCAAGGCGGCGGCGGATACAGTGAAACGTGTGGCGCAGGAATTAGGTGGAAAGTCTGCGAACATCATTTTAGAAGATGCAGACCTTGAAACGGCGGTGAGCGGCGGTGTGGGGCAAATCTTCACCAATTCCGGCCAGAGTTGTAACGCGCCTACGCGAATGTTGGTGCCACGTGCCTCACATGCAGAAGCACTTGAGATTGCTAAAAAGACAGCCGAAGCTGTGAAGCCAGGCGATCCCTTTGCCGAAGGCACGACCATCGGGCCGGTTGTTAGCGAAGTCCAGTGGGACAAGATCCAGGGCTTGATTCAAAAAGGGATCGATGAGGGAGCTGAACTGGTCTGTGGTGGAACAGGACGCCCTGATGGTCTCAACGCAGGCTACTACGTGAAGCCGACGGTATTTGGTAATGTCACCAACGACATGACCATCGCGAAGGAAGAAATTTTTGGACCGGTGCTTTCGATACTGCCTTACGACAATGAGGAACAGGCGATTGAGATTGCCAATGATACGCCGTACGGTTTGTCGGGATATGTGCAATCCGGGGATGTTGATCACGCGCTAGCAGTGGCGGCGCAAATCCGCAGTGGTAATGTTCACATTAACGGTAGCGGCGCGGACTTTACCGCACCTTTTGGGGGTTATAAGCAATCTGGAAATGGTCGAGAGTGGGGTGATCTAGGTTTCGAAGAATTTCTAGAAACCAAAGCTGTTTTCGTGCCAGCTGCTTAAAGAGAGACTGGCCGGTAAAAAAACGCCCTTCGGGGCGTTTTTTTGCTGGCGAATGGGTCGCCATCATTAAGGAACGAATCATTCCTTGCAAACCTTGGCTAAGCGCTGACCCCTACCAGGTATCAATGAAAGGACGTTTCTTGCCTTCCCGGTGCGCCGGTTTTGGTATTGACTTGAGGCCAGAGACGATCCAGTGCCGAGTGTCCTTGGGGTCAATGACTTCGTCGATTTCAAAAGCGGTAGCAAAATTCACGGCCTTGCCTCGATCATACATTTGCGCCACTCTTTTCTCGTATTCAACGCGGCGCGCTTCAGGGTCACTAATGGCCTCTAATTCCTTCCGATAGCCGAGCTTTACAGCTCCCTCAAGCCCCATACCGCCGAATTCTCCGGTAGGCCAAGTGACGGTGAATGCCGCCGCTTTAAAGCCTCCTCCGGTCATAGCCTGAGCACCAAGGCCGTAGCCCTTGCGCAGGACAAATGCGAATAAAGGTACCGTTAGGCTCGTGCAGGTGACAAACACACGGCTGGCGTGTCTAACCAGTGCCGTCTTTTCGATCTCTGGCCCCACCATAATCCCAGGGCAGTCCACCAAGGATACGATGGGAAGATCAAAAGCGTCGCAAAGTTGCATGAACCTCGCCGCTTTATCGGCACCGTCGCTGTCTATCGCGCCGGATAGATGGGTTGGATCATTGGCAATTAGTCCCATTGGCTTACCAGCAACGCGGATAAATGCTGTGATCATCCCAACACCAAATGTCGGTCGTAATTCCAGTACTGAATCAGTGTCAGCTAGGCAGTTGATAATAGCCCGAATGTCATAGACTCGCAGTCGATTCTCAGGAACCGAAAATCGTAATTTGCGTTGGTCGTCACAAGCCCAGTCGTCAACGGGTCCTTGGAAGTAGGAGAGCAACTTTTTGGCCATCACCATGGCCTCGGCTTCATCCTTCACCGCAATATCGACGACGCCGTTCGGAACCTGGACCGACATGGGGCCGACCTCATCAGGCGAAAAGACACCGAGGCCACCACCCTCAATCATTGCAGGGCCGCCAATTCCGATGTTGCTATCTTCGGTGGCAATGACGATGTCGCTACAACCGAGTAATACAGCATTGCCGGCAAAGCATCGACCGCTGGTAATGCCGATTCGGGGTACAAGTCCTGATAGCCCTGCATACAGCTGAAAGGCCAGACAATCTAGACCTGCAATACCGGCGCCATCGGTGTCTCCTGGGCGGCCACCACCCCCTTCAGCGAGGAGAATGATGGGTAGTTTTAACTGCTCAGCCACCTCAAACATCCGATCTTTTTTCCGATGATTCTGTAAACCTTGAGTACCTGCTAGCACCATGTAGTCGTAAGACATGAGCACGCATTGGGTTTCCTGATCAGGAAATAAATTACCATTAACACTACCAATGCCGCAGACCATGCCGTCACCGGGGGTGTTTTCCATAAGGTCTTGCACTGACCTTCGCCGGCGCTGGGCAGCAATCGTCAGGGAGCCATACTCGATAAAGGTATCCTCATCACAGAGATCAGCGATATTTTCTCGGGCAGTTCGGTGCGCCGTTTTTCTGCGCTTAGCAACAGCCAGTGGACGGTTTTCGTCTAAACCGTAGCTGAGCCGAACCTTAGCCTCGGCCAGATCAGCCCTGATGTGATCAAGGTCAACCTCCTCGTCGCGGGCTTCTGCAGAAGTCGAAACGGTGCCGGGTTGGAGGAAGAGCAATGCAGCAGCCTCAAAAACGGCATCATTCACGCCAGATGCAATGGCCTCAATGGTGCCGCTTGTGGGGGCGTAGATGACGTGCTCCATTTTCATGGCATCCATGACGATGAGTTGCTGGCCATCAAACACTTCATCGCCGACGGCAACATTGATCTCAACGATGGTTCCCTGCAACGGCGCCTCAACCACGACCGCTCCCGGCGGACCGAGAGGCGCGCTTGCGGGCTCCGCCATCTCTGCTGGGCGGCTGACTGACAGCACAGCGAGTGGATCTTGGCTGTCAAGCGTCAATCCCGCCTTATTACGCTGAGGGTCAGAGGTTTCGTTGAGTTTCGAGGAGGCTTCGGTGAGTTTTTGAGCAAGCTTGATCAGGTTTTCATCGAGGGTTTGGGTCAAATACTCGCATCGGACAAACTCGGGTGTTGCAAGCACCTCGAGTAAAAGCGGTAGATTCGTTGCGAGGCCACCGATTTCGAATCGATTCAGTGCCGCTTGGGCTTTGCTGACCGCAGCGCTGAAATCGGCAACCCGCGAGTGGGTAATCACTTTGGCGAGTAGCGAGTCGTACCGGGTACTGGTTTGATAACCCGGGTAGGCAAATCCGTCGACTCGGATACCGAGACCCGTCGGCGGGGTATAGCGGTTAACTATGCCCCCGGTGGGTTTGAAAACGCCTTGACTGTCGAGCGTCTCCATATTGACGCGACATTGAATGGCAAAGCCCTGAGGGGCTGGGGCTTGGGTAAGGCAGAGTTCATCAAGGCGTTTACCGTCGGCGATCTGTAGTTGCAGCTCAACAAGGTCAAGCCCGGTGATGGCCTCGGTGACAGTATGCTCAACCTGCAAACGGGCATTTGCTTCAATAAAATACCAGTTGTCAGGGTCTTCCTCAGAAACCAAAAATTCAAAGGTACCTAACCCGCGATAGTCCGCGGCTCGTGCCATGGATAAAGCGGCTTCACACAGTTGTTCTTGAATCATGCTTGAAATGCTGGGGCTAGGCGCGATTTCGATGAGTTTTTGATTGTGCCGTTGAATAGAACAATCTCTTTCCCACAGGTGGATTTGTTGTCCCTGGCCATCGCCAACGACTTGAACTTCGATATGGCGAACCCGGTCGAGTTTGCGTTCGACATAGACGGCGCTTTCACCGAAGGCGAGCTCTGCCTCGGATTGACACCGATGGAACAAACTCGCGAGGTCGTCGTCTTTCGATACCGTACGCATACCTCGACCGCCACCGCCGTGGACCGCTTTGATGATGATTGGCGCACCTGTGAGCGATGCTTGAAATGCTCGTGCTTGCTCCAGAGTGGTAGCACCCTCTGTCCCGGGGATTAAGGGCACGTTGCATTCCGCAGCAAGTGACTTGGCGCCGGCCTTATTGCCAAAGCGTTGTAATTGGGTGGGGGTTGGACCAACAAAAGTCAGGTTGGCTGCTTCGCAAGCTGTCGCAAATTCCGGTTGCTCACTGAGAAATCCGTACCCGGGATGGATGGCTGTTGCATGGGCTCTTTGGGCAGCATCCAGCACGGCCTGTAGGTCGAGATAGGCGGCGGCTCCAGCGCCAGGTAGCTGCTCATAAGCATCAGCGTGTATAACATGGGCTGAGGCAAGGTCATCTTCGGGCGCAACTGCAATACAGCGGAAACCTAAGTCTCTTGCGGTATTTATAATTCTTATGGCAATTTCGCCGCGATTGGCGATCAGTAATGTTTTCATGATTCACAATTGGCTTTGAAGGAATATCCAACCTACCGAAACTCGATGCGTTTGTCAGGGGGTTGACGCAAACTCGGTATCGGGACCTCGATAGCTCGGCGCTGTCTGACGTTAACCATGGGGCTGAACGGGGCTGATTTTGGTTGGAACTGGAAAAAGTGGAGGGCGGCTTCTTATGGTCGCCAGCTTTGAAGGACAGGTGTAGACTCAGAGCGTCGATCATAAGGAGTAGAATCATGACTACACTGGATACCGGTACTGATGATTTATTGGCGGAAAATGTCGATGGTGTTGGCATTATTACGTTAAACCGCCCCGAGGCGCGCAATGCGATGTCGGGAGAAATGAATGCGGCATTATCCTTGACCCTGGCTTCTTGGGAGCTGGATCCATCGGTAAAGTGCATTGTTATCACGGGTGCTGGCAAGGGGTTTTGTGCTGGTGGTGACGTAAAAGGGATGGCCGCCTCGGGTGATGGCACTGTAGGTGACAATACTATTGATGGCGCGATCCATACTCAGCGGGTTAACCAGCGGGCTACCGCCGGAAAATTGTTCAAAATGCCGAAGCCAACCATTGCGGCCCTTCCAGGAGCCGCTGCCGGCGCAGGATTGAGTTATGCCTTGGCTTGTGACATGCGGGTTATGGCATCCTCCGCGATTATGACCACAGCCTTCGCCAAAGTCGGCTTCTCGGGTGATTATGGTGGCACTTATTTTATGACCCAACTTTTGGGTACCGCCAAGGCAAGAGAACTGTATTACTTGTCTGATCGTATCGATGCTCAAGAAGCGTTGCGCTTGGGTTTGACCAATTGGGTCGTAGAGCCGGAGGCATTGATGGCGAAAACGTTAGAAATTGCCAATCGCCTTGCCAAAGGACCGACCGTCGCCTATCGCTATATGAAAGAGAATCTGAATCGGGCGCTGGCGGGTGACGTGGATGACTGTATGGACCTCGAAGCGACTCATCATGTCCATTGTGGCCAGACCACAGACCACAAAGAAGCGGCGAAAGCCTTTGTCGATAAGCGTGAACCAACGTTTATTGGTCGATAAGTGAGTGGGCGCCAAGGTCAGTAGGTCGAAAGGTCGATAGGTTAGTGCGCTGACAGAAAGTTGCAGTGGAACCTCGCGTGTAACCGAAAGATATCTGCTTAGGGCGCGAGGAAGGCTGAGGGCACGATACCAACGAAGAGGATGTTGGTGCTGCGCGAAATAGGAGAGCCCCAGGTCTTGGAGCGAACACTCCACACTTTTGATTGGGTGTAACCGCGGCAGGGCGGCTGATTGAGGCACAGAACAAGAGGATACAAGCGGTGGAAATAGCCTATTTGAACGGCGATTGGTTGGCACCGGACGCGGCGAAGATCTCGATTTTTGACCGGGGGTTCATGTTTGGCGATGCGGTTTACGAAGTGTTACCCGTATACCAAGGGCGAATTTTCACGGAGGTACCCCATCTTGAGCGATTGGCCCGTTCGCTGGCCGAGGTCAGGATTGCGCCGCCTTTGACGATGGCTGAATGGTCGGCGCTACTGGGTGAGGCAGTGGATCGCTCGCAGGAAGCTGATGCTTTGATTTACATCCAGGTTTCACGCGGAGTCTCGATGCCTCGCTCGCATGTGTATGGTGATGGCGCGCCAACGGTGCTAGTCACGGTAACGCCGTTTCAAGGCCCTACCATCGAAACGGCACCCCAGTTAAGGGTCAAGACAGCTGAGGATTTCCGTTGGTTGCGAGCGGACATCAAAGTAACCAGCTTGATTGCCAATGGCATGATTAAAAACCAAGCGATAGCCGAAGGGTATGACGATGCGATTATGATTCGTGACGGAAAAGTGACCGAAGGCACCTCCTCGAACGTATTTATAGTCAAAGACGAGGTCATCAAGACGCCGCCCAAGTCGGAGCGACTGTTACATGGAATTACGCGCGACGAAATGATCGAAACAGCACGGGAGTTGGGATATAGCGTGACTGAGTCGGCGTTTGGATTAGAGGAAATGTTGGCGGCAGACGAGGTGTGGTTGAGCGCGACAGGGTTAGAGTTGGCGCCCGTCGTCGGTATCAATGGCGAGCCGATTGGGCGAGGCGAGCAAGGGCCGGTCTGGAGAGAGGTGTTTGAGGCTTACCAAACGCGCAAACGAGTGATCGAGTGATTCGATCAAAGTAAGCGAAAACATTCATTGGACGCATCATTGCGTCCGCTATAAAGTGGTCACACGAAAACTGAGGAGAGAAACTATGGCGTTGAAAGACTCCAAAACCGAACAAAATTTAAAAGATGCCTTCGCAGGCGAGTCGCAAGCGAATCGTCGCTATTTGTACTTCGCGTCAAAAGCGGACGTAGAAGGATACAACGATGTTGCTGCCGTATTCCGTTCAACCGCTGAGGGTGAGACAGGTCATGCACACGGGCACCTTGAGTATCTTGAAGAGACCGGTGATCCGGCGACAGGGTTGCCGATCGGGAACACTGAAGACAACCTAAAAGCATCAGTGGCAGGGGAAACCCACGAATATACGGATATGTATCCGGGTATGGCGGCAACAGCACGCGATGAGGGTTTCGATGAAATCGCTGACTGGTTTGAAACGTTAGCAAAAGCTGAGCGTAGCCACGCCAATCGTTTTCAGAAGGCACTCGACTCATTGGATGCCTAGTGAGCGAGATGGAGTAGGGTAACAACAGCGCGCCCTACGGGGCGCGTTTTTGATTGAGGAGCACTATGTTACAACGAACAGATTTATGGACGCTGGAAGATTACTCGGTACACCGGATCAGTTTTAGGGAAGCGGTGCTGGCACACAAAAAAGATCGTCGAGTGCGGTTAGGCGATCACGTCCAGTTGATATTCGAAGATCGAATGACGATCAAGTACCAAATCCAAGAAATGCTGAGAATTGAAAAAGTATTTGAAGCCCAAGGAATTCAGGAGGAGCTTGATGCGTACAATCCTTTGATTCCCGATGGCGGTAATTGGAAGTGCACGATGTTAATTCAGTATGAAGATGTTGAAGAACGCAAACGTCGGCTGACATCGTTGATCGGTATCGAAGATAAAATTTGGGTTCAAATTGGTGATGGTGCCCGAATATGGCCGATTGCTGATGAAGATATGGACCGGAGTAATGACGATAAAACCGCAGCAGTGCATTTTATGCGGTATGAAATCCCTGAGGCGGATCGCGCGGCGGCACAAGCCGGTGCGGACATCGTATTTGGGATTGAGCACGTCGCTTACCCTTGCGATGCGGTAACCCTACCAGAGGCCTCACGGGCTGCACTGGTCGCTGACTTCAAGCACTAGGGAAGGGGCGTGATCAAAAAGAGCCGGCAGGGGCCGGCTTTTTTTTGGCTCTTTTTTGGCTCTTTAATGGAGGAGAGGTAGCATCGCGTGTTGATCCTTACAGGTTCGCCTGTTTGTCACAACACAAGGTCGATAAAGGAGAACGTCGACGCAAAAAGTCAGTCAGTAGGTGGGTGTTTAGGTGCGGTGGGACCGTGCTGCATAAATAGGTCGATGGCCTTTGCGACGTCATCCGGGGCATGAATTGCCACCTCATGGCCAACTCGGGAAAGTACCGCTAAATCGGCATTAGGGAGGCGTTCGAAGTCGCGAAGATTGGGTCCAAGCAGACCGTCCCCTGATCCTGCTATCATCAGCGTTGGGGTCACCAATTCAGCAAGTTTGTCTTCTAGCCTAAGCTCCGACATGGTTTGCATGCCGCCCACAAGATGGCCCTCAGATACGCTCAGCAAGTGATCGGTTCTATCTTCGAACCAAGCATCAGTTTCGTGTTCTGGAATCAATCGTCCTGCTCGATATCGACGGATGAAAAAGTCTCGATCATGGTTAGCGCGAGCCTCCAATTGCTGATCGAGCAAGAATTGCGGGACAGGGCCAATTCCACCGCTGGGAATCGGCGCCATCAAGATGAGTTTGTCGATTCGATCGCTGTGATTGACGCCCAGTTCAAAGCCGATGCCACCTCCCATACTGTGTCCAGCGTAACTCGCAGACGAGAGCCCAAGATGATCGAGTAACCCTACGACGTCGCGTGCGTATTGCGCAATCGTGTAACCGGTGGCCGTGTGCTCGCTTTCCCCCGTGCCCCGACACTCCATCATGATGATTTGATAACGATCCATGAGCCGGTCTGCAACCGGCATCCAATTCACGCGAGAGGCGGTATAGCCGTGGTGCAACAGTAAGGGAGCCCCTTGGCCTCGAACGTCGTACCAGATTTGAGCATCATTGATCAGGGTTTTTGGCATCTTGTATCCATCCTAGTAGGTTAAGTTAGACCCGAGAAGCGGCGATGGGCTCTAAAGGTACGCGTCATGTCTGAGGGTTATCGCTGCAAACAATGTCAGGTGAGCTGCTCTCGGTCAACGACCCAAGGCTCTTGAATCTCGGGTGGTGGTTTGGCGCGCCGATCGACCCGCGATCTGGTGCGTCGATTCGGGTTCGATTTAACCTCAGCAAGGACAAATACTCGCTTTGGAAAGCCCTTGCCCGCCGTTTGGCATTTGGCGTAAGTGGCAGGCCCAGGCAACCGGTGGGGCTTTCTCAGTGGGTTCGTAAACCCGGGTTGGGATCAAAACGGATCCCTGACTCCTATCGGGATCTCGCATCATTCCTCCTAATTGAGCACCGATTGTGCGGGTTGCAGGCGATCTTGTTGGGAGGCAGCCGGAATCGCGTCGAGCAAACTCAATTCTTGACCTGGGAAGGTCTCAGTATTCCAGACCTCACTGGTGCCGTGCAGTGATGTAACCGCAGCGAAGCCCGCATTAACCAAACCCAGATCGCTATCTTCAGGCGGATCGTAGGCGGTTTCTACAAGGTCAAAGAAAAGTTCACCTTCGGCTTGATCAACGATTTGACTCCGCACGGAACCAAATTCAGCGAGTCCTCCCCAACGCAGACCTCTCGTCTCACTATAAGGTAGGGCAGGAATATTCAGATTGAGCGCGCAACGCCGTGGCCCCTGAATCAAAGGTTTCAAGAGTTGCAGGGTGTATTGATTCGCTGTCTCAAAATGCCAAGGATCGGATACGGCAAGGCTGACGGCTAGGCCTTTAATACCAAAGTTTTGCGCCGCCAGTGCGGCGCCTACAGTACCGCTGTGGAGAACCGATCGACCAGTGTTGAGCCCTAAATTGGGCCCTGAAATGACCACATCGGGTCTTGGGCCGAAGGCTTCTAGGTGACTGGTAATCGTGCACAGGGCAGGCGGGCCATCGAGGGCAAAAGCATCGCCTTTTAACCCGTCAATTTGCCTCTTTTCGTAGTGAATAGGCCGGTCTCTTGAGATGTGGCCTAGGCTGGCACCAGTACCAGAGGCATCATAGCTTGGAGCAACGATCACCACCTCAAATCCAGCTGATTCCACTGCACGTGCCAAGCTTTGTAGGCCTTGGCTGTCAATACCGTCGTCATTGGTGAGTAGTGCTCGCATAGGTTGTTCCTTAATCTTTCGAATATTGTCGTTGAAGTCGTTGGTACGGGCAAGCGATCATCCTCATTAAACTGCATGCATAAAAACGCATTTTCTAGGCCGGGTATCCCACGATCGAAGCAAAAGAAAAAGTGATTGACTGGAAGCAATGAATGGCAAGATTAACCCGAAAAAGTCGACCGACGGTTGAAGTGGGATTGAGTTCCATTGATGGCCACTGACGATAGCTGTGGTAGATGGCCATACGAAGATAGCCATTGTTGAAGGGTTTTGAGTAACCGGCGTTTAAAGATTAAAAATAAGTTAGGTCTTCGGTAACTTGCCGGGGTTCTTTGAGATCTCTTAGTCTTCTTTGGGTTTAAAAGCCTCACATGAAGCCTCGGCACGCTTTCTGGCGGCTTTCTCGCAGTTTTGCCACAGATCGTTACACACCTGTTCTCGCTCGATGGCCACAGCCGCCTCGAAGCAATTCTTATACTCTCGGTCACAGCCGAGTAGCAGCAAAGACAACAAGACCAGGGCAAAGGTACGCACGTGGATTCCTTATTGGGAGAATAGGAAAAATTTAGAGCTTTGGCTCCACAGAATCAAGTTTGTCTCACAATTTAGTTTGAGCAATACGGACTTACTCGTTCAAGGGGTGAACCCGAGCGCTTGAATCTGTCAAGCTTGGTCGGTACAGATGGCGCGGATTTTACTAAAGCTTTGGTTTAGCTTTCTTGATGCTCCAAAGTTTTGGAAAGGTCCTAAGGCTTAGGAGGTAGACCAGTCTCTTTTAGGGAGATAGGGTTACGCTAGAAAGTTTTAGAGCCGAGATAAAGGATGCTCGCGTGGCCAATAAAATTGAATGTTTTGTGTCTAGCAACGAAACTTGAGACATTCTGGTTCAATCGACAATGACAAGCATAACGGTTACTGAGAAGGAGGGCGGTCTATGGTGCAGGTATCAATCATTGGTGGGCTATTAATAGGTCTTGCCAGTCTCCTTTTGATGCTCAGTTTGGGCAGAATTGCCGGCATCAGTGGAATAGCTTACCGCGCATTATTTTCGATGCGAAGTGAGACGTGGACGCTGTGTTTCGTGCTCGGTCTCGTCGCTGGGCCAGTGATGATGTTGGGGTTTACTGCCGTTCAAGTGCCCGACTTCACGTTAGGCTGGCTCGAAACGTTACTCGGCGGGTTATTGGTGGGTATTGGCACGCGTTTAGGCAGCGGATGTACCAGTGGCCACGGTGTTTGTGGCATCGGTCGGGGATCGATGCGCTCTGTGATTGCGACGCTCGTGTTTATGGTGACGGGAATGTTGACGGTGGGTTTGATCGGAGTCGTCTCGTGATGTCCTGGGTTGCCGCTTTTACCGCTGGCGTGATCTTCAGTATGGGGTTGGTAATCTCGGGTATGACGGATCCCGCGAATATTCGAGGATTCTTAGACATTTTAGGCAACTGGCGCCCACATTTGGCATTGGTCATGGGGGCCGCGTTAGCCGTTACCTTTCCGTTCTTTCAATGGGTCTTACCGCGTTTGAAGCGACCGCTTGCCGGCGGAGACTTCCACCTTCCTTTGACCAAACTGATTGATAAGCCGCTGATCATAGGGGCTTTACTCTTTGGTGCTGGCTGGGGACTGTCGGGACTTTGCCCAGGGCCGGCGATCGCTGGGATCGCCTACCTGGAGCCCAAAGTGCTTGGATTCATTGTAACGATGATCATCGGCTTTAAAGTGGCCGATTTCGTTCGTCCTGTAATGGGGCGGTAGTTAAGTTTCTAGACCCCGTTTGCCAGCCTCCCGAATGAGGGGTGTGTATTCCTCGAAATTGGGTGCACTGGTACTGGCTCCAATCGTTGTGCCGGCGTCTGTCGTTAAGGTGTGCCCTGTGGTGTAGCCCGATTCATCGCTGGCGAGCCAGAGCGCAGCATTGGCAACGTCATCAGCAACGCCCGCACGTCCTTTCAGCGGCGAAGCAGCGGCAAGCCGGGCAACGGTACCGTCGATATCGGTTGGGTCGCCTGAAAGTCCAGCAACCATAGCGGTTGCCATACCCGATGGTGCAATGGCGTTAACCCGGATGCCATGGTGTGCCAATTCAGCGGCGGTATTTTTGGTAATGCCGATGACGCCGTGTTTTGAGGCTGCGTACGCATGAGGGCCCAGTCCACCCATGATACCGGCAGTACTGGCCATATTGATGATCGAGCCGCTTTTTTGCGGGATCATCGCGCGAGCGGCGTGCTTGATGCCATAAAATACGCCATTCAACAAAATATCGATGGTGAACTTCCACTCCTCCGCAGGCGTGGTATGAATGGGACCTGCCGCGCCGACGATACCGGCGTTGTTATACATGATATCGATTTTGCCAAAGGCTTCGACAGCCGTATCAACGAGGTTAGCCACTTGATCTTCTTGGGTGACGTCACAAAGACAAAATCGTGCGGCGTCGCCCAATTGTGCTGCCATCGCTTCACCAGCATCGACTTGAATATCCCCAAGAACGACTCGACCGCCCTCTCGTATAAATCGTGCTGCTGCCGCTGCGCCGAATCCACTGGCGGCGCCAGTGATGGCCGCAACCTTTCCTTCGAGTCGATTGGACATGCTGATCTCCTATGATTGTTTGGCTGATGCAAACCGCCATCAAACCATGGCTGAGAGTTGTCTTCAATATCTTGAGACCTTCTGTTGATCAGTTGAGGCATGAGAGGAGCGCAACTGTGAACTTCTTACGCAAATAGTCTAGGATTTAAGGGACCTTGCCGTTATGAATACCCAGGATTCAACTTCGATGATCGAAAGCAATTGCTCGGGAGGTTCAGATGCGCGAGGTACCCAAAGCGGAAGGGTTAGCGCCAATGCATCGCCTCGACGTACACTTGTCAGCTCAGTTGAATGGGATCAGCAATGGAAACGAACAACATCGCCGGGCATCGAGTCGTTCAGATTGCCTATCACGTACCCGATATAAAAGTTGCGGCCCATCGATTTTCGGAGCAAACCGGAGCAGGACCGTTTTTCGTCTCACCTGAGATAAAACTGTCAGCCGGTTTACATCGTGGCGAAGACTGTCTCTTCGTGCACAGCTCAGCGTATGGCCAATGGGGTGAGGTCATGGTTGAATTTGTGCAACAAGATTCAGTAGGACCCTCGCCTTTTCGGGACCTCTATGAGCCGAATCAAAGGGGGCTACATCATTTGGCGGTTATGACGGATGACCTTCCGAAATCCTATGAGCATTTTCGGGCCCAAGGTGTCGAGTTGGCAACGCAAGCGTGGACCTTGAGTGGGGTCGAGTTTGCTTTTTTGGATGCCTTATCCACGCTGGGCCATTTTATTGAAATCTATGAGGCAACGCCGCAACTCCTAGGGTTTTATCAAAGGGTGAGGACTCTTAGCGAGGGCTGGAACGGTCGGGTGCCATTGCGTAACGTCGCCGACCTTGGCAAAGACGGGGGGAGCGATCAGCACGAAGCGGCCGACGATCGTTCACCGTGAAATCGGTTGACCAACCTTCTCACCGAAGCAGCATCAGCAAGCGCCTTGTTTGACGCGGCCCCCCGTTCGCGATGTTTTGATGTCGACCGTCGCTGTTGAGGAGACTCTGACGCTACTGCCGGTGCCCACCTTGCCCGTCACCAAGTTGGCACCGCATACATTCGCGTAGCTACCTGTTGAGGCTGTTACCCGAGCGGCCACTGCTGTAAATTTGGGCCCCCCATAAAATTGGCTGCCGGTACCCAGCTGTAAAAATAGCTGTCTCACCTCAACAGGTTCGACGATCTCAATTTCGCTGCCGGTGCTAATTTTGGCGGCGAGTTCGCCAAGCTGACTCTGCATGAGCCTAATTTTCGACCCGGTCGCAACCTTGAGTTGCAGCAAGGGCTGAGGGGTTAGACAGGTTCGAACACTGCCACTCACACCCGATTCTACTTCAAGGTCAGGGATCGCACCTGCGGTAGTGATGATCACATGCACGCTGTTATTACCTCGGTTGCGTGACCAAAGTTGTTGTAGGTTTTTTTGTTTGATCACCAGATTGTTTGCCCGCCGAGATACTTTATAGAAACGGGTCTCCGCAGCGTGAATGCTGACTTCATTGCGATCACCGCATACAAACTCGAAGGTTAGCCCGCCAGCCAGCTCGAGATCCGTAACGTCATCGAGAGCGATAATACGAGCAGGGGGTTGATGGTCACCCTCGTTGGCCTGGGCCATGAGGGGCTGAAGCGTTTTCGCACTCAGTATCAGTAGGAAAAGACATTGAATGAATGCGTTAGGGGACAAAGTCATGGTTTCGTGCTCACTGAAATGAAGTCATATAGGAAAGGATCATATAAAAAAAACCTGAATAGACCCTGAAAGATTCGATGCTGACTGCTGAAATCTGGCGATAAGGTTCGAAGGGTACGCCATGCAAACTCAATGTTCGTGTTACTGCGGTCGAGATGGCAAGGCTTGAGGGGGCTTGACTGCATAGATGAGTAAACCGGATAAAACGTTCATGCCAGCAACGATGAGCAGAGCAAGCCAATAGTTGCCTGCGGTGTCGTGGTAATAGCCAACGAGCCAGGGCGCAAGAGCGCTTAAAGTCAATGCGATCGGCAGGCCGGCACCACGAATGGCACCTAAATGGGTTCGCCCAAAAAAACTCGCCCAGATGACTTCCTGCATAGGGATCATCCCGCCCCAACCCAGGCCAAGTACCACGAAGGCAGCATAAGCGAGCAAAATTGCGTCAGCCTCCACTGCCGCGACAATCAAGAACAGGGCAATGCCGGTAACGCTGGCCGATACTGCTGCCAAGGGTTTTACTGGCGTTTTGTCGATCAGTACACCCCAGATGGGTTTGGAAAGCATCGCGGGCAGTGAGGCAATGACGAGGGCCAAGGCCGCCTCGTTGCGAGAAAAACCATGGTCTGTCAAATAGGGCACGGTATGTAGTAGTAACACCACAATATTAATGGAGAAAAACCCAAAAGCGATGACCAGGGCGTAGAAGCTGTAAGTTCGCAGCGCTTGGTGACGGGTAAAGGCTCTGGCGGCCTCCTCTCGGGCTTGTTCACCGCGTCCGCTGTGATAGTCGGTCTCGCTCAAGCCATCGGGTAGCAGGCCATAGTCTTCAGGTTTTCTTCTCATCATCAACGCAACCGGCAGCATGATGATCAAGGTCATTAGCGCTAACCAGGCCCAAGCTTCTCGCCAACTAAGATGATCAATCAGCCAGGTGACTAAGGGTGTGATAATAATCCCGCCCAATGAAACACCCATAGCGGCAATGGCAATCGCTTTACCGCGGTGCACCACAAACCACTTGGAGAGCGTTACGTTAACGACTAAGTTGCCCACCATGGCGCAGCCAGTAGTGAGTGCCACGCCGTTGAGTAACCACCATGCGGTGAGGGTGTTGACGAGGCTGTGACAATAAAGTGAGCCCGAAAGAATCAAGGTGCCAACAAGCATAATAGGACGAGCACCCACGCGATCGACATAAGCGCCGACCGCAAAGCCGACGAGTGCCATCATGATCTGACCAATCGTCCGAGTCAGTGTAAAGTCGCCCCGGCTCCAATTGAGATCCTCGGTCATCGGTCCCATGAATGAACCGAGTACGTAGCTGTAGATGCCCAAAGAAATAAACTGGGCAACGAAGGCTGCCCCTAAAAGCCGATAACCGTAAAAGCCTGTGGTGTTCAGTCGTGTGTCCTCAGGGTAATCGTCGACTGCGGGTCAACGAGTTTGCGACATGAGCGAAAAACGCAGTAAAGCCCCAAAGCTTGACCAATGCAAACCTGATGACCTCGATGAATTCTGCTATAGTTGTGACGGCGAAGGGCGCGCCTAGCGGGATAGAATGGGTTGTCGCGCAGGACCCTAATGCGAATACAGTCTTTCGGCGACTCGGCTTCGCCGGCTAGCTCCGGCTAGCTAAAGACGCTTCCGAGTTAGATTGGCCAATAATCTAATGTGCAAAGTGTAGGCCCCATAGTTAAATGGATATAACAAGGACCTCCTAAGTCTTAGTTCCAGGTTCGATTCCTGGTGGGGCCACCACCTAAGTTTTTAAATACGCTAAAGACTTGTCNAGCTTNACAATTGTCGTAAACGAGGTGGAGGAGTAGACAATGCCGTTCACAAAAAAGTGCCTTGAGTTTNCCTATCGCAAGGATGGTGTCGACGACTTTTNTNAGGCTGTCCCCAAAGACCTTTTAGNCNTTTATTGCAAACCNAGAATGGTGGAATGTCTGGCGACTAGGTCACCTCAATCCGCGCGATTCGTTGNTAAGGCATGCTGGCCAAGCTCGAGGATTATGGGTTGGCTGTTCGTCTAAAACGAATGGAAGTGCCAATGCTTGAACTGCTGGTGGACCCAAGATTTACTGAGTCATCTGAGCGCTCTTTGATGAGCGATGCGTTGGAATCCTCTGTGCAAATCAAAGGATCGGATAAGCCTAAGCTGTAATACCCTCCGAGTCGGAGCCTAGCGGTGTGATTTGGCATGACAGATGAGGAATCATAGACGGGCAGGATTTGGGCGGGTTAAGAAACAGGGGCCTCGAGTCCCACAGCAGGCATAGCCTTTCTTGCCGCTTATGCTGGTGCGGAGTTGTTCTTCGGCCTTAAGGCTTATCCATCTCAAATTCAGGGATCGCTATGGCTAATGTTTCGACCTTGGTCTTCTCTGAGGCATCGAGCAGATCACCGTCTCCCGTTTTAATGGAAAGTGCCGAGAGGTCTGGAGCGGCAATCGGAGTTGGGCTACCGATGGTTGGTAACAGAGCGCCGGGTTTATCTAATTCAAAGGCTGGCGCTTCAATGTCGCGTGCCTCGAGGCGCGTCGCTTCTAGTAGCGGTTCGTCACCGAAGCCCGAGATTGAAAAGCCAGAGAGGTCCAAGGCAGGCAACTCAACCGAAGTTTTAGGGGCCAACGGCGTTTCACCGATGGGGCCAGCGCTCAAACCAGAAAGATCAAGAGTCGGAGGTGTGGGGGGATCATTGGGTTCAACCAAAAAGCCGATATTCGGTTTGAGGCTGAAGCCGTGACTAGGCTCAATCGGTTGTTCTTGTTCTTGTTCTTGTTCTTGTTCTTGCGCTTGGACCGAATCAGCCTGATCAGACGCGCCTTTAGCAGGGTCGCCCGGCGTTGAAGCAGACTGTTTTGCAATGCGAACGCTGACATCGGCACCCATGGATTTGAGCTCTGCGGTTAATTTTAAGGCATCCGTTTTGCTCTGGGTGCGTTTGATCACAACCGGCTTGCCAGAGAACAGTTTGTTAGATTGCTCCTCGGTCAGCCGGAGCGCTGCCTCCACGCGTATTTGGACGTCCAGCGCTTCAAAGCCCTCAAGCGTGTTGCCAGAAAAGAGTACGATAAACTCCGGCAAGGCCATCAGCGCTGACGCCTCAATTCGGTCTGACGAATTAGGGACATTACCCGTCGATCCTTGCCCAAGCTGTCGCGAGGTTGGCCTTGAAGGTTTCCTGATCGGTATTATTTTCGATGACGAAATCAGCTTTGGCGCGACGCTCGGTGTTGCTGAGTTGGCTGTTGAGTCGAGCTTCAATGGCCTCTCGTGTCAGGCCATCGCGATTGATGGCGCGATCAATCACTACCTCGGGTTCAGCGGTCACAACCCAGACCTCATCGCCGATGTCCTCCCAACCTGCCTCAAACAAAACTGCAGCCTCAAGCACAACGATTGCCTTGGGGTCTTGGTCAGACACTGCCTGACATCGCGCCTCGGCGAGGGTGCGGATCTCTGGCCAAACAATATCGGTGAGTTGTTTCAAAGCATCAGGCTGGCCAAATACTTTGCTGCCCAATACTTTTCGATCGATGCTGCCATCGTCCGCTCGTACTTCAGGACCAAATGCCGCGACGATTTGATCGTTGGCCGGCGAGCCTGCTTCGTAGGTTTCGTGCCCGAGTTTGTCGGCATCGATAATCTCAGCGCCTTGTTCGGCGAAGTATTGTGCTGCGGTAGATTTTCCAGCAGCAAGACCACCAGTGAGACAGATAATAGGCATGATATTCTCTTTGGGAAAACGATTAATCTGCCATAGGCAGGTTGTGATATAAAGAAGAAAAGTTGTCGTGCCGGCTAAAGTCTGACGTTGAGTTTGGATATCGTTGCGTTGCGAAGCAAAGAGCAAAACACAAAAAAACAGAACGGATAACACAGAACAAAGAATAAGGATGTGCAATGAGTCAAAGTCGAGATGCCGCAATTGTCGGTATACACGAATATCCCAGTCGAGATGTAGAAGGAGAAGTCAGTCCCCTACAAATTAAAGCAGCCTCTGCTGCCGCAGCCCTTTTAGATGCTGGATTGAACTGGTCCGATGTGGATGCCATCTACGATGCAGGTGAAGCCGGCGGCATGACAGGGTTAACGATTGCTGAGTATTTTGGGTTACGCCCACGGGTGATTAATACCACCAACGTGGGGGGCAGTAGCTATGAATTTCATGCGGCGCATGCGTTAAGAGATATTCGAGCCGGCAAAGCAAAGGTCGCTTTGCTGACCTACGGATCGACCGCGCACAGTAATGCGAGAGCGATCGGGGTGGGAGGCCGTGGCGGTGCCTCAATGCATCCGGCTGAGAATATGGATAGCTTTGCGGGCATGACGCTCATTGCCAATTACGCCATGGTCGCGCAGCGGCATATGTATGAATATGGAACGACCAGCGAGCAGTTGGCCGAAATTTCCGTTGCTACTCGGATGCACGCTATGCGTAATCCCGAGGCGGTCAAAGCGATGGAAGATCTGGAATTTTTAGATATTCGAGAGACCACCATTGCCGATGTTGTGAACTCTCGGATGATCGCCGATCCCTTGCACTTGCTTGAGTGCTGCATGATTTCAGACGGGGGTGGTGCCGTGGTCATTGCCTCCCCTGAGGTCGCAAGAAACTGCCGAAAGGCACCTGTTTGGATATTGGGGTCGGGAGAAGCTACTCAATATCCCACCAATGGTGGAGATATGACTACGAGCGCGGCAGCCCAGTCGGGGCCGATTGCATTCGCTGAAGCAGGTGTTTCGCCAGCCGAAATCGATATCGCAATGATCTATGACTCTTTCAGTATCACCGTATTGACCTTGCTAGAGGATTTGGGTTTTTGTCCCAAGGGCGAAGGTGGACGCTGGGTTGAGGGAGGTCGACTTCGTTTTGATCGACCGGCAGATGGACCAGCGTTGAACACCGATGGTGGCGGACTCTCCTCGAACCATCCAGGTATGCGCGGCATATTTCTGTTGCTTGAGGCGACGCGACAATTGCGCGGAGAGTCGACCTCCCAAGTTAAGGATGCCAAGCTTGCAGTAGCTCATGGCAACGGCGGGATGCTGGGTAGTCGACACGCGGCAGGCACGATTATTTTGGGGAGTGATTAAGATGAGTACCGATGTAAAGAGACCGTTGCCACGCACGGATGAATTTGACACCAGAGATTTTTGGGCAGGTACCAAGGATCAAGAGTTCCGTTATCAACAGTGCAAAAATTGTGGCACCGTGGTTTTTTATGCACGTAACCATTGCACGGGTTGCGTTGATGGCGAGCTAGAATGGAAGGTGGCTTCAGGTCAGGCGACGCTCTACAGCTTCAGCGTGGTCCGGCAAAGCTATCATCCTTTTTTTCGCAATCAAGTACCTTATGCGGTGGCCTGGGTCGATCTTGCTGAAGGGCCGAGAATTTTAACGAACATCACAGGTGTCGATGATCCCCTTAAGGAGATTAGTATCGGTATGCCACTGACCCTCGAGTGGGAGGTTCACGAGGAGTTAAGCATTCCCCTGTTTCGTCCAGCTTGAGCGGGCCTGCTTAAGCGGATCGGACCAAGCGCAAAAGACTCGAAGTCAATCATCGAGCGGGTAAGATTGATCGTTTGATGGCCTTTTGAGATCAGTCAAAGGCGATGGTGGCGGTGCCGAAAACCCGGGTTTCTTGCTTAGTATTGGCCACGGTTAGATCGATTTCGACGGTACCCGCTTCCTCGTCGATATCGGTAACAACACCACTGATACTGTGGGCCTCGTCTGCCATTACGGGAGCACGAAAGACAGTGTCGATGGTGATAACTCTGGCGCTTGGTGCCCAATGATGGATCATGGCAACCAAAAAACCCTGGCTCATCACCCCGGGTATCATCGCACCCGGTAAGCCTTCTTTGCGGGCACCTTCATGATCGGTAAATCTGGGTCCATCCCAACCAATTAAGCTGGCGAATTGCCCACCCATGGCTAGCGATGTGTCCGGTGTGAAGGCAGGTAAATCAGCGCCAAACTCCACCTCTTGAATACTTCCGATGCTCATGCGCTTTTCTCCCTCATTACGATTCGGCTGTCGGAGTTGGCTAGATGATTGCCGTCTTCATCGTAAAAGGCCAGACGTGACACCACAAATATCATTCGCCCGCTGCGGCCGGTTTTAGTGTAAATGTCGTGCAAATGGGTCTTACCGATCAATGGGCGGCCTGGCCTGATGGGTGCTAGGCATTCGACACCTTTACCTGCATCCATGCCAAGGCCAAAACGAGGAAAACCCGCTGGCAGCGAGCGCCCACCGCTCAAACAGGCAACAAAGGTCGGTGGTGCTTGAAAGTCTGCATCGTTGGGGTCAATAAATTTGGGTAAGGTCTCTCCGCAGAGGCGAGCGTATTCAGAGGTAACATCGGGTTTGATATCGAATCGTTTTTCGTCGAATTCCTGACCAAGAAATTGATCTCTGATGGCTTGAATGTCAGCGTCCATAACAGTGTCCTAACGTCGCGGGTTTAGGTTTTGAAAGTCAGTGCCTTAAAGCGTCCGCTTTTCAGCGCCGCCACCAAATCGTCCATTGTTTGAATAGGGTCCGAAAATTCAGTCCCACAGCGGCCGACATGGGAGACAATGTGGGAGTCGCTGCCCCCAATGCCACGATAGCCTTGTTGCTCGGCGCCTCGTTGAGCTATTTGATCTTCATCGTCGCGACTGCCGCCATTATACGTTTCAACGATCGTGACACCTTCGGGAATACCCAGGTCGGCAGTGTGTGCAAACATACCAACCTTCGGTCTGCCAGGATGACAAGGAACAGCGACAGCACCATGATCATTGGCAGCCTGCAAGACATCCTTAAGGGCATTATTGATGCTGCTAAAATCAAATGCTTGGGTGAGTGCTTCGGTTACCCCATAGACCAGGACGTGACCATATTCGGTTTCAACTTCACTGGCTTTTAAAATGACAAGACCGTTCTCCTCAGCGAGTGCCCGATAGTCTGATTCGAAATCAAACTGGCGGTGCTCTGTGAGTACGAATCCATCGATGGGAATATTGCGCGCACGAATCCATTGGCAGTAATTTTCAACCTTGGCTCGCCCGTCGTCAGACTTGATTGAGTGAGTATGTAAATCGAGAATCACGGTAGTTTCTGGTTTCCTAAAACATGTGTTGCCAGATAAAAGGCTGAGCCATTATACCGATATCCCTAAACTTGTGGAGGGGATGTCAATAGGGGTAATCACAGGGTGTGGCTCAACCTGATCGGCGCCAATTTGATAGAGAGTAACGCGACAGGCCTCGGTGGTAATCGCTAGGCGGGCCAGGGTGCCACGTTGCAAAGATTGGTTGCGCGGCAGGGTCGGAGAACCAGGATTAATCAGCGTCAGGCCTTCGAAGCAGGTGACAGATTCTAAGTGGGTATGGCCGAAGATGACGACATCTGGCGGTGCGGAAAAGTGTTTGGCCAGATGTTTTCGAATCACCGCCTCAGACTTTCTCTCCGGAGAAGGGCAATGATGAAGCATGCCAATGTTGAATCCCATAAAATCGAGTTGCCACTGATCCTGCAAGCGAGGATCGATGATCCCTACGTCGCCGTTGCCTCTTGCAACGTAGGTAGGGGCTATCTCACTGAGGACATCAACAATGTCGAGGGTATGTAAATCGCCCGCATGTAAGATGACATCGGAAGAGGCTAAGAAAGCCAGCGCTTCTGGCCAAAGCTCGGCCATTGATCCCGGCATGTGAGTATCGGCAATCAGTCCGATCGTTAGACTATTCGGCATGGCGTGTCTCAAGACGGTCGATGCCCATATTGGAGAGCGTAAAGCTATATAAATCGACGATTTCGTCAATACGTTTGGCGACAGCGGTGCCTGCGCCATGGCCTGTGTTGGTAGCCACTCGAATTAAGGTGGGTGCGGCACCTGACTGGGCGCGTTGTAACGACGCTGCGAATTTGTATGAGTGGGAGGGTACCACACGATCGTCATGGTCACCGGTGGTAATCAGCGTGGCAGGATAAGTGACTCCCTGCTTGAGATTATGCAAGGGTGAATAGCTCAATAACGTTTTAAACATGGCTTCGCTCTCATCGCTACGGCCATAATCGAAAGCCCAACCTGCTCCGGCGGTAAAGGTGTGATAACGCAGCATGTCAAGCACGCCGACAGCAGGTAGCGCCACTCGCATTAGATCTGGCCGTTGTGTCATGACAGCACCCACCAAAAGCCCGCCGTTGGAGCGACCTTGAATGGCGAGATAGTCGGGTTGGGTATATCCCTTTGCAATGAGAAATTCAGCTGCGGCGATAAAGTCATCAAAAACATTCTGCTTTTGATGCTGGGTGCCTTGAAGGTGCCAGGATTTTCCGTATTCACCCCCGCCTCGTATATTGGGTACTGCGTAAACGCCGCCCAATTGTAACCAGAGTGCCGTGCTCGCACTGAACCCGGGGGTGATGCTGATATCGAAGCCGCCATAACCATATAAGAGGAGGGGGTTTTGGCCGTCTAAGGTAATACCCGCCCGATGCGTAATGGTCATGGGTATCCGCGTACCATCACGACTGGTGTAGAACACCTGTTGAGTTTGATAGTCGGTGGGGTCGAATTGAACCTCTGGTTTGAAAAAACGCGTTGAAATCCCTGTCTTGGGGGCTAAGGAGAAGATACTCCGAGGTTGTTTGTAGTTGCTGAAACTGTAGTAAAGGATGTCGTCGTCGCGTTTACCCCTCGGCAAACTGGCGGAACCTGGTTCCGGCAACGGCAGTTCTCTTACTAGGTTGCCTTGGTAGTCGTATTGGAAAAGGCGGCTTTGGGCGTCAATCAGGTAACGGGCGAATAAGTATCCAGCTCCTGTGGCGATGGACAGCGGTTGGTTCGTCTCAGCGATCACTGTTTGCCATTGATCAGGGTGAGGCCGGTCCAGAGTCAGCGCCACCAGTCGTCCGTTGGGCGCTTGATGATTGGTATACAGCAAGAGCTTGTCGCCTGCACTATCAACCACGTAAGTGTCGCTGTCGACGTCAGCTGCGATGCTAGTGAAACCGCGGTCAGGACGGCTCAAGTCTCGGATTAGGAGTCGATTGCCGGCGGTTGTTTGGGCCGCTGAAATCGATAGAAACCGTTGATCTTCGGTAATGCTGGCATTGGCATATCGGTACTGTTGATTCGGCTGTCCACCGAAAATTCTTTCATCTTGGGATTGGCTGGTGGTTAACCGATGGAAGTAGACGCGATGGTCGTCAACCTCAGCCGAAAGCACACTACCGTCAGGTCTTTGGTAACTGGAATAGAAAAACCCCGTTTCTCCGAGCCAAGTGATACCAGAAAATTTGACATTGCTCAGCGGTGTCTCGAGTTGTTTACCCGTCTCAGTATCGATGATGTGAATTCGTCGCCAGTCGGCCCCTGACACGGATACTGCATAAGCTGCAAATTTCGACGAGGGTGAAAAGCTGATTTGACTGAGGGAGACAGAGCCGTCCTCACTGAATGCATTGGGGTCAAGAAACACTTCAGGTGGTTCGTCCTGCTTGCGCCGCATTAAGATTGAATGGTTTTGCAGGCCGCTATTTTGGTAGAAGTAGACCCAATCACCCTCTTTAAAAGGAGCTGATCGTCGCGGATAAGACCAAAGTTTGGTCAGGCGCTGCTTCAGCTCCGATCGATAGCTGATCCTGTCTAAGTATTGTTCTGTGGTCTTATTTTGCGCGTCTACCCAGTCCTTGGTTTCTGCACTGCGATCATCCTCGAGCCAGCGGTAAGGGTCATTGACCACGTGTTCAAAGTAGCGGTCTTGGTGATCGCTCGCACGGGTTTCGGGGTAGTCCAGGGTCGCTACAGGGGCCTGCGGCGTAGTCTCTTGGCAGGCGGCAATAAGGAGGGAGAGCAGCAGAGCGATCGCCATTTGAAAGTAGCATTGCCTTGGGAGCGGGCGCTGAAGATTGGGCAAATCAACGGGATTGCGCTCGCCTGCCTTTGTTTTAAAGATCATCCTGGGCCTCCAAGGCAGATAGAAAATCGGTAAATCCCTGAACTACCGATTGGGTGCGTTGCGGCCCTGCGATATCACCCACGAAGACATGCGCAATGCTATCAGGCTCAACGGTAATCGGTAGGTGCGCTTTATGAGGTGACTGCCATCCGGCGAAGACTTTTTTTGCCGCTTTGGCAGAAACCGTCGGGTCGCGGTCCATGATCATCATGGCCATAGGGGTTTGCCATTGTCGGGTCGGCTGAGATCGAAACCAGTCCACGACTTTTTGCATCTCAATCACTGCTTGGATGGCATATCGTGAGGTCCAGAAGCGGGCAGCCGCGTCGTTCTCTGGAGTCCACTGCCGCTCACGTCCTAAGAGGAGTGGGACAAGTTGCGATGCGAAGGGCATGGTTAAAACAAAATCAAAAGGGTTGTTGATCTTAAAGTTTGGGGCCATGAACAAATGAGCATAGGGTATACCAAACTGGGATCGCAACTGCTGGTCGACCCAACATGCCAGCGGTGCGCCGGTTGAGGTGCTGACCATCACCACCCGATGGCCTAATCGCTGAGCGATGTCGAAACCGTTGACCATCGACTGTAGCCAGTCCTCGGCTGATGCTGTCATTGCATGCTCGGCAAGGCCATGCCCTGCAAGCCGTAATTCAACCAGATTGGCGTCAAATTGTTCGGCCAGGAGTGTGCTGACCGGAGCGGTTTCTTGTCGTGTTGCTGAGAAACCATGCACAAACATAAAGACCCAAGAAGTGCTGCTCGGAGCCTCAGGGTTGCGATAAACGATTCTGGCTTCGGCACCTTCGATCACATGGGGTTGCTTGGCCTCAAATTGGTTCAACCAGGCCCCCAATTCAGAGAGTTCAAGGGTGCTCGGGACCTCTGACGCTGGAGGCTGATGCTTGAGCTTAGGTCTTGCAAACACATCGGTTTCCTTCTGGATGACTGCCTATTTGGAGCGGTTTGAGCCGGCACGAAGGAACCCATGAGAGGCTTACAGCCGGATCGCTTCGAGCACATTCGGATGCTCCATCATGCCCACGAAGTTTAACCTATTTCGTAGGTTTTAGTTTCGCTACAGAGTGCATTCTAGTAAGATCGAGCGATGCGATTGCAAGCGATAAAATTAGCCGGGTTCAAATCATTCGTTGATCCAACGACCGTGCCGTTCCCGAACAATTTGTGTGCTGTGGTCGGTCCCAACGGCTGTGGTAAATCAAATATCATCGACGCCGTTCGTTGGGTCATGGGTGAAGGCTCCGCGAAGAATCTTCGAGGAGAGTCGATGACAGACGTCATCTTTAACGGGGCAAGTGGCCGCAAACCGGTAGGGCAAGCAAGCATTGAGTTGGTGTTTGATAACGCGGCAGGCCGATTAACCGGGGAATATGCGGCTTACGCCGAGATCTCAATCAAACGACAAGTGTCCAGAGATGGACAATCCAGTTATTTCCTCAATAGTGTGAAGTGTCGACGCAAAGACATTACCGATATTTTTCTTGGGACCGGTCTAGGACCGCGAAGTTACTCGATTATCGAGCAGGGCATGATCAGTCAACTGATCGAGGCCAAACCTGAGGAGCTGCGAACCTACCTGGAAGAAGCCGCGGGTATCTCTAAGTACAAAGAACGTCGAAAAGAGACAGAGCGGCGGATTGCTCATACCCGAGACAATTTGGATCGTTTGACGGATCTGCGTGAAGAGTTAGAGCGCCAACTCCACCACTTGGAACGGCAAGCCAAAGCCGCAGAGCGTTATACAGCACTGAAAAAAGAAGAGCGGACCCTGAGCGCGCAACTGCAGGCATTGCGTTGGCAAGGGCTAGACACACAGGCCGGGGCTCAGCAAGAGGGAATTACCACCCTAGAAACAGAACTTGAAGCCAGAATAGCAGATCAACGCCGGGTAGAGGCTGAGGTTGTTGCGTTGCGGGCCCAGTTAACGGACAAGACTGACGCGTTGGCGAAGGTGCAGCAGCGGTTTTACGATGAGGGCACAGAGATCGCTCGCATTGAAGAGAGTATTCAATACCAATCCGAGCGAGCTCGGACCTTGGCTGATAGCTTAAGGCAAGTAGAACAAGAATTGGCCGAAGCTTCCTCAAGTTTGGCCAGTGACGAGGCCTTGATTAGGGACCTCAGTCACCAGTTAGAGCAGATGGCACCCGAGCAGCACGCCTTGGCGGCCGCAGAACAGGCTGCCGGAGCACGATTGTCCGACGCGGAATCGCGGTTAGATGGATTGCAGCAGCGCTGGGAGCAATTCACCACCGAATCGGCCCAAGTTTCGCAAGTTGGAGAAGTAGAGCAGTCGAAAATCAGTCTGTTAGAGGATTCGATTCAGCGGCTAAATGGACGAATCAAAAGCTTGGGGGACGACAAAACCAAGCTCAGTGATCAAGCGGTGGCGGATGAAATCGAACCCCTAGTGGCGATGATCGGCACCCAAGAAGAGCAACTGACTCGCATTCAGGCCGAGTTCGATGAACTCGCCGGCCAATTGCAACGGCAGCGCAATCAAAACGCAGACCTTGCAACAGAACTCAATGAGCAACGTAGTCATTTGCAGTATTTAGGAGGACGTAAAGCCTCGCTCGATGCCTTGCAACAAGCAGCTTTGGGGCAAGCAGGGGATGAAAATACCTGGTTAGAAGCGCACGCCTTAGCGGACGCACCGCGTCTGGGAGCCGCGTTAGCGGTGGAACCAGGGTGGGAAACCGCCGTTGAGGTGGTGCTTGGTGATCGGCTGCAGGCCGTCATGGTCGACGATCTAGCGGCATTACGGTCCTCGGTCGCAGAATTGTCCGAGGGGTCGATCACGCTGCTTACGTCAACTCAATCGGATGCAACGGATGCGGTTTCTGAGGAACGGGTTTCACTGGCCTCAAAGGTGACCTCGCAAGCCAATGTTATGCCTTGGATGAGCAATATCTATGTGGCGGAAGATCTCGCTGAAGCGGAAAATCTCAGTGGGAGCTTGAAGGCACATGAATCGGTGGTCACTCGAGATGGCTTGCGAATGGGGCGCGGCTGGATCTCGATTCATGCGGATCAAGATGTGACCGATGGGGTGATTCAACGACAAAAAGAACTAGAGGCCTTGGCGGTTCAAATTGAGGCGGCAGAACGGGGGATTACATCCACCGAGGCGTCGATGAGTGACGGCGAAGCCAATCTTGCGGTGATCGAAGAAAACAGAGACGCAACCCAGGGCCGGCTGGCAGAGCAGCAAAGGGCTTATGGCGAAACCAGAGCGCGGTTAACGGCAAAACGCATCCAGGCAGAGCAGATCGCCGCGGAACTTGAGCGCACTGACCGCGAGCTGGCCAGTTGTCATGCGCAACTTGAAGATGACAACACCCAATTGCACAGTGCTCGATCGCGATTGGGGGGTGCGATGGACGACATGGAGCGGATTGAATCGGTTAGACAGGAGTTATCAACGGCGAGAATCGAGGCCCAGAGCCAGTTGGCAGCCGTTCGTCAAGAGGCGCAAGCTCAGCGTGATGCAAACCATCAGTTGGCGTTAAAAAATCAGAATATCACCGCGCAATTAGAAGCAGCCCAACAGGCGATCGCCCGATTGACGGCTCAACAAGATACCTTGCATCAGCGTAAAACGGAGCTAGAAGCCAGTATCTCAGCCTTGGCAGAGCCGACCTCAGAGCTAGAGCAAAGTCTTCAAGTTCGGTTGCAGGCACGGCAAGCGATAGAAGCTGAGTTGACGGAAGGGCGGCAGACTGTGCAGACCTTCGAATTTGATATTCGCGAACGAGAAGGGCAACGCACAGGGTTTGAGGAAGGTGTGGAGCAGGTTCGAACTCGGTTAGAGTCGGCTCGTTTGGAATTTCAAACCTTAAACGTCCGGCGCACCACAATTGAGGATCAACTCGCTGAGGACCAAGTCAGTCTGAAAGATGTGATCGAAAATATGCCGATTGAGGCGGAGGTCTCGACTTGGGAAGCTGAGCTCAGTCGAATGAATAACCGTATCCAGCGCCTGGGCGCAATTAACCTGGCCGCCATCGAAGAGTATAAAGTGCAAGCCGAGCGTAAAGCGTATCTTGATACTCAAAATGACGATCTCGAAAAGGCCCTCGACACCTTGTTGATGGCGATCCGCAAGATTGATATTGAGACCCGCACACGCTTCAAAGAAACGTTTGATTTGGTCAACAACAAATTGCAACAGTTGTTTCCCAAGCTGTTTGGCGGCGGACACGCTTATCTGGAGTTGACAGGTGAAGATCTATTGGACACCGGGGTGTCTTTGATGGCCAGACCCCCGGGTAAGCGCAACAGCAGTATTCATCTCCTGTCGGGAGGCGAGAAGGCATTGACAGCCATTGCTCTGGTGTTCTCGATCTTTAACTTAAATCCCGCGCCTTTTTGTTTGCTGGATGAGGTGGATGCCCCCCTAGACGATGCGAATGTCCTAAGATACAGCGAATTGGTGAAAGAAATGAGTCGCACAGTACAATTCATTTATATCACGCATAACAAGGTTGCCATGGAAATGGCAGAACAGTTGATGGGGGTCACAATGCACGAGCCGGGGGTGTCAAGACTGGTCGCCGTTGATGTTGAAGAGGCTGTCGCGATGTCCACGGTATAGTCTACCGAGACTGAATTGAGACTAGGGGTTGACTCCGTTCAAGCGAGGGAGGCAAGCCAAAAACGCCGCCCGCTTCGCGGGGCCGGAAATAAGGGAAAAAGCGGATTAAGCGATTTAGACAATAGAATAGGCATCTAAAAGCGAGGTCTTTGTGGAATTGCAAGAGTGGCTTTTTTTGATTTTAAGTACAGCGATCGTGGGGCTAATCCTGCATGGTCTCTGGACCAAGTACTATGGCAGCGATCGTTTACCGCTTAAATTGGATAAACAATTTGTCTCTGATCGAAGTGATCTTGATCCAGAGGAGGCGCTCCAACAGTTTAAAGCGGAATTGCCCAATGGCGGCGCTCGGATTGTCAAAGTGGGGGATTCCAGCATCCCCGTCGGGGAGTCGATAGAGAAACCTTCTGCACCGCCTGTTGAGCCAACGGCGTCCCCAGCGGCCGACGCCTCAGTCATGTCAGCCGAAACGGGGGATTTCTTTCAAGCAGAGCTGGCTGATGAGCCGCAAGATCCATCGCTGGCACCCGCGGATGCGCTTAGCGAGTCTGAAGAAGGTCAGACGATTCAAGAAAATCCTGAGCTTTTTCTGGTCTTGAATGTGCTGGGCTCGATACAGGGCCAAGCCTTGCTTGAAGCGTTGATGTCACTGGATTTTGAATACAGCGATAAAGGAATTTTCCAGCGCCGAGAGGTGGATGAGTCGCCCTCAATCAGCGTCGCGAATGCGGTTGAGCCGGGTACTTTTGATTTGGCGACGATTGATGAGTTTGAGTCGCCGGGAGTGATATTTTTTATGGCCGCCCATGAGGCGGTTGACCCGGTCAATTGTTTCGAAACCATGCTCAAGGCAGCCGCTTTTTTGGCCGATGAGTTAGGTGCAAAATTGTGCGATGACCGTCGTAGTGCGGTGACCGAACAGACCATTGCGCATTTGCGTCAGCAGGTTCAGGAACATCAGTTCAAGCGATCGAGGTGATATGAGCGTTGAGGTGCAAGCACGCTGTGAAGTGCTCCGCGAATTGTTGCATGCCCACAATCATGCTTATCACACCCTCGATGCGCCGACCATCTCAGATAGTGAATACGACCGTCTTTTTCAAGAGCTGCTGTCCCTAGAGAGTCGCTATCCAACACTTAAAACCGATGATTCTCCGACCCAGCGCATCGGAGCGCCACCGCTGAAAGGCTTTAAGCAAGTGCAGCACGAAAGACCGATGCTGTCGCTGGACAATGCGTTTAATGCGCAAGACATCAGTGAGTTTGACAAGCGCGTGTCGGAGCGGCTGCAGGTAGAAGAGGTCATATACTGCGCCGAACCGAAAATTGATGGTGTTGCGATCAGCCTACTCTATGAACAAGGACGGTTTGTCCGAGCTGCGACGCGTGGCGATGGCCTGATGGGAGAAGATGTTACCGCTAACGTCAAAACCATCGATGCGGTACCGCTCATTCTCCAGGGCTCGGATTACCCCGTCAGGCTCGAGGTCAGGGGCGAGATCTATTTGTCAAAGGCCGTGTTTGAATCACTCAATGCTGGTCTGATCGCCGCAGGAGAAAAACCCTTTGCGAACCCAAGAAATGCGGCAGCTGGGTCACTGCGACAACTCGACAGTCGGCTGACCGCAAAACGTCGATTAACCATGTTTGCCTATAGCGTAGGGCTGGTAGAAGGTGGTGGCATAGCAGATCAACACTGGGATGTGATGCAGCAACTCAAAACTTGGGGTTTCCGGATCAATGCTGATATTGCTTGTGTCCAAGGCCCTGCCGCTTGCCAAGCCTATTTCGAGCGAATGGCCGAGCGTCGAGCAGAGTTAAGTTACGACATTGATGGTGTCGTGTTTAAGGTCAATGGCTTGAGCGAGCAGCAGACCCTAGGGTTGTTGACCCGAACCCCTCGATGGGCGATCGCCGGTAAATTCCCTGCAGCCCAAGGCACAACTCGAGTCCTTGAAGTTGTCTACCAAGTCGGCCGAACGGGCGCCGTGACGCCGGTGGCAAAGTTGCAGCCAGTCGCGGTGGGCGGAGTGACGATTTCTAACGCTACTTTGCATAATTTCGACGAAATTGATCGCCTTGGTCTGCAATTGGGTGACACCGTTGTGATTGAACGTGCTGGAGATGTCATTCCCAAAGTGGTTCGCGTTGTTCAGACCGCGAGGGACAGCGCTGCCCGGCCAATTGAGCCCCCCCAAGTTTGTCCATCCTGCGGGTCTCCTCTCGAGAGACGCGAGGCAGCGGTAGTTTTGCGTTGCCTGCAAGGTTTTATTTGCCCAGCCCAACAAAAAGAGCGTATTCGGCATTTTGTCTCGCGTCTCGCGATGGATATTGACGGCTTGGGCACAAAGGTGGTTGAACAGCTGCTCGAGGCAGGAGTGATCAACAATCCCGCTGATTTATTTTCTGTGACGGTCGACGAGTTGTTAACCCTTGAGCGATTTGCTGAGAAGTCGGCGAATAAGTTGGTCGCTAGCATTGCTGCTTCAAAATCGACGACGCTCAATCGCTTTATTTACGCCCTGGGCATTCCCGAAGTCGGTGAGGCCACAGCCCTGGCGCTGGCCAATCACTTCGGTAGCCTAGAAGGGTTGATGGCGGCTGACGAAACGGCGTTGACTGAAATTCCTGATGTTGGGCCCGTTGTCGCTACCGCGCTGGAAGCTTTTTTTAGAGAGCCTTTGAATCGTCAGTTGCTCCAGCAGTTTCAAGACCTGGGTGTCCACTGGCCGGTAGAGGTGCCGTTGATCGCTCATGAATTGCCGCTGGCAGACCAGGTTTGGGTTATCACGGGCACGTTCAGCGCTTTTGGTCGCTCAGAACTTAAGGATCGACTGACAGCCTTGGGTGCTAAAGTATCGGGGTCCATATCCAAGAAGACATCAGTACTGGCCGCCGGGGAAGCCGCGGGCTCAAAACTTGCTAAAGCCGAGGCTCTTCGTGTGGAGGTGATGAACGAACAAACACTGATTGCAATGCTTGAGGAGATGGAATGAGCGGGTTAGTCCGACTGAGCCTATTGAGCGCCTTGTGCCTGCTGGTGTTAGTGGGTTGCACCGCAAAGCAGCCAGCAAACATTGATAACATTTGCGATATTTTTGGTGAGCAACGCAGCTGGTACAAAGCGAGCCGAAAATCCGCAGAGCGATGGGGCACGTCGGTGCCCGTCATTATGGCGATTATCCATCAGGAATCTAGCTTCAAGGCAAAAGCTAAGCCGCCACGGACTAAAATTCTCTGGATATTTCCCGGTCCGCGCCCTGCCTCAGCAAAAGGTTATGCTCAGGCGATCGATGGCACCTGGGACACCTATCGCAAGGCAACCGGGCGATGGTCAGCTGATCGCAATGATTTTAAAGATGCATCTGATTTTATTGGCTGGTATATCGACCAGACGGCCAAAACCAACGGAGTAGAAAAGACCGACGCAGAGCAATTGTATCTGGCTTATCATGAGGGCCAAGGGGGCTATGCTAAGGCAACCTACAGAAGTAAACCGTGGTTGACTAAAGTGGCGAAGAAGGTCGCTGCGCGTTCGATCGCATTTGATTCGCAACTAAAAGGCTGTGAGCGGCGTTTCAAAAAAAGGTTCTTGGGTTTGTTTTGACCCGGTTGAGTTGGCAGCGGCATTGAGGCGCGGTCAAGAGTCAATGAGTCCAAAACGTCCGGGTAGGGCGTTGCCCTTTGTTGGCTTGGGTGTGTGGAGGATTGGGGTCAAAAACAGCCTAATGCAGCCCGGTACAAAATGGCAAGGCAGCGATCTGTTGGCATCACTGATGCGTTGATTCCGCAAGTTTGAGATGAGTCCCCCAACGCTTCCTTAGGCCAACAATGTCTTACTCCACCCGAATTTTCACCGTATTGGGCAGATCAATAAAAGGCAGCAGCTCTGGCATATCGCCGAATAGGAATCGAGCGTTCGCCAAGGTGCGGTCGGCAGCATCAAATTTGCCTAGCGCCCGTTGCGCGATCAGTTGATGAATAAAGAGCGCAACTCTCGGCATCGATTGGGCGCGGGTCTCTGACCAATCGAGGAAAGCGTTAAGTTCTTCACGATCGCCAGTAGCCAGCGCTGTTTTGAGCCTGAGCTCCCAAAGATGCCATTGAAATCGAGAAAGATCGGCCGCCGGGTTGGTCACCTCAAGTAGCAGCGTATAGTTCTTCGGTTTGCTGGCCTCAAATTGGGTGGTCACGGCAAGGGACTGCAAGCCAGTGAGCATGAAGGGCACGGTGATCAGTGGGATCGCAATCGCGAGGGCTCCCGGCAGTAGGATGTGAGGGGTTTGCTGGGTCTTAAAAGCGCCTCGGGCATGATCGGCAGAGGCCAACAATACAATCAAGGTGATCCAATGCAGGCTGGAGTGATACAAGGGATACTCGGTCTGGGTATGAATCAAAATAGGCGCTGCTAACGCAAGGTAAGACAGTCCTTGCACCCAAGCGAGGCGGCGCAGAGTGTTTAAGTAACCCACTGCCAACAAAACAAGGCCAAACAGGGCTAGCGCCCCTCCTTCGACGCCCCAAAGTAGGGTTTCATTATGGGGATGGTTCAATCCATGTAACCCTTGCTCGAGATCACCAGGCGTTTCTGCTTGATTTGCATAGGTGGTGCGCCAGGCCGATTCAAAGTTGCCATAGCCGACGCCGAGTAAAGGCTGTGATTGAATAATTGCGAGGCTTTGCGAGTAAATGACCGTGCGGGCGCCAGGATGTTCATAGATACTCCCCCCGCGCTGGGCACTATCTTCGGCTTTGATTACGGTGAGCGAGATAATCCCACTGGAGAGGCCAAGGGCGAAGAGCAAGGTGAGCTTGGCGAGCTCAGGTTTTAAACTTTGAAAGTGTTGGATAAATGTTGGAGCCATCAACAGAAGCACGGCGCAACCCGCCAATTGCCCTGTGCGAGATTGGATGACCACCAGTAGAAGGGGCGCTGAAAATGCTGTAAAGCCGATCAACAAGGTTAGCAGCCGGGGCCGTGTTTGGCCCGGCTGGGAACAGATAAGATGCAAACCAATGGCCAAGCCCGTTGCCACAAAGCTCGCCATGACATTGACCTGCTGGAAAGTCCCATTGGGCCGGTTGCTGATGGCGTCATAGCCAAGAGGGTTGTCTGGCCCAAAGCTGAAGTATTGCACGAGCCCGAGCCCCGACTGGATCGACGTTGCGACTAACATCCAATACAGCAGGCTTTGCCAAACCCGATTTGACTGGAATTGCAGCAGGGTTGTATAGAGTAAAACACCGGCTAACAGGGCAGTGACTCGAGGTATGGCCAGGGATAAGTCGCGAATCCTTGGATCGAGTAGCAAAAGGCTCAATATCAGGGCGCCTGTCCAAAACCAAAGCATTTGCTGAGAGAAGATCAGTGTCCGAGTGCTCACCCACCGCCAAATACCGACGCCAATCAGCAGCGCGATAAAGACCCAGGCCACGTAATTTTGCGGCAGATTTAAACCATACCCGCCGTAATTAGGGAAAGTAAAATGGGCTCCTACCAGAAAAAAAACAGCCGCTTAGCGTCGCGAATAAGGCCTCGGTGGTTGGGACGCGAAGGCTCGGCAAGAACCTTGGGCGGTTCTTATGCTGAGCGCTTAGGGCGCGAATCAATGGCTGCTCGCGGGCTGGTAGCTAACTCGATAAATCACGTTCGCTAGATCATCGGCGATCAGCAAGCTGCCATCTGGATGAACCAGCACGTCAGCAGGCCTTCCCCAAGCTTTGTTATTCTCCAACCAACCTTCGATAAAGGTATCGGGAGTGAGGCCCTTGTTCAATCGACTGACCAGAGTGATTTTATATCCTGTATGACCGGCAGCAGGGCTGCGGTTCCAACTTCCGTGTTCGGCGACGAACAGGGCTTGTTGGAAGTGCTCAGGGAAGCGCAGGCCCTCGCCAAAGGTAACGCCAAGGGGTGCAACGTGGGGACCCAGCGCGAGGGCCGGTGAGACGAACGCGTGTTGGTGCGGCTGATCGCCGAATTCAGGGTCTTTAAGGCCATCACCGTGTTCAAAAGGGAATCCGAAATGCAGCCCGCGACGAGCGGCAGTATTCAATTCACAGGGTGGGGCATCGTCGCCGAGATGATCTCGACCATTGTCGGTAAACCACAGTACTTGTGATGTAGGATGCCAAGTGAAACCAACAGAATTGCGAACACCCAAAGCAAAGGGTTCGAGTTGGAGGGGCTTAGCGCGGAGATCGAGGGTCTGGATAGAAGCGTAAACCGGATCATCGGGTAAGCATACATTGCAGGGTGCGCCCACGGGTATGTACAGCAGGTCATCCGGTCCGAAGTCGATAAATTTCCAGCCATGATGACGATCTTTGGGAAGCCCTGAATACAACAGTGTAAGCGGTTTTGGGGCGTTTGCTGTCGGATCAAACAGCTCGGTTTGGTAAATTTTGTCCACTGCTGCGATGTACAGTCGGTTATCATGCACTGCGATACCCGAGGGCATCACCAGTCGATCAGCGACTACCGTGATTTGATCGGCAATCTGATCATGGTTAGTGTCTCGGATGGCGTGCACTTTGCCCGCCCGCCGACTGCCGGCATAGAGGGTGCCTGCTGGATCAATGGCCAATTGCCGAGGGTTTTCTACTTCGGCATAGATTTTGATCGCAAAACCGGGAGGCATCGTCAGTTTGTGCAAGGGTAAGGTGTCGCTTGCCTGTGTTAGGGCACTGAGGGCCAGCAAGGTGCAGCAAATCAGCCATCGGCAGTGATCAGCAATAGGCGCCGATGGTAGCGCTAAGCGTTTTAGCCAACAATTATTGTGAAGGACAAGCATGATCGACCAATCGCTGCGTGAGGAAATTCAAGGTTACTATTCCTCTTTTCTGGCAGCAAAGCAATTTCAGCCCCGTTATGGACAAAAGCTCATGGTCGCAGAGTTGGCCAGACGATTAACGAGTGAGGGAGGAGATACGCCGCGTTCGCCCATCGCTCTCATCGAGGCGGGCACCGGAACTGGAAAAACAGTCGGTTACACGTTAACTGCCGCGACCATCGCGGCCGCCCGAGAAAAGACCTTGATCATTGCGACCGCTACCGTTGCTTTACAAGAACAATTGGTATTGCGGGATCTGCCAGATATCCAACAACAAGCGGGAATGCATTTTTCTTTTGCCTTGGCAAAGGGTCGGCGGCGATATGTTTGTCTTGCCAAACTTGATGCCGCCCTTGCGGGACAAGCACCGGCCACCTCTGACTTTTTTCCGGATGAAAAACTGGCTTTCGGAGTCGATCAGGCGCCGCTGCTCACAAGCTTGCTCGAGGCTTACGGTAAGGGCTCATGGGATGGCGATCGTGACAGTCTTTCTGCTGTGATTGACGACCCGGTTTGGCGGGGCGTTAGCACGGACCGCAGCCAGTGTACCAACAGGCAATGTAGTTTCTTCAGTCAGTGCGCTTTCTTTAAAGCGAGGGAAGCACTGGATGAAGTCGATGTGGTGGTGACGAATCATGACTTATTGCTCGCAGATTTATCCTCAGCGGACAGTCAAATTCTACCCTCGCCTGAAGCGGCCATTTATGTGTTTGATGAGGCTCACCACTTGGTGGATAAAGCGCGTTCCCAATGGTCTGGTTTTGCCTCGAAATCAGGGCAATCGGAGGTTTTAGCGGCGGCCAGTGGGTTAACGCAAAGTATCAAGGAAGATCTGTCGACCACAAGTCTTGGCGCTTTGCTTGACGGGTTGCAGGGGTTTAACGAATTTGATCAGATCGTTGCCGATGTGCAAGCTGATCTAGCGGGAATCTTTGCGATACTGGGCAGCCTAGAGGACGAAGCCGAGCCTCAAGGGGAGGTTGCGCAGTACCGATTTCCAGGGGGGTGGGTGCCCGACGAATTGAGAGATCAGGCCCAATATCTCGGGCGAGTGTTCGATCAACTTGATGTGACGTTGCAAGGTTGGCGACGATGGTTAGAACAGAGCATTTCCAGCGCGTCAATTCGGCAGCGGCAGGCCTTAGAGCAGTTGGTGCCGATTTTAGGTGGCTTTTCAAGTCGCTTCAGTGCGGCGTCTCAACTTTGGCAGTTGTTCAGTGTTGGTGGATCCCTTGAGCAGTCGCCATCGGCAAGATGGTTGGATTTTCGGGGAGACGATGTCTTGGTTCATTGCACGCCGATCGCTGTTGCGGATCAACTTTATGACCATCTTTGGTCGCGATGCGCGGGTGCTTTACTGACGTCAGCAACCTTAGCCGTAGGACGCGATTTTTCTTTGATCGCCACTGACCTCGGGTTACCCGAAGACGTCGAAGGTATTGTAGTTCCGAGCCCTTTTGATTATCAGCGACAAGGGCGGCTTCGTGTCCCTAAAATGCAAGAAGACCCCTCCAATCCGACCGCTCACACCAACGAGATTGCGACCCTGATTCCAGAATTGATCGCTGAATACCGCAGCGCTCTCGTGTTGTTTACCTCCTGGCGCCAATTTTTCAACGTCGTTGATGCGTTACCCGTCGAGCTTAAAGCGAGGTGTTTATTACAGGGTGATGCAAGTAAAGCCGAGCTGCTCAAGCAGCACAGGGCGCGGATTGACGCGGGAGATGTCAGCTATTTATTGGGTCTGCAGTCTTTTGCGGAAGGGGTTGATTTGCCCGGTGACTACTGTCTGCAGGTCGTTATTGCAAAGTTACCCTTCAGTGTCCCAAACGATCCTGTGGGTGCCACCCAGCAAGAGTGGGTCGAAGCGCAGGGGGGGAATGCGTTTGCGGAACTGATGATTCCGCATGCTGCGCTACGACTGACCCAGGCCGCGGGTCGATTGCTGAGAACGGAGCAGGATCATGGCGTAGTCACGATCCTGGATTCTCGGTTGGTGACGAAGCGTTATGGGCGGCAATTGATCGCTGCGTTGCCACCTTTTCAATGGGAACAGGGCTGATCTTTTTGATGTTTTTGTATCGTACAGAAGCGTCGTTTTTAGGACCGCGAAGGCAAATTTAAATGCGCAGTGAGCCAGCGTTATGAATCAGGAAGACTCGAACTTCATTCAGCAGCAACTATCGATCAATGGTATTACTGATCCTGCTTACACGCCATTGATTGGGAAGTTGGTGCGTGAAATTCGATCTTCGGGTGTTAGAACCCTCGGTATCGCAGGCAGTCAAGGCAGTGGTAAGTCAACCATTGCTCGTATTCTCAAAGGGTTATTCGAGCAGGAGAGTCGTTATCAAGTCGCTCTGTTGTCGCTAGACGATTATTATAAAACCCGCGAGGAACGGTTAGCGATGCAACAAACTCACCCTTTGTTTGCAGTGCGTGGGGTGCCAGGAACGCATGACACGGCCGCAATGCTCGCGGCAAAGACGGCTTTACTGGCGGGTGAGGAGGCTGTGTTGCCGAAGTTCGATAAAGGGCTTGATGACCGCGTAGGCAGGGAGGTTTTGCCATCCGGAACCAACCTTCTTATCCTTGAAGGATGGTGTTTTGGGGCTTCACCGGAACCGGCCAACCGATTGGAGCGAGCGGTTAATGCGCTAGAAGCGGATGAAGATCCTTTGGGGCTCTGGCGCCGTGAAGTGAACCGTCATTTAGCAAATGAGGCGTATCAGTCATTGTTTGCAGTGGACTACTTCCTGTTTTTCAAAGCACCCTCTATCGATGCGATTCTTGATTGGCGGTTGCAGCAAGAACAAACGGTCAATCAAGGGCCTAGATCAATGTCGAAATCAGCCTTGCAGCGTTTTATCAGCCACTACCAGCGCATCACCGAATGGATGTTAATCGATGTGCCGAGCCACGCGAATGTGGTCGTAGAGCTTAATGCAGACCATACGATTGCCAACGTGATCGAAAGGAATGATTCAGCTTGAGTTCATCTGGTTCTGTTTAAGGTGGAGTCAACCTAAAAGGAGACCTTAAGATGAAATCAATACTCTTTATAAGCCTTGCTGTTATCACTCCCCTCAGTATGGCGGGCACCGCAGCTTTTGAGGATGCCAAGGTACTGTCGGCCACTCCCGTATACCAACAAGTGAGTGTGGAGCGGCCTCAGCAGGACTGCTGGATCGAGCAGGTGCCGGTCCGATCCCATCGTGATCACGGTGTCGGTTTGGTGGTCGGGGGCGTACTGGGCGGGGCCTTGGGCAATGCGGTAGGCCACAGTAAACGCAATAAGCAGGTTGGCGCGGTTGTGGGTAGCGTGTTGGGAGCAACCTTAGGTAATGCCGTGGCCAAAAACCGACGAGGTCACGACAAATATCGCGCCGTTGAAAATTGTCGAACAGTCTACCGCTCGGAGTCGGAAGAACGATTTCTCGGATACGACATCGACTACGAGTATAATGGACAAACGTATCGGGTCCGTTCGCAGGAGGATCCCGGTGGTTCTATTCGTTTAAGGGTGACTCATACACCCGTTATCTAAGGAGATGAAGTGCGAAACTACCAGGTAGAAGGTCTTGGAACGCGCTTGATTCAAGGGTTCGTTATCAGCGGGATGATGTTGCTGCTGCTAGCGCCGGTGTCGGCGCTCAGTGCGCCCGCAACAGGCGCCAGGCCTTCTACCCATGAAGTTGAACGGCGAGTCGGGGGCCCTCGGCCCTTTGCTGGGCCCGTCGGGCGCACCCGCCTCAAAGTCGATAACCAAGCCGCCGCTCGCTTGGTCAAAAAGCACTATCGGCAGCGACGAATTTTGGGCATCAAACTGGTCGACGCTAGCCCAGGTGCCAGATATCGAATTAAAACACTGTCAGAGACGGGTGTCGTGGCCTTTGTCTATGTCGATGCAGAGACAGGTTCGGTCTCAGAATAAGGAGCAATCGGATGCAGCGGATCTTATTGGCTGAAGACGATGTGAAGCTCAGAGCACAATTGATCGATCTTTTGACAGCTCGGGAATTTGTTGTTGAGCCGTTTGAGGACGGGCTCAGTGCCCTGGCTTTCGGTCAAAATCAGAAATTTGATCTCGCCGTTATTGATTTAGGTTTGCCGAGGCTGCCAGGGCTTGAGGTTGTAAAAGGCTTGCGTGCTGCGGGGATAGATCATCCTGTTTTGATTTTGACCGCCCGAGGTGATTGGCAGGACAAAGTAGAAGTGCTGGGAGCGGGTGCTGATGACTACCTCGTCAAACCTTTCCATATCGAAGAGCTAGTCGCGCGGCTAGGAGCACTGAGTCGTCGGGCAGAGGGAGGCCTGCAGTCCGAGGTGAAGGTAGGAGATTTGACCGTGGACGTTCGAGCTCAGCAAATCAAGATTGCCGGCGAAGCCTTAGAATTAACGGCGTATGAATTCAGCTTGTTGCAATTGTTTGCCCGACGTCCGGGAGAAATTTTGTCAAAAAACGTCTTAGCTGATCATTTATACCGGGCAGACATGGACCGTGACAGCAACGTAATAGAGGTATTTGTGGGTCGCCTGCGCCGCAAATTGGCAAGCGTTTGCCAAACCGTTGTGATCGAAACCCTGCGCGGTCAAGGCTACCGCCTTGTGTTGAAAGCAATTTCTTGATGTTTGCCGCATCGCTTCGGGGCCGGTTATTGATTGCGGCATCGACTGTGCTGATTGCCTTCTTAGGCACCATGGGCTTTGCCCTGGACAATGCGTTTCGATCAAGTGCGATAGAGGCTGTGAATGCTCGACTACTGCAACGAGTTTACGCTTTGTTGTCGGTCACAGAGGATGCACCCAGTCGAATAGACTTGCCCGATGCGTTGATGGACCCCCTGTTGAATCAACTGGATTCGGGCCATTACGGTTACGTCTTGGACGAGCAAGCACGGGTGCTGTGGCAGAGCCAATCTGCACTCGACCAACCGTTACCTGAAGCGTTGGTTGAACAGCTGTTGGCTTCTGCAGCAGTGGGTAAGTCGGTGAATGGACAAGTCCAGATATCGACAGAACGGCTTCGTTATCTAGCCTTCAGCGTTCAATGGATGGGTGAAACTCATGAGGCGGGGTATACCTTTGTGGTGATTGAGGATGAGCAACTCCTCGACGCTGAGGTGGAGGGTTTCCGTACTCGCTTGTGGGGCTGGGTGGTTGCCAGTGTGGTGTTATTGCTCGTGTTGCAAGGATTAATAATGCGTTGGGGGCTAAAGCCTATTGAGCGCTTCACAGCAGATTTGTACGACATGAGCCAAGGCAAGCGAGGGCTGCTCACGGGTCCTTATTTGCAAGAGTTTGAACCCTTGGCCAAGACCTTGAATCGATTGGTCGATCAGGAACGGAAACAGCGTGAACGCTATCGAACCACCCTTGCCGATCTAGCGCACAGTTTGAAGACGCCGTTGGCAGTGATTCAAAATGCGCTGCAAACGGCTACCTCCCTCCCAGTAGGTGAGGTCACCAGGGACATCGAATCTGAGGTACGTCAGATGGATCAGGTGATAGCCTATCAACTGTCGCGAGCGGTGATTGCAAGTTCTCCGGAGACCAGTGAGGAAGTTGATCCCGAGTCGTTGGTGCTAGGGCTGCTTTCGGCGCTGGGCAAAGTTTATGCGGATAAGTCAGTACAGGTTCAACATCAGTTGGAGGTACAGAGCTGTCGGGCGGATTCCCGAGATCTCAGTGAGGCTTGGGGTAATTTACTCGACAACGCCTATAAATATTGCCACGGTCAAGTCAGCATAGTGATGTTCGATCGCGATGATGTCATTGAATGTTGGGTCGAGGATGATGGCCCTGGTGTGGCTACCGATCAGCAGGCGGTAATCATGAAGCGGGGCGTAAGGCTTGATGTTAAGCCCTCAGGTCACGGAATTGGACTGGCGGTAGTCAGTGAGATTGCAGAGCGATATGAAGGCGAGGTGAGCGTATCGAAAAGCGAGCGCTTGGGCGGCGCCCGATTCTGCCTCACGCTCAAGTTAGCGCGTTAAACCGAATTCGGAGAGACGGGCCAAGCGCTGGCCTTCATGGGCCAGGGTCAGGTGCTTGATAGCAGTTTTAGGCACTATCCCGATTGTGCGAGCCATCACACATCGGCGCTTTCTGTGTCTTTTTGCAGCCGCAAAAGTAAACAGTTTTCGAAGCCTCGGCAGTGAATTTTTGGGGCAGGATATCGGTGTCTTGATGTGAGCCATCGCAGAAAGGCTGTTGGCTACTTTTCCCGCAAGCGCACCAAAAATAGGATTTCCCGGCTTCAACCTCCGTGGCATAGGGAGCATTTTGGGCGACAACCGCTTCTGTCATGAGCGTATCCTCAGGTAAAAGACGAAATACAATCGTACCTTGATGATCCTTGTCATCACAAGCGATAATAGGACCCCTGTCGACGATCTTGGCAGAGCCCAGAGTCAGCACATTTAACGGAGACTAACATGGATTTTTCTTTTTCTGACGAGCAGAACATGCTTCAGGACAGCGTTCAGCGCTTTATTCAGAATAACTATAACTTTGAATCGCGACAGAAAATTGTAGCCAGTGATGATGGCTTTAGTCGAGCCCATTGGCAGCAATTCGCTGAAATGGGCTGGTTGGGTTTACCTTTCTCGGAAGAAGATGGTGGTTTTGGTGGTACAGCAGTAGAAACGATGATCCTCTTAGAGGAGTTTGGTAAAGGGTTAGTCGTTGAACCTTTCATTTCTGCCATCTTACAAGCTGGCTCGATAGTCGCCCATGGTGGTTCTGCTGAACAAAAACAAAAAATTCTAGAGCCACTCATCGCGGGCGAGTTGTTGCCCGCGCTTGCTTATATCGAACCTCAGGCTCGATTTAATGTGAATGACGTTAAAACAACCGCGGTAGCCAAAGGCAGTGGCTATACGCTTGATGGCTTTAAAGGTGTTGTGATTGGTGGCCCGTCTGCAGATGTTTTTATCGTGCCTGCGCGAACTGCGGGAGCGCAAACCGATGCGACTGGCATCAGTTTATTTTTGGTGAGTGCCGATGCCGAAGGGGTGAGCAAACGAGATTATCCAACCATTGATGGCTTTAGGGCGTCAGAGCTGACCTTATCCGGTGTGCAGGTCGATGCAGAGGCACTGCTTGGCACGGAAGGTGATGGCTTGAGCTTACTTCAGTATGGACTAGATCAAGGAATGATGGGCGCTGGCGCAGAAGCGGTGGGTGCGATGGAGGTCCTTTACAAAGATACGGTTGAATACTGCAAAACGCGAGAGCAGTTTGGCCAACCTATTGGTAAATTTCAGGTATTGCAACATCGCATGGTTGATATGTTTATCGAGCATGAACAAACCAAGTCGTTGGCTTATATGGCGGCAATGCGACTCTCTGAAGGCTATAATCCGGTGTCCCGAAAAGCATTATCAGCATTAAAAGTGCAGGTCGGTAAAGGCGGGACCTTCGTGGGTCAAAGTGCTGTGCAATTGCATGGTGGTATGGGAATGACCAACGAACTCAACATCGGTCATTATTTTAAACGCTTGACGGCGATCGAAACCTTATATGGCAATACGGATTTTCATCTTAAGCAATATGGCCAATTGTAAGTGAGGTAAGAGAGGAGTTTTGAAATGGCAGATGCGCCTGAATGGTTTTGGGAAGCAGTCGATCAGACACCGCAGTCAAGCTTCGTCACGCTCGATGATGTTGACCTCCACTATTTGTCTTGGGGCGGCGACAACACGCAGGGTTTGATGCTGGTTCATGGGCATAATGCGCATGCCCATTGGTGGGACTTTATTGCACCGAGTTTCAGCAATGATTATCACGTCGTAGCGCCAGACTTGAGCGGTATGGGTGACAGCGACCATCGTGATGAATACTCCGCGGATCTATATGCGGACGAGCTGAAAGCGGTGGCGGATGCGGCTAATTTAGGTCCTGAAACGTGGCTGGTTGCTCACAGTTTTGGTGGGTTGATGGCCATCCGCACCATGGCTCGACATCCTGACCGATTTAAAGGCTTGGTGTTGCTCGATTCAGGCATCAAGCACCCGGATGATGAAACGCCCAAAGGTCCCGAGCGTTGGTCGAACCCGAAGGTTTATCCTGATCTAGACATTGCACGATCAAGGTTTCGTCTGCAGCCACCACAAACCTGCGAACATGAGTTCCTGGTAAACCATATTGCTCGGCATTCGATCGATGCGATTGATGAGGGCTTCGTTTGGAAATTCGACGAAGAGTTGAATACGAGAATGAAAGCGACGGGCGATTTAGCAGAGGATTTTACTGGGATATCATCGCCCTTGAGTTTGATCTATGGTGCTGATTCTGCGTCGTTTTCACGAAAAAGCGCGGATCATATGGTAGACCTTAATCCGCGGGTAAGAGTTCATGCCTTAGCAGAGGCTCAGCATCACTTGTTTTTAGATCAGCCGCTTGAGTTTGTCGCGTTGCTGCGCCAAGAACTCAACGACCTATCGCAATTCGCTTAGTCCGGGTTATTTGCCTTAGAACCAAAAAGGGAGCCATCGGCTCCCTTTTTGGTTCTAAGGCGGTTGCCTATCAACAGGCTTCAAACAAGCCCGCGGCGCCCATACCTCCGCCAATGCACATGCTGACGATACCGTATTTCTTATTGCGACGCTTGAGTTCGCGAACGATATGACCCGTTAATCTCGAGCCAGTCATTCCAAACGGATGACCGATTGAAATGGAGCCACCGTTGACATTATAGATGGCTGGATCGAATCCTAGCGCGTCTCGACTGTACAAACACTGTGAAGCAAATGCTTCATTGAGTTCTACCAAATCAATGTCTTCAGTGCGCAGGCCATTGGCTTTGAGCAACTTGGGTACCGCAAATACAGGGCCAATGCCCATTTCATCGGGTTCACAACCCGCGACGGTCCAGCCTCGGAAGTAAGCCATTGGCTCTAAACCTAGCTGGGCTGCTCGCTCGGCGCTCATGACCAGTGTCATTGAGGCGCCATCCGAGAGTTGTGACGCGTTACCCGCGGTTACCGTCCCGTCGGCTTCAAAGGCAGGTGGGAGTTTCGCCAAGCCTTCTAGGGTGGTTTCTGGACGATTGCATTCGTCACCCACACACACGCCGTCGACGATTTCAGTTTCTTTGGTCTCTTTGTTGATGATTTTTGCCCACTTAACATTCATCGGCACAATCTCATCATCAAACAGGCCCGCCTGCTGAGCCGCAGCGGTGCGCTTTTGGCTTTCGAAGGCGAATTCGTCTTGATATTCGCGGGTCACGTTGTAGCGTCGGGCGACAACTTCTGCGGTGTTGCCCATGGCCATGAAAATATCCGGGGACTTTTCTCGAATGGTCGGGTGAATGTCTGACTTACCCGGGGTTTGGCGTGTGCCCGCCGAAATTGACTCAACGCCTCCGGCAATCATGATGTCAGCGCAGCCGCTACCGATCTGATTGGCTGCGAATGCAATCGAGTTCAGACCAGAAGAGCAAGCACGTGAAATCGTGCTGCCGGCAACAGTCACGGGGAGCTTTGAAAGAATGACCGCGAGTCTGGCAAGGTTACCGCCTTGCTCTCCTGTCTGACTGGCCGCACCGACGATAACGTCTTCAACTTCGGCGGGGTCAATTTGGCTATTTCGATCCAGCAGAGCATCAATGCAATGGGCGACTAAATCGTCAGGTCGAGTTAGATTAAATGAGCCGCGAAAAGACTTGGCTAAGCCAGTTCGGACACTGTCTACGATTACTACGTCACGCATATGGCATCTCCGTTGTGTTCTATGCAAAAAATGAGCACCCATTGTGCCCTGAATCGCCCGAGTTAGACAACCGGTGATCGATAGGACGATGAACGCAGAATTCAGAGGCGTGGTCGATGGAATATCAAAACCCCGGGGTGCGCTGGAGAGATAACTGCGGCGCAGTGAGCGCAGGTCACTTCCTGATCGGCTCTTCAGCAAGAGTCCTTGGCACTACCCTGCAAGAAACGTGTAGAGACTTGCTTGGCGTTTCGTCGTTGTCTCGAGGGAGGTTGCTTCTTCGATCAATTCCGGGACCCCTTGACGTTGGGCGAGGCGCAAGAGTGAGTTCCTTAAGTTAGCTTGCCGGTCGTCTTGGAGGGGTCTTAAGGCTCGGTTCATTGTAATTTAAAGAAGTTCCGACATAATCGATGCTGTCACCCTCAGCAAAAGGATACGCGGATGTCGGGATACATCTTGTCAATCGATCAGGGCACCACCAGCTCCAGAGCGATGATTTTTGATCAAGAAAGCCGCGTTATCGGCGTCGGACAGCAGGAATTTCAGCAGTATTTTCCTGCGGACGGGTGGGTTGAACACGACCCCGAAGAAATTTGGCGATCGGTACTGTCGGTAATTGCCGAGGCCTTGTCCGAGGCACAGCTTAAGGCCACGGATATCACTGCCATTGGCATGACCAATCAACGAGAAACCACGGTCATCTGGGATCGATCCACTGGTGAGACGGTTTATCCTGCCATCGTTTGGCAAGATCGAAGAACCGATGCGGCTTGTCAGGCGTTGAAATCCGCCGGGCACGAACCGGATGTCAATGCCCGAACCGGTTTGCTGTTGGACCCTTACTTTTCTGCGACTAAGGTCCGTTGGATACTTGACCATATTCACGAGGGTCAGTCGCGGGCGGAGGCGGGAGAGTTGTGCTTTGGCACCATTGATAGTTTTTTGCTCTGGCGCCTCACGGGTGGTGAACAGCATCGTACGGATGCAACCAATGCCGCCCGTACCTTGTTATTCAATATTGATAGCCAGGATTGGGATGACACAATTTTAGCCTTGCTGAATATCCCAAGGGCACTCTTGCCGGAGGTATTAGATTCCAGTGCAGACTTTGGTGTGACCAAGATTCCCGAAATCGCGGCAACAATTCCCATCACAGGGATTGCCGGTGATCAGCAAGCGGCATTGATCGGTCAGTGCTGCTTTGAGCCGGGCATGATGAAAAGCACCTATGGAACTGGGTGTTTTATGATTCTGAATACGGGCAATCAACGCGTCCAATCAAATCACAGGCTATTAACAACGGTGGCGTTTCGCTTGAATGGTAAGGTTTGCTATGGCCTTGAAGGGTCAATTTTCATAGCGGGTGCTTCCGTGCAATGGCTTCGAGATGCCATGAAGATGGTGGCTCATGCCAGTGATACTGAGGCGATCGCGAGAGCGAACCCAGACAGCCATGGGGTTTATGTTGTTCCTGCTTTTACGGGATTAGGTGCTCCCTATTGGGATGCGAATGCTCGGGGGGCTGTAGTCGGATTGACTCGAGATTCGGGTATCAGCGACATGGTCACAGCAACACTTCAATCCGTGAGCTATCAGTCCCAAGATTTGTTGGCGGCTATGGCAAGCGATGGCTTGACGCCTAAGGTGGTCAGAGTTGACGGCGGTATGATCGCCAATGATTGGCTGGCTCAGAATTTAGCCGACCAATTGGGTATTGATGTGGATCGACCGAAGGTTACAGAAACCACTGCGCTCGGCGCAGCTTATCTTGCGGGACTGAGGGTCGGCCTATTCGCTTCGATTGAAGCGCTCGCCGAAAACTGGCAATTGGACCAGCGATTTCAACGCCAATTGTCAGCAGATGTTGCAGAGCAGCGCTACGTAGGATGGCAAGCTGCCGTCGCTCGGGTTAAGACTGTTTGATCAATTCACAAATCGTGTCGACAATGCGATCGGCCTCTTCTTGGTTGATGATCAGAGGCGGCAGTAACCGGATGACACTGTCAGCGGTTACGTTGATCAGCAATTTTTGGTCAAAAGCGCGCTGAGTCATGTCCGGACAAGGTGAAGTCAGTTCGATTCCTAGCATTAAACCTTTGCCTCGAATTTCTTTAACGCGATTGTCACCTAGTAAAGCTTTGTTAAATCGATCAAGCAGATAAGTGCCCATCGAAGCGGCATGGTTCACGATGTCTAATCGCTCGAATTCGTCGAGGACGGCATTAGCGGCCGCACAAGACAATGGGTTGCCGCCAAATGTAGAGCCGTGATTCCCAGGCTGGAATAAGCTGGCGGCCTTGCCTCGGGCCAGACAGACCCCGATTGGCACACCGTTGCCCAGTCCTTTGGCGGTAGTGACGAGGTCAGGCAGGATGTCGCTGTGCTGATAACAAAAATACTTGCCAGTACGCGCGTTACCGGATTGCACTTCATCAATGATCAGAAACCAATCGTTGGCATCGCATATCGCCCTCAGCCCTTTCAGATAGTCTGGGTCTGGGATCTGAATGCCACCCTCTCCTTGGATAGGCTCGACGAAAACTGCGACTACCTGGTTATTATTGGCAGCAATTTTTTCGATGGAGTTGATATCGTTATAGGGCACTCGGAGAAATCCAGGTACTAACGGCTCAAACCCTGCATGCACTTTACGATTACCGGTCGCGGTTAGGGTCGCCATGGTTCTACCGTGAAACGCAGACTCAGCAACAATGATGGTGGGCTCGGTGTACTGTTTTGTGTGGCCATAGAGTCGGGCGATCTTGATGGCGCATTCGCAAGCTTCAGCGCCAGAGTTGGCAAAGAACATATTGTCCATACCCGAGATCGATGCAAGTCGCTCTGCCAGGCGTTCCTGCAAAGGTATGCGATAGAGATTAGAGGTGTGGAGTAACGCTTGGCTTTGGGCAGAAAGCGCATCAGCGACCGCTGAATTGGCATGCCCTAAGGCAACAACACCCAGTCCAGACAGGGCATCAAGGTAGCGTTCACCTTGCTCATCGATCAGCCAGGCACCCTCGCCGCGGACAAATTGGACATCGGTGCGGCCATAGGTTGGCATAACAGCGTGGTTCATGAGAGAGTCCTTGGCATTCAATGGGTAAATAGATCAAGAGCAGGATCATAAACTTTTTTCTGCGACGGCTAAAGCAAACAAGAGGTGGATTGTGCTGAATGCGATTGAACTATCGGTATTTGTTTCACGCTGCTCCTCGATCTGCGATGAAATGGGCAGCACCTTAAGAGCTTCAGCCTTTTCTCCCAATATCAAAGATCGATTGGATTACTCCTGCGCTTTGTTCGATTCAAATGGGCAAATGCTGGCTCAAGCCGCGCATGTGCCCGTGCATCTGGGCAGTATGGCTTTTGCCATGCGCAGTGTGATCGAATCGGTCTCGTTTGCGCCAGGGGATGAACTGATCTGGAACGACCCTTTCCTGGGTGGTACCCACTTACCCGATGTAACCCTTGTCAGGCCTGTATTTGTCGATTCGCAACTGGTGGGATTCGTGGCCAACCGGGCGCACCATGCACAGATCGGTACTGAGACTCCAGGATCAATGCCTCTGTCGTGCAATGTTGCGGAGGAGGGTTTGTTGATTGCTCCCAGGCTGTTGCGGCGAGCTGAGAAAATCGATGAAGCGACGCTGCTTTACCTTACTCAAGCCCTGGGCGCGAGCACCGCAGCGGATCTTGCCGCGCAAAGCAGTGCAAATCGGATCGGCGTCAATCGTGTAGTCACTTTAATCGAATCCTTGACGGTGAGCGGCTTCAACGATGCGGTGGCGCAACTCAATGACTACGGCAGAACGATGGCCGAAGCTGGCATTGAAAGAATTCCTGATGGGGAATATGCGTTCCAGGATCAAATGGACAGCGATGGTCAAGGCTCAGCGCCGAGCCGAATTTATTTAACAGTGAAGGTCGCAAAGGGACGCCTGCAAGCAGATTTTTCAGGAACCAGTCGAGGCGTGGCCGGCAATATTAACTGCCCAATTACAGTGACAGCGGCGGCGGTTTTTTATGCAGTACGATGCCTTCTACCAGAGGGGACACC
>NZGC01000067.1 GCA_002689445.1 Gammaproteobacteria bacterium
GATGGGCTTGAGCACCTGCCGTATGGACCGAGGTTGAACCCCAGTCGCCCGTTGCAGCAACGGGGGCAGACAGCACGAATAAGCAAATAATCAGAATTTTTCGCATGATTTAGCCGGCTAAATTGCTTTGAAAACGGAGTTTATTCATTATTTCTTCATTTTCAAGACATTTTTTTTCAGTTTTTGGTGGGCGTTTCGCATTCGATGGCATAATGTGGGGTCAGGGGTTGACCCTTTACATCGCTGTGATTCCCAGACTTCGGCCCGAAAGGATCGGCAATGGCTCATCGTCAAAAACTTTTAGTGCTCTACCTTGCTTCCTCGGCGTTGGATACGCCGGTGATTGGATGGGCGCGATATGATGGTCTAGGAGGCAGCGCAATGACTGGCGATCAAGCGACGCCACCCTATAAAACCGGTATTGCGGCGTTAGAGGATGGCTGGCGCTTAATCCAAGCGTCGCCTTTAACCCCGCACTTTCCTGGTATCGAAACCCAAACCAGCTACCTTAAGTACGAGTTTTGGTTCGAACAATGGCTGGACCTTCCCTCCGGCACCGATACTCGGATGCGCGAGACAAAGGGGATCGCCTCAAACTCAGAGACAAAGAGCGAATAGCTAATGTTGCTCACCACGGAACAGATGGCGGAATTTGTTGCCTCAGGAGTCTTGGGATTTGAAGGGGTTGTTCCCGACGCCTTAAATCGCAGATTTATGCGAGAGATCAGACAGGTGCTCAATCCCTCGCCCGAACATCTTGGAGAGGCCTACGAACGATTGTTGGCGAGTAACGTGCTGCCTAAAGTAGCCCCGGGTACCGCGTTCTCTGACGCGATTGAACCTAACCATCCGCTCTCGGCCATTTTTGCTTTGCCCAAAGTCAAGGGCTTAATCACCAGCTTGGTTGGGGAACGGCCTATTTTTGACCATCATTTTTTACACCTGACCTTGGCTCAAAGCCCTGCTCGAAAAGCCGCGAGAGCGCAGCACAATCATCAAGACTCAACCATTGATCTTCGTCAGAGTTTCGATATTCAGTTGTTTTATTTTCCCTCGGAAGTCACCCTGCAGATGGGGGGGACACGCTTTGTGAGAGGATCGCATTTGCGTGTTGTCAGTGAAGCGGCGATTGCGCGATACCAGAATATCTTGGGCCAGCAGCAGATCGTCTGTCCGGCGGGCAGTTTGTATTGCTTTCATATGGGGCTTTGGCATGGTGCTGCGGTGAATCAGTCGGGGCAGGATCGTGTGCTCTACAAGGTTCGGCTGGCGGCCAGTGAGCCTCAGGTGAGGCTGTGGGATGATCGCGACTTGAATTTGGCGGCGGATGCCGAGCGCCCTATATTTTGGACTGACTCGGCGCGCCAGGATCCAATTCCTGCAAGATTGATGCAACTAGAACCTTGGTACGAGTATGATACGGGCCGGCTCGAATTGATCAATCGATTGAAATTATGGCGTTATTTGACCGGAGCTGATCAAGCAGATGTCGATTATTGGCTGAGCCGAATCGAGAATGAACAGGCATAAGCAGCTGCAACTAGGAGGCTGGCTTTAACCGCACCCATCCTGTTTCGATATTGTCGGCTGCCGATTCGTACCCAGACTCACCAGGTAGGAGCAAGTCACGGGTGTTTGGATCAACTCTCACGCGATCGTAAGTGCGATGGGCTTTTATGCCTTGACGGAGTTCGCTCACACTGTTGAAGGGACAAAGGTTTTGAATCATACGCAGGGTCGGCGTCATGATGGTCATTTCCTCTCTTTCGGCCCGATCGATAATGTCCGCGGGCGTTAGCCAGGCTGAATCAACCAATTCTCCGGCATCGTGAGACGAGCGTTGTGAGGCGGGGCTAGTGGCTAAAAAAAATCGAGCATCAAATCGTTTTGGAGATCCTTTGGGTGTGATCCAACGGGCGACAGGTTGAATCTCGCCCAGATCGGCTTGCAGATGGTTCGCGGCTAAAAAGGCAGTAAAGGTGAGTTCCCCTGCATTAATCCGATCTCGGGCAACTTGTAACTGATCCTTGGACAAGGCGCGATTTGAAGAGGAGGGCTGACTGGATCGAGTCAGTAAGATACCTGCTTCCTCAAAACACTCGCGTATGGCGGCAACGTAGTAGGCCCGATGATGGTCCTCATGGTCATCATCGATTGGACCAGGGTAGTCCAGCTCGATGCCACCGAAGCTGGGCGTCTCAGCATCTTCCGGGTCTACTGCACCACCTGGGAAAACCCACATACCGCCGGCGAATACGGTATTGGCATGGCGCTTCATCATAAGCACTTTAAGCTCTGGTGCATCCGTCACCAACAGGACAGTCGCTGCGGGTCGAATGGGAACAAGGTTAGGATCAAAATCGGTCACAAGCGGTATTTCCTTGAAAGCGCACAATAAAGCGCGAAATGGCTTTGCAGAGCAAGTAGCTAGCTGATAGCACAGCTTTTCGATTAAACCTCAGTTTAAGGACAGAATCACCTGTTACCCGAATTTCGTTCTCAGTCAAAGGTTGGCAAGCCGCGAGTTCATAAGATTGTCGAGGCGGCTCGTAGCGTCGAGCCGGAGACCATCGCGACAGGAGGGTACTGCGAGCAAGCGACGCCTTGAGCAGTGTTGGCAACGACCCTTAGCACGACGATGGATGAGGATCTTGTCGCGACGAAAGACTTGCCAAGGCCCGAGGTGGTTGAATCCCCTTAACCTCGGTTGATAATCGATGCGTCCAAACCGCCGATAACAAGCTGCCGATGCCACTTGCAGTCTAACAAACGGTCGGTAATCCGTTGTCGTATAAGAGGAGTCAGGGAGCTCAGCAAGCAGCCTGCTTGAGACTCAGCGGTCGGCGGCGTTTGAGAGCAAGGCGGCGAGCTCGGCAGTAAAGGGTTTCACGAAGCAAGGGTGCCGGGTCTGCGCTTACTCCTTAGGCGGGGCAAGCAAGACTCGGCTCACTCCTTTGCTAAAGAGGGAAGTAAGGCAAGAGGTAGCGGCCCGTATCGCTGTGCTTACATTTTGATACGGTGGCTGGGGTCCCTTCGGTAATCAAGTTACCACCTTCCGGGCCACCTGAGGGACCAAGATCGATAATCCAATCAGAGGTCCGAATCACATCCAGATTATGCTCGATGACCACCACTGAATTGCCGGCTTCTATCAGCCGATTGAGCACGACCAGTAGTTTTCGTACGTCATCAAAGTGTAGCCCGGTGGTAGGCTCGTCAAGGATATAAAAGGTTTTGCCTGTTGCCAGCTTGGAGAGCTCTCGGGCGAGCTTGATTCGCTGAGCCTCGCCCCCCGATAAGGTGGATGAGGGTTGACCCAGGGCAAGGTAATCCAGGCCAACATCCACAAGGAGTTGAAGTTGATTCACTATTTTGGGGTGTTCAGAGAAGTGTCTCACCGCATCCGCGATAGTCATCGCCAGAATGTCAGCGATCGATTTACCCTTGTACTTCACCTCAAGGGTTGCCTCGTTGAAACGGCTACCATCGCAAGCTTCACATTTGACGAACACATCCGACAAAAAGTGCATCTCAATTTTTCGAACGCCATCTCCCTGACAGGATTCGCAGCGCCCGCCTTTGACATTAAATGAAAAACGGCCTGGACTGTAACCTCGAACCCGGGCCTCTGGCAGTAGCGCGAAAAATTTCCGGATTTCATCAAAGACTTTAATGTAGGTCACAGGATTGCTTCTTGGCGTTCTGCCAATGGGTTTTTGATCGATAGCGACCACTTTATCGATTTTCTCGAGGCCAGTGACCGAACGATGCTTGCCAACTTTTGCCTGGCTTCCATGGAAATGACGTGCCATAGCAGGATAGAGAATGTCGTTGACCAACGTGGATTTACCGGCTCCGGAGACACCTGTTATCGCAACCAACATGCCCAACGGGAATTTGACTGTGAGATCCTTCAGATTGTTTTCTTTAGCACCACTGACTTCAATATAGCCTTTCGAAGTTCGAGGCTCCTCTCTGATCGGAATTGTTTTTCGTCCAGCAAGATAATCCCCGGTGAGCGACTTTTTGTTTTTGAGCAACGCTTTTGGGCTGCCTGCGTGAATCACACCACCGCCTTGAGTACCGGCGCCTGGCCCAAAGTCGATGACATGATCGGCCGCTCTGATGGTGTCTTCGTCATGCTCCACCACGATGACGGTATTACCGATGTCTCTCATTTTTAACAGCGTGTTCAGCAGACGCTCGTTATCGCGCTGATGCAGGCCGATGCTTGGCTCGTCAAGAATATAGATTACGCCAGACAGCTCGGAACCGACCTGACTGGCGAGTCGGATACGCTGAGATTCGCCTCCGGACAAAGTGGGACCCAAGCGGTTTAGGGATAGATAAGACAGTCCAACGGCATTTAAAAATCCAAGTCGACCTTTGATTTCTTTTAACAGCTCTTGGGCAATTTCGGCATCTGCGCCTTTGAGTGAAATCTTGTCAAAAAAATCGAGCGCTTCTTCGATGGTCATCGCAGAAAGTTCAATCAGGCTGCGGTTAGAGACTTTAACCGCGGCGGATTCTTCCCTCAGCCTGTCACCCTTGCAAATGTCGCAAGGTGTGTTTGCAAGGAATTGGGCATACCAGCGTTTCATGCCTTCTGAACGCGTGTTTTTGAATCGACGCATCAACCGGTTGAGTAGGCCTTCGTAGCGAGAATTACTGGTACCGTGAGAACCCCAATTGATTTTGTAGCGTTTGTCGCCGGTGCCATAGAAGATGGTTTTGCGTTGCCCAGGGGTGAGCTTCTTGAAGGGCTTGGTCATCGGAATCTTGAGATGCTCAAACATTTGTCGGTGAAACAGGGCGCTAATGGAGCGGCTGTCCGCATCGATTCTCCCGACGGGTTTCAGAGCGCCCTCCCGAATCGATAACTGATCATCCGGAATAATCAGATCGGGATCGAAAGCGACTTGGGTGCCCAATCCATTGCAAGCCAAGCACATACCTTGGGGGCTGTTGAACGAAAATGATTGGGGCGTTAGGGCAGGGAAGGAGATACCACAAGGCGTGCAAGCCAGATGCTCTGAAAATATTCGGTCCGTGTCTCCAATTTGCGCCAATAAGACGCCATTACCCATGCGCAGAGTTTGCTCCACGCTGTCGGTAAGTCGATCTTTAACGCCCGGTTTGATCACGAGTCGGTCTGTGATGAGTTCGACCGTATGTTTTTTACGCTTGTCAAAAGTGGTGATTTCATCCAATCGTTGGATCTCGCCGTTAACGCGTAGGCGCACAAAACCTTGGGCCCGAGCTGATTCGATCAGTTCTCGGTGTTCACCTTTTCGGTTAACCAACAGCGACTGCATAAGATTGACGCGAGTCCCCTCTGGCGATTTCAGTAGCTCCAACACGATTTTTTCCGCGGTTTGACCGGACACAGGCTCCTGGCACTGATGGCAATGCTGGTGACCGACTCTGGCGAACAAGACTCTGAGGTAATCCGATATTTCAGTGATGGTGCCAACCGTTGAGCGGGGATTGCGGCTGGTGGTTTTCTGTTCGATTGAAATTGTGGGTGAGAGACCCCGTATGGTGTCGTACTTTGGCTTTTCCATTTGCCCCAAAAATTGCCGGGCATAAGCTGACAGCGATTCGACGTAACGGCGCTGCCCTTCGGCATATAAAGTGTCAAAGGCTAACGACGACTTGCCTGAACCTGAAACCCCTGTCAGCACAACCATTTTCCGTTTAGGGATCTTTACCTCAATATTCTTAAGGTTATGCTCTCTCGCTCCCTTGATTAGAATGTGGTCTAGCTCTTCTGACGCTGTTTTCATGACTTGTCCGAATGGTTACTGAATAAGTTGTATTACGCGAATCTGCTTGTATTGCTCAATATTAGGTGCACTCTATCAGATGCTTCGTTGAGGCAGTGCTACTGTATGCTGGCGAGGACAAGGCACCGAAATTTGGCCCGTTACTGATCCTCCTTAGATTAAAGTCGCACCAGATCAAAGTAGCACCTGATCCCTAGCAAGAAGCGGTCAGCATAGCTCGAACGGGAAATGGTGAGCACAAGGTCTAAATAGTATGGGGCTCCGAAATATTGAAAGATGGATCGGGTTGGGCGCAGCTAGAGAGCATTGTTCCAAAGCAGATCTCTGGTGACAACGCTTTGTTGTCAAAAACATCGATCGTAAGGCGTTTTTTCGTGATTTAATGAAGACAATTGTTTGACTGCGGTCAAGGGAGATAGGGGGCGGTAAGCGGGGATGAGAGTCAATGAAGGTGGATAAAGGTAGAAACAGGCAGATAGATGTAGATATAGGTAGATATAGGTAGATAAGGGTAGTTAAGGCGAGATGAGGGTCGGGAAAGATAACGGCCGGGAAAGATAACGGTTGATGGTCAGAAAGCGCGCATCCGCTCATGCTTTAACAACCCCCCTAGGATCGACAGTTGGATAGAGGCTCGACTGAGTCCAGGGCGAAGTCCGGGGCTGAGGTTGGGAAAACGCACCTAAAAGATCCAAAGACGCGGGCCAATCGTTCGTGCGCAGAATCCAGGGCAATGCTTAGCAACTGGAGAGCGCGACTCAAGCAAGTCAAGGCGGGCAGGCTTGTGCCGAGCAGTCACTCGTCAAGTGCGATCACAGGACGCAAGAAATCAGGTCAATAGACCAGGGCAATAGGCAAGAAAGCACCAACGCATGATCACAACCCAAACCCATAAACACGAAAAATCAGTGCATAAAAAAACCGAAATCAAGGATCCTCAATGTCGAACATGACGACCTCTGCTTGTTTAATCATCATCGGGAACGAAATCCTCTCAGGCCGGACTCAAGATACCAATCTGGCGCATTTGAGTGGCGTGCTCAATGAGCTGGGTATTCGGATGACTGAGGCAAGAGTGATTCCGGATGTAGAAGAAACCATTATTGCGACGGTCAATGAATGTCGAGCGGCCTTCACGTATGTTTTTACCACGGGAGGCATAGGCCCTACTCACGATGACATTACAGCGGACAGCCTAGCCAAAGCTTTTGGTGTTGAGATCGAAGAACACCCCGAGGTGGCGGCATTGATTAGGCAACGACCAGCCTCGCCCCAGGTGATGGCGTCGCGGTTACGGATGGCGAGAATTCCCGTAGGGGCGACGCTGATTGAAAATCCAACCGGCGGGCCTCCGGGATTTCAACTGGAGAACGTGTTTGTCATGGCTGGGGTACCGATGGTGATGCAAGCGATGGCCAGTACGTTTGACTCAGATCGCTTGCCAGGGGGTAAACCCGTAAGGTCGATCACCGTTGGTGCCTTTTTGGGGGAGAGTCAAGTCGCTGATGACCTGGCCGAGATTCAGACGCGATTTCCCGATATCGATCTGGGTTCTTATCCTTTTTATCGGCCAAGCGGTTATGGAACCAACTTGGTGATGCGCGGAACGGAACCGGAGGACCTGGATGCTATGGCGAAAGCGGTCACCGAAATGATTCAACGTTTCGACGCCACCGCCTACCCAGGTGGTGCCCCGGACCAGCCGGATACCTAACGGTTAGGATGGGATTGGTTGATAGCGGCATGGGTTTGATGGGATTGGCAATTGGCATTGTAAAGTGTTGGTGCGGTAGGGTCCTTCCATCGATAAGGCCGATGGACGAGTCTTTCAGAAGGGGTAACAGATGGATGTCATAGAAATTACCAGCGGTTTAGGATTTCCTGAGGGCCCAGTGGTGCTTGATGATGGGTCGATATTGGTCGTGGAAATTGCAAAAGGCTTTTTGACTCGGGTCAGTGCGACCGGAGATCAAGAGGTCGTGGCAAACCTAGGCGGAGGCCCGAACGGGGCCGCTTTGGGGCCCGGCGGATTCTGTTACGTTTGTAACAATGGCGGATTCGAGTGGCATCAGGGTCGGGATGGTCGAACCTTTCCAGGCAATCAGCCTACTGACTATAGTGGGGGCAGGATTGAGCGAGTCGATTTGCAGACGGGCAGTGTCGAAACTTTGTATGATGCTTGCGATGGAGAGCGTCTCAAGGGACCTAATGACCTGGTGTTTGATCGACAGGGAGGATTTTGGTTTACCGATCATGGCAAAACTCGCCCGCGCGATCGTGATCGAACCGGGGTTTTTTATGCCGAAGCGGATGGCAGTCGGATCGAGGAAGTAATCTTCCCCTTGGAGGCACCCAATGGGATTGGTTTGTCGCCTGATGAGACAGAATTGTATGTGGCGGAGACACCCACCGGACGAGTTTGGGCTTACCGTTTGTCAGCGCCGGGGGTCATTGATGCTGAGCATCCCAGGCGAATGCTCTCGCAGCGTTCTGATTTTCACATGTTTGATTCTCTCGCGGTCGATGCTGATGGTAGCGTCTGCGTCGCGACGCTGATCACTGGCGGCATCACTGTACATGCGCCTGATGGCTCTGGCACAGAGTTTTATCCGATGCCCGATGTTATAACCACCAACATCGCTTTTGGTGGCGTTAATCATGCAGAGGCTTATATCACCTTGTCCAGCACAGGTAAGTTAGTCAAAGTGGATTGGCCGAGGCCGGGATTACGTTTGAATTTTCAGTGCTGAGGCCTAGCGAACCTACCCTCGCCAGGCGGCAGCTACCTGCATGGACATACCGAAACGGGCGCGGCATTTGCTGAGCCTAGGGAGCCTTTGGGTCCTCAGCCCATGGAAGATCGCATCCTACAGGGCGGCTAACCCACCATAACCCGATTGCGTTCAATACCCGTCAACAGCTCGGTAGAACTGTCGAAAAGAAGTTCGTCATTCGTGACAGCCAACTCGTCTTCGGTACCCAAAACAATCGCTTCCTGGGTGGTGACGGGCACATCTTGATAGGGCATAAAGTGAGCTTGCGTCGCGGGGATACGCCGGGTACGGAGGAAGGTAATGATGGCAAAGGGCGTAAATGTCGCAAGCGTCAGATAGTAAAGCCCAAAATTAGAGATGAGTAGGGTAGCCGACAGCAATAACGGCCCAATGACGGAACCGAGGCTATAGGTGAGTAGTATGACACTACCGGTTTCAACTGGAGATAGTTTCGAATTATCGTTGGCATGTGCCAGCGAAATTGAGTAGAGGGGAAAACTCATGGCCCCAAAAAAGAACATCACGATGTAGAAGTAGACTGGGCTTTCTACCTGACTGATGATGGTGATTAGCGAGATGATGCTTGCGCCAGCTGTAAGGCCCACTAAAACTAAGCGTCGATCTAGCAGATCAGAAAATCGACCAATTGGGAATTGTAAGAGAGCCCCGCCCACCAGAGTGCTGGCCATAAATAGGCTGATCTCAATAGGTCGAAAATCCATTGCTTTACCCATGATGGGGCCAAGCGACAAAAAGCCCGAGGTCACAAGACCGCTAATAAAGGTGCTATACAAGGCAACTTTCGAGTCTCGATACACGGTTTTAAACTTGAAAGAAACCTGATGGGGCGGCGCTGGTGCAGGTGTTTGAGTCAGACCAATGGGCAGAGTACCCAGCAAAAGCAGTATCGCGCCGAGAATGAGTAGTTGAGGATAGGTCAGCCCCCAACTGATCGACAGTTGACCGAAACTGATGGCGATCAAAGTGATCACTGAATAAACCGATAAGACTCTGCCCCGATTTTCGCTCGTGGCTGATTCGTTCAGCCATCCCTCTATGACCATGTACAAGCCCGCAAAACAAAACCCCGAAAGTCCTCTCGCACCTGCCCACAGCAGATGCTGGTCTCCAAGTCCAAGGGCCAGTAACGCAACGGTTGCCAATGCGATTAGGACCAAAAAAACGCGGATATGCCCAACGGAACCGATCAGATGCGGAATGGTTAAGCAGCCCAGAATGAATCCAAGAAAATAAGCGGAGCCCTGGTAGCCAATCTGCAGTTCGGAAAATCCCAGTTGAAATCCGTAAAGGGGGCCGAGAGCCACCTGTAGACCTTGCCCTGTCAACAAGATCGCAGTGCTCAAAAGTAGCGGAAAGATGGCGGATAGCACGCGTGACATGTCGAAGCTCCAAAAAAATCGCGCGCATCTTAGGGCCAGTGTCCAAGAAAATCCATAGATTTTTGATAGGAATCGAAATTTTTTTTCAGGGCAGCCAGCAGCCGATATTGCGACCAGACGAGGCGCTAACCCTAGCGTTTCTAAGTGGCTGAGCTTGGGGCAATATGCCCGAGTTTTTCGCTCGCCAGCCAGCGGATGAAGCCGCGGTAAATTGATCGATGCTTGGCTTGTTGAGCCTCGAGATGGCGCACTGGGGCATCACAATTGGGGCCTAGGATAGGAGCAAGGCCCGCCTAGGGTCGAGCTCGAGAGAAATCGCGAGAGGTTGGTTTAAAGGGGCGACTGACTAAATACCCAAGCCGATCAATCTGACAGGCTGCTTATCCTGCGCTGGGTAACCCAAGTCTCTGGGCTTGCTCCGTGGGAGCTTCCAGTTGATCTAGTGCAGCCTCCATAAGCTCGATCATGCGAGCCTCGTGCTTGGTGCCGATCAGATTCTCGTTTTCGTCGGGATCATTATCGATATCAAACAAGTAATGGTCGTCCGTTGANCCACCCAAGCACCAAAAAGGCAGCATATCGCCCGTTTGAAAAGGCTGTCGAATGACGGGGATNTTGGATCCAGGCATATAGTCGAGATAGGCNCGATGATCGGGCTCGGGTAGTCTGAGTCCAGGATAGTAGGGTACNGGCATTGTAGACCATCGGTTTGACCACATTGACAGCGGAAAGTTGTCTCCAACGGGTGCTCGAGCATACTTGTACCGGCCATCCTGGATTTGCACCCAATTACCAAAAATCCCGCCGATGGCCCAGTCTCGAGTTTCCGAAGCGAGCGAACTGATGGTGGGCAACAGACTTTGGCCGTGGGTTTTATGTTGCGGGCTGATATCAAAAAGATCGGCCAGGGTCGCATACAAGTCAACGTTGGTTGTTAACTGATCGATATGTTTGGGAGGCACTCCCGGGTAAGCAATCATCAAAGGAGTATGCCCCAGTGTTTCATACTGCATGACTCGCGGCTTGCCAAAAATGTCTTTTTCTCCGAGATAATGACCATGATCGGTGCAAAGAATCACCATGGTGTCTTGCCAATAATTGTGCTGGTCGAGAACATCCAGTACCCGTCCCAACCAGTGATCAATCATGGAGAGCTTGGCACCATAATTATTTCGAATGTGTTTCGCTTCACGTTCAGAAATCACGCCGCTGGCAACGGTATTGGTCGCATAAGGCGGCCAGATGATTTGGTCGCCTTGCCAGTCGGTCTCGTAGAGGCTCGCCCACGGTTCTGGTGTATCAAAGGGTTCATGAGGATCAAACTCATCAACGAACAACAAAAATGATTCGTGATGTTGGCCATGTTCCTGCAACCAATCGGCTGTTGCTTGCATGGTTTTGGGTCCTGGATAATCGCGCTCTTCCCTAAAATAGGTTCGTGAAAGATCATAGGGTGCAGATTTTTCGGGGTACTTGGTGCCGGCAGGTAGCGAAGGCGCTCCCTGCCAGGTGGGATCTGCTCGGGTTCGCCAGGGATCGCTCTCGTGTCCCCGCAGGTAGTCCCATGCAAAAAAATCTGTATGGTAATTTTCTCCGCCGGTTTCAAATAAATGCGGATGATCCGTGATGAGTTTGGTGGTGACGCCTTTGCGTTTTAAGTCATAGGTGATCGGGCGCTCCCAAAGCTCAACAGATCCCCAGGGTTTCCAGAGAAAGTCGAGTGCACCACACAGAATATCGTGACGAGCCGGCATACAGGGCAGCGATCCAGTGTAGTGCTTCGTGAAGACCTGGCTGCGACGGGCTAAGCGATCGATATTCGGAGTTGAGAACTCTTGGCCGCCGTAGCAGCCGAGCATGTGACGATTTAAGCTATCGAGAAGCAATACGATAGCGCGCTGAGGTTTCGGCATAGGGTGAACTTTGCTGAGTTTTTAGGACTTTAACGTGATCAAAACGGTAGCTCAACCGCCGGCTCGGCGATCAAGCCAGACGAGCTCGTTGGAGCACGCGTTACCGTCCTGGAAGCGGTCAGTTCGAAGTTCTCCGCTGGAGGGATCCCTTGTTTGATGGTCCGTCATGCGCTGACGGCTCCGGACTTCGACTGTTAGCTCTCGCCTATCGTGCCTTTGGTGTTCATTTTCTGGCTCAGGCGACCCATAAAAAGAAACAGAATAGCATAGACTACTGCCGCAAAAGCGTATGGGAGTATTGGATTAAGCTGATAGAGCAACCCTCCAAAAATAGGTCCAGCAGTAAAACCCAAGGGTCCACAGCTCGAGGCGATGCCGGCGACTGAGCCTTGCTCTTCGGTGCTCACCGCAAGCGAGGCTCCAGCCATGAAGGCCGGTCCAGCAATGCCCATCGCAAAGCCCTGGAGCGCCATGGCTGCGGTCAGTACCCACTGCAATTGAAAACTGGCCATTAAGGTAAATGAAATAATCAATAACGGGATGGCCAGTTTGAGAAGCTCAAAAGGGGGACGTTTGGTTCTTTGGACAATGACTGCTTGTGCGAACAGAGAGCAGGCCGCTGAGAGCATCATGGCAATCCCAAGAACTTTTGCGGTGTCTTGGGCGGAAAGTCCTAGGGCATCTTGAAAGCGAAAGCCCATGGTCTGCTGGACCAGCGCGAACCCCATAAACATCAAAACACCCACGATAATGAAGGGTAATATTCGGGGGTCGGTGTAGCGCAATCGGCTGGTCGCGCTGGGCGTTTTAATCCTTGGTTTGGGTGATTGAGGTAAAAATCTCCAGATGAAAAGGCTATTGAAAAATGCGACGACAGCGATGACCCATAGTGGCGTCAATAACGAAACTACGGCCAGGCTGCTGAGTGCGGGGCCAAGAATTGATCCTAAATTGTTGGCAGCCCCGGCGGCTCCCATACCCTTCGTTCGATTGGCCGGTGAGGTAATGTCAGCCATGTAAGCATTGGCAGCAGGCATCGCTGCCGACATGACGCAAGCATGGCAGAGGCGAGCGACAATCAGAGCACCGAAGAGCGCTGAACCCGTTAGGACTCCGGTCAACCCCAGGTTGAGAATGGAATTGAATAATACGGTACCCGCACTAAAGCCGAACAATCCGATGATCATGACGCGCTTTCTGCCCCAGGTGTCGCTGAGTCGGCCCCAGAGGGGTGATGCAAGGAAAACAGCAAGGGAGGAAGCGCCAATAATGCTGGTGATCTGTATCTCAGAGAGCCCCATTTCTCGACCAATAGGGGCAAGCAATGGAAACAGTACTGAGAATCCCATACCCACAATCACGAGGCTAGTGAGCAGGACCTTGCTGGCCTTGGCATGATCCACCGCCGTGGTGGTAGCGTGTGTCGGCGAAGGGTCAGTGCTATGATTCACGCGCGGTCGTCATCTGTGGTGAAAATGGGACTGCCAGTATAATAGAAGCAGAGACCAAAAAGCGTGCTTTTCTGAAAGGAAACGGCCGTTAGGGGCTCAAGTAGACCTTGGCGTAGGCCGCAGGCCCTGGGGTTCGATGAAAACGCGATGTTGAGTTGAGGTGAAGTATTTATGAATTGGAGCGAAAAATCCCGCCGGGGCTTCGACCCTTTAACTTACCGTTTTCAGGATCAGGCGCCAGCCGAGGGCGAAGTGACGCAGGTCGCAGACGGGATTTATTGGGCGCGATTACCGCTCTGGGGACGTTTGAACCATATCAACGTGTGGCTCTTACGCGATTATGAGGGGTGGACAGTTGTCGACACCGGGATTCATACCGATCAAGTCAAAGCCTGTTGGCAACAATTGTTTGATCGCGTGCTGGAGGGCAAACCGATCACTCGGGTGATTGCAACGCATCTGCACACGGATCACACCGGTAATGCGGGCTGGATTGCCCGAAAGTTTGACTGTCCCCTTTGGATGAGTCGAAGTGATTTTTATATGTGTAAGGTGATGGCCTTTGATCAGCCGAAGGACGTACCTGAGGATGCCATCGCCTTTTATCACCAAGCGGGATTCGATGAAGATCGACTGAATCGATATCGACAGCGGTTTGGTCAGTTCGGAGCGAGTATTTCTGCCCTGCCAGCAGGATATCAGCGTATTCAAGATGGCCAATATATTGATATCGATGGTCGAGAGTGGCGGGCATTAATTGGCAAAGGTCATGCGCCAGAACATGTCTGTTTATATTGCCCGGAGCTTAAAGTATTGATTGCTGGGGATCAGATTCTGCCGAGAATTACGCCGAACGTCAGTGTTCAGCCCTCTGAACCGAATGCGAATCCACTGCGGGATTGGATCCAGTCGTGCATTCATTTTCGGGAGATACTGCCTCCGAATTTGTTGGTATTACCGGCGCATCAAGATTTGTTTGAGGGTGTGCACGAACGCCTAACCGCCTTGGTGGACTGGCACGAGGTCGCCTTGGAAAATCTCTATGAATTGTGTCGCGAGCCGAAGCGAGCGGTTGATGTATTTCCAGCGATTTTCAAGAGTGAAATCACGGATATGAGTTTTTTCCCGGCAACGGGTGAAGCCATAGCCCATTTGCACTGCGCCAGAGAGCGAAGAATGCTGATGAGCGAACCAGATGAGCAAGGAGTGCTCTGGTGGCGGCAAGCTTAATTGGCCCGAGATTTAGCGTCTTAGGCTCAGTCAGATAATGTCAGCGTCCGCCAGAAAAGTCCGTAGGGGCAGTACAGTCACTTTTATCACTTCTTTGTTGCTGCTGCATGTGGTGTTACTCGGTTATCCTTTTTGGCGTCTCGGTGACTGGCTCAGTATCGCCGACCCCTTACTTTGGTTGGGTCTGACAATGATTTTTTCCAGTCAGGTGGTATGCCGGTGGTCTTTGCGACGTGTCGAGTCTACTTTTGCTAGGAGAGTAAAGCAGAGTCTCGAGTTGCCGCTCGCCATCAGTCCGATTCTCCTAATCGGCATATTAATGGGGGAGAGTGCCCTGGCCTTTGGGTTCTCCAGTCCGGATACGATTGCGAACTTGGTGTTGATGCTGCTGCTGATTTTGACTCCCTTGGGTATTTTTGTGGCCCACCGCCCCCGAGTGAGGACGCTTAACTTGCGCAATCACCGACTGGCCCAACCCTTACATTTGGTGCAAATTACAGATGTCCATATTGGCTCGAGAAGTCCCAAATTTTTGGATGACTTGGTGCGTCGGATCAACGACCTGGCTCCAGAAGCGTTAATGATTACCGGTGATTTTATTGATCAGAGGGGTATTGATGATGTGGCATTGGCCCCGCTATCGGGGCTTAAGATGCCCGTGTTTTTTGTCATCGGTAATCATGAACGATACGAGGATTTATCGGCAATTATCGGGCGGCTAGAGGCGCTAGGGGTCAAAGTACTACGGAATAGGCAGGTCGTGTTTAGAGATGATGTGAAGATTATCGGTGTGGATGATGCCGACGATCCTCATCAGCTCGAAAAGGTCTTGGCGGATATTGAGATCGATGAGGCGGGTTACAATATTTTGCTTTACCACCGCCCCGCTGGACTTGAAGCCGCGGCCAGGCGCCCGGTTCATTTAACCTTGAGTGGTCATACCCATAACGGACAGATTTTCCCCTTTAATCTGTTGGTTAAGTGGCAGTTTCCTAAGATCCAAGGACTGTATAAAACCCTAGAATGCGATCACTACGTTTCGCCAGGAACGGGAACCTGGGGGCCGGTATTTCGGTTGGGATCCTCGAGCGAAATTACCCAGATTATGGTTAACCCCTAAAGGCACGGGGTCACCGGTCAGTTAGTGAGTTCGAGACTGATTGGTACGGACTTTGATCGAATTGCGATTGGGGGAGAAATCAGAGCCTCTGTTCGGTGGCAGTTAGGGCTCGATTATTTTGGTGAATGATGATGCCTAGATTTATCGTCAAAGTCGCAGATATCGTTGAAACGCAGTCCAGACTCATCGATACTTTGAGATCGGATAGAAGAGCCTTTAAAAGCCAATGAGGTTTTCGGCAAAAGTTCAGTGAAGAGCGTGTATAAAAAGCGCGTCGATCAAGCATACAAGTAAGTAGATAACGGTTGATGACCGGGGTAACAAGGAGCAGTCATGAGTTTAGAGACTTTTAGAGCAGAAACCAGAAGTTGGCTCGAAGCCAATTGTCCCGACAGTATGAGAACACCCATGCCAGCAGACGAATATCCTGGCGGCGGTCGGCGCGCCCGCTTCAAAAATGAGGACACCAAAACCTGGATGCAGCGCTGCGCTGAGAAAGGATTCACGGTACCCACTTGGCCACAAGAATATGGCGGCGCAGGATTAGACGTGGACCAAGCCAAAGTGTTGCGTCAAGAAATGGCGCGAATTAAAGCCCGCGCGCCGCTGGTTGGCATGGGGTTGTCGATGATTGGGCCGGCTTTATTGGAATTTGGTACCGAGGAGCAAAAAGCAGAGCACCTGCCCAAAATTGCCTCCGGTGCCATCTGGTGGTGTCAGGGTTATAGCGAGCCGAATTCGGGTAGTGATCTCGCAAGCTTACAAACCCGAGCAGTCGCCGACGGAGACGAATATGTGATTAATGGGCAGAAAATCTGGACGTCGGGGGCTGACAATGCGGACTGGATCTTTTGTCTGGTAAGAACAGATCCACAAGCGCCAAAACATAACGGCATTACGTTTATCCTGTTCGACATGGACCAACCTGGGGTTGCGGTTAAGCCGATCAAGTTAATCAGTGGTTTGTCGCCTTTTTGTGAAACGTTTTTCGAAGATGCCAGAGCCCTCAAAAAAAATGTGGTGGGTCGGGTTAATGAAGGGTGGACGGTAGCGAAACGGCTTCTCCAGTACGAGCGCACGATGATTGGCGGGGGCGACGGTCCCAGTAATCGGGTTCCCGTGGCAGAAGTGGCAAAGCAATATTTAGGCACGGCGGGAGGCAAAATCTCAGATCCTGAGTTGCGCCAGCAGATCACCCAACATGCGATGGATGATCGAAGTTTTGGTTTGACCGTTCGTCGTACCGGTGAAGAATCGAAATCAACCAAGGCGCCCAGTTTCGTGTCCTCAATGTTCAAATTGTATGGAACTGAGCAAAACAAGCTGCGCTCGGAGTTGTTGCTCAAGGCGATGGGTTCGCAGATGTTAGGTTGGGAAGGATCAGGCTTTGAGGCCGAGGAGTTGGACGCAACGCGTGCCTGGCTGCGCACTAAGGCCAATTCGATCGAGGGTGGTACTTCCGAAGTTCAGTTGAATATCATCGCGAAGCGGGTTCTGAGCCTGCCTGATTAGTCTCGCTGTCACGGCCAGCACCGGCAAATTTGCGGGTGCTTCGGTCGATATGTTCAAAATGTTAGGAGGACTGTCATGCCGAGTCACCGTGCCTCGCCAACGTCTCATTCGTACTTTTCGCAAGGCCTAAGGTTACATTATCTCGATTGGGGTAACGCTGATGCCCCTCCTTTGTTGTTGGTTCACGGCAACCGCGACCATTGCCATAACTGGGATTGGGTGGCCCAAGCGTTACGAGACGACTATCACGTGATTGCGCCAGATTTCAGAGGCCATGGCGACTCCGACCATATCAAAGGTGGAAATTATTCCCATGTGGGTTATCTCTACGATCTTGCGCAGTTGATCCATCAGCAGCGACTCGCCCCGTTAAAGATCATTGCCCACAGTCTGGGGGGGAGCGTGGCTCTACGATATGCAGGAACCTACCCGGAAAATATTGAGCGGATAGTCGTTATTGAAGGCACTGGCGGTCCCAGCTGGCTGTATCAGGAGGTGCCGGTCCACGAACGAGTGCAAGCGTTTGTCGATAGCACTCGTGCCGGCGCTGGGCGCACGCCCAGACGTTACGCCACCCTAGAAGAAGCCTTTGAACGGATGCGGTCTGAAAATAAGCATCTGAGTGAGGCCCAGGCAAGACATCTAACGGTGCATGGCAGTAATCAAAATGAAGATGGCACCTATTCGTGGAAGTTTGACAATCAAACCCATGTGATGGCGCCTTTCGATTTGACGCTCGAGCAAACCCACGCCTTGTGGCGTAGGATTGGTGCGCCCTTGTTGTTAATCAGCGGTAGCGAAAGCGAGTTTGGGAGATACCAAAGTGGAGATCCTGCAGATTACTTCCCCAACGCCAAATCTAAGGTGTTTGAAGAAGCGGGCCATTGGGTTCAGCATGATCAGCTCGACCGCTTTGTGGATGAAGTCAAAGACTTTTTTGCCCAATAGGCTGAGTTAAGGCGCCAACTGATTGGCCGATTTAGCGGCGGGGAGGGGGCAATCCTTGGTCCCTCAAGTGCTCAATGAGGATATCGCGGATCATCAACCCGGTGTCGAGGGTGGTGATGTCTTCACCAAAAGTGAGGCTAGCGTGAGAGGCGATAAAGCTATTGGTTGCTAAGCTGTACTGTCGCTCCGGATCAATATCGCTCGCCGCGTGGTGTAGACTAGGTTCTTGGCTCAGCAAGATCAGTAAATCAGCTCCTGACAGCGTCATTTTCACTAGGGTGTTACCAAACGGCTCGATGTTCCAAACCATTCGTGCGGTCACATCACCCCGAGCAAGTTGGTCTCTGATGCCTGTGCGGTTGTAGTAGCCAAGATCTGTCCCGGCGGCAGTCGCGAGAATGTTTTCGAGCAGTGGCTGTAAGGCGTCGGCGGAGGAGTCATAGTCCACTTGAGTCAGTGTGACATCGACAAGCGCCTCGACCTTGGACTCATAGAGGGAAACGAGGTTTTCGACCTCGGGTTTCCCCTCTGGGAGCTCATCGGCGGCAATCAGATCACCAAAAGTTTCTGTAATCGAAAGAGGGGTGCCTTCAAGTTTAAGTTTAATGATGCCTAGGTGAGTCCCGTAATGGTTAGCTTGCGCTACCAGGGTGTTGCCAACCCGGATGGGATGTTCAACCAACGTATGAGAGTGTCCACCGATGATGACATCCAGCGCTGGAAACTCATCAGCCAGCTTGAGCTCGTTTTCGTGGCCGATATGTGAAAGCAAAATCAACACGTCAACCTGGGGTCTTAATTCGGGGATGAGTTCGCGCAGCAGGTCTGCTGGCTTTAGAAAGGTCAGTCCCTCATTACCAATGGGCGTAAATAGGGTGGGTGCGGTTTCGGTCAGCAGTCCAATAATGCCTATTTTGATGCCATCTTTTTCGAGCAAAGCATAGGGGGCGTCACCGAGCAAACGTCCATCTGGGCCGAGTGCATTTGCGGACAAGAGTGGATGCGCAGCTATCTCTCGAAATCGTGCGATTTTTCGATAGCCGTGGTCGAATTCATGATTGCCAATCAGGCCAAAGTCGTAGCCCATCAGGTTCATGACCTCAAAGATGGGGTCGCCTTTGAACATGCCGGAGACTGGGGTGCCTGAAATGGCATCTCCCGCATCTAAGAAGATGACAGCTGGGTGTCTTGCTTTCAAATCGTCGACATACGCCGATATTTTAGCGGCGCCGGCATAACGTTGGGTGGCTTTAATATGTCCATGGAAGTCATTGGTGTGGAGAATCACCAATTCTTCTGCAATGAGGGGTGTCGTGATGAGGCACAACAGCAAGCTAAGCGTTCGATAATAGGACATGTTTTAAGTCTCCATGGTCAAGGTGGGGGCAAACCACGATAGTAACTGGGGTAATTCTGAACGCGCAAAAGCATGCCCGAGGCCAGGGAGCGAGCGATAGCAGAGGTCCGCATGGTGCTCAGTGAGCAGTTGCGCGGTGAAATCACCCAGTTCTCGGGGGAACATCCAATCCGCTTGACCATGCACAAGATAAATGGGTTTTTCCCGAGCGAGCTGGATACGACCCGTCGAAACCAGATTGGGATCAAGGGTTCCAGAGAAGGGAGCCAGATGAGTAAAGGGTGTGTCGCTCATTAAACCTAACTGTAAACAGTGAGTTCCGCCATCAGACATTCCTGACAGTAAAATGTGATTTTTGTCGAGGTTGCTGACCGAGGCAATATGTTGAATCAAAGCCAGTAGCTGGGGAAGCGTTTGCTCTGGCTCCGACAGCGGCCAGGTCTCTTGAGCAGAAGTTGGAGTAACCAGAATAAAGCTTCGGCTGCGCGCTTCGCGCAACCAAGACCACAGCTGGTCTCTGCCGTGGCCGCCGCCGCCATGGAGCGAAATCACCAGAGGCGTCGGCTCGTCGGTGTTGAGGTTGTGGGGGATATAAATCGATGCGCCGCCGCGTTCTGTATAGTCATTTTCGATGTGCGAGATGGGTGGCTGCTCGGCTTCGGCCAGCCAATGATCAGAGATCTCGGTTGACTGCCGAAGGCTGGGTTCCAGAAAAAATTGGTGGATAGGATTGAGCAGCGTGGCCAGGGGGAACAATGCCTCTCGAGCTTTACAAAGCGTACGAGATGCTCTCAAGAATGCCAGATCATCGTTGACGACTTGGCTGAAGTTGTCCGTACTTCGTGCGGCATATTTCAGGCAAGTTTTAAGGTGAGTCTCAAACTGTTGAACATGTTCAGGAAACTGATGCGGCGCCAATGCGGCTATTGCTTCCTCCAGCCCCTGGGTATACGCGACAAGAAACTCCGCCACGGCATTGGGTCGAGCTGGGTGATACGCTTGTTGCGCCACCTCCATGGCCTCCAAAGCCGTTAACATGGGCGGGATGGACTGTGTCAGAGCGGCGCCTAAGGCGTCAAAATTTTCACTCATTGAAATGTTCTGTTGATCTGTCGACGTATAATAACCGAGTTTTAAGGACGGTAGACTAGGGTGCCAAGTAAAAAGATGCCTCAGCTCAAAATTGTCTATGAAGACGCGGATTTATTGGTTGTTAACAAACCTGCCGGTCTGCTGACGACGCCAGGTCGGTTTGATAAGCGGTGTTTGGCGAGTGCCGTCATCAACTATCGTCAAACGGCCCAAATCGTTCACCGGTTAGATCTGGATACCTCGGGTTTGGTCGTGCTGGGCTGTTCCCAGCCTAGTATTGCCGGCCTTAATCGCTTGTTTCGAGAACGGCGAATTACCAAGTCTTATGAGGCGCTGGTTGCGGGGCAGGCGGAAAGCGGGAATCAGCAGATTACCTTCCCTCTCGGTCCTAATCGGTTGCACAGACCTAAACAAAAAATCGTTTGGCGCGGTGGTAAGCCAGCGTTGACGCTGTACCGGGCGAAAAGTTTTTCCGCTGGTGTGACCCGTTTGGAGGTAACGCCAGTGACGGGGGTTCGGCATCAGCTGCGGTTGCATTTGGCCCTGGTGGGCTTGCCGATTTTAGGCTGCGACTTGTACGCGCCGCCGGCGGTTGCCTCAGCTGCACATCGATTGATGTTGCACGCGAGCGGCTTGGCTTTTGATCACCCTGTATCTGGGGAGCCCCTAAACCTTAATGTCCCAACCGATTTTTAAACCCTGCCGCAGGCCTCTCGTTGCAGGAGCGCATCGATCAGACCTGTTGGTGAGTTGCAAGACCAACTCACCGCCAGTAGGGCTGGGATAGCCGCAGGCCGCCTTCTTGAA
>NZGC01000079.1 GCA_002689445.1 Gammaproteobacteria bacterium
GAGTGATCGCCGCCGTTAGAGTCGTCTTACCATGGTCAACGTGGCCTATCGTCCCTACATTTAAGTGGGGTTTCGTACGCTCAAACTTCTCTTTGGACATTGTCGCCCTCTCCTTCGTTCTACTGACTACACTTATTGACCTTCAGCGGGCGCACTTACACCTCACCAAAGGGTACGTTTAGACTTTCTATGCCCACTAGAATGCCCAAAAATTTACGCTACCAGCACCGCTTTCCTCAGTTGCCTTCCTCAACTGTTTACCTTTGCAACCCAGTGCGGCACCCTTTTTGCGCTTTTCCTCAGCGCCCTCAATCTCTGTTTCGCTCATTCGTGGAGCTCATAACCGGATTTGAACCGGTGACCTCTTCCTTACCAAGGAAGTGCTCTACCTACTGAGCTATATGAGCTTTACTTCACAACCTTTCTTCGACTTCACTCAATCAGTGGAGCGGGTAGCGAGAATCGAACTCGCGTCATCAGCTTGGAAGGCTGGGGTTCTACCACTAAACTATACCCGCTTAAACGACTTACCCCCTGATGGGTTATGCACTCTCTTACTTGCCCTGTCTGCCCAATCCCTCTATCTTAATAGCTTGCTCGATTCTGCTTCACGGCTGCCTTTGATCACCATTTGCTGCCTTATTTACCCACCTTGCTCACGGTACCCAAGCTTGGTAGGCCTTCGCGCTTAGCCTTTCTCACCTTCGGCTTTCTATCCTTTGCCTTTCTTGGCAATCCACTTGGTGGAGGGGGGTGGATTCGAACCACCGAAGCTTTCGCGTCAGATTTACAGTCTGATCCCTTTGACCGCTCGGGAACCCCTCCAATTTTGCGGCGCTAAATTCTGCCAGCGCACCTGGTCAATGTCAATGCCCTTCCTATCCCTTTGGAACTCAATCAACGCCGACAAACCACATCATCCAACGACCGAGGTCAGCTTAAAAATCACTTACCTAGGTCGCCAGTCGCTCAATCCGCTACTTGTGTTCAGGACACTCTCGAAGCTTGCTTAAGGCTCCAGACGGCCTATCCACAAGCGTCGTTTTGAAGTGGTGCCGCCACCAAGAGTCGAACTCGGGACCTACTGATTACAAATCAGTTGCTCTACCAACTGAGCTATAGCGGCACAGGGCGCAGATTGTAAGCGATTCGTCGCTGGTCGTCGAGGTCCTATTGGCAGTAATTTTGGGCTGCCCTCACGCGCGTGACCTAGTCCTATTCTCGACATCGCGTCCCATTCAAGGCGACCGATAATGATTGAAGTTGCGCTAAGAGCGCAGGGTTTAAATTTTGTCCATCTCGGCGCTCAATATAAAAGTGCACCGCCCTCCCGGTTACGGTACCCACCAGTGCGTCCGGCACCGCTTCCTCAATGGACCGAAAGAAAGCGAGCGCGGCATCAAATGAAGAAAATATTCCTAAAGAAATACCTCCACGATAAGGCGGTTCGGTCATTACGAAACTATCTAACCCCCGGGACTTCAATGTTTTCAGGCGTGCATAGGTCTCCTCACTACTGGATGCTGCTCGTAAATAGACTCTAAAATTCGCCGTTGCTTGACGCCTAGTCTCCCCTTCCTCGTCATATTGGCGCCAAACAAGCTCGGTGGTCGTCTCTCCTGAATTTTCGACAGCAAGCCGCTCATTGGGTGACAAGGGGCCCCATCGCTGGCAACGCTCTGGCGGTGTCACCCATGAAGCTTGCTCTGGGACGGCGGCCTCCGCTACCACCCCCTCCGACTTAATCGACGTTAATGACTCAATCGGGCCTAATGATTCGTCACCTCGGTCCCCTGATACTAACGGCAACCCGCCGCGCGCTGAGACTTGAGGGCCTGACTCATTGGGAGCAGCCGATACCACGATCTCGGGTACGCTCGAACTGCTACCATCATTCCATGTTTCCGTCATTTTCCTGACTTGAGCCTCGCGCCAGCTCAGTAGCAAAAGCGCAGCCAGCAAGATATTTGCAACAGCGAGCACCCACAACCCCCAATGCCTATTCGATACCATTTCCTATTTCCTCGTCGCGCGCACGCTCACTTCTCCGGCGTACAAAATCTGCTCACCCGCATCGGTTTTTACCCTCAACCCACCATCCCGATGGATCCCCAAATTTAGGCCATCCATCACCTGATCACCCTGAATAACGCCAATCTGCGCGCTATCGTAACAGTCGAAGTCAGACCACCTTGCCTGGTGAGCCAGCATCGCCTCGTCGCCAAACGTTGCGACCGCTTTACCAATGGCTGTCGCGGCTTCGATCACAAATTGGGTTCTTGTAACGCCAATGCCCGTTCCCAGGCAACTTGTCGGCTGCACCGATTCACTCAGCCGTGGCGCGACATAAATATTCATCCCCATACCCACGCAAACTCGAGTACCAAACCCAGGTATCGCCTCGAGCTCGATGAGTATCCCTCCTAACTTACCTTCTGGCATCATCAGATCGTTCGGCCACTTGAGACCGACTCGCTGAAAGCCCATTGCACGCAATTTTTCAGCCCAATGAATGCCCACTGCTATACTTAATCCCCCGAGCTCGCTGACCGGTCGCGCGATTGACCCTAACCAGGAAATACACAAATTCTGACCAAAAGGTGATTGCCATTGTCGGCCACGTCGGCCCCGACCTGCGGTCTGCATTTCTGCGGTGCAAACCCTTGTCTCAATCATTACAGCCCGATCTGTCAGGACCTTACTGGTCGAGCCAATGGTCCAATGATGCTCGTAGGCCACGCTTGGATCTAGACTTTCTCGCACCGTTTTGACGTCAATCAGATCAAGGGGGCTAGCCAGTTGGATGTGATCGGACAGGCTCAATACCTGGTATTCGATCTCTAGCTGTCCGAGCAAGTCTACAAGCCGAGCCGATAACGGCACAGCCTGCCCTTGCAGCAATTGCGCAAACCTGAGTTCCAATTCACTACCCAGATTTAAGTCCACAACGATTCCTCACTTCGACTGATTGTAAAAAGCTTGGTCCTGCGTATAATACGCGGCCTCAGCGTTTCGCTTTGATAATCGGGTCTGTAGCTCAGTTGGTTAGAGCGCACCCCTGATAAGGGTGAGGTCGGTGGTTCAAATCCACCCAGACCCACCAGATTACAAAAGCTCTGCGTTCGCGCTAGCGCGAAACTTGAAACACTGACACAATAGCCGCTTGGGCTGCACTTGCAACCCGCATTAAGCGAATATTGGGGCCATAGCTCAGCTGGGAGAGCGCCTGCCTTGCACGCAGGAGGTCGGCGGTTCGATCCCGCCTGGCTCCACCAATCCTATTTCCTGCCTTCCCGTCGACGCGCACCCCTCGACCTTGTTGCGTCGGTGACTTTTGATGACATCGAAGGACCGTTGAAACCTCGCTCGTTTAGGTGTTAAACACCACCAAGTAATGCTGCTTCTTGCCTTTCTGGACAAGAAAATAACGACCAAACAAAGCATTTGAACGGGTCAGTTGAAAGTCAACATCCCCTTGCTTGACCCCATTCACCGAAATGCCGTTACCCGTAATCAACTTTTTCGCCTGTCCCACGGTGACCTCCCCACGAGGAGTTACGGATAGCCCACTTTGGACGAGGACTGCTGTGAGCGCCTCTTGGTCGCCATCGACCTCTAAGGTTGGTAATCCATCCTGAGCCAGCTGTCGAAAATCATCCTCGGTCAATTGAGCCAGTTCGTTAGAAAAGATGGCTTGAGTAATGCGTTCTGCCGCGAGAACCGCCTCTTTACCGTGCACAAGTTGCGTCACCTCTTGCGCGAGCCTTTTATGCGCTCTTCGCTCGTGGGGTTTTTGGAGCTGCTCATCGGCAAGTTTGTCTATTGCTTCAATGGTCAAAAAAGTAAATATTTTCAGAAAGCGCATGACATCATCGTCGGCACAATTAACCCAAAACTGATAAAACCGATAAGGCGAGGTTTTTAAAGGATCCAGCCAAACAGCACCTTCCGCACTTTTACCAAATTTTGTGCCGTCAGACTTGGTAATGAGCGGATAGGTGATCGCATGCGCTTGCTCACTATGCATTCTCCGAATCAAATCGATCCCACTGGTAATATTGCCCCACTGGTCGCTGCCCCCCATTTGAATGGTGCAGTCGTATTGTTCATGCAACACTGAAAAGTCCAGCGCTTGCAGGACCATATAACTGAATTCTGTATAACTGATTCCTGAACTGTCATCCTCGAGCCGTCGCTTGACGGTTTCCTTTTGCACCATGGCATTGACGCTAAAGTGCTTGCCAATATCACGCAGGAACGTAATCACATCTAAACCACTGATCCAATCATGGTTATTAACAACCTTTGCCGCGTTACTCGCATCACTAAAGTCTAGGAACCCACTGGCCTGTTCGCGAATTTTGTCGACGAACGCTGCAACCTCACTACGGGGTTTTAGCGCTCGCTCTGTAGCGCGCCCACCGGGATCACCAATCAGGCCTGTCGCGCCCCCCACCAATAGTACCGGCCGATGACCGTAATTCTGAAAGCGTCGCAACGCCAGTAGAGGCACCAAATTGCCAATGTGTAGGCTGTCAGCGGTTGGATCGAACCCACAGTAAACTGTGCGGGGCTTTTCTGCCAGGTGCGCCCGCAAGGCTGATTCATTACTGAGTTGCGCCACCAAGTTTAGTTGTTGAAGATCATCAATGATTTGATCACCCGAATAGTCCATCATGAGTTCCTAAGCTACGTCACGCCCCAAATTTCAATTATAGCGCGGCCCGCTGGACTCTGCCTCTATTGACCAATGGTTTCGCCCAGTTTCTCGGTGAAACCCAACTTTTCGCACGTTCTAGGCTTCGCATCATTTTAGCCGTCGAATCATTGATTTTCGGATTCAGTGTTTTTAACATCGGCTCAAGCCGGAAAAGCAACCCACCGCCATGCGTAAATTTCCCTCTATTCATTTAACACTCATTGGTGGTCTGTCTTGCTGTTTACTCCTGCTCTCTCTCTTCTCGGGCGATGACAAATTAGATTCTAATCAAACCTACCAAAACCGTACGGCTTTACCCTTGCCTCTCGCAGTCGAACCCACTGAACCCCTTGCGCAGACGCCTGGAGATAGCGACCTATCGAAACCAAAATTAAACTTGCCGCCCAGGCTCGAGATCAAGCTCAAGTCTGGCGATAATTTATCAAGAATATTCTCTCGCCATGAACTGCGCGCCCGTGACCTGCAAGGTATTTTGCGTACGGATGATGCTGAAATATTAGCTTCCGTTAAGCCTGGACAAACCATCACGATACAGCCGAATGAAGCAGGGCAAGTGCTTGAGCTGATCTATCGCGCAAATCCAAAAATGACCTTGATCGCAACCCTGGGTGAGCAGGGGTACAGCACGCGAATAGAACGCGTAAAACCCGACGTCATTACCGCAGTGTTTAACGGAACCATCACCCAGCAATCCCCTTCCCTTTATCAGGCAGGCGTGGCAGCAGGTTTAACCGACAATCTGATCATGCAATTGGCGGACCTTTTTCAATGGGACATCAGTTTTGCACTCGATCTGCGCGAGGGCGATGTCTTCAAAGTAATCGTTGAGCGCTCGAGCATCGGTGGACAGCCTATCGGCGAGGACCGAATTTTGGGGGCTTCTTTTGACAACTTTGGAACCGAACATGTTGGCTTGCGTTACATCGACAGCAATGCTCGCATGGGTTACTACACGCCAGAGGGTGCTAGCCTGCGAAAGGCTTTTTTACGAGACCCTGTCCATTTTTCGCACGTCAGCTCGTCGTTTAATTTGCGCCGTAAACCCCCGATACACAATCGCCCCATGCCGCATCGCGGCATTGACTACGCTGCCAATCGTGGCACCCCTGTGCGAGCAGCTGGGGAAGGCAAAATCCTCAAAGCAGAACGCAATGAGGCCTCGGGCAATTTTATTGTTGTGCGACACGGAGAACGCTACACCACAAAGTATCTACATCTCTCCAAATTCGCTCAAGGAATCAAAGCGGGTGCCCGCGTAAAACAGGGGCAAACGATCGGGTATGTTGGTGCTACCGGTTGGGCTACAGGTCCCCATCTGCATTACGAATTCTTAGTCGATGGTATTCACCGGAACCCAAGAACCGTTCGGCTACCCAATTCGAGCCCAGTACCCGAGCGGGAACTTGCCTCCTTTAAAGCTGCCGTTGGCTCAATCATCCTCGCCCTTAGGCAGCCTGGCAACTCCTCCTTGCGAATGGCGCAACGGTCTGAGGCCAACTCGCTAGGCGATTGAAAAAGAGTTTCCGCAACCGCAGGTCGTACTGGCGTTTGGATTGCTGACGACAAAACGTGAACCCTGCAAGTCTTCTTTAAAATCGACTTCAGCACCGGCGAGGTACTGGTAACTTAAAGGGTCTATGACTAATCGCACCCCTTGTCTAAGCACCTCGGTATCGTCTTCCTCAATATCTTCATCAAAGGTAAACCCATACTCAAACCCGCTACACCCGCCACCGGTGACAAAGACCCGCAGGCTGAGCGCTTGGTTCTCCTCCTCGGCAATCAGGGATTTCGCCTTGTTCGCTGCCGCATCGGTAAAGGCTATCGTTGTTTCACTTAACATCCGCACTGACCTCTGAGTTGGTCCGGGTTTGGTCCGACGACAAGGTTTGCTTTTGAACGGCTTGCAAGCGTCCCATGCTGGTTCGTCGCTGAGCCGCTTCTGCTGCCACTACCAATGCCCTGATTTCGGAACCTGGCATTTGGCGCATACTCCCTGTGTACTGACACCCTTCTGACATTTTCAACGTTTGATAATAGAGATTACCCGAAACCCGCGCCGAGGCTGTTAATTCGATTACATCAAAGGCGTAGATGTCGCCTTTTACCTCACCACTGATCACGATCTTTGGCGCAAAGATATTGCCGAGAACCTCGCCTTTGGCACCAATGTTTAATCCAGCGCCCTTCGACTCAGCGTTAATGACGCCCGCCACCCGACCGTTGACGATCATTTCATCCTCGAAAACCAACTCCCCTTGTACGTGGCAGTTTTCCGCGATCAATGACACCTGGCGTCCTCCCTCAAAACTGACTTTTTTAAACCATTTCATTTATACCTCCCATTGGGGGACTTCGATCACCTGATATTCCAAAGTTTGCCCTGCTAAGGAGGTCACTTCGAGTTGCAGCGTCAGCGGCTTAAATCCCTCTGGCAATTTCAGCTGGCCACTAAAATTCTGGAAATACCGAAATTGATAGTCTAAGGCACCAGGGTCGATCAATCCTGCTTCAAACGCATCAAGGGTTGTCTCCCGTGCATCCACCTCTCCCGCAATTTTCAACTCAATGCGGCCCAGTGTTTGTTCGCCATCTGGGTCGGCGTGAGTCAACATAATTTGATATTTTAGGGTTCCTTGCTGTTGATCCGGTTCAAGATCGACTCGGTGCACAAACACTTCCCGATCACCTGCGGACGCTGACATTAAATTTCTATAATAAACCGCTTCGTTCTCCAAACGGGCAATGCGATCTTGCTGCTGAACCACGACCGCCTGCAAATCTGCAGAGGCAAGCTCAGAGACACTTTCTTCCAACCTCAAGGTCGCTAAATCAAAGGTCATACTTTCGATTTTTTGCTGCTGTTCTCGAATCAGCTCAGCCGATTCAATCGCCTCCAAGCGAGCAAGTTCGAGCCCTTGATTCGCTTGACCCAGCAGGTACGCACCCACCAACAAGGACGCGATCAAGCTAGCGAGCAGTACACCCGCCATTAACAAATAATCTTTACGGATCGTTTTTACAATGACATCTGTTGGCATGGTGATGGTATCCTGGGTTTCACTTCGAAACCGGCCAGAAAGTTTATCAAATCAGACTTCTAGCTCCAAACTTGATGCAATCCCCACTCAACACTGCCCTCGAAAGAGATTCGTTGTCTGGGCCTCGATCCGCTACACTCTGAGATCTCACGAGGTAACTCAACGATAACACTATGAATGAGCGGCTTAAGCACCATCTTACCCATCTTAAGCGCAGGCTACGTATTCGAACCTTTCGCTCCTCGCTGTCCAGCCTAGAGGCTGCGCCGCAATTTGCGCTCTTGGGTATTTTGGCGGGATTGTTTACGGGATTCATCATCATCGCCTTTCGTTGGGTCGTTGAGACTACCTTGAACCTGCTACTGCCAGCGGGCCCAGAAAGCTTTGAGCAACTTAATCGCATTGATCGATTCTTGCTCCCGGTTGCTGGCGCTCTGACCCTGGCATTGATGTTCAGTTTCCTTAAGTTGAGTGATCGACAACTCGGTGTGACCTACGTCCTCAGACGGTTGCAACAACATCAAGGTTACATTCCCTTGCGTAGTTTATTCATTCAATTCATTGCCGGCGCGCTTGCTCTCATTTCCGGACAAACCGGTGGCCGAGAGGGTCCTGCGATACATCTTGGCGCGGCAACGAGCAGTTATTTAGGACAAGTACTCAAACTTCCAAACAATTCCATGCGGGTGCTTATTGGTTGTGGCGCCGCCGCCGCCATTGGCTCTTCGTTCAATACCCCCATCGCAGGTGTCATATTTTCGATGGAGGTGATCGTCATGGAATACACGGTCGCAGGATTTATGCCGGTCATACTCGCCGCAGTGACGGGTACCCTGATTGTGCAACAAGTCTTCGGCGATGCGCCGATCTTTCAGGTGCCAGGTATCGGCATGGATTCTTTCTGGGATCTGCCATGGGTCTTGATTGAGGGAATTTTGATTGCGGTCTTAGCCGCTGGCCTCATTCGACTGATGATTGCCACTCAAAAGCATGCCCCCCAGTCGATCGCACTACGATTCATCCTTGCCGGAGGTTGCACAGCGGCGTTGGGTCTCGCAGTGCCACAAATTCTAGGCATTGGTTATGACTCCGTCAGCGAAGCCCTGCTCGGCAATCTGCCCCTGTTCATGCTTCTTTGCATTGCAGCGACCAAGCTAATCGCGACTGCCGTTAATCTCGGGCTGGGCATGCCTATCGGGTTAATCGGTCCTACCCTTGTCATTGGTGCCCTGGCTGGCGGCAGTTTCTGGCAATTGGCATCGACTTTTAGCAATACGCTCTCTGAACCCGGCTTCTACGTTATCTTGGGCATGGGCGCTATGATGGGGGCGGCACTGCAAGCGCCATTAGCGGCGTTAATGGCCTTGGTCGAATTGACTCGAAATCCGGAGATCGTTTTACCTGCTATGGCGTGTATTGTGGTTGCCCATATCACTGTCGCCAACGGTTTCCGTTTACCCTCAATTTTTCAAGCTCAGGCAACCATGCTCGGGCAAGACCTGCATCGCAATGCCATGAGTCTTACCTTGAGTAGAGCCTCGGTCGAAAGTGTGATGAGTCGCAACTTCGTCACCACTGAACGGTACCTTACGGTCACGCAGGCCAACGCTTTGCTCACACAAAAACCCGACTGGATTCTGATCAAAGATGAGGACAACAATCTCTTGCTGAGTGCCGCAGATCTCAGCCGGGCCTTGGCAAGCAGCGAGGTAGAATCGACGGAGGACCAGCTTGATCTCAAGAGCATCCCGGGAGAGCGAAAAAATATTGCAAAAGTAACGTGGCAGGCCACTTTAGATGAAGCTTTTGATATCATTGCGCGCGAACATGTAGAAGCTCTTTATGTTGTGCGCGTTCCCGCGCCCCTCGTTGAACACCCCGTTGGCATCGTGTTGCCAACGGACATCGAACGTTTCTACAAATCTTGATGTGGCTTGAAACCACTTTATAACGGGAAAACGAGTTCAATCATGCAGCGATCAAAGGAGCTTTTCGAGAAGGCCCAAAAGTATTTTCCAGGTGGCGTCAATTCGCCTGTACGAGCCTTTGGCCGGGTAGGGGGGACGCCGCCCTATTTCGAAAAAGGGCAAGGCGCTTATTTATTTGACGCCGATGGCAAGCGCTATATCGACTATATCGGGTCTTGGGGACCGATGGTGGTCGGGCATGCTCACCCTAGTGTCATTACTGCGGTCAAACAGGCAGCAGAAAACAGTTTAAGCTTTGGAGCTCCTACCGAGGGCGAGACTACCCTTGCCGAATTGATCCAAACCCATGTCCCCAGCATGGAGATGATGCGCTTTGTGAGCTCCGGGACTGAAGCGACCATGAGCGCCATTCGCCTCGCTCGAGGATTTACCCGGCGCGACCGAATCGTAAAGTTTGAAGGATGTTATCACGGTCACTCCGATGGCCTGTTGGTGAAAGCTGGCAGCGGCGCATTGACCCTAGGAGAGCCGGATTCAGCAGGCGTCCCCTCGGACATTGCTAAGCTGACACTAACTCTACCCTATAACGACTCAGAGGCTGTTGAGGCTCTGTTCCAAGCGGAAGGGGATAGCATCGCCGCGATTATCGTCGAGCCTATTGCCGGGAACATGGGCATGGTGTGTCCCGAGCCATCGTTTCTCAACACCCTACGTCGGCTCTGCGATCAATCCGGCGCCCTGCTGATTTTTGACGAGGTGATGACGGGTTTCCGCGTCCATCTCGGGGGCGCTCAAGGCCTTTACAACGTTCGTCCAGACCTGACCACGCTAGGCAAAGTCATTGGTGGGGGCCTCCCTGTCGGCGCATTTGGTGGCAGAGCAGAGGTAATGCAAGCGATCGCGCCTTTGGGTCCGGTTTATCAAGCCGGAACCCTCTCTGGGAATCCCGTTGCAATGGCCTCTGGACTCGCAACGCTTAACACTTTGACTGAACCTGACTGCTTTCACCGTATGCAGCGCAACACCCAGCGCCTTGCTGAGGGCCTGCAGTCCTTAGCCAACGCCCGCAACATTCCCATGGCAACATGTGCAAGAGGCGGCATGTTCGGTTTTTTCTTCTCCACCGAGCCCGTAGTCTCTAATTTTTCCGCGGTGATGGCGAGCGACATTGATCGGTTCAATCAATTTTTTCACGCTATGCTCGACGCTGGTGTCTATCTTGCACCATCGCCTTTTGAGTCGGGATTCGTATCCGCATCACATACCCTTGATGACATCGACGAAACGCTAGCGAGTGCTGATCGGGCATTGGCTCAACTCTAATCGCAATTTCTTTTCAAACAGGTGAACGCTATATGAGCTACGACGTTTATGGTATCGGCAATGCACTGGTGGATTCTGAATACCTCGTGACTGAGGACATTCTCGCAAAGTCAGGCTTTACCAAAGGCACAATGACCTTAGTCGATCAATCCGAGCGGGCCCAATTGGTTACTTTGCTAGAAGACACCGAAAAATTGTCTATGTCCAAGTTGGCGGGTGGTGGATCCGCCGCCAATACCGTGGTGACCGTCGCCTTGCTTGGAGCATCGAGTTACTACAGTTGCAAAGTATCAGATGACAAAACTGGAGATTTTTTCGTTGCTGACCTTGCTGCTGTGAACGTTGACACCAACCTCGGTGATCAGCGACCAACCGGCGTAACCGGTGAGTGCATCTCGATGATCACTCCCGACGGAGAACGAACCTTGGTGACACACCTGGGTATTACTCAAACGTTCTCACCGGACGAACTCGATCATCAGGCGCTTTCTTCAGCATCCTATCTTTATATCGAGGGCTACTTAATCAGCTCACCTACTGCGCTTGAAGCTGTCCAAAAAGCTCAGGCAGAGGCAAAGACTGCAGGCGTTAAGGTGGCGCTGACCTTGTCAGACGTTGGCATGGTTGAAAATTTTAGGCCCGCGTTTGAACAGGTGTTTTCAACAGGTGTCGATATCCTTTTTTGTAATGAAGATGAAGCCAAGCTCTGGACAGGTGAAGCAGAGCGGGAAGCCGCAGCCAGCGCGCTTCAAAAACTATGCCCGCAAATTGCCATGACGTTAAGCGGAGACGGTGCCCTGGTAACGGGCGGCGATGGCCAACCTCAGTGGATTCAAAGCGAAGCTGTTAAGCCCGTTGACACCACTGGCGCAGGCGACACATTCGCTGGCGGCGTGCTCTATGGTCTAAGCCAAAACCTTGACCTTACCGATGCAACGGCGCTGGCCCACTCGCTCGCAAGACAGGTCGTGAGTCGATTTGGCGCACGGTTAAGCCCTCAGGAGATCGCTGCAATCCTCAAGGCCTTTTGATCGAGGGCTTAGCTTGAATTGGCGCTGTGTCCAGCAACCTGCCCATCTTCAAAGTAGAGTGTTCGCACACCGACGCCATAAATACGCGACAGTTGTTCTTCGGTCAGCATTTCAAGGGGTGAACCGAACCCAATCTGCTGTCCTTGTTTGCTGATCATCAAGACCTGATCGAAATCAGCGGTCGCGCCATGCAGATCGTGTACGACTGAAATGACCGTCATTGGCAGTCTTGATCTCATCTCCTCTAGTAAACGCCGGGCCGAGACTTGGTGGGCGATATCAAGCGCCGCAAAAGGTTCATCCAATAACAACAAGCCTGGTTGTTGAAGATCCCATACTTGGACCAAAGTTTTAGCCAGATGGACACGCTGCTGTTCGCCGCCTGATAACGACAGTATCGAACGTCCGATCAGGAGATCAAGTTCTAAAGCCTCGATAACCTCAAGCACGATGCTATTGGTCCGACGAGGGGACTCGGCAAAGGGATACCTACCGAGTGCCACAATTTCCTCAACCTTGAAGGGAAACCTTAGGTCGGGCTTCTGCCCCAGCATGGCGATGCGCAGAGCTTTTTCCCTTAAAGACATCTTGGCTGGGTTGTCTCCAAACACAGACACCCAACCGCCGCTGCACGCATGGTCACCGGACAACAGCCGCAGCAGTGAACTCTTCCCTGCGCCATTCGGTCCTAACACTGCTAAATGCTGACCAGCAGCCAGCTGCATGTTCATTGGCGAAAGCACCGGGCGACCCTCTCGGGTTAAACTGGCATTCATCAACTCTATCATTACAACCAAACACCGCGTGACCATCGAGCCACCAAGATGACGAATATCGGTGCCCCTAACAGCGTGGTCACGATTCCGACGGGTAACTCAAGCGGCGCTAACAACCAGCGGCTGAACCAATCTGCTGCCAGCAATAATAGTGCACCACCTAGCATCGAGAACGGCAAAACCAAAACGTGTTTAGCTCCGATGGTCATACGAACCCAATGAGGGACAATCAGGCCAACAAACGCGATGATCCCGACCAAACTGACTGAAACACCGGTTATCAACGCGGCCCATACAATAACCTCTAACCGTTTCCTTTTGGCGTTGATCCCCAAATGGCCCGCTTCGGCATCCCCCAGAGTCAAAACATCCAACACGGCGGCTAAACGCAATAATCGAAGCATCACCGGAATGATGATGAGGGCCATCAACACATCGCTCCAGCCAACGTGATTGAAACTTCCCAGAGCCCAAAAAGACACTGATCGAAGGCGCTGCTCTGGCGCCAAAAATGACAACAACCCCACACCCGCCAAGCAAATCGCATTAATTGCAATGCCTGCCAACAACAAGGTTGCAATATCCGACTGTCGGCCACCAACCAACAAGACCAAGCCCGTGGCCAAAAGACCACCTAACATGGCGCTCCCTGACAGACCCAGCATTGCGGCATCGGGTTGCGAACTGATGAGGAGATAACCCGCAGCAAACAATGCAGCACCCCCTGAAATCCCGATTAAGGCTGGATCTGCTAAAGGATTGCGAAACACGCCTTGAATACTCGCACCCGCTAACGCCAACCCTGCGCCCAACAAACTAGCCAAGAGCGCTCTGGGTAACCGAATCTCAGCAACAATCTGATGGCTTGTACTGCCCGTCAAAAGCATTTCTTGGATCAGTACGCTGCTTGCGCCAGTGGCAATCGCAACGCTCATCAGCGCCAACCAAATAAGGATCAGGACCATGGCGAGCATCGAGATCTTCATGAGGTTGCCAAGCCTCCTGAAATGTCCACTGCTATCAGCCGCTTCACTCTCACGTAAGGCATTTTGAATTCGACTTTACACCCCAATATCTTTACCCCTTGGCCTGCGGCCTCGATTAATCTGACCGCGTACTCCGGCGCGATATCGGTTGCGGGCGCTATCCGGTCAATGCCTGTATGCTGCGCACAAAACATTAATCCCGCCTGGAGTCCCTGTCGCCGGGCCTCAATCAAAGCCTCCAAATGTTTCAGGGCTCTCTCCGAGGGGGCATCAGGAAATAACCCGACATTGTTTGCTGCACGATAAGTCACACTCTTTACTTCCAACAACATATCGGGTTGATCAAGGAAGGTCAGTCTAAAATCGATTCGACTACCGGCGAAGCTCTGCTCTGGCAGCACTGACTGAACCGATTCAAAACCCGGCAGGGCGCGCCGATGCAAAGCCTCACCGATAATACCATTGGCTTTAGCCGCGTTAATACCGATCCAGTGGCGGCCATGCCTGTTAACCTCCCAGGTGAAAGGCGTCTTTCGTTTGGGATCCTTTGCCCTTGAAAGATAGACTCGGTCTCCGGCCCCAAAGCAATTCGTCATCGCTCCTGTATTCGGACAATGCACGGTGACGACGGACTCGTCTTCAAGCATTACATCCGCTAAAAATCGCTTATACCGCCGCAACAAAATCCCTGTTGTCCAAGCATGGGATAACAGTCTCACGGTCGAAACCCAGCTAATCGTTCTAAGGCTTGCTCTAGCTGGTGTTGCGGCTGAGCATAACTCAGTCTGATGTACCGCGTCGCGTTGTGATCACCAAAATCTGTTCCCGGCGTAATTGCGACTCCCGTTAATTCAAGCAAGGTCTGGCAATAGTCCTCACAGGCGGGTGCATCATCGGGCAACTTGGCATACACGTAGAAGGCACCGTCGGGCGTGATCGGCACGCTGAGTCCTACACCAGGCAATTCTGCTAAGACAAAATCTCGGCGGGTTTGCAGGATGTCACGCTGATGGTGGAGCTGATCGAGCACTCCCGGATTAAATGCCGCGACCGCCCCGTGCTGCGCAGGTACGGATGCACAGATAAATAAATTCTGAGCGAATCGAATCAAACTATCTATCGCGTCTTCTGGCGCAACAAGCCAGCCTAAGCGCCAACCAGTCATCCCAAAGAATTTAGAAAAGCTATTAATCACAAAAGCCTGATGATCAACCGACAAGGCAGAAAGCCTCGATGTTGCGCCATACTCAAGACCCTGATAAATCTCATCGGAGACTAGGTGGCCCCCACGACTTGCTACTAAGCCTGCTAAATCGGCAAGGTTTTGTTGATCCAGTGAGGTCCCCGTTGGATTCGCTGGCGAGGCCAATAATAAGTTTTTGGTGGAAGCCTGCCAACATTCAGCAGCCTGGGCGGCTGACAGTTGAAAACGCGTCTCCGGTCCAACAGGACAAAATTGAGGAACCCCTGAAAAAGCTTCGATAAACGTTCGGTTCGAAGGGTAACCAGGGTCTGTCAGCAACCAACCATCCCCTGGATCCGTGAGCAGCGCCGCCACCAACGCCAGAGCACCTGAAGCCCCGGCGGTGATAATGACACGGCGTTCATCGATATTGAGGCCGTAGTAATCCGCATAATATTGGGCTATTTTCAGTCGGAGCGCGGGCAAACCATTGGCATCAGAATAACCGGCTTTGTTTTGGGAAATTGCAGCTGAAGCAGCGGAGACAATGGGTTCTAACACCGGGAAATCGGGTTGTCCCACTTCGAGATGAATGACACTTCGGCCTTCAGTCTCTAGCTGATTAGCCCGTGCGAGCACTGTCATTGCTTTAAAGGGCCTAATTGCTTGACTACGCAGAGAGTAGTTGTGTCGCTTGTTCATGATCACCTGCAGACCTGATTTCTTAGATCTTAGCATCTCAACCGTTGATCGACTTTCGTCTCCCCAACTCATTTTAATCTTGGCGACGGCACGGGTTTCTGTTAATGTTCGCCGCTAATTTTCAGTCGTTGAGTTTTTTTCGAATCAAGGAGCTATGAAATGGTTGCCAAGCGCAAGCCCTCTCCAGCGGTTAAAAAATCATCAGTCGGAAGCCCATCGCCATCCAAAGCTAAAAAACCGGCCACTAAAGGTGCCAAAAGTGTGGCCGCCAAAGTGCCCGTTAAAGCAGGTAACGCATTGGAAAAGCAAAAGGCTGCCCCCACTAAAAGTGCCAACTCAAAGACCAAGAGACCATCAAAAACTGTGAAACAAGCCAAATCGTCCGCTAAAGCTGCAGCCAAGAAACCCTCGGCGAAGAAGGTCGTTAACCAATCCGAGGCAAAAAAATCGATGCTCAAAACCAAAGCTTCATCCAAAGCTAAAGTGACCGCTAAAGCGAAGACTACGGCCAAAGCCAAGGCGGCGCCTAAAACTAAAGCAGCACCAAAAGCCAAAGCAGCGCCAAAAACTAAAGCGGCATCAAAGGCCAAGGCAGCGCCAAAAACTAAAGCGGCTTCGAAAGCTAAAGCGGCTCCGAAAGCCAAAGCTGCACCAAAAGCCAAAGCGGCTCCAAAAGCTAAAGCGGCTCCGAAAGCCAAAGCCGCACCAAAAGCCAAAGCGGCTCAGAAGGCCAAAGCGACTCCGAAAGCCAAGGCTGGACCGAAAGCTAAAGCGGCTCCGAAAGCTCAACTACCCCGGTCGCAAGGGAATATTGGTTCTGAGAGTACCGCGGCCTTTACCCCGTACGTTTTAAAGCGCAACGAAAGCTACATGAACGAGGCACAAAGGGCGCACTTTAAAGCCATTTTGCTGGGCTGGCGAAACCAGTTAATGGAGGAAGTCGACCGAACGGTAAGTCACATGAAGGACGAAGCGGCTAACTACCCCGACCCCTCTGACCGCGCTAGCCAGGAAGAAGAGTTTAGTCTGGAGCTCAGGACCCGTGATCGTGAGCGCAAGCTGATCCGAAAGATCGAAAAAACCACCGATCTTATCGATCAAGATGACTACGGCTACTGCGAGACTTGCGGTATTGAAATTGGTATTCGTCGACTCGAGGCACGACCAACGGCAAATCAGTGCATCGACTGCAAAACATTGGATGAGCTGAAAGAAAGGCAACTTCACGGCTAGCCGTCGCAACCGCCCCTGTCAATGCCACCTTATATTGGACGCTTTGCCCCGTCCCCCACTGGCCCGCTACACTTTGGCTCCCTCGTCGCTGCATTGGCCAGCTATCTTGATGCCAAAGCCGCAGGTGGCACTTGGCTGGTACGAATCGAAGATCTAGACCCTCCCAGGGAAATAATCGGATCAAGCCAGCGGATCCTTGAGCAACTGGCTTTGCATGGTATGAACAGCGATGGTCCAGTGCGTTATCAAAGTCAGCGCCTCAGCCAGTATGAAGCGCAACTGGAGCAGCTGATTGCTGACGATCATGTTTACCGTTGCCGATGTGCCCGTCGGTCGTTTGGGTCGATTTATCCGGGCCGTTGTCGTACGGCTCAGGTTTCAGCAGATGAAGCTCATGCCCTGCGCCTACGAATTAACACGTCAGTCATCCAGCATCACGATATTGGGATGGGCGCTCACACCTGGCGGCAGAATATTGACTATGGCGATTTTATTCTGAAGCGAAAAGACGGGCTCTTCGCTTATCAGCTTGCGGTAGTGATTGATGATATCGATCAAGGCATCACTCGCATCGTGCGGGGAGCAGACCTTCTTGCCTCAACAGCGATGCAGTATTGCCTCTATAAGGCTTTCAACACCAGATCACCAGATACCCTACACGTACCGATTATGCGCGATCGAGACGGCCAAAAACTCAGCAAGCAGAACCATGCCCCCGAGCTCAACGACTTAACCCCGGCTGAAAACCTGCAGCAAGCCCTGCAAGCGCTGAACCAGTCACCGATCAGCATAGACAGTCCTGAAAATATGCTGACAGCGGCAATCGATGGCTGGCAGCCTTCGCGAATCTGGTCTTCCTGACCGAGACACGCTGATTGACCCGCGTTTTCTCGAATCGTGGACGTAAACTGCAGATAGCGAACGGGCTCCGAGCCTGATCTTCAAGGGTTCCAATTCGGTTGACATCCTGCGATAGTGACACTGTGAGCTGGGAAAAATAACAATAATCTCGGTTTACAGCATAACAATAATAATAAAGTACCAACGCTCGCTGAGGGGAAAGCTTTGCTTTCCCTTTCTTTTCAGTACCTGAGACATCTCCGCTACTCTGTTACACTACCCTTTTGTCAAAACGCCTATGGTGGGCACAAGTCGAGAGCCTAAAATCACACTAGATCAATCCGATATCAGCCTAGCAGCACTTAAAGTGGTCCGACGCCTCAGCGAAGAGGGCTTTGACGCCTATCTCGTGGGTGGGTGTGTGCGGGATCTCCTGCTCAATCAAAAGCCGAAAGATTTTGATGTCGCAACCAACGCGACCCCTCAGGAGGTTCATCGACTGTTTCGTAATTCGCGAATCATCGGCAGGCGGTTTCAGATCGCTCACGTTCGATTTGGAAGAGAAATCATTGAGGTTGCCACCTTTCGTGGTCAACACGACCCCAATCAATCCTCTGAGTCAGGACATATCCTACGAGACAACGTTTTCGGTTCTTTTGAGGAAGATGGTCTGCGCCGCGATTTCACCGTGAATGCTCTGTATTACGACGCTATCTCGGACACAATTCTCGATCCAACCGGTAAAGGCTTGGCCGATCTTCAAGCTAAAAAATTAAACCTGATTGGAGAGCCAGAGATTCGTTTTCAGGAGGATCCTGTCAGGATGCTAAGAGCCGTTAGGTTCATGGCAAAGCTTAATTTTTCTATCTCCGCTGACTTACAAAAACAGATCCGTACTTCGGCTCATTTACTGGGCGAAATCCCGCCAGCCCGGCTCTTCGAAGAAACTCTCAAGCTCTTTATGAATGGTCACGCCCTGAGTACTTTTGAGAGTCTAAAGACACACCACCTGATGCCTTTGCTCTTTCCAACGCTTGCCTCCGAAGGCCAGAATGCCCAACTCGTCGCGGAAGCGCTGGCTTCAACGGATGCTCGAATCGCCCAAGATATGCCCGTAACACCGGCGTTCTTATTTGCCGCGTTTCTGTGGGAGGGCTTTAATCAACATAAAGATCGCTTAATCAAGGTTGAGGGAAAGACACCGATTGACGCATCCCACATGGCCGCAGACATGGTTTTTCTTGCACAACAAGCGATTGTCGCAATCCCCAAGCGGTTCAGTATACCGGCCCGAGAAATCTGGCTGCTACAAGATAGGCTCAACCAACAAGTCGGAAAACGACCCTACAAGCTGCTTACCCATAAAAGGTTCAGGGCCGCCTATGATTTCTTGTTGCTTCGTCATGAGAGCGGTGTACCCCTAGCGTCCACCTGCGACTGGTGGACTACCTTTCAGAGTGCTGATCCAGAAACTCAGCAGCAGATGACAACGCCTAAGCGACGGAAAAAACGCAAGAAAAAAACACCCAAGGCTTTGCAAAAATCGTCTGAGGAACAGCCTGCCAGCGTTTAGCCTCAAACAACGGTTTTACAAAAGCCACGCTTGTGGCATCTTTACTGAGCTGATTTCACTAGAGAATGATCAATGACCGATGACAAAATTTACCCGGTTACCGACGAATGGCGCGACCAAGCTCACCTCAATCAAGAGCAATATCAAGCCCTGTATCGGGAATCAATAGACTCACCTGACACTTTTTGGCCACGTATGGCCGAATCTTTTCTGTCTTGGTCTAAGCCTTGGACGACATTAAGCGATTCAAACTTAGCACAAGGGCAGGCAGCGTGGTTTGTCGGGGCAGAACTCAATGCCAGTTACAACTGTATTGATCGACATTTGCCCGAACGGTCGGATCAAACCGCAATCATTTGGGAGGGAGATGACCCCAATCAGGATGCTCATATTAGCTATGCCGAACTCCACACAAAAGTGTGTCAATTAGCCAACCTGCTTCGCGCGCGGGGTGTTTCCAAAGGTGACCGGGTCTGTCTGTATCTACCGATGATTCCAGAGGCTGCCTACGCTATGCTCGCCTGCGCTCGGATAGGCGCTATCCACAGTGTTGTTTTTGGCGGTTTCTCGCCTCAAGCGCTCAAGGACCGAATTCTAGACTCTGACTGTCAGACCGTGATCACTGCCAATGAGGGCATCCGTGGCGGCAAAGGGGTGCCGCTGAAAAGTAACGTTGACCTTGCGCTCACGGATTGCCCAAACGTCCATAGCGTCATTACGGTTCGCCACACCGACGCATCAGTGAACATGATCGACGGCCGAGACCTATGGTACAACGACGAGGCACCCAAACAATCAAAAGTGGCTGAGCCCGAACCCATGAGCAGTGAGGACCCTCTTTTTATCCTCTATACCTCAGGCTCTACCGGTAAACCCAAAGGCGTACTTCATACCACGGCTGGGTACTTACTACACTCAGCCATGACCCACCGTTATGTCTTTGATTATCACGACGGAGATATCTACTGGTGCACTGCGGATGTAGGATGGATTACAGGTCATAGCTATATTGTTTATGGTCCTCTGGCAAACGGTGCCACCACACTGATGTTCGAGGGTATACCCACATACCCGGATGCGTCTCGATGCTGGCAAATCGTCGACAAACATCAGGTGAATATTTTTTACACGGCCCCCACGGCCCTTAGATCCCTCATGGGCATGGGAGACGATTTCGTGAGTGCCTCTGATCGAACCAGCCTAAAGCTCTTGGGAACCGTAGGCGAGCCCATTAATCCAGAGGCCTGGGAGTGGTACTACCATGTGGTAGGCAACGACCGCTGCCCCATTGTCGATACCTGGTGGCAAACAGAGACGGGCGGCATCATGATTACGCCCCTACCGGGTGCGACCGGTCTGAAACCCGGATCAGCGACGTTACCTTTTTTTGGTGTAGCTCCTGTACTGCTTGATGCTGATGGCCAGATCCTAGAGGGTGCTGCCTCAGGCAACCTCGCGCTTAAAACCTCTTGGCCGAGCCAAATTAGAACCGTTTACGGCGATCACCAGCGTTGTATCGACACGTATTTTTCTACCTATCCCGGTTTTTACTTTACTGGCGACGGCGCCCGCAGGGACGAGTCTGGCTATTTTTGGATTACCGGCAGAGTTGATGACGTACTGAATGTCTCTGGACATAGAATGGGCACTGCAGAGATCGAAAGCGCATTGGTATTGCATGAGGCGGTGGCTGAGGCTGCGGTCGTGGGTTATCCGCATGACATTAAGGGTCAAGGAATTTATGCCTACGTAACCCTAATGCAAGGTGTCGTAGGATCAGATGCTTTACAGAAAGAGCTGGAGCTCATGGTGCGTCAAGAGATCGGGGCGATCGCGAAGCCTGATATTTTGCAATGGGCACCCAGTTTGCCCAAAACCCGATCTGGCAAAATCATGCGAAGAATTCTCAGAAAAATTGCGGAGAATGCGTTGGATGAACTGGGCGACACCAGCACCCTGGCAGATCCCTCGGTGGTGGATGAACTTATCGCCCAGTCACCTCAGACCTAGAACTGAAAAAGCCCAGGCAGAGTGTCTACCCGGGCTTTGTTCATACCTCTGCATTGACAGTGCAGGGCTACTCCGCCTTTGCCTCAGTATCGGCTTCTGAATCGGCGCTAACCGAATCGACATCACCGGCTCCATCAGCAGCTTGCTGCCCATCGGAGTTCACTTCTATGCTTTCAGGTTCAACCGAAGCTGACGCTGAAGTTGCTGACTCACTCTCGGCTTCGTCTGGACCCGAATCTTCACTAGAAGCCGCAGGAACTTCCTTCATCGACAGTTTAATTCGACCACGTTCGACATCGAGCACGATGACTTTGACAATCTGTCCTTCAGACAAATAATCCGTGACCTTTTCGACTCGCTCATTGGCAATCTGAGAGATATGAACCAAACCATCCTTACCTGGCAGAATGTTTACGAACGCCCCAAAGTCAGCAATTTTAACGACTTTGCCATCGTAAATTTGACCCACTTCGGCCTCCGCGACGATACCTTCGATCATGCTTACCGCTGCATCTCGCGACTCAAGTCCCTCGCCAAAGATCGTGATGGTGCCATCATCGTCAATGTCGATTGATGCACCGGTCTCTTCCGTGATGCTCCGAATCGTCGCACCGCCTTTACCGATGACATCGCGGATTTTGTCAGAATCAACTTTCATGGTGACCATCGCAGGCGCATTATCAGAAACCGTTTCTCGAGACCGGCCAATGACCTTATTCATCTCATCGAGGATATGCAGTCTTGCAGACCGAGCCTGCTCCAACGCGGTTTCCATAATTTGCTCGGTAATGCCCTGAATCTTGATATCCATTTGGAGCGCTGTCACTCCGGTTTCTGTACCGGCAACTTTAAAATCCATATCGCCTAAGTGATCCTCGTCGCCGAGAATATCAGTCAATACGGCAAATCCATCATCTTCTTTGACCAAACCCATGGCGACACCGGCTACCGGCGCTTTAAGTGGTACACCCGCATCCATCAAAGCGAGGCTTGCACCACACACGGATGCCATCGAAGATGAACCATTCGACTCGGTAATTTCCGAGACCACGCGAGTGGTATAAGGCCAATCTGCCGACGAAGGCAAGACCGCGGCCACGCCCCGGCGAGCTAGCCGACCGTGACCAATCTCGCGACGTTTGGGACCACCTGAAAACCCGGTTTCACCCACACTGTAATGGGGGAAATTATAGTGCAGCATAAAATGGTCTCGATAACTTCCCTGCAACGCATCAATTATTGCCGCATCGCGCATCGAGCCTAATGTGGTCGTAACCAATGCTTGGGTCTCGCCTCGGGTGAACAGTGCTGAGCCATGCGTTTTTGGTAATACCCCTACCTCTACTGAAATACCTCTAACGGTTTTAGTATCTCGCCCATCAATCCGCGGCTCTCCGGCAATTATGGCTCTACGGACCGCCTTTTTCTCGATGCTACCAAAAATAGCACTGACATCATCCGCGCTGGGCCCCGCCTCTTGAACAAACTGCGCAACGGCTTCATCACGGAGTGCACTCAACCGGTCCTGTCGACTCATTTTCTCGGTAATGCGATAGGCCTCTGCAATATTCTCAGCAGAAAATTCGGTCATCGCGCTCACCAAATCGGCGTTTGCCGCCTCTGGCTCCCAAATCCACTGTTCAACACCCACTTCGGCGCATAGCTCTTCCACCGCTTTGATGACGACCTGCATTTCCTGATGCGCAAACAGCACAGCCCCCAACATTTGATCCTCAGTAAGCTCTTTTGCTTCTGACTCGACCATCAATACCGCTGACTCAGTGCCTGCTACTACCATATCTAAATGAGATTCAGACAATGCTTCATAACCAGGGTTCAGCAGGTACCCTGCCTCGGTGAACCCCACTCTGGCAGCGCCGATCGGTCCTGAAAATGGAATCCCTGAAAGGCTGAGCGCCGCAGAGACACCAATCATCGCAGGAATATCTGGATCCATATCCTTTTCCGCTGAGACAACTTGGCAAGTCACCTGAACTTCATTCATGAAGCCTTTCGGAAACAGTGGCCGAATCGGACGATCAATCAAACGAGAGGTTAAGGTCTCTTTCTCTGAAGGACGGCCCTCTCGCTTAAAGAAACCGCCGGGAATCTTCCCTGCCGAATAAGTTTTTTCTTCGTAATTTACGGTTAAAGGAAAGAAACTTTGATGAGGATTGGCTTCTTTTCGACCCACAACCGCGACGAGGACGGAAGTATCTCCCACTGACACCAAAACCGATGCCGTTGCTTGACGAGCAATTCGGCCCGTCTCAATGGTGACTTCTTGATCACCGTAGGTAAATTTTTTTCTAACTGGATTCACATTTTTCTCCATTCATCCTTGGCCAACATTATCGACGCAAACCAAGTCGCTTGATCAATTTTGCATATCGGTCCGTGTTTTTACTCTTTAAGTAATTTAAGAGCTTTCTTCGCTGACTCACCATTCTCAGAAGGCCAATTCTGGAGTGATGGTCTTGCTTGTGGGCCTGAAAATGCCCTTGTAACTTTTCTATATTGGCGGTTAACAGAGCCACCTGAACTTCTGGGGAACCCGTGTCCGTGTCAGATGTTCCATACTCTTTTACAATGCCCGCTTTTTCTTCGTTTGATAAAGCCATGAGGCCTCCTATCTCATTAATATGCTGTCGCTCGTTGCGACGTTCCTTTATCAGGTATATCCACGCATATTTGTAGATACCCTGAAGTTTAATGCACCGCCACTAAGCGCTTGGGTGCGATTCTGCCGTCATCGAGGATTTCTCCAACGCCAGCAAAAACTGATTCGTTTGCGGTTTCTCGGAAGACAGCCATAAGCCCCCTTGGAGCTGTGCCACTCACTTGTACCGGCTGTCCTTGCAGGAAGTACCCAGCAGTTAAAGCCGTCATGGTGATTGAGGGATACTCCTCAACAGCCGATGAGACGGACTGCAACATCTGGTCTATTCCTTGGCTTCCTTTCTCCTCTTTAATCGCTGCTAACTCTTCCATCGTCAGCGCTTCTGCTAATCCAAAAGGGCCCGCTCGATGCCGACGCAAAGCGGTCACATGAGCCCCGCAGCCGAGGACCGCTCCTATATCTTCTGCCAGCGAGCGGATATAGGTACCCTTACTACAGTCAACATCCACCACCCACTGCCTTTTCTCTCGCGAGACCAACGCCAACCGTTTAATCATCACGGTTCGTGCTTTGCGCTCGATCTCAATGCCTTGTCTTGCGAGCTTGTATAGTGGTTGGCCGTCCACTTTAATCGCAGAATACATCGATGGAATCTGCTCTATCTGCCCCCTAAAACCCTCTAGGCAAGCATCAACCTCGGCATCTGTACAATCCGGTACAGGCAATATCTCAACGACCTCGCCTTCACTGTCACCAGTTGTCGTCCTTTGACCTAATTGCAAAGTCGCGACATAAGACTTATCGGCATCCAATAAAAACTGAGAGAACTTCGTTGCCTCTCCAAAGCAAATTGGTAAAACACCCGTTGCAATAGGGTCCAAGCTTCCTGTGTGTCCGGCTTTTGCGGCGCCGAACAAGTGCTTAACCTTCTGGAGCGCGCCATTTGACGTTATTCCTGCTGGTTTGTCCAGCAACAATATCCCATCAACAGCTCTGCCTTTTCGACGCCTAGACCCCAAGCTCGTCATCCTCAAGGCTGGATGGGCTCTGACGACCTTCCATCAGCGCACGGGTAATCTTCTCTCCCTGCGCGAGGCTGGCGTCAAAACGGAAACGCAGTTTGGGGGTAATCCGAGTACTGAGCTCTAACGCCAACTGTTTTCGCAAAAAACTGCTGGCATTACTCAGTAATAGCTCAGTTTGCTTAGCGTGTTCATCGGGAAAAACAGAAAAATAGACGTCAGCGTAGGCAAGGTCCTTTGTTACACGAACCTCGTTCACGGTAATCATACCGAGTCTGGGATCTTTCAAGGACTTTTGAATCAGCATCGCCAAGCTTTTTTGAATCTGCTCAGCAACCCGATCGGTTCGCTTAAAATGAACATCCATTAGGGCTTCGCGACAGTCTTACAACTGTCGTGCAACCTCTCGAACATCAAACACTTCTATCTGATCTTTGACTTTAACATCGTTATAGTTTTTGACGCCGATACCACATTCAGTACCGCTTCTGATCGACTCAACTTCATCCTTGAAATGTCGCAAACTCTCGAGTTCCCCTTCGTAGATGACAATGTTATCTCGCAATACCCGAATCTTTTTATGCCTATACACTGTCCCTTCTATCACCATACAACCGGCAATCGACCCGTACTTCTTACTATCGAATACGTCTTTGACTTCGGCAATCCCAACGATGTCTTCTCGAACTTCTGGCGCCAACATACCACTCAGCGCAGCTTTCACGTCATCGACTAAATCATAAATGACCTTGTAATAACGCAGATCGAGTTCTTCAGATTCAACCAATCGTTTCGCCGATGATTCCGCTCGAACGTTGAAGCCAAACATAACGGCGTTGGCAGTCAGGGCGTAATTCACATCGTTCTCTGAAATACCCCCTACGCCTGACGAAACAACATTCACTTTGACTTCATCGTTACCCAAATCATGCAGCGCCGATACAATGGCTTCTAGCGAGCCCCTGACATCTGCCTTAACCACGATATTGAGTTCCTGGGCGGCGCCACTGCCGAAGTTTTCAAGCAGGTTATCAAGCGAGACGGCGGGTGTTGCCAATCGCTCGTTTTTGATTTTTTCTCGCCGAAATTGAGCCACTTCGCGAGCTGCCTTCTCATCTTTGGTAACCGTAAAAGGATCACCCGCTCCTGGGGTACCATCAAGACCTAATATCGATACTGGCGTTGCGGGACCGGAACTCTTAAGAGTCTCACCATGCTCGTTGGTTATTGCTCTGACTCGTCCAAAGTTCTCTCCAGCGACCACAATGTCGCCGCGGCTCAAGGTGCCATTTTGAATCAACAACGTCGCAACTGAGCCTTTTCCTCGGTCGAGCCGTGACTCGATCACCACGCCTTGGGCGGGCCCCTGTTGAACCGCAGTGAGTTCGAGCAGTTCAGATTGCAGCAACACTGCCTCGAGTAAGGCGTCGACCCCTTCCCCTGTCAGCGCTGACACGGGAATGAATTGCGTATCACCACCCCAGTCCTCCGGGATGACGTCTTTGGCGGCCAGCTCATTTTTGACTCGGTCTGGATCAGCACCCTCTTTATCAATTTTATTGATCGCGACCACCATAGGCACGCCCGCTCCCTTGGCATGCTGAATGGCTTCTTCGGTTTGCGGCATCACTCCATCATCGGCGGCAACGACCAAAATAATAATATCGGTAGCGTTGGCCCCTCTTGCGCGCATGGCTGTGAAGGCGGCATGGCCCGGTGTATCGATGAAGCATATTTCTCCGTGTTGAGTTGTGACTCGATAGGCACCAATGTGCTGCGTAATCCCACCAGCTTCACCACTGGCGACCTGAGCGTTTCGAATGTGGTCGAGCAACGAGGTTTTACCGTGATCGACATGCCCCATTACTGTCACAACCGGCGCACGAGCCTCGGCATCAGCATCATAAACCAAGGCATCCAGCAAAGAGTTCTCTACTTCATTCGCATCAAGCACTTTAACTTTGTGGCCAAACTCCTCGACGACTAAAATTGCGGTCTCTTGATCAATGGTCGCATTTTGGTTGGCCATCACTCCGAGGCCCATCAGGAACTTAATCACTTCTGTCGCTTTGATCGACATTCGCTGCGATAACTGAGCAACTGTAATTGCGTCGCCGATTTCTACTTCCCTGACTTGATTTTCAGTCGGGGCTTTAAATTGGTGCCGTGGGCCGGCCTTTGGCGCCGCGGCGCGCTTGGAACGAGCGACGCCAGTTAACCCCAATGTCGTTGGTGCAAGCTCGTCCTCCAGCGCGGTCTCTGGCGCGATCAGGATTTCATCAACCTCTTCAACGAGCAATTCTTCGACGCGTTTTTTTCGATTCCCGTGTTTGGCTTTCTTTTGCTGAATCTCATCGATGTCGATTTCTTTTCGATCACGCTTATCTTTACGAGACCCAGGCTTATCATCCCCGTCTTTACTCGCATCAGCTTTCGCAGCTTTGACTTTTTCTATTTGGGCCTGTTTGGCTTTCTCTTCGGCTTCAAGGGCAGCACGCGCTTCTTCTTTCGCTTTTTGTTCCAAACGTCGCGCTTCGGCTTCTTTTTCCGCAGCAATATGCGCAGCACGCCTCACAGCTTCAGGATCCAGTGGTTTACTGGGAGCTTCCGGCTCTGCTTTCGGCGCGGCTGTCTCGATAGCAGCTGCTTCTTCCGCCGGCGCTTCAACTTGTGTTTCAACCGGGGTTTCAACTTGGGGCTCTACAACCGCCTCGGCAGGAACCGCTTCTTCTACCGGTGTTTCTTCGGTTTCGGTTCGGCGAACATAGGTTCGTTTTTTTCGCACCTCAACATTGACGGTTCGTCCGCGACCCGCACTGCCGCCCGCTTTGATCGTGCTTAACGTCCGGCGCTTCAGGGTAATTTTCTTTGGGCCACTGGTTTCATCACCATGGCTCCGCTTGAGGTACGCCAGCAACGACTCTTTCTGTGCTTCTTCCACAGTGTCGGACTCGCCAGTCTGCGGCAGACCTGCTTCCTTCATTTGCTGCAGCAAACGATCAACGGGCGTCCCAACAGTCTCTGCCAGTTGTTTTACCGTGGTTTCAGCCATACTTAATTCCCCTTAATACTGCTTACAAACGCCCGTTATTCAAACCATGGGGCACGGGCCGTCATAATTATCTCGCCGGCTAGAGTCTCTGTCATCGATTCGATTTCCATTAAATCATCAACGGCCTGCTCTGCCAGGTCTTCCATTGTAACAATGCCCAAAGCAGCCAAATCGTAGGCCAGTTTGGTTGTCATGCCGTCCATGCCGAGCAAATCTTCAGCGGGTTCTTGCGAAATACGATTGGCTTCGTCGGCCAACTCTAAGGTTGTCAGAGTATTCCTCGCTCGCGCCCTAAGCTCTTCTACGATTTCTAAGTCGAAGCCCTCAATCGCCGTCATTTCATCAATCGGCACATAAGCAATTTCTTCAAGACTGGTGAAACCTTCTTCGAGCAATACAATGGCGACATCTTCGTCAACATCGAGTTGCTCCATGAACTTCTCGACAACGGTGCCAGCTTCTTGCTCTTGTTTTTCCGCTGCCTCTTCCTCGGTCATGATGTTTAAAACCCAACCAGTCAACTCGCTTGCTAGCTTGACATTCTGTCCGCCTCGGCCAATGGCCTGAGCAAGATTATCCTCGGATACCGCAATATCCATGCTGTGGGTCTCTTCATCAACCACGATCGAAACCACTTCAGCTGGCGCCATCGCGTTAATTGCCAACTGAGCGATGTTGTCATCAAACAACACAATGTCGATGCGCTCATTGCCCAATTCACCGGAAACCGCTTGAACCCTCGAGCCTCGCATACCGACACAAGCCCCCACCGGGTCAATGCGACCATCATTGGTTTTTACTGCGATTTTTGCTCGGGAGCCTGGATCTCGCGCAGCTGCTAATATCTCAATCACGCCATCAGCGACTTCTGGGACTTCGATTTTAAACAACTCAACCAAGACTTGTGAGGCTGTGCGGGTCAAGGCCAACTGTGGTCCCCTTGCCTCAGGTCTCACTTCTTTTAACAGCGCCCGCAATCGGTCTCCAATGCGAAAAGTTTCTCTAGGCACCCACTCTTCCCGAGGTAAAATCGCCTCTGCGTTGTTGCCAAGATCTACGATCACGGCTTCGCGAGTCACCTTCTTCACTTGCCCGTTCAAGAGCTCACCGATACGCCCTTCATAGGCTTCTACCACCTGAGCTCGCTCTGCTTCTCTTACCTTCTGGACAATGACTTGCTTCGCGGTCTGGGCGGCAATCCTGCCGAACTCAACCGAATCGATGGGGATCTCATGGACATCACCCGCGACCAAGTTTAGCTGCATTTCTCTTACCTGAGTTAAGGTAAGTTCGGCATCTTCTGACTCAACCTCTGTGTCGTCGTCAATGACCGTCCACCGCCTGAAGGAATCATACATGCCAGTTTCACGATCAATAACCACACGAATATCCGCTTCGTCTGAATAGCGTTTTTGCGTCGCTGTCGCTAAGGCCACCTCTAGGGCATCAAAAATAATATCTTCGGAGACGCCCTTCTCGTTCGAAACCGATTCAACCACTAACAGTATTTCTTTACTCATGACTCAATCTCATTTGATTGCGAAGTCTTTGCAAAACGCTCTACATCAACACTCGCGCACGTTCGATGCTGGCCAGAGGCAAGACGATTTCTTGTGTATCGTCTACCCTTAACACCGCATCACCCTCATCCAAACCACACAACACGCCCTTCCATTTGCGCTGTCCCTCAAACGCTTGTCGCAAAGTCACCTGGATTTTCTCACCCTTACACAAATCAAAGTGCTCGGGCTTGAACAACCGACGGTCAATACCAGGAGACGATACCTCTAACAGGTAATCGCCGGAGATGGGATCCTCGACGTCTAAAAGACCACTCACTTGCCGACTGACTTTTGCGCAGTCTTCGATTGTCACCCCGTCTTTTGCGTCAATATATATTTTTAATGTCACCCGTCGCCCTTGTTGAACCTTTTCAATCCCCCAAAGTTGATATCCCAACCCTATGACCACTGGCTCGATCAATGCATTTAAAGTTTCATCGCTCATGCCAGCTCATTTTTCCTAAAAAAAATGGGCTCAATCGCCCACTTTCATTGCCATCTAAAACATGGCGCGTGTTCGTCCTTGCCGTCCAAGTGCAAAACCTACCTCACTTGAACCAAAAAGCCCCAAACAGGGGCTCTTATTAAAGTGGTAGCGGGGGCAGGATTTGAACCCGCGACCTACGGGTTATGAGCCCGTCGAGCTACCAGACTGCTCCACCCCGCAACAACAAGGCCGCCAATTATAGGTTTAGAGTAGTCGGCGGTCAACCACTAAAGGCTTCTACTGGGATATTACTGCCTTTGCTTTAAAAGACCTCTGAATCAACTGCCTCACCCCTTCATTCCACCTTTCGCTCAGTCGTATCGGCTAAGCGATACTCACCCAACTGATGACTTGCTCAACCTGCAGGGAGCCTACGAAATCCTTGCGAACGCGAACCCTGACAAAACATCAAACTGCCGACCGCCGTCAGACAACCCTCTCCCACAAAAAAGCCCGGCTTACCGGGCTCTTTTAGCGCAGCCATCGTTTGCAGGCTGCTGATTTGGTGCCGAAGAGAGGACTTGAACCTCCACGGGGTTTCCCCCACTACCCCCTCAAGGTAGCGTGTCTACCAATTCCACCACTTCGGCTAAACGGTTTATAACTCTGGGATTTCTGAGGAAGCTTCGCCGCTCGGCGTCTCCTCGACCTCAACCGCCTGTACCTGCGGCATACCCTGGTCAATCATCATTTCTGATCGTTGCTTGGCGACATAGGCCAAACCAAAACTGGTAATAAAAAATCCAATCGCAATCCATGTTGTCAGTCGCGTCAAAAAGTTTCCAGCGCCCGCACTTCCAAAGACTGTATTGGATGCTCCGCCACCAAAGCCGGAGCCCATATCCGCTCCTTTACCTTGCTGAATCAAAACCAATCCGATAACTGCCAAGGCAGCAATCACATGGATTACCAATACCAACTGCTCAAATAGATCTAAATCCATAATTCCTGTTCCATTGTAGTGCGCTTGAGATCATTGCCTCAAGTGCTTCGCATCGGCTGCCTCAGTGACAACCTCATCGAATTCACCATTATAAACGTATCCCGACGCTTTTGCTCGCAAGGAAAGCAGATTATGCAATCTAGGCGTTGCTCAGCGCTGTAAGCACTCTGGCTTCAGCCTTGACCTGCATTGACACATAACGCAGCGAATCCTTCTGGGTCGAGTGAAGCGCCTCCGACTAAAACTCCGTCAATATCGGGCATTGCTAAAAGTCCTGACACATTTTCAGCCTTAACACTGCCACCGTACAAAATCGAAGGGCAGTTACTGCCTTTTGTCGCCATCTTGTCCTTAAGATGATGATGTACTGCTTGAGCCATCTCAGGGGTCGCCTCTTGCCCTGTGCCAATCGCCCAAATCGGCTCATAAGCGAAGACCAGGTTTTTCATCTCTTCGGGCCTGACCACTGACATTACTGCCTGCAACTGCCGGTCAATCACCTGAATGGTTTTACCCTGCTCTCGGTCTTCGAGATGTTCACCCAAGCAAACAATTGGCGTTAAACCCATGTCCAGGCAAGCGAGCACTTTGTCTGCTACCAACTCGTCCGTCTCTGCAGCAAAGGCTCGACGCTCTGAATGTCCAATTAAGCTCCATCGGCCACCCATTTCTGTGAGCATCTTGCCGCTGATTTCTCCAGTAAACGCCCCTTCCTTTAAGGAGTGAATATTCTGGCCGCCCCAGGTTATTCCACTGGAGTGAAGCAATGCCCGGGCCAACGAGAAAAACGGGGCTGGCAATGCGAGCACCACCTCGGCAGCAATCTCGTTTTGTCTTTCTCCGAGAGCCTGCACCAAGCTCCGAAGCATTGGTTCGCTGCCATTCATCTTCCAATTAGCGACAACTAACGGTCTCATGCCAGCTTCCTGATTTATTGATTTAGCACACAATCTTTACCCGCTAGGACGAAACCTGCCCCTGTGCCTCGATTCTGGTGAGATCACAACTTCCCGGTCTGCTACCCCTACTGCCCGTTGCAGATTTCTCGACACTGCCCTCGGTGGGCCGCGAATGTTAGCGAACCCTCACAAAAGTTTCAATCTTCGTTGGGTCGAATCAAATCAGCCAACTGCTCGGCGTGCGCTTTGATTTTTCTCTCATCCTCCCCCTCAACCATAACCCGAACCACAGGTTCGGTGCCGGAGGGTCTCAGCAGCACTCGTCCAGACCCTGCTAACGCCGCTTCTACCTCATTTACTGCGGCTTGCAATTCGGGCTGTTCCAGGACACGCGCTGTCACATTACGAACGTTGATCATAATTTGAGGCAACTTAGTCATGCCTGCCTTCAAAGTCGCAAGGCTTTCTTGCCGCTCTCTCACCGCCTTGATGACCTGCAAAGCCGCGACAATGCCATCTCCGGTCGTGGTTTGCTCAAGACACAACAGATGACCAGAACCTTCACCCCCTAGACTCCACTCCCTTTGGTTGAGCTCAGCCAGCACATAACGATCACCCACGTCCGCGCGAACAAAAGGGATGTCACGAGCGGCCAACGCTTGCGCGAGGCCGTGATTACTCATTTTGGTGCCGACCACTCCACCCCTGAATTTTCCTGCCTGCTGTGCATGTTCGGTCAGCACAAACAGTAATTCGTCACCATCAACGATCTCGCCGTTATGATCCACCATAATTAATCGATCAGCGTCTCCGTCAAGAGCGATTCCCATGTCCGCCCCCTCCCGGACTACTGTCTCTGCCAAAGCTTGGGGGCTGGTTGCGCCAAATCCAGCATTGATATTGAGCCCATCGGGTTCGCAACCTAAGGTAATGACTTCGGCGCCCAACTCTCTGAACACCGCCGGCGCAATCTTATAGGCCGCCCCATGAGCACAATCCACGACCAACGTTAGCCCCTTCAGACGCAGCGAAGTAGGTACGGTATTTTTACAAAACTCAACATAGCGACCGACAGCGTCATCGAGCCGTTTCGCTCGGCCCAATGCCGCCGAGGGAACCGTTGTCATCGATTCTGCCAATACATTTTCGATTCGCTCCTCATCCGCATCAGAGATTTTTTGACCGTCTGGCGAAAAGAACTTGATGCCGTTATCGGCATAAGGATTGTGTGAAGCGCTGATAACAATGCCTGCCGCTGCCGATACTGCTCGCGTCAAATAAGCAACCGCTGGGGTTGGCATTGGTCCCAACAACAAGACATTCACGCCCGCGGAGGCGAGGCCAGCTTCCAGAGCTGACTCTAAGATATAGCCTGAGATGCGCGTATCTTTGCCAATTAAGATGGTGCCACCACCTGAGGGAGACAACACACGACCTGCTGCCCAACCGAGCTTCAAAACAAATTCAGCATTGATAGGATGACCTCCGACTGGCCCACGAATACCATCGGTACCAAAGTATTTACGACTCAAAACCTCTCCTTAGTCAGCCTGCTCAATTTCACGCCAGACATTGAATGCACTTATCGTCGCCGCAACATCGTGGACTCGAATGATTTTCGCTCCAGCAGCTCTACTGGCTAGAGCACCCGCGACTGAACCAACCACCACGTCGGATGCCAGTTGCTGAATACTACTTTTTCTTGATAACCCAATCATCACGGGATATCCCTTTGCCAACAATACAGGAATACCTCGAATGAGCTGCATATTTTGTAATCGGGTTTTTCCGAAACCGAATCCAGGATCAAGAATGAATCGGTCCTCGTTGATACCGGCTGCCTGCAGCGCGTTTACCCGCTCGATCAGAAAATCAGATACCTCCATCACAACGTCTTCATAGTGAGGAGCTTCCTGCATCGTTGCAGGCGTGCCTTGCATGTGCATCAAAACGATGAACGCTTCAGAGCCGACGGCTTCGTGAGCGCCAGGCCGCGTTAGCGCTCGCACATCATTAATCAGCGCAACACCCCGGCTGACCGCTTCAATCATGAGAGCGGGCGTACTGGTGTCAATGGAGATGGGGCAGTCGAACTCTGCCTGCACTGCTTCAAGAACGGGTAAGACCCGGTCCAATTCTTCCTGGGTGGAGGGTTGGACAGACCCTGGGCGGGTTGACTCACCTCCAATATCGATGACGTCAGCCCCTTCGCTAACCATTTCTGCCACCCTTGCGAGTGCGCTATCGATTGTTTGAAACAGCCCGCCGTCAGAAAAAGAGTCTGGCGTGACATTAAGAACCCCCATGACCAAGGGTTCCGGGCCGGCTAATCCGGACCGAAGTTTAGCGACGCTCACAAGCTAGGAGGCGCCAGAAGGAGCACCATCGATTGCGTCGTCATCTCCCGCATGATTGTCAGGCCCGGTGCTCTCTCCATCAATCTCCGCAGCACTGGGGGCATCTCCATCCGATGGCGTATCGTCATTCCAATGGCTCGGCGGTTTTGGCGTGCGACCTTCCATAATGTCATCAATTTGACTCTTATCGATGGTTTCGTACTCCAGTAGGGCTGCTGCCATGGCATCCAACTTGTCTCGATTATCAACCAACAGCTGTTGAGCCTTCTGGTAACAACCGTCAATGATTTGCTTGATCTCTTCGTCGATAACTCTTGCCGTCTCCGCTGAGACATTGGCGCGACTCGAACCCGCTGACTTCCCTAAAAAGACTTCATTGTCTTCATCTTCGTACTGTAACGGTCCTAACTTTTCAGAAAGACCCCATTTCGTCACCATGGATCGCGCCATTTTTGTGGCACGTTCTATATCGTTCGACGCACCGGTCGTCACGCCTTCTAACCCAAGCGTTAGCTCCTCTGCTATTCGGCCACCGAAGAGACCACAAATCTGGCTTTGGATTGCCCGTTTACTGATTGAATATCGATCTTCCTCCGGTAAGAACATCGTCACACCCAATGCCCTACCTCGAGGAATGATCGATACCTTGTAGGTCGGATCATGTTCCGGCATTAGGTATCCTACGATGCAATGCCCGGCTTCGTGATAGGCCGTGTTGGTCTTTTCTTTTTCTGACATGACCATGGTCTTGCGCTCGGCACCCATCATAATCTTGTCTTTCGCTTGCTCGAAGTGTCGCATTGCCACGAGTCGTTGATCTTGCCTGGCGGCAAATAGAGCCGCTTCGTTAACGACGTTGGCTAAGTCAGCACCTGAAAACCCTGGGGTACCACGGGCGATATCCAACGCGACGACATCCTCACTGATAGGTACCTTACGCATGTGCACTTTAAGAACCTGCTCTCTACCTCGCAGGTCTGGCAAAGGGACAACTACTTGACGGTCGAACCGTCCTGGTCTCAACAACGCAGGATCCAGTACATCGGGACGGTTCGTCGAAGCAATAACGATGATTCCCTCGTTACCCTCGAAACCATCCATTTCTACGAGGAGTTGATTCAACGTTTGCTCCCGCTCGTCATGCCCACCACCAAGACCAGCTCCACGGTGCCGGCCCACCGCGTCGATTTCGTCAATAAAGATAATGCAGGGAGTTGCTTTCTTTGCCTGCTCAAACATATCTCGCACTCTCGATGCACCAACCCCGACGAACATTTCGACGAAATCCGAGCCGGAAATCGAAAAGAAGGGAACTTTAGCTTCGCCCGCGATGGCCTTGGCCAGCAAAGTCTTACCCGTTCCCGGCGATCCCACCATTAGCGTACCCCGGGGAATTTTTCCACCCAACTTCTGGAACTTGCTCGGTTCTTTTAGGAAGTCGACCAGCTCTTTGACCTCTTCCTTGGCCTCATCGACGCCTGCAACGTCGGCAAAGGTCGTGTTGATCTGATCTTCACCCAACAACTTGGCCTTACTCTTACCAAAGGACAAGGGGCCGCCTTTGCCACTCGTACCACCCTGCATCTGGCGCATAAAAAACATAAAGACTGCGATGATAACTAAAATCGGGAAACTGGCCACCAACAGCTGGGTCCAGATACTCTGCTGCTCTGGCCGTTCACCCCGAAAACTGACGTTGTGGTCCAAAAGATCGTCTATCAGCGCTTTGTCGACGATTTGGGGCTGAACGGTTTCAAAGGAAATGCCGTCTGCTCTTTGCCCTCGAATGATGAGCCCATCAATCTCAACCGAACGAATTTGATTACCATTCACCAAATCGAGAAAAGTGGAGTACTCCACTTCTTCCGGACCGCGGTTAACGTTGAAGTTCTGAAATACTGTTAACAGTACAGCGGCGATGACCAGCCACAGCAAGATGTTTTTACCCATATCGTTCACGTCTTATCCTCGTTGACTTGACCCGCTGTGCCATCCCCGCACTGCGATTTCTAAACTTCCCGTTTCCCTAACCCAACCAAATAAATTTCTCTTGAGCGCCCTCTGGACGCCTTGGGCTTGATATTAACTTGTTTATGGTAATCCTTACGAATTTGCTGACGAAGAGTATCAATTCCCTCGCCCTCGAAGGCTTTAGCAACAAAATTACCCCCAGGTTTCAACCATTGCTCTGCAAACGCTAAGGCCAATTCCACTAAATAAGCACTTCGGGGAATATCTACCGCTTTCATACCACTTAAATTGGGGGCCATGTCTGAAATTACAAGGTCTACCCCAACTGCGCCTCCGTTTTGCAGCAATGTCTCCTCTAGGCCCGCTAACACCTCGTCCTGAGTAAAATCTCCAACCAGGCATTCAACCCCTTCAATGGGCGCCATCTCCAGCAAATCAAGGGCGATTATCCTGCCGGAATTCCCTAACCTTTCCCTTGCCACCTGCGACCAGCCCCCAGGGGCAGCGCCTAAATCCACGACAATTTGATCCGAACGAAACAATTTTAATCGGTCATCTAACTCTAAAAGCTTATACACCGCGCGTGATCGATAACCTGCAGCTCTCGCCTTTAACACGAACGGGTCCTGTTCATGTTCTGTGAGCCAACGCTGACTGGTTTTCGATTTTTTCATGTGACCATTACTTCGGCTTAAGCCAATGGCGTACAATATACCTTTTTAGGACTCGCTATGAACCCGCAACAACAGAAAAAACACTATCGAGCCATCGGCCACCAGCTTAGCCCCATCGTCACCATTGCAGGCAATGGTCTGACTGAACAGGTTCTGACAGAGTTAGAGCGCGCCCTCGAGGATCACGAATTAATTAAAGTTAGGATCACTGCTGATCGAGAAGACCGCAAGCAATTGCTTGCCATGCTACTTGAAAAAACTGAGGCCGAAATCATTCAGGCCATCGGAGGCATTGCGCTCATCTTACGAAAGTCACAAGCCCAAAAACCAGGGCTGTCAAATTTGGTGAGATACAGCTAAGGCTTAAACACCTCGTTCAACCTTCTCTACGAACTTACCGTTAAAGATGCTCTACCGACAGGATTTCGTATTCGATTTGGCCTGAAGGGATTTGAATCAACACCGAGTCATCGACTTGTTTGCCGATCAAGCTTCTGGCTACGGGAGAGTAAATCGAAATTTTATTCTCTTTGATGTCCGATTCATCGTCACCCACTATCTTGTAAACCACTGTTTCATCGGTATCAAGGTTAAGCAACGTCACAGTGACACCAAAAATTACCTTTCCATTATTCGGAATTTCGGTCACATCAATAATTTGTGCCGCCCCCAACTTGGCAGCGATTTCAGAAATGCGACCTTCTATGTGACCCTGCTCTTCTTTGGCGTATTGAAACTCAGCATTTTCTCTGAGATCGCCTTGCTCTAAAGCCGCGGATATTTCCTTAACGATTCGGGGTCGTTCAATCGATGTTAAGCGCTTCAACTCCACGCGCAGCGCTTCTGCGCCTGTCTCTGTCATCGGGATTTTATCCATGATCGTTAACTCGTCAGCCCCTCATTAAACGAATCCAGCTTTATTTGGCTCTCGACAGCTCTACTCAGCTTTACCCTGCTCAGTTTTACCCTGCGTTGCCTCATCCAATACTGCTTGACTCAGCCCTACTTTGCTCCATTCCGGTTTGCCCGTCCTACTCTTTGTGATCCTGCTTGCCATCAACTGAGATCTGCGTGCATTCCCTGAAGGCAGTATACTTCCAATTTAGCCTGATGCCGCAATGCTTCGACACTGGCTCGACCACCAGCCATTGTTGTGGTGTAACAGACGTTGTGCTGGAGCGCGTCTCGCCTAATGGCAAACGAATCTTTGATCGCCTGCTTACCTTCCGTCGTGTTGATGATGAAATCAATTTCACCATTCTTGATGGCATCGGTAACATTGGGACGTCCTTCCATCACTTTGTTCACCGATTCAACCGCAATACCCGCCTTGGCGATATGTTCGGCCGTTCCTCTGGTCGCGACTAATTTGAACCCTAATTCAACCAAATCAGCGGCTAATTCGGCAAGCTGATCTTTATCCGGATCTCTGACACTCAAGAAAGCTCGAGCAGCATTGGGAATGGGGTCGCTGGCTGCTAATTGCGACTTACCATAAGCCTCCCCAAAGGTTTTACCCACCCCCATAACCTCACCCGTTGATTTCATCTCGGGCCCCAAGATCGGATCGACTCCGGGAAATTTTCCAAACGGGAAAACCGCTTCTTTCACATAGAAATGCTTGGGATGAATCTGTTGGGTGAAGCCCTGATCCGCCAATGAAGTACCCGCCATGCACCGAGCAGCGATTTTTGCCAAAGACTGCCCGATACACTTCGATACAAAGGGAACCGTGCGCGAGGCCCTAGGGTTCACCTCAAGGACAAAAATTTGTGCCCCTTGAATCGCTAATTGCACATTCATCAGACCAACCACATTAAGCGCCCGCGCCATCTTGATCACCTGCGTTTCTATCTCATCAATCAGTTCCGCGCTTAAACTATAGGGTGGCAATGAGCAGGCTGAATCACCTGAGTGCACTCCAGCCTGCTCGATATGCTGCATCACCGCACCAATGACCACCTCTTTTCCATCACAAACCGCATCAACATCAACTTCGATCGCTTGATCCAAAAATCGATCGAGCAACACCGGCGAATCTGGGGTCACTACAACCGCATGCTTTAGGTAATGCTCGAGCTCGCTCTTTTGGTACACAATCTCCATTGCCCGACCGCCTAAGACGTAAGAAGGTCTGACGACTAAGGGATAACCAATTTCTTCCGCGCCCTCAATACCCTCGTCCAGCGTACGAACAATTCGGTTAGCAGGTTGTTTGAGATCCAGCTGGTGCAACATCTGTTGAAAACGCTCTCGGTCTTCGGCTTGATCAATTGCATCTGGCGAGGTCCCAATAATAGGAACGCCAGCAGCTTCAAGCTGCTGAGCCAATTTGAGGGGTGTCTGCCCACCAAACTGAACAATAACGCCCTTAGGCTGCTCAATATCGACGATTTCAAGCACGTCCTCGAGCGTCAATGGCTCGAAATAGAGTCGATCCGACGTATCAAAATCAGTGCTGACCGTTTCTGGGTTACAGTTAACCATGAGGGTCTCATACCCATCCTCTCGCATCGCCAATGCTGCATGCACGCAACAATAATCGAATTCTATGCCCTGCCCAATTCGGTTAGGGCCGCCACCCAACACCATAATTTTGTCTCGATCGCTGGGATCTGCTTCACAAACCTGCTCATAGGTTGAGTACAAATAGGCCGTGGTCGACGCAAATTCGGCCGCGCAGCTGTCCACTCGCTTGTAGACAGGCCGAACCTTTAAGCCCTGTCGCGCTGCCCTCACCGCTGATTCTGCTGTCCCTAATAATTCAGCTAATCGGGCATCCGCAAACCCCTTGCGCTTGAAATGCAGCATTCGGTCACGGGTAATGTCTGCCAAGCTCAGGGTTGCTATTTGTTGCTCTTCAGCGATTAACTGCTCGATTTGCACCAAAAACCACGGATCAATACCCGACAGTTCACTGACGGCTGCGAGCGTCAAACCATTTCGGAACGCATCTGCCAGATACAAAATTCTCTCTGCACCAGGGACTCTCAAATGATGCTGAATCTCAGTGATCGCCGCATCAACATCGGTGTAAGCCATGGGCGAGAATCCATGAATACCGATTTCTAAGCCGCGAAGCGCCTTTTGTAGCGATTCTTGAAAAGTCCGGCCCATTGCCATGACTTCACCCACGCTTTTCATCTGCGTCGTCAGCGTATTGTCTGCTTCGGGAAATTTTTCGAAGGTAAACCGCGGGATTTTGGTCACGATGTAATCAATGGCCGGTTCGAATGACGCTGGAGTAACCCCACCCGTTATTTCGTTAGCCAATTCCGGCAAGGTGTAACCAATCGCCAATTTCGTTGCAATCCTAGCGATCGGAAACCCCGTGGCCTTTGAGGCCAATGCAGAGGAACGCGATACCCTAGGGTTCATCTCAATCACCACGATTCGACCGTCGGCAGGATTGACCGCAAATTGAACATTGGAACCACCGGTCTCTACGCCAATCGCCCGCAATACGTCGACAGATGCATTGCGCATCTGTTGATACTCTTTATCCGTTAGCGTTTGCGCCGGCGCAACCGTAATCGAATCTCCAGTATGGACGCCCATCGGGTCAAAGTTTTCAATTGAACAAACGATGATGCAATTGTCATCTCGATCTCGTACGACTTCCATCTCGTACTCTTTCCAACCCAACAATGACTCATCAATCAGTAACTCATTGGTGGGTGACAGATCAAGACCTCGGGTGCAAATCTCAATAAACTCATCACTGTTATAGGCGATACCCCCGCCGCTACCGCCCAGGGTAAAACTTGGTCGAATCACGCAGGGGTAGCCCAGTCTTGCCTGAACCTGACGGGCTTCCTCGAGGGAGTGGGCGATGCCACTTTTTGGCGTCTCCAAACCAATGGCCTTCATGACTTGATCAAACAACTGACGGTCTTCGGCTTTGTCGATCGCTTCCTTTGTAGCCCCAATCAGCTCGACACCATAAGTATCTAAAACTCCCTCTCGGGCTAGATCGAGGGCGCAGTTCAGCGCTGTTTGCCCACCCATGGTCGGCAGCAACGCATCGGGTCTTTCGATTTCGATGATTTTCTGTACAACCTCCCAAGTGACCGGCTCAATGTAGGTTGCATCCGCAGTCGCAGGATCCGTCATGATCGTTGCAGGATTTGAGTTGACGAGGATGACTCGATAACCCTCTTCTCTTAGCGCCTTACAGGCTTGCGCTCCGGAATAATCAAACTCGCAGGCCTGACCAATGACAATGGGACCCGCCCCAATTATCAATACGCTGTTAATGTCTTCTCGCTTAGGCATTTACCCTAACCTCTCTCGCATACTTGCAATAAACTGATCGAATACTGGGGCGACGTCATGAGGACCGGGACTCGCTTCGGGGTGACCCTGAAATCCAAAGGCTGGCAGGGTGGTATGACGAACTCCTTGAATCGTACCGTCGAAGAGTGATCGGTGGGTGACTTCTAAGTGACTGGGTAAGCCCTCATCCGCCAAGCAAAATCCGTGATTTTGGCTACTAATCATCACTACTCCGGTTTTTAAATCTTGAACGGGATGATTTGCGCCATGATGGCCGTGAGGCATTTTTTGCGTTTTTCCACCCGCTGCTAGGCCTAACAACTGGTGCCCCAAACAGATACCGAAGATCGGTATCTCCTGTTGCAGCAACGCTTCAATCGCGGTGATCGCATACAAGCAGGGCTCAGGATCACCTGGGCCGTTCGACAAAAATATCCCATTGGGCTTGAGTGCTAAAACCTCTGCAGCGGTGGTTGTCGCCGGAACAACGGTTACCTGACAACCGCGGTCGACCAACATCCTTAAAATATTTTGCTTAACACCAAAATCATACGCCACCACCTGTAATGGCTCAGGACTTGCCGGTGAGTCACTCGTCAGGCCGGCCCACGAGCCCTGATTCCAAGTGTAGGTCTCAGACGTTGTGACGACAGATGCTAGATCCAATCCTTTCAAGCCACCAAACCCTCTGGCTGCTGCTAAGGCGAGGGCCGTGTCGTCAGCCGAGATTTCTGCTTTGGCCATCAAACAAGCATTTTGAGCACCGTTCGTTCTCAAGATACGCGTCAGTGCCCTTGTATCAATGTCGGCTATTGCAACGGTTTCATGCCTTTGCAGGAAAGTCGGTAAATCTTCTTCCTGGCGCCAACTGCTTGCGAGCAGCGGCAAATTACGGATGATCAAACCCGCCGCGTGCACTCTTTCAGACTCATTGTCTTCCGAATTACATCCCGTGTTGCCAATATGAGGATGAGTTAGGGTCACCAGCTGAGCCGTATATGACGGGTCCGTAAGGATCTCTTGATAACCAGTCATCGCCGTATTAAAAACAACCTCGCCCGTACTTTGTCCATGGGCCCCAATCGACGTACCCTCAAACACCTCTCCACTTGCCAGTGCTAATATTGCTTGGCCTTCCAAAGCTTCACCCCCGCAAATTTACGCCCAAAAAAAAGCGAGAAGGCTATGCCATTCTCGCTTTTCTTAAGGAATTTTATTCAGTCATCTTAAGCCGAAAGTATAAATCAGCTGGATTCGTGATACCAGTTAAATTACTGATTTACGGTACCGTTTTATCGATTTAGTGCGCCTTGATATCGAGAACATCACGCATGTCAAACAAACCCAAAGTCTTGTGCGACATCAACCATCGGGCAGCCAAGACCGCGCCTTCCGCAAAATTCGCGCGGTCACTCGCGCGATGTGTCAGCTCGATTCGCTCCCCAGCTAAGGCAAAAAGCACATGGTGCTCCCCTACCACATCACCACCCCTGAGCGCATGCATACCGATTTCATTCTTTGTTCGCTGACCCGTATGCCCTTCCCGTCCATGCATCACTTCAGCGGCTGACAAGCCTGCTTGCTCTCTGCCTGACTTGACCGCATCGAGCAGCGCAAACGCGGTTCCGGAAGGCGCATCAATTTTTTGGTTGTGGTGCCATTCAACAATTTCTGTGTCCGCCGCTATGCCAACCCGTGCACTCGCTCTTTCCACCAAATCCAGCAGGATCGTCAGACCCACAGAATAATTGTGAGCGTGCACAACCCCGATCGTTTTCGATATTTGCTTTATTTTTTCTTGCTGCAAATCGGTGAACCCAGTCGTGCCAACCACCGCTCGCAGATTTTGTCTCTGGCAATAGGCCAAATGCGCAAGCGTTGCATCAGGCACCGTGAAATCAATCAGCAGGTCAAAATTCGGTAACCGCGCGAGCTCCGATTCAATCGGTCTGGCACTGCCTCCCATCGACAGTGCTTGTCCAACGGTCTGGCCGACTGCTGCTGAATCCGGTGACTCAATGCCGCCAACCAACTCAATACCTTCGGCGCGTTCAATTGCTGCGGCGAGCATCCGCCCCATGCGGCCAGCAATACCGGCAATTGCGACTTTTATCACTTGGGTTTACTCCCGACGCGCGCGATCTTAATGAATCTAATCTCGCAAGGCATCAATAAAACGTTTGACCCCATCCAGCCAATTAGCATGTTTGGGAGATTGCGATGCATCTTGGTCTCCCGCGAACTCCCGCAGGAGATCTTTCTGGCGCTCACTTAAATTAACGGGTGTTTCGACAACAATCTTACAATACAAGTCTCCGAGTCCACCTCCTCGGATTTGCGTCATATCAACGCCTTTTCCTTTTAGCCGGAACAATTTACCCGTTTGCGTTTCCGAAGGTATTTTAAGGTTAACCTTACCCTCTAAGGTCGGTACAGCTAACTGCTCACCGAGAGCCGCATTGACAAAGCTTATGGGAACCTCGCAGTAAAGATCTGGTCCATCCCGGGTAAAAATAGGATGCTCTCTGACATTCATCTGCACATACAAATCGCCAGCAGGGCCGCCATGAACTCCGGCTTCCCCTTGTCCCGAAAGACGAATTCTGTCGCCGGTATCGACCCCTGGTGGTACTTTAACCGAGAGCGTCTTTTTCTCTTCAACTCTGCCTTGACCCCGGCAGGGTGGGCAGGGATCAGAGATAATCTTCCCGTTGCCGCGGCACCGTGGGCAGGTTTGCTGGAGAGAAAAAAAACCTTGCCTCGCGGTAATCTGTCCTGAGCCACCGCACTGCACGCAATCTTGAGGTTTGGTACCTGCCTTGGCGCCGGAACCTAGGCATGACATACACTCTACCAAGGTTGGTATTTTAATTTTGGGATTGGTACCCCTTACCGCCTCCTCAAGGGTGATATCCAGTATGTACTTAAGGTCTGAACCTCGGTGAGATTGGCTTTGCCCTCGCCCACCACTGAATATGTCACCAAAAACATCTTCAAAAATAGAACCAAAACTGCTGGCGTTGCCAAACCCTCCTTGACCACCGCCCCCTTCGAACGCGGCGTGACCGAACTGATCATAGGTCGAGCGTTTTTCCGAATCGAGCAGAATCTCTGCAGCCTCGCTGGCTTCCTTGAATCGCTCCTCTGACGCTGCATCCCCTTCATTACGGTCAGGGTGGTACTTCATGGCCAAACGCCGATACGCTTTCTTGATTTCTTGCTCTGAGGCGCCTTTTTCAACGCCTAGAACTTCGTAATAATCTCGTTTAGCCATAAATTAGCCCACAGTTGAGAGAGTGAAACCAATACCTATCGATTATTTGTCGTCTTTCACTTCCTCGAATTCGGCGTCAACAGCATCGTCGTTCGCACCTGATCCTTGCTCACTGGCGTCGGCGGCACCGGCTTGATCAGCCTCAGCTTGCTTGGCGTACATTTTTTGAGCGAGACCTTGAGAAGCTTCCGTTAGTTTTTGCGTATTGGCTTCAATCGCTTCCAGATCTGAATCCTTAATTGAAGCTTCAAGATCTGTAATCGCCCCTTCTATCGCAGAGCGCTCTTCGTCTGTTGCTTCATCGCCGACTTCTTCAAGTGTCTTACGAGTGGCGTGAATCATACCATCGGCGGTGTTTCTGGCTGTTACCAGAGACTCGAACTTTTGATCATCCGCTGCGTGCGCTTCGGCATCTCGAACCATCTGTTCGACTTCTTCATCAGACAGACCACTGCTCGCTTTGATCACAATCGATTGCTCTTTACCGGTGGCTTTGTCTTTTGCCGAAACATTCAAAATACCATTGGCATCGAGATCAAAGCTGACCTCAATCTGAGGGGTTCCACGGGGCGCCGGTGGAATATCGGATAAATCAAACCGACCGAGAGACTTATTCTGATCCGCCTGCTTCCGCTCCCCCTGCAAGACATGAATAGTCACGGCAGGCTGGTTGTCTTCAGCTGTCGAAAATACTTGGGACTTTCGCGTAGGAATCGTGGTGTTTTTCTCGATCAACGAACTCATGACTCCGCCCATGGTTTCAATACCTAGCGACAAGGGCGTGACATCTAGCAACAACACATCTTTGACATCGCCTGCCAGGACCGCTGCCTGAATGGACGCACCCATGGCAACGGCTTCATCTGGGTTGATGTCTTTTCGGGCATCTTTGCCGAAGAAGTCTCGAACTTTCTGTTGGACTAGCGGCATTCGTGTCTGACCACCGACCAAAATAATATCGTCGATATCAGATATGGTCATACCCGCGTCTTTTAACGCCACTCTGAGCGGTTCGAGGGTTCTATCAACAAGATCTTCCACCAATGACTCGAGCTTACTTTGAGTTACCTTGATCACTAAATGCTTAGGTCCACTGGCATCGGCAGTAATGTAAGGCAGATTAATCTCTGTCTGCGTCGAGCTCGACAGTTCAATCTTGGCTTTCTCTGCCGCTTCTTTCAGCCGCTGGAGGGCAAGTGAGTCTTGGCTTAGATCCATACCTTGGTCTTTTTTGAACTGCTCGACCAAGTAATCGATGATTCGCATATCAAAATCTTCGCCGCCCAAGAAAGTGTCACCATTGGTAGACAGCACCTCGAACTGCTTTTCGCCGTCAACATCTGCGATTTCAATCACCGAAATATCGAAGGTCCCACCACCCAAGTCATAAACTGCGATGGTGGAATCGCCCTGTGACTTATCCATCCCATAAGCCAAAGCCGCCGCAGTTGGCTCATTGATAATCCGCTTCACATCCAATCCAGCGATTTTTCCGGCGTCTTTGGTCGCCTGACGCTGCGAGTCGTTGAAGTACGCAGGGACAGTGATGACCGCCTCTTTCACTTCTTCCCCAAGGAAATCTTCAGCCGTCTTCTTCATTTTACCTAGGACTTGCGCGGATATTTGGGGCGGCGCTAATCGATCATCCTTGACTTTCACCCAAGCGTCGCCGTTTTCGGCTTTCATGATTTCGTAGGGCACCATTTTAATATCGCGCTGAACAACGTCATCTTCAAACTGTCGACCAATCAACCGTTTGATGGCAAACAATGTGTTGTTTGGGTTGGTTACAGCCTGTCGTTTTGCCGACTGGCCTACTAACGTTTCATTGTCGTCGGTGTAAGCAACGATTGAAGGTGTGGTTCTGTCACCCTCAGAGTTTTCGATGATTTTTGAGGCGCTGCCATCCATCACCGCAACGCATGAGTTCGTCGTACCAAGGTCAATACCAATAATTTTTGCCATTTTCGTTCTCCATTCACAGGGGCGTAGCACCCCCGTTGTTTAATTTTGTATTCTCAATAAGGCCGCTTCTGAAACATTCAAGCGCCAGCGGGGGCTTTGGACACCATGACCATTGCAGGTCTCACCAATCGTTCGTGTAACCGATAGCCTTTCTGAATGACCGCCATCACTGAGTTGGGCTCCATATCCGGATTCTCAATCATTGATAGCGCCTCATGAACATTGGGATCAAAAGGTTGGCCCAAGGGGTCGACAACCTCTATACCTTCCTTTGTTAGCACATCAGTGAATAACTTCAGGCAGAGCTTAAGCCCTTCAAGTTGTGGATCATCTTCCGCTGTCTCAGCCTGCTGGCTGGCCTCCACTGCCTTTTCCAGACTATCGACTACCGGTAGCAAGTTTTGAATTAAGCGCTCAGCACCAAACTTGTGAGCATTTTGGACATCCCGCTCTGATCTCCGCCGCAGATTTTGCATTTCTGCTTCCGCACGAAGCGCCATATCCCGATACTTTTCAGCTTCACTTTTTGCCGCGGCTAAAGCGTTATCTGAGTCCTCATCTGTCTCAGCATCCGTCTCAGAAGGTTCATCAGAGACAGGCTTAGAGGCCTCAGATTCCTGAGTTTGCGCTAAGTCATCTGTTTCAGTGGGCTTATCTGGTGTCGCATCATCTGAAGACGCGTCATTCACATCGGTCATGTTGGGTACTTTCTAAACAGAGTAGTAGCCATATGGGGCCCGATTGCATGAAATCAAGAGTCAACTGAAAAAAATAAGCAGAAAAAACAACGAAATGGCGGCACGATTGCTCTGGTTTCGAACAATTACCTTTGAGAGACGTCCATTGCCGCCGTTAGCTTGCGCGCTGTGGCATCAACAATGGGGATAATTCGATCATAAGCCATGCGGGTAGGGCCAATGACGCCCAGTACCCCTACCGATTCGCCCTCAACCTGATAGGGTGAGGTAATCAGGCTGCAATCACCTAAAAGATCGTATCCAGACTCATGGCCAATAAATAATTTAACACCTTCAGAATTCATACAACGATTGAGCACATGCAGGATATCGCCCTTCAGCGCAAACGCTTTAAACAATCCGCGTAAGTCCTGCAAACGCTCAGCCTCATCGATATCCAACAAATTTTCCTGGCCGGCAACCACAAAATCCCCATGGCTTTCGGCTTCAAACACTTGGTCAGCAACATCAAGCGTCCTTCGCATCAGTTCATCCATCTTTTGACGATCGCCCTTCATGGACTGAACCACCCTTGATCTGATGGTGGTTAATCGCAAACCGCCGTAATAACGATTCAAAAAGTTGCTGATCTCTTTGAGCTCAATATCACTGTAGTCTTGATCCAGATGTAGCACTCTGTTTTCGACTTCGTGATCGTTTAACACAAGAATAGCGAGAACTCGTTTTTGCGAAAGCGGCATGAATTCAATCTGTTTTAGCTTCAGTTGGCTTGACTTCGGAATGGTCACTAAGCCGGTTAAATGCGTTGCTGTAGATAGCAAACCAGAAGCTGACTGCACCAATTCAACCGCCGACATATCCGGACTGAATTGTTCTGACAAGAAACCTAGATCCTCGTCAGCCAGCGGTTGCCATTCGGTTAGCGTGTCCACAAATAAGCGATAGGCTTTTTCAGTGGGAATCCGGCCGGCCGACGTATGGGGCGACTTGAGGTAGCCGTCGTCTTCAAGTTCCGCCATCACTGCACGAATTGCCGCAGGACTCATAGAAATACCTGACGCAGCTAACCTTGCTGAAGCGACTGGCAATCCTTCAGCAATGTAGTGCTCAACAATCGCTCTTAACAAATTTTGCGACTTCTCTTCCAACACGTATCGATGCAACCTCTACCGGCGGATTTGATCTATCTCAATATAGCGGTTGCTGACGATTAAAAAAAGATGTCTCCGTCCACTGAAAGCATGTATTTTCGTTGCTGATTTGACTACCATTTCCTTAACGCCCTGCCACTATTTGAAGCCTGCTGATGCTCACCCATCTCTCCATTAAGAACTTAGCCGTCGTCGCAGAAATGAGCCTCGAGATTCCCGATCAGATGACGGTCATCACTGGCGAGACCGGTGTGGGTAAATCTCTCATGGTTGACGGACTTGCCTTATTACTCGGTCAACGCGCTGATGCCAGCATGATCGGTCAAGGAGGCGATAGCGCAGAAATATCCGGTGTTTTTGCGATCCAAGGTCTTCAAGCCGTGCTGGCTTGGCTAGAGACGAAGTCGCTAGCAGCACCCGACTTGGAACTGATCATCCGCCGCGTCATTCGGACCGACGGCCCGAGTCGGGCATTTGTTAACGGCAGTCCAGTCACCTTGTCTGAACTCAAGATACTCGGTCAATACCTGGCAGACATTCACGCGCAACACGAACACCAAGCGCTACTATCACAAGATACACAAAGGACGCTACTTGATGACTTTGGTGGCGCATCAAAACTCAGACGAGAAGTCCGATCTCACTACGATACTTGGGATCAACTCAAACAAAAGCAAGCTAGCCTCATCGCTGGCCAAAAAGCCCGAGACGATCGTATCGATTACCTTAGCTATCAACTTAAAGAGCTTCAGGATCTGGCCTTGGAAGACAGCGAGGTTAGCGCACTCGACCAAGAACTGCGTCAGCTATCGCAAATTGAAGACAGTCTTCGATGGATTCACGAGGCGGAGCAAGGTCTCGGCGATACTGAGGGCGCCGGCATGACGTCTCTGCAAAATGCTTCGCGAGCACTTGCCCAGGTGAATGATTCTCGCCTAGACGAGGCAAAGCAGATACTGACCCAATCCATTATTCAACTTGAAGAATTACACCGAGACCTCGCTCATTTTTTAACAAACAATCACTCTAACCCGGAACGTTTGCGGTGGATCGAAAGCCGACTTCAGGATATTCAAGACGTGGCGCGCAAACACCGCTGTGAACCGGAGATGTTGATCGCTTTTGAAGCCCAGGTAACGCAAGAATTGGCGGAGCTGAACGAGTCTGATGCTTCTGTCGCCTCTCTCGATCAAGCCATCGACAAGGCCGAAACCCAATGGCGTTCGTCAGCAAGGACATTATCAAAGAAACGATCGAGCGCGGCAGTTAAACTCGAAAAAGCGGTCAAAAAACTTTTAAATCAGATGAACATGACGGATGCAGAGCTGACCGTTGCGCTCTCACCTTTTAACGACGTGAGCCCTTTTGGCCTCGAGGACACTCGCTTTCTGATCTCCACCAATCCCGGCCAATCGCCGCAGGCCTTACAGAAAACCGCTTCAGGAGGAGAGCTCTCTCGAATCTCGCTAGCGATACAGGTCGCCACTTTAGGAAGGCATGCCGTTCCGACCGTCGTTTTCGATGAAGTCGACGTGGGGATCGGCGGCAGCGTGGCCCAGACCATCGGCGAACTGCTGCGAACCCTAGGCGCCCATACGCAGGTTCTGGTGGTTACCCACCTCGGGCAGGTTGCAGCCCAGGGGCATCACCACTTCAACGTTGACAAGCAGGCGGGGGTATCGAGCATCAAGCGGCTCAAACCCGAAGGAAGCGTTGAGGAAGTTGCCCGAATGCTGAGCGGCACACAGGTTACGCCCCAATCCCTTGCCCACGCTCAAGAAATGGTGAACCAAGCAAGAAAAGCTTAGGTCAGTTACGACAATCCGGGCAAAGACCATACATATTCAATTGATGATCGGTCAGCTCAAAGCCCATTGACTCTGCGATCGCATCTTGGCGCTGCTCGATCTCTCGATCGGCGAATTCTTCGACTCGACCACACTTCACGCACACAATGTGATCGTGATGCGCCTCTTGTGAAAGCTCAAATACTGAATGACCCCCTTCGAAATGATGACGAGCAACCAAACCGGCCTCTTCAAACTGGGTCAGCACTCGATACACTGTGGCAAGCCCAATCTCTTCGTCGTTGTCCAGCAACAACCGATATACATCCTCAGCACTGACGTGTCGAACTGCTGAATTTTCTAATGCTTTGAGGATCTTTACCCTCGGTAGGGTGATCTTAAGTCCAGCATCTTTTAAGTCTTGAGTCTCTGCTTTCATTTCAGGCTGCCAGATTGTCTTAGCTCAGGCTCGATTATACGCTACAATGCCCCACGTCGCAGTGTTAACTTAAATCAACCGCCGCTGAGAACCATTGTTTTGAACCTATTTCGCCTCCTAATTACGCTCGTTGCCCTTTTGAGCTTGACCAGTTGCTCCAGCTTCCAATTCCCTTGGGTATACAAGCTCACGATTCAACAGGGCAATATCGTTTCACAAGAAATGATCGATAAGCTCAAACCCGGCATGACTCGTGCCCAAATTCAATTCGTACTGGGCAGCCCAGTTTTAGAGGATAGTTTTCAACCAGACCGATGGAACTACATTTACACCATTGCCTACCCTAATCAAGAACCCGTGAAACAAGAACTGATCATCGTATTTGAAAATAACCGGTTGGTTCGCTTTGAGGGTGACTACGTGCCCAGTAGCGAGCGGCCCCAATCCTAAGTCGTTTTCATGGCCTTGAGGCGTCTGCGAGCCTTAGGGTCAAGCACTAACGGGCGATACACTTCCACACGATCACCAGAGTGAACAGGATGATGATCGGGCACCCCTTGACCATAGACGCCGCACTCAAGCATTGAAAAGTCATAGCTGGGGAAAAGTCCTGGCAACTCGGATGCCAATACCGCATTGCGCACCGTAGTGCCCGCTGGCACTTGAATTGCCAGTACAACCTGGGAATCTACGTCGCCGAAACACACCTCGATATCACAATCGCTCATATTGTTGATCCAGTTGATCAGTAAATGCGGTAACCAGTCTGTCCGCTGCGAGGCCAAAAAGGCGCCCAAAAGCTTGATCGAGCAGCCCGTTGTTCAGTTCAAACGAAAGGTCAAGGGTGATTTTACAGCCTTCGTCACCCAGTCGGTCGAACGTCCAAATTCCGTCGAGACGATCAAAAGGCCCATTGAGCAATCGCAGCTCTATTCGCTCGTAGGGAAACCGCTGGTTGGCGGTTGAGAAAGACTGCTTTACACCGGGGCCGGCGAGCACCAATGTTGCTTCGACTAGATGCTGACTCCGCGAATCGACACGGCTCTCTGTGCACCAGGGTAAAAAACTCGCGTAATTGGCGACATCGTCTACCAGATTAAACGCTCGCTCTGGATCATAAGGAACGAGGGCTGAGCGATTAATGTGTCGCACCGGTCCAGCTCTGCTACAGGATCGTCACAAGGAACACAATCAGGACACCAACTGGCGCTAAATAACGAATCAAAAATCGCCAGACGGGAATCCATCTCTGGTCTTCTGATAGCTGGCTCAGCAATTCCTCTTGACCCAATCGCCATCCGGCAAACAACGCGATCAAAATGCCACCTAAGGGCAACAGAATGTTATTCGACACATAATCCATGGTATCGAAGAAGGTCATACCGTTAAATAAAGTCCAATCGGCGCCAATATTGAATGAAAACGCGCTGCCCAACCCAAAAGCCCATGCGATAGCCCCCACCAATGCCGCCGACCGGGCTCTACCGAGTGATGTCTTTTCAACCACCCAAGCAACGGCCGGTTCCAACAACGAAATGCTTGATGTAATTGCCGCAAAGGTGACCAGCACAAAAAATAGGGTTCCGAAAATTTGCCCGCCCACCATCTGCCCAAAGGCGATCGGCAAGGTGATAAACATGAGCCCAGGCCCTGCAGAGCTTTCGAGCCCATTGGCAAATACCAGCGGAAAAATGACCATCCCTGACATTAGGGCGACGGTGGTATCGAGCAATGCGATTGTCCCCGCCGTACCCATGATCGATGATCCTTTCGGCATGTAGGCCCCATACGCCATAATCGCGCCCATTCCCAAACTCAAGGTGAAGAAGGCTTGTCCCATCGCGGTAATCAAGCTATCGGTGCTAAACCGAGCGAAGTCTGGTTGAAACAAAAAAGCCAAGCCCTCAACAAAGCGATCCGTGGTGAAGGCTGAGTACGCCAATAAGAGTACGAGCAACCCAAAGAGAGCTGGCATCAGATAACGCACGGTCGTTTCTAGTCCGCGACCAACGCCACGCGCCGCGATATAGACCGTCAGCAGCATAAACAGCGATTGCCAACCCACCACCTGCCAAGGATTCAGGATAAAACTGTCAAAACTAGTGGCCGCCGCCTCTGCTGAAATATTGACGAAGTCACCGGATAACGTACTCGGGACATAAGCCATTGCCCAACCAGCAATCACTCCGTAGAAAGATAAAATCATGAAGCCAGCCAGCGCTCCCATCCAGCCTATTACCGACCAACGACGGCTGACACCAGATCGATCCGCTAACACAACCATCGCGCCGATCGGACTTTGTCTGCCTGCACGTCCCAGAAGGATTTCTGCCATGAGAATTGGGAGCCCAATGAAAGCGATACACAGCAAATAGGCCAGCACAAAGACCCCTCCACCATTTTCGCCTGCAAGATAAGGGAACCTCCAAATATTACCTAGCCCAACCGCCGAGCCGGCGGCCGCCATAATGAACATCAGTCTTGATGACCACATCCCGTGCTTCGACCCCGAATCTATCGACATAACGACTCCTCTGCTTCGTCTTAATTTTCACTGTTTTATTCGTTATCCACAAGTTAGGCGTGAAAGCGTACAATGTGTTTATCTTTCCTGAGAAACGACACGTGGCCAAGCAAAAGAAGGTGAGCCCCGGTACCATTGCCCAAAACAAAAAAGCCCGTTTTGAATACCATCTCCATGAAAAATTTGAGGCAGGCTTAGCACTTGAAGGCTGGGAGATAAAGTCAATAAGAGCGGGGCGGGTTCAGCTCACCGACACTTATGTCTTTTTTAAAAAGAATGAGGCCTTTTTGCTGGGCGCCAATATTACGCCCTTGTACTCCGCGTCAACGCATGTCTCTCCTGAAGCACAACGGATTCGAAAGCTATTGTTGCATCGCAAGGAGATTGCGAGATTGATTGGCGGTGTTCAGCAAAAAGGCTATACCTGCGTACCCTTGGCCTTGTATTGGAAGGGACCTTTGGTTAAGTGCGAACTGGCCTTAGCCTCAGGGAAAAAGGAACACGACAAGCGAGCCTCAATCAAAGAGCGAGACTGGCAGCGGGACAAACAACGGATTGCAAAGGATTACCGCCGATAAGCCTTATCGTTTGCTCCCCTCTTCCTTGAATACCATCTAGGCCAACACGCTTTGAGCAGATAAGGATCGGACAAGAACAGCCCAATATAGAGCTACTTTGGTGGTGTCGTGCATCTGATCATCCAATAAGAGGTTTGATCTGAGTGCGCCCCTCTCGTCCTGGTTCTATCTGTTGGGCATTGATCGCACTCCTAATGTCCTGATCGCCAACAACGCTTTTAACCACCCCGCATGCAGCAGAATGCAACACGCCTCTTCACAACCAAACTCGCACCGAACGAACCTTTTTCCTCGCCCAGGCCGCGAAGCGATTTTGCAAATCGTCAGATGGCAACGTTATCTGCAACACTCCAGCGAGTCGCAAGCGCGATCATTCCACTCGGGTAACTCAAGGAGAGGAGAAATCGCAAAAGAGATCACCTAATAAATGGAAGCGGTGGAATACCAAGCTGGAAGGATTGCTAAACGCTTAAACAGGGTAACTGTGTATAAGGTTACGAATGGTCTTCAGAAACCCATCAAGACTTATAGAGGCTAACGCCGACCGGCGTTAGCGAAGGTAGTTGTCTTCAAGTTACGCTTTTGATTACCTTTGCTAATCATGTCAGGGAAAACTCTGAGTCGGAGATAGGTATACCTCCGACCCAGATTTCAGCGTAGTCGGTCCTAAACAACCGTTACGTTGGCAGCTTGGAGACCTTTGTCACCTTGCTGTACTTCAAACTCAACTTCCTGGCCATCTCTTAACGACGACACCCCAGGCGAGGTGATCGCACGAAAGTGAACAAACACATCTTTACCACTTTCTTGCGAGATAAATCCGTATCCCTTCTGATCGTCAAACCACTTTACTTGTCCACGTACTGTTGCCATGTTTTTTCCTTAGCACAAATTAATATACTCCCGGACACCTACGGCGCCGAAAGGCTGAGAGACGTTGAGATACTTACGAACGGAGGAATAAAACGAGAGCGTTACACATACTGCGCGGTCATAAATAGTTGCGGTCATCCAACCAGCTGACGCAGTGTACCCTAGCGAGGCTTGAAAGTCACAAATAAAAAAGGCGGCCATCTGGCCGCCTTTTTTACTGTTTAAGCTCGGCGCGTTAAACACGCACGAAACTTCTAGTTCATTGGGTTCATCGCTACCGTAAACTCAATGCCCATTAGCCGCGGCAAGGTCGTTCCTGCCGTTTGGCGATATTGCTCTTCCTCACCATGGCGTAACACCTGAAGGATGCCCGTGTCATCAAGAACATTATTGATAAAGCCTGAAACCATCATCCGACCATCAGCTGAAGTCCAGCTGGCTCGCAGATCAAGACGGCCATAATCATCTGCCATCTCGTCCTCGTTTTGGAACGGTGAGTAGTACACCTTGTCAATCCAGCTATACGAGCTCGAGAACGTCAGTGAAGCGCCCGAATCAAGTGGCGTCACGTGCGTCATCCAAGCATTGAACTTAGACTCGGGAACTTGCAGCAACTGGTTGCCGTTAACGTTCTTGAGCGCCGTGGCAGGTCCAAACAGCGATGCAGGCCGATCAAAGCCAGCGGGGTCCAGTATCTCTAGATCTTCGGAGTACTCGTTAGGTGTGTAACTGAAGTTACCGCCTAACGTCAAAGAGTCCGTAGCCAACCAGGTAAGCTCGGCCTCGACCCCCTTGATTTCAGCACCCGGTGCAGGCAACACAGAGGTTGACGTACCAAAGAACTCATTAACCTCTGTAGCAACTGTGTGAATGTTCTCGTAATCGTAATAGTAGAACGAACCATTCAACTGCAAGGAGTTATCCATCCACTGAGTCTTATACCCCAACTCGTAGGCAACGAGCTCTTCTGGGTCGTAAGTAGGCGTCTTACTGAAGAATACTAGGTTGTAACCCCCTGCTCGGTGACCCGTCGTTACCGACGCGTACATCATCGCATTGTCGTTAATGTCATAGTCGACATTCAAGCGGAAGGTCGTCTTGGTATCTTCACGATCGAACGGTCGATAAAGACTAACCGCAATGGGAATACCACCATTCACCGCTTTGCGAGTCGGATTCGGCTGACCAAACTGGTCGAGGACCAGACCAAAAGGGCTTCCTGCTGCTGCAGCCTCTGCGCTTTGCTCAAAACCACCGTTCGCCAAGCTGATGCCAAATGCACCTCCCCAAAACGCAATCAGGCCGCCCAAATCACTTTCGGTGTAACGGAAGAGGTTTTCTTCGGCCACCAACTCGTCCTTCGCGTAACGAATACCCGCAGTCACAGCGATCTTGTCGCTAACCTGCCAAACACCTTGGGTGTAAGCGGCAAAGGCTTTTCGGTTGGTTTGCGTGTGGTACAACAAGTCACTACCCAAGGTGTTTGGTCCCCACTGAACGTCAAGATCAGGGTTGGTACCATTATCACCATTCCACAGCCCGATGATCAGGTTACGACTGGGATTTTCTGTTGCCGTCGCACCAGCGTCTGCGTTAGCGACTGAATCGTTAGAGTTACAACCAAAGCGATCGTCGCCGATGCAAGAATCTCGCGCCGTGTGCAGGGATACTTCGCCCGGCACCGCAATGCCCAACGCTAACATCATGTTGTAGACAGAAATGTTAGTAAACAACGGCGTTAATGCTTCGCCTGCGCCCAGTGTATTTGACAATACAGAATCTAAGCCTGCACCCAGCGCAGTATTATCCACATAGGGATCAATGAACCGCCGCTCGCCTACTGCGCTATAAAAGTCGCCGCGCTGATCGATCGTCGCATCGTAGAAAAATATCCCAGAGGTCAACGTAATGTCATCGTTTACATCGATAAACGCCACCAACTCATGAGACTCATAAGCCGCTTCGTGGTTGACGTAGAACTGTCGATCATGGAACTGACTGGCCGTATTATCATCATCGGTCGTTCGACGATAAATCAGCTCGTTCAAGCCATAGATATATTTTAGCTCGATGTTGTCGGTCAACTGGTAAGTTAGGTTCAATTGCGTGGTGTTGCCGTCAAACTCTTCGCGATTGAGGCCGTTGGTTCCGGCACAAACCTCGCTGCCGTTAATCTCACCTGGGAACACACATGCATTGTTAGCGTCAATCGAGTCTTGACTGGTAAAGTTGAAGCCGTCCAAAGACGCCGCCGCGTTTTGAGTGCCGTTAAAATCCCCATAATCGATACCGGCGCGGTTGTTTTGCGCCTGCACAGCCTCACCGGTGACAGGGTTGGTGAAGTTATAGATCGGAGCATCCGGAACCAAGAAATTATTGGCAAACGGATCGGTTACGGTTGGATCAACCGCACGGTAGCCAGGTACCAGTGCGTGGTAGGCTCGCGAAGCTGAGCCTTCTTCATTGAGTACAACCAAACCACCGCCATTAGCACCGCCGAAAGGTCGGTCTGTGCGCATACCGTTGTGTCGAATATTCAACGACAATCGGTCCGTCGGATCCCATTGAATCTGGCCGTTGAAATTCTTGACGCCCAGACCGTCTAAATCTTGACCGTCGCCAATTTCTTGGATGTAACCATCTCGATTACGTAGCGCGAAATTCACCCTTGCTGACAAGGTTTCTGATAATGCGCCATTGAGCATACCGTAGGATTCTGTCTGACCATCATCGCCGATGATCGACTTAATCGCCCAATCGGTTTCTTGCTCCGGCTTCTTATAAAGAATGTTGATGGCACCACCCACAGCATTTCGGCCATACAGCGTGCCCTGAGGACCCCGCAAGACTTCTACCCGATCAACATCCCAAAAGGTTTGAGCGGTTGCTGTTAACAGATCTTCTGAATAAACCCCATTCATATAAACCGCAACACCTGGATCACCGCCTAACGCTCGGAAGTTCCTTCCAACTCCACGCACCGTTGCGTCGTAAGGCTGAATGGTAGTAGCCGGAACAAAATTTTGCAGATCTTCTTGGTTACGAATGCCGAAGTCATCCATAAATTCTGTCGTAAATGCTGTGATCGACATCGATGTGTCTTGAATCGATGCTTCCCGGCGCTCTGCCGTCACAATCACCTCTTCGATCTTTCGACCACTGTCTTCTGCGAAGACATTGCTGCTCGCAGGCATCAGCACCGCTGCGGACACCAACATTGCGATCTTAGCTTTGCTAGATCCCATAACTCCCCCTTTTATTTAACCGCTTAATTTACAGCGTGCCGTCCTGATCACTATGTGGTCAGGCAAACAACCACTTCTACTGTTTCTGTAGGAATCCCTTCCCGACATCTACCTTTTTGATCGATGCCTACCCTTTTTCGTTGCTTTGATCACATCGACATGAATCCTTTCAGGTTTCATGACCGTAGTTATAGGCTAGGATGCAAAAAATGTAAACCTTTTGATAACAACAAATTTCCACGTTTTCCCGCTTTAAATTGTGAAGTTACTCGCGCATCGCGCCATCCAATCGATGCCTTGAGATCGGGGGTCAGCCTTGCCCCGCACCCAGGGCGCCCTCTATCTTTCGTTTTTTGTTCTTCCCCAGACTGCGAGGAGCTCTCCCGCCACTGCCCCCCTGTGCAACCGACCATCCCGCCTGAGGATCCGCCCCAAAACCTTGAGATCAGCTTACCCCTACCAAATCTGTACACGCTTCTCCGGTGCCAGCCAAAGCGCGTGCTCTGGCTTGACGTCAAACGCGTCGTACCAGGCGTCGATGTTACGCAGTATGCCGTTGACCCGATATTTAGGGGGAGAATGGCTATCGGACTTCAACAGCCGTAACGCTAGATCCTCCCGGCGAATCACCCGCCAAGCTTGGGCATAGGCCAGAAAAAATCGCTGCTCACCTGTTAAGCCATCAATGATCGGCGCGACTTCGCCGTTGAGCGAGCGTTGATAGGCATCAAATGCAACTTCGACACCCCCGAGATCACCAATGTTTTCTCCCAACGTGTAAGCCCCATCAATAAAAAACCCTGGGATCGACTCATACCCGCTGAATTGCTCGACCAAGGTGGCCGTTCGGGATTTGAATTTCGCGAGATCTTGTTCTGTCCACCAATCGCGTTTGATACCCTTCGCATCATATTTCGATCCCTGGTCATCAAACCCATGCCCCATTTCATGACCAATCACTGCACCAATCGCGCCATAGTTCGCCGCTGGATCAGCATTAGGGTCGAAAAATGGGGGTTCCAGAATGGCGGCGGGGAAAACGATTTGGTTGAAACTCGCCATATAATACGCGTTGACAGTCTGCGGCATCATATACCACTCGCTGCGATCCGTAGGCGCATTGAGGTCGTGCACGCTTTCTCGCCAGAAAAATTGTCGAATACTTCGTGCGTTTTCAAAAAGGCGTGTCGCATCGATACTGATCGATTCCAACGACTGCCATCGATCCGGGTAGCCTATTTTGGCTTCGAAAGCGGCGAGCTTATTCAACGCCTCGGTTTTGGTCGCTTCGCTCATCCACGGCAGCGTCTTAATTCTCTCGCCAAAAGCAGTGCGCAAGTCTTCTACTAATGCTTCCATACGAGCTTTTGATGATTCAGGAAAGTGCTGGTCGACGTAAATCTGCCCCATTAACTCGCCCAACCCTCTTTTTGACCCGACCCGGGCCACCCCTCTCTGCCAGCGACTCAGTGGTTGTTCCTGTCCTGATAGCGCCTTACCCCAAAACTCAAAACTCAAATCGTCTAGTTCGGTGGTCAACAGGCTGGCGTGATTATTGACGAGATGGAAAGACAGATAAGCCTGCCAAGCATCGAGGGGCTGCTCATTGGTAAGCGCCATGAGGGGCTCAAGGGTATCGGGATGCGACACATTCACCGAGGGAGCACTGGAAATTCCCCTGGCCCTAAAAAACGTCATCCATGGAAAATCCGGATGCCGGTCGATAAAGGCCTCAAATGTCGTTGGATTATAGGTTTTGTCTCGGTCTCTCCGATCCGCTCGACTCCACTGCAACTTCGCGATATCCGTTTCAATGCTCAATACTTGTTTTGCCGCGGTGATTGGCTCTGGATGTCCCGCTTTCAACAGCACTTGCCCAATGTAGCGAAGGTAGTCAGCACGGATCCCCACAAAACGCTCATTATCATCAATATAATAATCCCGGTCAGGCAACCCCAGGCCGGCTAAGCCTATGCTCAAGTGATGCGCATCCGGATTAATCGGATCAACCCCTACATAGGCCGAAAATGGTGCCTTGCTGCCGACTAACGGTTCTAGTCCAAATTCATACACGAGATCTGCATGACTAGAGAGTGCTTGAATCCTCGCGAGGTCCTGCTGAATGGGTCCTAAGCCGCGTCGATTCAAGGTCTCTGTGTCCATCCAACTGCGCATGTAACTGCTGACTTTCTGTCCAGCGGAACCCTCGGGCGGCTCTACCGCCTCGAGCTGCCGAATAATGTCCCGAACCCGGTGTTCAGACTGCTCAGCGAGCACCGCAAAAGATCCCCACGAGGAGCGATCCTCAGGAATCGGGTTTGCTGAGAGCCATGCGTCGTTGACAAAACCGTGGAAGTCGTCGCCCGGATGCACCCGACTGCGACTCGGATCAAAATCCACACCCCAGCTACCAAGCTTCGCAGCAGGCCCAGCCAGCTCAAGCGGTGCAGGAGACTCGGCGCAAGCCACCAATCCGATCANCAGCAGGCAAATAAAGCTTCTNANGAGCGTTTTAACTGTNGTTTTCCNGGATGTACCCATGCTAGCTGATCTCCCTCTCTGTTCTCATGTCGNCTTCCACTCACCNCAGCCACCGGTTGATGAACCGAATTCAATTTNCCACTTTTATGCCAACCAACCGCTGATCGCCTCCACTCAANTNAATCCAGCAACCATTGNCTNNGTGGGTCAGNCCTACCCGCACACCGTTAAGGTCACTGGCTCGCCCCCCTTTTGGTAACAACTTGCCGGGTTCACTTTATTAAGAACCAGTCCCCTTATACCGCAGCGAGGCCCTCAACAGATGAGTCGAGTCAATCGACGAGCGACCGAACTGAGCAAGGCTTACCACGAAAGCGGCAGCCCATCAGGGTGAGGCTATCGGGCAGACTTTCCCCCATCCCTGTGTCCGCCGTGTTGTAGGGTTACCCTTGGCGCTACTTCCCGCTCTCAAGGACTGGATTAACCAACCCCATCGCATGTACAAAGGGGCTAGCTCGCCATCCAATTGCCGTGGAAACCAGCAGGTACTCGAACGGGCAACTGAATCCGCGCCACCGGATCGCCCTGCATATCTTGCGCGTTCAAGATTAAGACTTCACTCTGATCGATTTCCGGCTGATAAACATAACTGAGTAGATAGCCATCATCTTCCGCGGTCCCGTTCACATTCTTGACAAACACCGCTTCACTGGCTTGCCCGCCGTTCAAGTGCCTATACTCTGAGCTACCGGTACTGAGGTCGTATTTGATCAGGCCTTCACCATACGGGGCACTACCTGCAAAGGCGGCGCAATAACCGAATTGATGTTTTAATCCCACCACTGAATCGCACACCCTAGGAAAATCGACGACTCGGTCGTCAAGCTGAGTCTCGGTGACCCGTCCCGCCGTCTGATCAATCACCCATCGGTGGAGTCTCGGTGGCGAACTCGAACCAGGCTTCATGGTGTCATCCATTCGACAAACGTCAATCACGATGTTGTTGCCCTCTTCATAAGCGTTCAGCGGGTGAAAGACATAACAAGGGTCAATCTCGTACCACACAACGTCGGCATCCGAACCTGATCGAGGCATCACGCCTAAACGAGCGCCATAAGACTCATCCCAAACGATCGGTAAGCCATTATCACCCATGCCTTCAAAATTCCACACCGCCGGCAAATCCATAAATATCACGTGATTTCGAGTGATATTGAAGTCGTGGATCATGGTCGCCCCAGGGACCGTGATCTGCTCCGATTGCAATAGCGCACCTTCAGCCGAGATGCGCAGATAGGTCAAATAAGGTGGCGCCATGCCATAGGAAAAGGCCAACATTTCGCCTGTTTCTGCACATATTTTAGGATGCGCCGTCATTGGCCCAGCGAGTTTGCCTTCATAGTTATTGGGCCCTATGGTTTCTAAATCTCTGGAAACTTCAAAGGGCCAATGCCCTTCTTCTAGCGCCATAATTTTGCCGGCATGCTGGATGACATTGGTATTAGCCGCAGACATGGTCATATCGCCTAAACCTTGCATCACGTCACCCTCTGGCTGTAAGTACAGAGGCGTTTTGACGTAACGGTTTCTATACCAATGGGCCGCTCCCGCTTCGAGCTTAACGCCGTGCAGCATCCCGTTACCTAAAAACCAGTGGGCGGACTCGCCACTCTGGGGGTTAGCACCATTGCGCATGAGCGTGCCATTCAGCTGCTCCGGGATCTGACCGATCACATTCAAGGATGCCTCGGTTCTTTCTTCGAATACCGGCGCAAAATTATCCTTGAGCCAAAACGGCGTCTTCTCTTGTGTGGCTTCACTCATTGTCCATTCCCCTTCTTTTTTCGGGCGATCTCGATGTGATCGCTAGCATTTGATCGCTATTAATAACGGGTGAAGCTAGACAATACAACCCTTAACCCTGAGTCAGCGTTCTCCATCGTGTTTCGACGACACGGGTTGCCGCGAGGTCGTCCGCTGGCGGCGCTCATGCAAGCCAGTATTACTGCTTGATCGAAATGCTTGATAGTCTGGTTTTCGATCTCACCGCCCGGTCGCTTTTCTTTAATACGACCTATTCGCATAACGTTTCCCCTATACTGTCTTTTGGGTCCTTTAATCTCGTTCAGGGTCAAGACAGTCTGCAATTTTAGGAGAGACCAAAATGCATCTCGGGGTTTTACTATCACCTTTGCCCGCTTTAGCCGAGCCACAAGCGCTAGGCAGGCAGGCCGTTCATTTTGAGCAGCTGGGCTATCACACCCTGTGGACAGCTCAAGCCAGCGGACGTGGGTTCATGATGACAGACCCATTGCTCGCTCTGGCCACGGCCGCTGCGGTGACCGACCGCATAAAACTGGGCACTGCGGTACTGCAACTCCCGTTGTATCAACCCGCTGCACTCGCGCACAGCATATTTTCACTACAGCAACTTTGCGGTGACCGGTTGCTATTGGGCTTGGGCACCGGCTCAACGGCCACTGATTTTGCCGTATTTGGGCAATCTTTCGAACAACGCTTCAAACGCTTCAATCAATCATTGGTGGAATTCAAACAATTGTTGGAGGGTGGGGACAGCTCTGTTGAACTTACCCCTTGGCCAGAAGTCAGTGGCGGTCCACCTCTTCTTTTAGGGAGCTGGGGCAACAACGTCGAAACCGCGGCACGAGAATTTGATGGCTGGATCGCCTCAGCCCACTATCGTAGCCATTCAGAAATCGCCCTCGCCGCTGGCGCGTATCATAAAGCCGGCGGTCAGCAAGCCATCGTCTCTACGATTCAACTCGACAAGAACACAGATCTTGGCGAACTACGAGACCGTTTATTGGCCTTTGCGGGTGTGGGATTTAAAGAAGCTGCTGTCATGTTTTTACCCGGTGGGCCGGACCCCGAACAAGTCATCCGGCTCTTAGAATGAATCGTTTGCCAAAGCGTTGATCGACAAGGCTGATCACTGCAGTTGGCCGCCACAATCGTCAAACTTTTGTGTTAGCGTGTGCGAAACCGCAGTTGATTAACTCATGAGCGCAGTAACCACCGGTGCCTTAGCACCGCTTTATCACCGCGATTTTCGTTTACTTTTAGCGGGCTTTGCCATCGGTCAAATGCTGATGCCCTTGCAGTTTATCACCCAAATTCTTTGGGTTCAGGCTACCGCACCCAGAGACATCTGGTTAATCCTTGTCGCGTTTATTGCCACATCGCGGGGTTTGGGGGCGCTCACTTTTGGTCTTTATGGTGGCGCCCTGGCGGACCGTTTTAATCGCCAACATCTGCTGTTGCTCATTCAGGCCCTACAAATTTTGATGACCCTCGCCATCGCTGCGCTCATGTACGCCGAAGTCGGCGGTGTGCTCGGCTTTGGTTTGTTCTTCTTACTGACATTTTTAACCTCTGGTCTGCAGAGTATCGATGCTCCAACGCGCTTGGCCATTGTCCCGGACGTGTTAGGCCAACAGTTGACCCCCTCCGGCATATCGCTCAACCAAGTGTCTGGCCAAATCGCCATGCCCATTGCCATGATGACGACTGGCTTGATGATTGATCAGTTGGGATTCAGCGGCGCCTATGCTGCAAGCCTAGTGGGCCATCTCATTGCCCTTATCTTCATCGGTCTGATGAAATATTCCCCAACTCACTCGGCAAGCAGACCGGCACCCGGACCCTATGGGTTTGGCCAGATCAAATCGGATATTAAGGTGGGGTTACAATATGCACGCCAACAGCCGGTCATCTTGTGGACCATTATTCTCCTGATCATGATGATGGGCTTTGGCTATCCAGCCACCGCAAGCCTTGGGCCAACCTGGGTAACCACCGTCGTTGGTGTGCCGATTCCAAAGATGGGTTTCATTGTAATGTTTTGGGGGATTGGCTCCTTATTTGCGGCTATTATCCTTGCTCGTTTTTCAAACATGGTTCATCGCGGCGCCTTGATTGGCTTTGGCGCAGTATTATTTGCCTTATCTTTTTTAGTGTTTGTACTTGGCAAGGCAGAGATTAACGTGATGATTGGCAACTTTGGGTTGGGGGCAGGCATGACAACGCTCATGGTCTCCAGCACCGTGTTGATTCAACATATCGTGCCGGATCACATTCGCGGTCGGATCATGAGCATTTTCCAATTGAATATGGCCTTTGCCCAACTGATGACTATGCCCGTCGCACTGGTCGGTCAATGGCTTGGTCTCGGCATCGTGTTCCCGGTCCTCGCCTACCTAACTCTTGCGGTGGTCGTGATCGTTTTGCTCACTCAACCACAAATTATGCGAGCCAAGGTGATCCAATCAGAATCTGCCTAACGCGGCCTCAGGTACGGGGATCAGTGCGATCGCTGGCTTGACGAAGCTTAACTCAAGGATAACTCGCCAGCTTAGATGTGATGGCATCGATGTCCTAACCTGCTGCATCTGGTTCGAAGAAACTCAATGTTTTCGTCCAAAATCGCCTACAATGCACGTTCTGGTTGGAGAACAATTTGAGTCATTTGGAAGCAATCTTGCTAGGCATCGTGCAAGGGTTAACCGAGTTTCTGCCTGTTAGCAGCAGTGGCCATCTCGAGCTGGGCAAAGTGCTGTTGGGTGACACGAGCTTACCCGAAGAGAGCATGATGTTCACGATTGTGCTGCATCTGGCGACAGCCTTGAGCACCTTGGTGGTCTTTCGACGCGACGTAGCAGAAATTACACGGGGGCTATTTCAAAGTATCACGAGTCCAGAATGGCAGTTTAGCCTAAAGATTCTGCTCAGCATGGTGCCCGCTGCTTTGATCGGTGTTCTTTTTTCAGAAGAGTTAGAGACGTTATTTGACCAGCAAATTTTATTGGTTGGTGCCATGCTCTGGCTTACTGGGCTGCTGCTATTTATTGCTGATCGAGCCAAAAACACGGACCGAGATGTCACCTATGGCAGCGCATTGATTGTTGGCGTCGCCCAAGCGATTGCCATTTTACCGGGCATATCAAGATCAGGGGCAACGATTTCGACCTCGGTGATTCTGGGTATCGATCGCACCCGGGCGGCCCGATTTTCGTTTTTAATGGTTGTACCACTCATTCTTGGCAAAGTTGCCAAAGACTTGATTGATGGTGAGTTTGCACTCAGTACGGATGAAACCAGCATCCTTTTCGTCGGGTTCATTTCCGCCTTTCTGACCGGGTTGTTTGCCTGTCAATGGATGATCAGCCTGGTGCAGAAGGCACAGTTACGGTATTTCTCTTACTACTGTTTATGCGTTGGTACCGCGGCCGCTTGTTGGGCCATATTTTGGCAGTAAGCAGCGTCTTTAACCCCCTCTGCAATCGCAGCTCGGCTCTTTGCTTTGCCCGAAACGAACTTTTCAACGCACTCTCTAACAGATTCGCTAACAGACACTCTAAAAGATGCTGTCGGGTCTAGGACGCTTTGACGAACTCGTTATTGCGAGCATCTCAAGACTGCTAACCAAACCTCGCTTGAATAAAGTGGCCCATTAGGCTGAGTGTTTTAAATCTAAGCTATTTGGATCGAAGCTCTTTCATGCCGCTTCTTTGATTCAAGCTCTTTAAATCGAGCGCTTACTAATAAAACAAGCAAATTGCTCGTGCCTCTACACTTTCCCGAGCTGAGGTAGTGCCCGAGGGATACGCTGGATCATCAAACGCACTATGCAATGTCGGCAAAAAAGGCACTTCCGCTGAATCATAAGTCTTAAACATTAGCACCTCGTTTACCGCCATTTTTGGATAAAAGTACCACTCATGTTGATTGGAGTGCGCGGACTGATAAATCTCGACCGCGAACCCCTCGCTATCACCGTAATTATACAAATCCGTGGGTATCAGTTCGGTCTCAGATACGCTACGTGAGTCGCAGACAGCGAACGGCGCATCAAGCCCATCAGCATCGAATCGGCGCCAGAGATTGTAGACTGCTACCCGTTGAGGCTGCTTCTCGGCAGTCGCTAACAAAGGCTCAATGGTCGACTTGAAATTGGGTGTAAAATCATTGTGAACCAAACGATGAGCGCCAAGACGTTTACCGAGGGCCGCTTCTGCCTCATTCCGGGTAATGTGCGACTGGATAAACACAACATCAGCTCCGCTGGCTGTCTGAGCGAGTCTTTGCATTTCCGGGTAGTAAATCTCAGCAACCTGCGAATCATTATAAAAATCCAGTACGGCGGTATCGTGTTCCAGCAATACGAAACCCGATTCAGACAGTTGATGCTGAGAAAGACGGGCGTTTTTCACTGGTTTGATAAATGCTTCGTGATCCGGCCGCTCCGCAGTGGCAGGGCTCAAGCCGAATACGGGTTTGGCCTCACCGACTCTAAGAGGTTTACGATAAAAAAATTCTGCCTGGATTGTTTCGGCTTGTGACATCCCCATCGCAGACCTCTCTGTTGATTAGTATCCATGCATACTGTCATGGTTATCGTTTGCTTAACTCCAATTCCACTAGCCACTATGCCCTTAAAACGGTGCTCGACTCAAGCCACCGTTTCTCTGCGCTCGAGCATTGACCGTGGTGTCACTTTGCTAACTGACTTTGCAACTACAATCCAATAGCTCTTGAGACTGAAATGACTCAAAACCGACGATAAGCAGGGTTTGCTAAATGATATGTTATATCATAGTATTCACATCCTAAAACCCAAGCTCTATTGGGTTAACTCACTCAAACTATCGAGAAGACACATGAGACAAAAACTTTATTACCTGTGGCTTTTGTCACTCCCCCTTTCTTTAGGCAGCTCATTCAGCGCCGCCGATCCCTCAGCAGCCGACATTCATTCAGGTGCTCATGATCAATATCTAGAAGAAATTGTCGTCAGCGGTCCCTTCGGCAGAAGCGCCGCGGAAACCTCTCAACCCGTCAACGTATTGGGCGGCGAATCTCTGCTTGAAGATGTGGCCAATTCCCTGGGAGAGACTTTGAAAGAGGAAATCGGGATCAACAATGCCTCCTTCGGCCCTGGCGTTGGACACCCCGTTATTCGCGGCCATACGGGCAATCGCATTGGTGTCCTGCAGAATGGTGTTGGTACAACAGATGTCTCTAACCAGAGCCCTGATCACGCTGAAGGCGTCGAGGTAAGCCTTGCCAATCGGGTCGAAATCATTCGAGGTCCTGCCAGTCTGCTTTACGGGAGTGGTGCGATTGGCGGCGTGGTCAACGTGATCGACGGTCGAATTCCCGAGGTGGTGCCTGAAAAGCCCGCGATCATGTTTGAGCAAACCCATAACAACAATAACGATGAATCCCGGAGCCTGTTTCGACTCGATGCCGGTAAGGGAAATTTTGCGTTTCATATCGAAGGCTTTGAGCGAAGCAGCAACAACGTCGAAATACCCGGGCTTGCAATCGATGTCATAGCGGTAGAAGCGCTCGAAGCACTGCAACACGCACATGAGGGCGGCCACCATGACGATGACGAGGATCACCATGACGATGACGAGGATCACCATGACGATGACGAGGATCACCATGACGATGACGAGGGTCATCATGAGGACGAGCCGTTAACCAACACGCTAGGCTTCATTGGTAATTCTGATAGTGAATCCTCAAGTGGATCAATTGGTTTTTCGTTTGTCGGGGACCGCGGCTTTATTGGGGCATCCGTGACCAAACTGAGCAACCGCTACGGCCTGCCGCCAGGGTCTCACACCCACGCTCATGGCGACGAACATGGCATGGAGCATGATGATGAGGAGCATGGCGAGGACGCCGATCATCACGATGAGGAGGAGCATGGCGAGGACGATGATCATCACGATGATGAGGAGCATGGCGAGGACGATGACCATCACGATGATGAAGAGCATGATGATGACCATCACGACGGCGAGCATGGTCATGAGGAAGTCGAATTTGTTCGTCTCGATATCGAGAAGACTCGTTACGACTTACGGGGTGGTCTCAATTTTGCCGCAGGCTGGGTTGAGTCATTGAAGGCTTCTTTTTCCTACACTGACTACGCTCATGATGAAGTCGAGTACTTTGAAGATGGTGGATCCGTCATAGGAACCACCTATGATAATGAAGGCTCAGAAGGACGCATCAGCCTCCGCCGTCGAAGCTTAGGCGCGTGGTCAGGTGTTTACGGTCTGCAGTTTTCCGAGAGTCAGTTTAGCGCGATTGGCGAAGAGGCCTTCATTCCTCAGTCAGATATCGACAATCTCGGGATATTCGCCTTCGAGCAGTTTGAGAGTGATCGCTTCAACGTCGAGCTCGGTCTTCGATTCGATCGAAATACCGTAGCGACAGGAGCATGCGAAAGTTCAGAGACTGAATTCAGCGCTAGCGGCAGCCTGCTTTATGACATTAACCAGAGTGCCAACGCCTTTATTGGCTTGACCCGCGCTTCTCGAACCCCCTCTGTCGAGGAACTGTTCGCGAATGTTGACAACAGCACCTGCGGACGGCCAAGTGATGATGAAGCTTTGGTCTTACATGCTGCCACCAATCTACTCGAGATAGGCGACCCGAATCTTGCACCTGAAACATCGAACAATTTTGAATTCGGATATCGTTTGTATACCGATCGCATAACTGGCGAGCTCAGCGTTTACTCAAATCAAATTGATAACTACATCTACTTAAATGTTGATGGCAGTGAATTTGAAGAGCAGTTAATCGGTCAGTATGAAGCCCGAGATGCCGAATTTACCGGTGTTGAGGGCCGAGTTGTCTTTGAGGTGTTCGCATCTGACCAAGTCAGCATGAATTGGTCATTCACCGGCGACCTGGTCAACGCTGAGTTTGATGCTGGTGGTAACATTCCAAGAATCCCCGCTGCGAAATTGGGCACGAAAGTAGAGTTCTTTGGCGAACAATGGACGGTGCATGCACATGCTTTTAGAGTCAGAGAACAAAATGATACTAGTGAGTTCGAATTAGCAACTGATGGATACAATCTCGTATCCTTTTACGCCGATTATCACTGGGATATTGGCAACCAAGGCGAATTGAAACTCTTCGCAAGAGGAGACAATCTGCTCGACGAAGAAATCAGAAACCATACTTCGCTGCTCAAGAGTTTTGCCCCTGAGGCGGGACGGAGTTTTAGAATTGGCCTGCGATATCGTCACTGATTGAGGCAACCGAGCTGAGCGACTGTGCAGCCTATAATGTCTGCACAGTCGCTAACAGTTTTGGCTCGAACAGATCGAGCCGAAAATCTTCACTCGCGATTAATTCGAGCCTGCTATCTGGTAGTGCTCGAAGCATGACTTCCTCTACCCCTTCTCCAGAAAAGTTGAATCCAACGTTACCTTTGTTGGTCCGGATTAATGCCTTAACCCGCTCAGCGGCGGTTTCTTTAATCAATCCCGCTAACGCGGGACGATCGAACACAAAGTCCGAGCGAAAAATCCAACCATGAGAGACAAAGCCACTTCCACTGTTGCTGAGCCGAATAAACCCCTCGGGAGGAAAGTCTATTTCTGCCTGAGAAGATTCATCGACATTTGAAGTCGGCGCGCTCGGCAAAACAGGCTCAGGGAGCTGCCATATTCGGCGAGGTTGATCCAACAGCCTCAGTGCTAACTCACCCTCCCTTGAAGCCTCTAGCCGACGCTCAGATAACCAATCTTTTTGCTCTAGGTAGGCACTCAATTGATCAAATTCGGTTGCCCCATATTGATCAGCCTTACTGGCGACAATAATATCTGCGATAGCTAGCTGTTCATTAAAAGTCGCATGATCCGTGTAGCGCGTGTCGCTAATTTTTCGCGCATCCACTAAAGTTAGGGTCGCTCGCAAGTCGAGCAGTTGCTGATAGTGCTCGGTAGCTAACGCGCTTAAAACTTCCAAGGGATGACCTAAACCCGTCGGCTCAATCAACAAACGGTCAGGTTTTGCGCGGGCTAACAGCATGTTCATCGCCATTTGCATCGGCAAACCTGCCGTGCAACACATGCAGCCGCCCGGGACCTCACGGATAAAAACATCAGGACTACTTGCGGCATCAATCAAGCCACCATCGATCCCTACTTCACCAAACTCGTTGACCAAAATCGCCCAACGCTCTTCAGATGGTTTTTTTTGTATCAGGTTCAAGATAGCGGTGGACTTACCAGCGCCCAAAAACCCAGTAATCACATTGGTGGGGATCTGGCTCAGCTTAGTTGGCATGCAGCATCGAGTTAATGTTCGCAATCAATTTGGCGGCATCGACGAAAATTAATCAAGTGCCCCACCGCAACCAAACTGGACCCGATTACCGTCGCGATTTTCTCGGCAGTTTCACTCATGAAATCGTGACCGACAGTAGCGGTAATCAGCAGCACACCACAGCCCACTACTCCAACAGCAAATACTTGCCACTGACGATGACGCTTGCAACCTAACGTTAACGCAATCAAGCTCAAAGGTAGAACGAGAAAAATCAGTCCTTGATGGAAGCTCTCATCACCAAATGGCAAGGTTGCCAAAGAGGGGAGGAAAGCAAGCCCGACAGGTAGCAGCAGACAGTGCAGGGCGCAGACAGAAGACAGGCTGATGGCCGTCTTATCGAGCAACATACTCCTAGTTGAAGCCGCGGCATCACTCATAGCAATCACTGCAAACACAATCGAACTCAAGCTGTTGACTCGCTAATTTGAAATCAGCTTCTTCCACCGACCGGTTTAATGATTGCATTAAATTTCTCTTAATGCTGATTTCTTGCACGCGGTAGCACTCCTTACAAATCAAAAACTGGGGTAGATCGTGTTCGTGATCACAAAGGATATGCGAGCAAGCAACGTATTTTTTAGCCAGATCAAGGCGATGGACTAAACTTTCTCCCTCAAGAAATTCGAGAATTCGATAGACCGACATCGCGGGCAACTGATAACCCAAGTGATCTCGGCAATAATCGGTCAATTCATAAGCTGAAAGCGCCTTTTTAGAATCTAGTAATCCCGTTAAGACTTGACGACGCTTTTCCGTCAGACGAGTACCTCGCGTGTTGCAGCGTGATTCCGCCTGTTTTAAGGCACTGAGTGTTGTTTGAGCTTTGTGCGCTGCCATAACTTCGTGTTTCCCTAGATCAAAAATGATACAACGTATCATTTAAGTATTCAACGTGAACCCTACCCCCGATCTATGTAATTTCGGGCGGCAACACGCTCATCAATATTCCGTTCGAGCACTCAACCCGCTAGGTCGTCATCCTATGCGGGAGAACCGCTTAGCGGTTAGAACCGTTACGGAACCAAACGTCTGCGGCCTCGAAGATCAATGGTAATCCAACGGTATTGATCCAACATTCCGCGCTCCATCAACTCACAGGCCTATAACAAACCGCAACCTTCATACCTCTGACCCTCACGGGACCGCCTAACGACTGAGCTGACTCCGATTGTGGCCGCCTCACTCAATCTATCGACTCCGACTCTGCTTGACGAACCTGCTTAACTCAACTCTTCTTCTCTCAACTTTTGTCAACGATTCACTTTCATCGATAGGTAGGTTGCTGCGACAAGTTAACGCAGTTTTCGAAAAATTAAAAACTGATTATTTGCCGGCATATCTTGATCCTCAATGAGCTTAAGGCCCTCTTCTTCGGCAATTGCTGAAACCCATTCGACATCACGGATCCCACTTTTTGAATCTCTGTCTCTCAAAAAGGCATCAAAATTTGCATTAGATTCCGTTGTAAACTTCCCTCGATACTTAAACGGTCCGTAGAGCAACATAAAACCGCCGCGCTCTAAAACCGCCGCTGAACCCTGTATCAATGTCGCTCCAAGCGTCGTATTGACAATATGCAGGACATTCGCCGAATAGACGGCGTCGAAGCCTCTAGTAGGCCATTCATGTTTTGAGAGGTCGAGACTGATAGGGATTGCAATATTTGGCGTGCCATAGTTCCGAACATTGTGGGTCAACGCAGCTAATACCCCAGCCTGTTCCGTGGGTTGCCAGCGCAAGGCCGAAATTGACTTGGCCATGTGGATCGCATGCTGACCCGAACCACTGCCGATCTCGAGCACGTCACCCCCGTCTGGAAGCCATGCCCTCATGACGTGAAGTATCGCGTTTTGATTGTTGTCTGCCGCTTGTGAAAACCTTTCCATCGCTCGCTCCCATACACCCCTAACTCGCTCAGGCAAGGCCGAATCAAGTCAAGATCAGGTATTCACTTTCTACGCCCAGTCACGCGGCCATCAAGGACGCCCTCGCAGACCGGCAAAAAGGGTCAAAGTTGGAAACGACAGTCAAGTCAGTCAATCAAGGCACTAAAGGAGACCTATCTTCTTACCGTTTTCGTAGCCGTGGTTTACCCACACGATCAGCACCGCTGCCCCCTACGTCATCACGGTGGCAGCGTTTTGGTCTATCCTATTTTACTCGGGCGCCGACTCCGGCTGATATTGGTAATAGCCCGAAACGGGGATCATCAAGTGTGCGTAGGGCGTGTTCGCAAACATGACGTAGGGAGCCCCGGTTGTAAAATCGGTTGGATAGTTCGCGAGGCTTGAAGGATCTTTCGGCATGAGCATGAGATGAGGGCCTGATTCAATCCATTGACCTGCCGCGGCATCTTGCTCGTTGAGCACGCCGGCCGCCGTATTATCCTCACCCATATCCCCGTGAAGCATCCACATAAAGGTGTCGCGCTCCATCACCGGGGCTTCTCCTGCCATGTAACCCATCATCCACTTCATGCCTTCACCGTCGTGACAGGCCGCCATAGCCTCATGCGCTGATCCCCATCCTGTTTCAGGCACTGGACGTGGATTTGCTGACTGGCAAATCCAGCCATTACTCCCTTGGCGAAGGACCGATCCATCGCTGCCAATGATCGTGGCAAACTTGCCGATAAAATCCGGTGCCGCAGTGCTATAAGCCTCGATCTGCCAATCAGCTGAAGTATGGTCCTTCTGCTCTCCAACTTCATGATGACCTGCCAATGCCACCGATCCATAGATCCCAAAACTTATCGCTATTATTAATTGTAGTCTCGTTAAAACCATCAGTCTTGCTCCCGTGATTTCAGTTGAATGAGCCCTCAAAAATCACTCTAGCCTAAATCGCGGCAAGACCACAAACCGCAGTCTCTCTGATGGGCTTGCAGTCGCTACTCCTATGAACCTACCCCTGACAGCGCTTCTCTGGGTAAACCTCCCCCATTGGAGCTCAAGTGTTTGCAGAAGCTCATCAATGCATTGGATGTAAAACCCTGGAATTTAGGGGGTTTATGAGACATAGCTGGACGCTACTGGATGTTAATTTGGTGGAGGTGGCGGGAGTTGAACCCGCGTCCGTCAGTTCTCTGCCTTCGGCTCTACATGCATAGTCTGTCTATTATTTAACCGTTCACTGGCCCGGCAAACAGGGATTAAACGGCGAGCTTGCTTTAAGTTTAACTGCTTTAACCACAAGCGGGGTCTAACAGCGGTCCCATGAGTCGAGCCCTCGGTTTGAATACATGGGCACATCCGCCCCGAGGTAAGCTAAATAAAAATTAACCCGAAGGTTAGGTTTTTTAGGCAGCTAGCGCGTAGTTTTCGTCATTGGCAACTATAACAAGTTACAGCGATTGTTTAACGAGAGTCACTACCCTCTCGGCATGCACCTTAGGTTTCGCAACCAGCGTCGAAGCCAAGTCACCCCCAGATAACTGCAGTATACGCCGAAATCAGCGAGGCACCCAACCACTCGATCCGTCGAACTAAGATTAGCGCTACGACGTATCTTCTCCGACGTGTTAACATTTTTTGAACTTTGGGGGTTAGCCACTATTAAAACCGCAATTATATTAGCCAACTTAGGCACGCCAGATGCACCAAACCCTCCCGAGATCAAGCGCTACTTGGCGGAGTTTTTGGCCGACCCTCGAGTGGTCAATTTACCTCGCTCTGTTTGGTTACCGATTCTTCATGGCGTCATCTTAAAGACTCGACCTAAGCGACTGGCGCACAACTATCGAATGATCTGGGGCACCCACGATGGCCCCATTCGGAACATCACTGCAGCGCTCACCACTCGGGTCAGACGCTACTTCACTCGCAAGTATCCAGAGCGAGATCTGCATTTTTTTTCTGCGATGACGTACGGCAACCCAGCCCTTGGTGATGTCCTAGAATTGGCACATTCGCAGGATTGTGATGAATATTTACTCATCCCGCTTTATCCACAGTATGCTGGAGCGACCACAGGCGCAGTCTTTGACAAGTGGATTAAGGCGACTGAGGGCCGAACAATCCCTAATTTTCGATTTTTATCTGACTATCACAAACACCCGAAATACATTCATGCGCTGACCAAATCAGTCGAAAAATATAACAAAAATCTGATAGCGGGCGCTCACTTACTCTTTTCTTTTCACGGCATTCCAATGTCACAGAACGATGCAGGTGACCCTTATGAATCTCAGTGCCAAACAACGGCCGCCTTGGTTGCACACACGCTCGGTTTGAAACCTTCACAGTGGTCGGTCTCCTTCCAATCAAAGTTTGGTCCTGCCGCGTGGTTAGAGCCTGCTACGATCGATCAAATGGCAACTTTGCCGACTCAAGGCAAAAAGGATTTACTGGTCATCTGTCCAGGATTCTCCGTTGACTGCCTTGAGACTATCGAAGAGATAAAAGTCGAGAACCAAGATGCGTTTTACGCCGCGGGTGGCGAGCGATTTCAATATGTCAAAGCCCTAAACGCTACCAAAGATCATGTCAGTCTGATGGTCGCACTCATCGAAGAACATTTGTTTGCTCGAGAGCTACGAGGTCAGCAGGCTCAAACTGAAAACCTGGGTGGGTATTAGGCCACCCTCAAGGAGGCGCAGTATGCAAATTTCGTTGTCAGGCAGAACAGCGCTGATCACTGGTGGCAGCAAAGGCCTCGGGTACGCGATGGGTCAAAAATTTGCGCAGGCGGGTGCGGAGATCGCACTTGCCGCGCGAACCGAGGCAGAAGTATTGGCAGCCGCTGAGACCATTGGATTCAGGTCAGATCAGCGGGTCGTTGGTTATGTTTGTGACGTAGCTGAATCTGATTCCATTGAATCGCTCTACCGAGCGGTAATCGAAGACTTCGGCAAGGTCGATATTCTTGTCAACAACGCTGGATTTGCTAAGGCAGGCGCGTTTGAATCAATCACCGACGCAGAATGGCAGTACGATTTCGATTTAAAATTGATGGCCGCGGTGCGTCTCAGTCGATTGGCTCTCCCCTCAATGAAAGAGAGACGTTGGGGTCGAATCATAAACATGCTTAACACCCTTGCTAAAACACCGGCCAAAGGTTCTGCTCCGACATCAGTCACTCGGGCCGCAGGCATGGCGCTGACCAAAGTGCTGGCCGGGGAGGGCGCCGCCTTTAATGTCTTGGTTAATGCGCTAAACATTGGTCGAATTGAATCAGATCAAATTATCAGAGCCCACCAGGCCAGTGGCTCCAACGTTTCTCTGGCCGAATTTATCACCGCTGCAGGGCAGTCATTGCCGATGGGACGCCTCGGTTATGCCGATGAATGCGCGAGTCTCGCTTGCCTTTTGTGCTCAGACGCAGGCGGCTACATCAGCGGCACAGCGATTAACGTCGACGGTAACCTTTCACCTGCCTTGTAGCTCGTCGCTTTTCTGAGTGATCAAAATAGGTGACTGGCGAGCATCGATGTTGTTGTTTATAGTCGGTGCGATAAAACCCTAGGCTTCCTTTATGTCGTTTATCGCTTGTTGTTTTGTACTGCTCAATCTGGGGCTCACCGCAAACGTGTATTTCCCTTACGCAAAAGGCGCTCGAGGCATGACCTATAGCTTCTTCGCTGGCTGGTTTGCAGGTGAATTGGCGCTGCAATTGACCCTTGTGCAAATGCTACTGACCTTGGTCATGCTTCTCACCGGCAGTTTCTCCGGTCTCTTGGGAAGTCTCGGCCTACTTTTACTGTTCGCCAACTGGTTGGCACTCCTGCACCACTACTATCAGGGCCGAGCAATGACACCGCGCTTATCGACAGCCCTTGATAAGGGGCTGGGTAAGGATTATGAAAGCAAGATTGATCAATCGTTAAAATCAAGCCTGCAGCTGAGTCCTGACTTCCTGACGGAGTTCAACCCATTTAAGGTCAATCGTCGA